>NZ_JAOWEE010000040.1:0-446897 GCF_030334295.1 Citrobacter sp. Cf088
GCAACAACGCCCGCACCAACAGTACGGCCGCCTTCACGGATTGCGAAACGCAGACCGTCGTCCATCGCGATCGGGTGGATCAGGGTAACAACCATTTTGATGTTGTCGCCCGGCATTACCATCTCTACGCCTTCCGGCAGTTCGATGGTACCAGTCACGTCAGTAGTACGGAAGTAGAACTGCGGACGGTAGCCTTTGAAGAACGGAGTATGACGGCCGCCTTCGTCTTTGGACAGAATGTACACTTCAGATTCGAACTTGGTGTGCGGCTTGATAGAGCCCGGCTTAGCCAGTACCTGACCACGTTCGATTTCTTCACGTTTGATACCACGCAGCAGAACACCAACGTTCTCACCAGCACGGCCTTCGTCCAGCAGTTTGCGGAACATTTCAACGCCAGTACAGGTAGACTTAGCAGTCTCTTTGATACCAACGATTTCAACTTCTTCACCAACTTTGATGATACCGCGCTCTACACGACCGGTAACAACGGTACCACGACCGGAGATGGAGAATACGTCTTCGATAGGCAGCAGGAACGGCTTGTCAATCGCACGCTCTGGTTCTGGAATGTAAGAATCCAGGAAGCCAGCCAGTTCGATGATTTTCGCTTCCCACTCTGCTTCGCCTTCCAGCGCTTTCAGAGCAGAACCACGAACGATCGGAGTGTCGTCGCCCGGGAAATCGTACTGAGACAGAAGTTCACGAACTTCCATTTCTACCAGTTCCAGCAGCTCTTCGTCATCAACCATGTCGCATTTGTTCAGGAACACGATGATGTACGGAACGCCTACCTGACGACCCAGCAGGATGTGCTCACGAGTCTGCGGCATCGGGCCGTCAGTCGCAGCAACAACCAGGATCGCGCCGTCCATCTGCGCAGCACCGGTGATCATGTTTTTAACATAGTCGGCGTGGCCCGGGCAGTCTACGTGTGCGTAGTGGCGAGTCGGGGTGTCATATTCAACGTGAGAAGTGTTGATGGTGATACCACGAGCTTTTTCTTCCGGCGCGTTATCGATCTGGTCGAATGCACGAGCAGCACCGCCGTAGGTTTTAGCCAGTACGGTAGTGATTGCAGCGGTCAGGGTAGTTTTACCGTGGTCAACGTGGCCGATGGTGCCGACGTTAACGTGCGGTTTTGTACGTTCAAATTTTTCTTTAGACACGGCTATATTCCTTACTATAGTGCTCTCCCCTATGGAGAGAGCACGGGACTTAGGTTTTAATCCTGTGGATTATTTACCACGGGCTTCAATAACGGCCTGAGCAACGTTGTTCGGCGCATCGTCGTACTTCAGGAACTCCATGGAGTAAGAAGCACGGCCTTTGGTCAGAGAACGCAGCTGGGTTGCATATCCGAACATTTCAGACAGCGGAACTTCAGCATGGATAACAACGCCAGTGACGTTGGATTCCTGACCACGAAGCATACCACGACGGCGGCTCAAGTCACCGATTACGTCACCGGTGTTCTCTTCCGGAGTCTCTACTTCAACCTTCATGATAGGCTCAAGCAGAACTGGTTTCGCTTTCTTAAAGCCATCTTTGAAGGCGATAGAAGCGGCCAGTTTAAACGCCAGCTCAGAGGAGTCAACGTCATGGTAAGAACCGAAGTGCAGACGCACGCCCAGATCAACAACCGGGTAACCAGCCAGCGGGCCAGATTTCAGCTGTTCCTGGATGCCTTTATCAACGGCCGGGATGTATTCGCCAGGAATTACACCACCTTTGATGTCGTTGATGAACTCGTAGCCTTTCGGGTTTGAACCCGGCTCCAGCGGGTACATGTCGATAACAACATGACCGTACTGACCGCGACCACCAGACTGCTTAGCGTGTTTACCTTCGATATCGGTAACTTTCGCGCGAATCGCTTCACGGTAAGCAACCTGAGGTTTACCGACGTTCGCTTCAACGTTGAATTCACGCTTCATACGGTCAACGATGATGTCGAGGTGCAGCTCACCCATACCAGCGATAATGGTCTGGTTAGATTCTTCGTCAGTCCATACGCGGAATGACGGGTCTTCTTTAGCCAGACGGCCCAGAGCCAGACCCATTTTTTCCTGGTCAGCTTTGGTTTTCGGTTCTACCGCGATGGAAATTACCGGCTCAGGGAATTCCATACGTTCCAGAATGATCGGGTGATCCGGGTCACACAGAGTGTCACCAGTGGTCACGTCTTTCAGACCGATAGCAGCAGCGATATCGCCCGCGCGAACTTCTTTGATCTCTTCACGTTTGTTAGCGTGCATCTGTACGATACGGCCGAAACGTTCACGTGCAGTTTTCACGGAGTTCAGGATGGTGTCACCGGAGTTAACCACACCAGAGTACACGCGGAAGAAGGTCAGGTTACCCACGAACGGGTCGGTAGCGATTTTGAATGCCAGAGCAGCAAACGGCTCGTCATCGCTAGCATGACGCTCAGCAGGAGTATCTTTACCGTCGTCCAGAATACCGTTGATCGCAGGTACGTCTACTGGGGATGGCAGGTAATCAATTACCGCATCCAGCATCGCCTGAACACCTTTGTTCTTGAACGCAGAACCACAGGTTACCAGGATGATTTCGTTGTTCAGAACACGCTGACGCAGAGCTTTTTTGATCTCTTCTTCAGTCAGTTCTTCACCACCCAGGTATTTCTCCATCAGCTCTTCTGAAGCTTCTGCAGCGGACTCGATCAGGTTCTGGTGCCATTCTTCAGCCAGTTCCTGCATGTCAGCCGGGATATCTTCATAAGTGAAGGTTACGCCTGCATCTTCTTCGTTCCAGTTGATGGCTTTCATTTTCACCAGGTCAACAACACCGGTGAACGCTTCTTCAGCGCCAATTGCCAGCTGCAGCGGAACAGGGTTCGCGCCCAGACGGGTTTTGATCTGACCAACAACTTTCAGGAAGTTCGCACCCATACGGTCCATTTTGTTAACGAACGCAATGCGCGGAACTTTATATTTGTTTGCCTGACGCCATACGGTTTCAGACTGAGGCTGAACACCACCAACTGCGCAGTAAACCATTACTGCACCATCAAGCACACGCATGGAACGTTCTACTTCGATAGTGAAGTCAACGTGCCCCGGGGTGTCGATGATGTTTACGCGATGCGGTTCATACTGCTTAGCCATACCAGACCAGAATGCAGTAGTCGCTGCGGAGGTGATAGTAATACCACGTTCCTGCTCCTGCTCCATCCAGTCCATGGTGGCTGCGCCGTCATGAACTTCACCGATTTTATGGTTTACACCGGTGTAGAACAGAATACGTTCGGTAGTAGTGGTTTTACCGGCGTCGATGTGCGCACTGATACCGATGTTACGGTAGCGCGCGATGGGTGTTGTACGAGCCATTTGATTCCTCGTTTATCTTTTAGGCGTTCAATTTAAGTAGCCCAAAGCGGGCTGCTTACTAGAAGCGCCCGCCTGGTGACTAAAACTCCGAAGGGATTACCAACGGTAGTGTGCGAACGCCTTGTTGGCTTCTGCCATACGGTGAACGTCTTCACGTTTCTTAACTGCAGTACCTTTGTTTTCTGCAGCATCAGAAAGTTCGTTCGCCAGGCGCAGAGCCATGGATTTATCACCGCGTTTACGAGCAGCTTCAACGATCCAACGCATTGCCAGAGCATTACGACGGACCGGACGGACTTCAACTGGTACCTGATAAGTAGAACCACCAACGCGGCGAGACTTAACTTCGACAGTCGGGCGCACGTTTTCGAGAGCTACTTCGAAAGCTTCCAGTTCGTTTTTACCAGAACGCTGAGCCAGGGTCTCCAGCGCGCTGTATACGATAGTTTCGGCAGTAGATTTTTTACCATCTACCATCAGGATATTTACAAATTTAGCCAGCAGTTCTGATCCGAACTTCGGATCCGGCAGAATTTTACGCTGACCAATGACGCGACGACGTGGCATGGAAATACTCCGTTGTTAATTCAGGATTGTCCAAAACTCTAAGAGTTTAGTTTGACATTAATATAAAACGTTTGGCCTTACTTAACGGAGAACCATTAAGCCTTAGGACGTTTCACGCCATACTTGGAGCGTGATTGCTTACGGTCTTTAACGCCGGAGCAGTCAAGCGCACCACGAACGGTGTGGTAACGAACACCCGGGAGGTCTTTTACACGACCGCCACGGATCAGGATCACGGAGTGCTCCTGCAGGTTGTGACCTTCACCACCGATGTAGGAAGTCACTTCAAAACCGTTAGTCAGACGAACACGGCAAACTTTACGCAGTGCGGAGTTCGGTTTTTTAGGAGTGGTAGTATATACACGAGTACATACGCCACGTTTCTGCGGGCATGCTTCCAGCGCAGGCACGTTGCTTTTTGCAACTTTGCGTGCACGTGGTTTGCGTACCAGCTGGTTAACTGTTGCCATTAAATAGCTCCTGGTTTTAGCTTTTGCTTCGTAAACACGTAATAAAACGACCTCATACAATATGAGGACGCAGAATTTTAGGTCGGTGTCGAAAAGGTGTCAAGAAATATACAACGATCCCACAATTACCAGGACATCTGGCTGGGATGCTTCACCGTAAGTCTGACGAAGTCAGTATAGCTAACCCTGACGACACTGTCTGAAATTTGACCGCTCAACCCGCGAGCCTTAATGTCTTCTTCCAGTACATAGACCTTAATGGAGGCATTTTGCAGACTTTCAAGGAAACGGCTTCCTTCGATTGCTGCCGTCACGCCATCCTGGAGCAATAAAAGTTCATCGTCTTTATCAATCAGACGAAGAAGAGAGGAGAAATCGGTAAGCCACGCGGAGCGATGTAGTGTGTGCAGCATGAGAGTCTCAAAACCTTAAAATGACGTCATAGTTGCCTAACTCACGGCGTAAATCTTCCGGTTCAAGCGCTGTCGCATCGATCACAAAATTACTCCCCTGCTGAAGGCCCCGCTCGCGTAATGAGGCAGCGCAGAGCCAACATTGATCGATATCGTACAACCCTAACAGTTTGAAGGTCGCGATATAGTCTCGCGCCAGCACGGCATCCGGTTGCTGTCCCTGAAGGATTTGAAAGACGCCATCTCCGATAAAAAACACGCCGAGGTCTTCCGTTAATGCAGAGGTCGCCAGCAATGCATCTAACCCTTCACGGCCAGATGCGCTGCCGTGCGGCACGGTAGAAAAGACAAAAGCAACACGTTTCATCAGAATTGCACCACGCGATCGCAGGTCAGGGATGCCTCAGCCAGCGATCCAAGCCCGCTGAGGTTAAAACCTGATTGTAAATTAGCTCCTGCCAGCCCCAGCCGCTTTGCCTCAGTCTCATCAACCACGCCGCGTCGCAACGCCGCAGCCACGCAAATATTCAGTGTTACACCATGCTGTTGGTTCAGCTGTTGCCAGGCCCGTACCAGATCGTATTCATCACTGGCAGGCGAAGTGAGTAGGTTGGCGTTATACACACCTTCACGATAGAAAAAGATGCTGCTTAACTCATGCCCTTCTTTGAGTAGTGCATGAGCAAATTGCAACGCGCTGCTCGCCTGCTGCGTGCCGTACGCAGGCCCCGTCACCATGATGGCAAAACGCATTACTTATCTTGCCCCTGGAAATCGCCACTTTTGAACTGACGAATATAGAGGTAGACCGTATGTTTGGAGATGTTCAGCCGATCGGCGACCTGGTTGATGGCATCTTTAATATCGAAGATGCCTTTCTCATACAAATTCAGGACGATCTGGCGGTTCTTCGCGTTGTTGGAAACATTACGATCGGCATTCACTTCTTCGATTGTGAATTCCAGCGTCTGGGTAACCAGATCTTCCACCGAAGAAGCGAAGTTGACGGCAGAGCCCACTTCCGGGGTTTCCGGTGGGATAAAGGTATTCATTATCTGCGAGAAAGGGACATCAAGGTTCATGTTGATGCACAGCAGACCAATCACGCGATGCTCACGGTTGCGAATGGCAATCGTCACCGACTTCATCAAGACACCGCTTTTCGCACGTGTGAAGTAACACTTCGACACGCTGCTATCCGCACCCGTCATATCATGCAGCATACGCAACGCAAGGTCAGTAATCGGTGAGCCAATTTTACGGCCCGTGTGTTCACCGTTAGCAATGCGGATGGCCGAGCATTTCAAATCCTGCAAAGAGTGCAATACGATTTCACAATGGGAACCAATGAGCATCGCCAACCCGTCCACTACCGCTTCGTAGGATTTGAGGATATCGAAGTCGGTTTGATCGAAAGGACGTTGATCCAGCAAATCTAGCTCACTGGTTTCGTTGGTTAAAAGCGACCTGGACATGAAAAAAAGCACTCCTTTTCAGGAGCCTGTCGTTATGTTGTCAGGGCAGGCTCATCACTATTATAGGGGCATCTAAAGTAATACAGCGCACAAGGCGCTTTCCAGTATTAATTATATCCTGTCGATAATAAAAAACCGCCGCCCTGTGGGCGGCGGTTTTTGTTAGCTTATTTTTTGCTGCTGTCTGCAGCTTTATCTGCCGGTGCAGCATCTGGCTGCGCGTCAGCTTTCGGTGCCGGTTTGATGTCTAACAGTTCAACATCAAAGACCAGCGTAGAGTTGGCCGGAATGCCCGGAACGCCCGTTTTGCCGTAAGCCAGATCCGGTGGGATAACCAGCTGGATTTTGCCGCCTTTCTTGATGTTTTTCAGGCCTTCAGTCCAGCCCGGGATCACGCCGTCAAGACGGAAAGAGAGCGGCTCACCACGGGTATAAGAGTTATCAAACTCTTTACCATCGATCAGCGTACCTTTGTAGTTAACAACCACGGTATCGCTGTCTTTCGGTGCAGCGCCGGTACCTTCTTTCTCTACTTTGTAGACCAGGCCAGTAGCCGAGGTTTTAACGCCTTTCTCTTTAGCAAATTTCTCGCGGTAAACTTTACCTTTGGCTTCGTTGTCAGCCGCGTCTTTTTCCATTTTTGCCTGGGCGGAGCTCTTCACGCGCGCTTCAAACGCCTGCAGAGTTTGTTCGATTTCCTGGTCAGACAGTTTGCTCTTGTCTGCAAACGCATCCTGAACACCAGCGATCAGCTGATCTTTATCCAGTTTGATGCCCAGCTTTTCCTGCTCTTTCAGAGAGTTTTCCATATAACGACCCAGGGACGCGCCCAGCGCGTAAGCGGCTTTTTGGTCGTCATTCTTGAATGCTGCTTTGCTGTCAGCAGTAGCGGCTGGTTTCGCAGCATCAGCAGCGAAGGTGATCGGGGCATGCAGAGCAACAGCCATTGTGGTCGCCAGCAGCGTTACTTTAAACAGTGATTTCATCCATATCTCCAGGGCCGGGGCATCTCACCCCAGGGTTAACTAACATAAAAATGTACTATAAAGCGTTGCAGAACAAATCAACATACAGGCACGCCCTATTATCACCACTTTTCAGACTCTTTTTGTTTAAATTAGTTTCGTGACCGAAGATTGAGTGCTGTGCAAACAGGCAAAGTTAAGTAGAATTCGCCGCAGTCCGCGATCTGCCGGAGAAAAAAGAAAGAGGTGAATCATGCAGGATACAACAATGGAAACTCGCCTGGCTGAACTGGAAAGTCGCCTGGCATTTCAGGAGATAACCATTGAAGAGCTCAACGTGACGGTGACCGCGCATGAACTGGAAATGGCCAAACTGCGCGACCATCTGCGTCTGCTGACGGAAAAGCTCAAAGCAACGCAACCGTCCCACATCGCGTCGCAGTCTGAAGAGACCCCTCCGCCACATTATTGAGACGTAAAAAAGCGGGGATATCCCCGCTTTTTTTGTGTCCGAAAGCGCTAACGCTTATCGGATCTACTCACATATACCCAAAGGATTTCAAATCACAGCAAGGCGGCAAGCTTGAGGAAGTCCTGGGAGCATAGATAACTATGTGACCAGGATTCGAAAGCGCAGCCAACACCGCTGTGGGTTGAAAGACGAAGGGTATTAGTGGCAACCGCAGCCGCCGCCGTTACCTTTACCGCCACCGCCGCAGCAGCCTTCGCCGCCGTGCTCGTGACCATGGTCGTGGCCGTGACCACCGCAGCAACCGTCATGACCGTGGTCATGATCGTGGTCGTGACCGTGCGCACCGTGAACGTGGCCGTGAGCCAGTTCTTCTTCGGTCGCTTCGCGGATAGCAACAACTTCTACGTTGAATTTCAGATTCTGGCCAGCCAGCATGTGGTTACCGTCAACCACAACGTGGTCGTCTTCCACTTCGGTAATTTCTACCGGTACTGGACCCTGGTCAGTTTCAGCCAGGAAACGCATGCCAACCTGCAGTTCGTCAACGCCCATGAAGACGTCTTTAGGAACGCGCTGCACCAGGTTTTCGTCGTACTGACCGTATGCGTCGTTTGCGCCAACAGCAACATCGAATTTGTCGCCAACTTCATGACCGTCCAGCGCTGTTTCCAGGCCAGAAATCAGGGAACCGTGACCATGCAGGTAGTCCAGCGGTGCACTCACCGGAGACTCATCAACCAACACACCGTCTTCTGTACGTACCTGATAGGCCAGGCTGACCACCAGGTCCTTTGCTACTTTCATGATATCTCCTGAGCATGGAAAGAATAGTGGCGCAGATTGTAGCGGAATTCTGCACCCGTGTACCCTCTAGCTTAAAAAAAGCTGCGCCATATCGCTAGTCCGGATGAAAAATCCCGATCACTTGCTCTTCTTTGCGAACGTGCTCGCGCGCCTCTTTATCGGCTTCCCGCATCTGATGACCGCACTTAACACACTCAACAATATCGATATTATTTTCACGCCACATCGCCAGAGTATCCTGCGACTGGCAGGACGGACATTTTGCACCTGCGATAAAACGTTTACGAATTGCCATGATTATCCTCTACTCAAATTCATCCCAGCCATCCAGCTGACGTCGCTCTTGCTGCATCTCTCGTTGGAAAATTTCCTCCAGCTCGCGCCGTGCTTCCCTGGCTCGAGAGATTTGTACCGTATCTGTATGCATGGGGATCAGTTCCCGCAGCATGCGCATATCCAGCCGACGAAAATGCAGCTGGGCACGCTGGGCCTGGTGCGGATGCATCCCCAGTGTAACCAGCGTTTTACGCCCCAACTCCAGCGCACTGGAGAACGTTTCGCGCGAAAACTGCGTCACACCGGCCTGTAATAACTCATGCGCCTCTACACGTCCGCGCGCTCGCGCAAGAATATGCAAATGCGGAAAATACTGTTGGCACAGTTCCACCAGTTTCATTGTGTCTTCAGGCTCATTACAGGTAATAACAATAGACTGTGCCGCCTCTGCCCCTGCGGAGCGCAACAGTTCCACCTGAGTGGCGTCACCGTAGTAGACCTTATAGCCATATTTGCGCATCAGATTCACCGCGCTGATATCTCGCTCCAGGACGGTAATACGCATTTTATTGGCCATCAACAGGCGACCAATAACCTGACCAAAACGCCCAAACCCCACCACAATCACCTGCGGTTTATCATCTTCCACCCAGGGTTTTTCGTCTTCCTCATCCGTGCCGTTAAACTGGCGGGAGAGCCATTTATCAATCAACTTCATCACCAGCGGCGTGGTCATCATCGACAGTGTGACGGTCACCAGCAGCAACGCCATTTGGTCGCCCTGAAACAGCCGTTGCGAGGATGCCGTTGAAAACAGCACGAAAGCGAATTCACCGCCCTGACTTAAAACCCCGGCAAATTGCATCCGTTCAGAGCTTCTCATGCCGTTAAGACGCGCCAGTACATACAGCACCAGCATTTTTACGACCACCAGCACGATCACACTCGCTGCCACCCACAGAATATGGGTGTAGAGCACGCCGAGATTGAGCGACATGCCAACGGAGATAAAAAACAGCCCGAGCAACAGTCCTTTAAAAGGATCGATTGCCGTTTCCAGCTCATGTCGGTATTCACTTTCCGCCAGCAGCACACCCGCGATAAACGTTCCCAGCGCCATTGACAGCCCCAGCGCATCCATAAATAAAGCAGAACCCAGCACCAACAGCAGCGTGGCAGCGGTGAACACTTCCCGCACGCCAGAATCCGCAATAAAGCGGAAAACCGGACGCAGCAAATAGCGCCCGCCAATCAGCATGCCGGCAAAGGCCAGCACCTTCATTCCCACTTTAATCCAGTCAAAATGTTCGTCAGCAGACCCCGCCAGCAGCGGAACCAGCGCCAGCGCAGGGATCACCGCCAGATCCTGAAACAGCAGCACCGAAAAACCCAACTGCCCGGATTCACTGCGGTTCATGCCTTTCTCACGCATCAACTGTAGCGCCATCGCGGTCGATGACATCGCCAGACCAATGCCGCCAACCACTGCCGCCTGCCAGGAGAACGCAGTGAGCATCAATAATCCTGCCAGCACCACCGCGCTCAGCATCACCTGCGCGGCGCCGACGCCAAAAATTGAACGCCGCAGTTGCCACAGCTTGGCCGGATTAAGTTCCAACCCAATGATGAACATCAGAAAAACCACGCCCAGCTCGGAAAAGTGCAGGATTTCATCCACATCGCTGATGAACCCTAATCCCCACGGGCCGATGGCAATACCCGCCAGCAAGTAACCCAACACCGGACCGATACCCAACCTGGACGCCAACGGTACCGCCGCCACCGCCGCGAAGAGAAACAACACTCCGGCTGTCAACAAATCTGAACCTTCCATCAGCGGCCTCCCACAGGGATCGGATTCGCCAGCCAGTCACCATACGCTTTCGCATGGCTGTCCAGCTCCTGCTTCGTTTGCCTTCTGGCCCAGTAAACGATAATAGGGCTCATCCAGTGCATGCGGCACATACCGGCCGTCAGCTCGAAAGGGCGCAGCACATCGCTCATTGGATAACGGTTTAGCGCGTCATAGCGGTAGGCACTTTCCGGTTCTCCGGTAGTGATAACGCTACGCCAGTACTTTCCCGCCAGTTGATTCCCTCCGGGACCGCTGGCAAATCCGCGGCTCAGTACGCGGTCAAGCCACTCCTTTAACAGCGCCGGACAGCTATAGGTGTAAAGCGGATGCTGAAAAACGATCACATCATGCTCACGCAGCAGCGCCTGTTCATGCGGAATATCGATAAAAAAATCAGGATAGTGCGCGTAAAGGTCGTGCACGGTAACATTGCTGAGCTGCATGGCCGGTTTAAGCAGAACACGGTTCGCGACCGAGTCCTGAGATTCCGGATGGGCATACAGCAGCAAGACTTTCGCTGGCTGGAACATCATCCCCCTCCCGGTTTTGTCTTTTGTCTATTTTCGACGTTTTGGGCTACCATTGCGCCTCGGTGCGGCAAACGGCCCGCACATTACATTATCATAATGATAAATTAACATAGTCTGAACATACGGCGCCTTATGATTGTTTTCTCATCGTTACAAATTCGTCGCGGCGTGCGCGTCTTGCTGGACAATGCCACGGCCACCATTAATCCAGGGCAGAAGGTTGGCCTGGTGGGTAAAAATGGCTGCGGTAAATCTACCCTGCTGGCATTGCTGAAAAATGAACTCAGCGCCGACGCTGGAGGATTTACCTATCCGGGAAACTGGCAGCTCGCGTGGGTGAATCAGGAAACGCCTGCGTTGCCACAGCCCGCGCTGGAGTACGTCATTGACGGTGACCGCGAATATCGTCAACTGGAAGCGCAGTTGAACGACGCCAACGAACGTAACGATGGACATGCCATTGCCACTGTCCATGGCAAGCTGGATGCCATCGACGCCTGGACCGTGCGTTCACGCGCCGCCAGCCTGCTGCATGGCCTCGGTTTCTCCAACGAACAGCTTGAACGGCCGGTCAGCGACTTCTCCGGTGGCTGGCGTATGCGCCTCAACCTGGCCCAGGCGCTGATTTGCCGTTCAGACCTACTACTGCTCGATGAACCTACCAACCACCTCGATCTCGACGCGGTGATCTGGCTGGAAAGATGGCTGAAAAGCTATCAGGGCACGCTGATCTTGATCTCCCACGACCGCGACTTCCTCGATCCAGTGGTGGATAAAATTATTCATATCGAACAGCAAACCATGTTCGAGTACACCGGCAACTACAGCGCGTTTGAAATACAGCGTGCGACCCGCCTCGCGCAGCAACAGGCAATGTACGAAAGCCAGCAGGAGCGCGTGGCACATCTGCAAAGCTATATCGATCGTTTCCGCGCTAAAGCAACGAAAGCAAAACAGGCGCAGAGTCGTATCAAAATGCTGGAACGCATGGAGCTGATTGCCCCAGCGCACGTGGACAACCCGTTCCACTTCAGCTTCCGTGAACCGGAAAGCCTGCCAAACCCGCTGCTGAAGATGGAAAAGGTCAGCGCTGGCTACGGCGATCGCGTCATTCTCGATTCGATCAAACTGAACCTGGTGCCGGGTTCCCGCATCGGTCTGCTCGGTCGCAACGGCGCGGGTAAATCGACGCTGATTAAGCTGCTGGCCGGCGAACTGGCCCCCATCAGCGGCGAGATTGGCCTGGCGAAAGGCATCAAGCTGGGCTACTTCGCGCAGCACCAGCTGGAGTTTTTACGCGCCGATGAATCACCAATTCAGCATCTGGCACGCATGGCGCCGCAGGAGCTGGAGCAGAAACTACGAGACTACCTGGGTGGATTCGGCTTCCAGGGCGATAAAGTCAGCGAAGAAACTCGCCGCTTCTCCGGTGGTGAAAAGGCGCGTCTGGTGCTGGCATTGATCGTCTGGCAGCGCCCGAACCTGCTGCTGCTCGATGAACCGACCAACCACTTGGACTTAGATATGCGTCAGGCGCTGACCGAAGCGCTGATCGATTTTGAAGGCGCGCTGGTTGTCGTCTCGCACGACCGTCACCTGATCCGCTCCACCACCGACGACCTCTATCTGGTACACGACAAGAAAGTCGAGCCGTTTGATGGCGATCTGGAGGATTATCAGCAGTGGCTGAGCGATGTCCAGAAACAGGAAAATCAGAGCGACGAACCGGCGAAAGAAAGCGTTAACAGCGCCCAGGCACGTAAAGACCAGAAGCGTCGTGAAGCTGAACTGCGCACTCTGACGCAACCGCTGCGCAAAGAGATCACCCGTCTGGAAAAAGAGATGGAGAAACTGCACGCGCAGTTAGCTCAGGCGGAAGAGAAACTCGGCGACAGCGAACTGTACGACCAAAGCCGCAAAGGCGAACTCACCGATTGTCTGCAACAGCAGGCCAGTGCGAAATCCGGGCTGGAAGAGTGTGAAATGGCCTGGCTGGACGCTCAGGAACAACTTGAGCAGATGCTCGCCGAGTAGTCATAATTGCCGGATCCGACGCCAATACGTCCTATCCGGCATTTTTGTTGAATTATCCCTGCATCGCCAGACGCTGGCGGATTTCTTCGAAATGCTCGTGGTTAAACAGCTTGCCGTTGAGAAAACGAGTTTTCAGCTCCCCTTCCTGCTCTTGCTCCCAAGTCTGTTCATCATGCAGACGCAGTTCCCCTTGCTCATCACGTGTGACGCGAAGCAGACCACGGGCTGAGCGCTTCAGGCCATTATCGGTTTTCGGCTCTTTGAAAATCGTCCGGCCTTTGCCGTCGACTTCTCCCCACGTCGCTTTCATCGCAAAACCGAAGGTGTCACGCGTGTTGTACTGATAGGTAAAGGAACCGACGCCAAACACGACGTTTGAACTGGCAAATCCTTTCGCTTCCAGACGACGCAGGATCTCATTCGCCCGCTCAAGGGTGATGGAGTCGCCATAAATCAGTCCAACATGCGGGTCGAGCACCTTGTAACCTTTGGCGTTAATCGTACCGCCAAAAATCTCCCACAGCACTTCCACGGACCCTTTCTCCTGAGCGGTACGATCGCTGCTTGTATCGTTATCTTCGCCAGTACCGCACAGAATCTCTACCGGGTTGCCGCTATCCGGACGGAATACCACACGACCTTCACGCGCCAGAATGATGCCCTTCAGTTCACGGGTATATTCCGTCAGTACCTGCCAGTAGTCCCAGGTATCAGATACTATCGATACAAATCCTTGCGGGTAGAGATCGGCAATCAGGCGGCGGAAGGTTTCAATCTCATGCTCGCGCTCGCCCATACACATCACGCTGTGTTCAGTAGCTGGAATGCTGGCGCCGATAAAATAGGGCTCGCCGTCGGTGTAGTAATCGCGGGCGTACAACAGAGATGGAATACTGTCGGTCCCTTTAAAGCTCAACAAATGCCCACTGCCCGCCTGCATGGTGTCCTGTAATCCGGACATACCGCGAAATGAAAAGTCATGGCACTGGAAGTCAAGATGCGTCTGGTCGCTACAGGTTTTCTGTGCCCAGCGTGCGCAGATTTTGCGGTAATGGTGAGCAATCGTGGCGTTTGTCGACGCTTTCCACAATTCCGCCGACAGGACGGTCTCCAGGTAATTCACCAGCCAGAAAAATTCGGGTTTGGTGTTGATAATGGTTAAAACCGGCACCGTCATTGGGACTTTGCTACCTTCATCCAGCGCCTTGATGTGCAGCGGCAGATAGCCCAACTGATGCAATGCACGAATATGGTCCACCGCCACTGCATCTTTGCCGAGATAGCTATCCATGACCTGTTTGTATTCACTCACAACCTCATCTTCCGGGCGGGCAAAGAACGCCTCATTAAACAGGTCGACTAAAAACCACTGCATAAACCCCTGCAGGCCGAAAAATACCAGTTTGCCATCCGCCAACGGCGAGGAGAAAAAGCGATCGCTGCGTGGGGTAAAGTTGGAATACACGCGACGGGTGCCCTGCGGATACTGCACGCGGTGAGACACTTTGTAGCCGTCGATAGCTAAAATTGGATTCATTTTCATAACAGGTGTCTCCCTCAGGCGCGGTAAATAGCGTCAATATCGATAAGTTCAAGCTGCGGATGTTCCAGCGTCGGGGCAGCTAAAGAAGTGGTGGTGTAGATGGCGTCAATACCGTTAGCAAACAGGTGTTCAACGCCCTTAGAAAAGATCCCGTGGGTGACGTACAGGCTAACGCTGCGGGCACCGGCATCACGTAGCACCTGCGCAGAACCTATGAAGGTGCCACCAGCATCACACAGGTCGTCGACAATCAGCAGATCCCTCCCCCTGACGTCTCCGGCCAATAACGCAAATCCCGTCAGGCTGCCGCTTGCCACATCACGTTTTTTGCTCAGGATGGCGTACTGCTCCACACCGGCCGCTCTGGCTACGGCATCAATCTTCTTCAGCGATCCTGCATCGGGAGCAACCAACATCAGCGCGTTTTGCTGAAACAGCCGCGATAATGACGCGCTTTGCATCAGGCAAACCTCCTGGGGGATCGCCACAAAGTTGTCGATTGCAGCCGCCGCCGCGTCACTGTGCGGGTCGAGCACGTTGACCTTGTCAAATTTCAACGTATTGAGCTGACTGGCGAAGACTTTCAGCGCAAAGCTGTCACCCGATACCATATGTCTGTCCTGACGCGCCCACGGCAGCCAGGGAAGGTCGAGATGGCTGACCAGTACATCGGTCTGATGACGGACCGCCTCAACCAGTTGCGCCAGCAGCATAAAATCGTTCATATCGCGCATAGCCGTGGCACGGATGCGCATCAGGCGAGCAAAGGTTGGCAACGCATCGGTGACTTTTAACCAGACAGCACCATCAGGAAAAACACCGCTGGCGACGACATAGACCTGGTCGTCCAAAGTTAGTGTCAATTTTATGTTCATCGCACTCACCCCTTAATTGTGTCCCTTCGACACAATTAATAATGTCCCTAAGACACATATTAAGCAAGCAGAAAATGAATTATTTTTAAGCTGTTAGTTAATCAACTGATAAGTAATGAGAAAAAACGAACCTTGCCCCCCGGTGCCGGGCTGGTACACTTATCAGCGTTACAAATCATCGTGAGTACCTTATGACCACCGAAGCCGACTACCTGAATCAGTACGACGCCAGCCGCTTCCCTTCACCTCTGGTGACGGTAGATAGTGTGTTATTTACCCTGCATCAGCAGGCGCTGTGCGTATTACTGGTCGAGCGGGCAAAGCAGCCGCAAAAAGGACGTTGGGGATTACCCGGCGGCTTTATTGATATCGAAAACGATGATTCAACCCGTACCACCGCGCTGCGCAAACTCACTGAAAAAACGGGTGTTTCGCCTTCGTGGCTGGAACAACTGGATACCTTTTCCGGGCCTGATCGTGACCCGCGCGGCTGGAGCCTGACGGTCACCTGGTTTGCACTAATCGCCTGGGTAGACTGCGCGCCCCATATCGCCAGCGTCAGCAATGCCCGTTGGGTGCCGGTTGATGAGCTGAAAAACTATTCACTCGCGTTTGATCACGAGAAAATCATTACAGCGGCGCTGCATCGCTTGCGGCAAAAAACGATGTACTCGCTCCTGCCAGTGTACTGCTTGCCAGAAACATTTACCCATGGGCAACTACTCGAAGCCACTGAGGTGATCCTCGGTCAGTCGATCCAGCGTAAAAGTCTGATTCGTCGCTTTGAAGCGTCAGGAATGTTTGAAGATACTGGAGAAAGCGTGGCGACAGGGACGCGTAAAGCCCGCCTGTGGCGACGTAAACCTAACGTCGATTTTCATTTTTTCTCGCGTAACCTGCTGACTGACTAGCGACAAAATCACATATTGGCTAACCCGCACGCGCTGTGCGCGGTATAGTTATTCTTTCCGATTATTAATTGCTCCGGTGTTATGGTTGAAATCACGTCCACAGAAATGACCCCACCTACCGACGATTCGCGAGAATTCCGCCCGATGCGCGGTATCAGTAACCGCCATCTGCAGACGATGCTGCCGCGATTAATTCGCCGTAAGGTGAAGTTCGACGCCCACTGGCAGCGTCTGGAATTGCCCGACGGCGATTTCGTCGATCTGGCGTGGAGTGAAGATCCGCAACAGGCGAGACACAAACCGCGCCTGGTGGTTTTTCACGGTCTGGAAGGTAGTCTGAACAGCCCCTACGCACATGGCCTGATTGAAGCAGCACAAAAGCGCGGCTGGCTGGGCGTGGTAATGCATTTTCGCGGTTGCAGTGGTGAGCCCAATCGTTTGAACCGTATTTATCACTCCGGTGAAACAGAAGATGGCACCTGGTTTTTACACTGGCTGGATCGTGAGTTCGGTCGCGCACCGACCGCCGCGGTAGGTTATTCACTCGGTGGAAACATGCTGGCTTGTCTGCTGGCAAAAGAAGGCAACGATATTCCGATAGATGCAGCGGTTATCGTTTCTGCGCCTTTCGTGCTCGAAGCCTGTAGCTACCATATGGACAAGGGCTTTTCCCGTGTCTATCAGCGCTACCTGCTCAATTTATTGAAAGCCAACGCCTCGCGTAAGCTTGAGGCATATCCAGGTTCGCTGCCGGTAAGCCTGGCCCAGTTGAAATCTTTGCGCCGCATTCGCGATTTTGACGATCTGATCACCGCCAAAATCCACGGTTTCGCCGATGCTATCGACTATTACCGCCAGTGCAGCGCCATGCCGTTGCTCAATCGGATCGCCAAACCAACACTGATTATCCATGCTAAAGACGATCCGTTTATGGATCATCACGTGATCCCGAAACCGGAAAATCTGCCTTCACAGGTGGAATATCAGCTGACTGAACATGGCGGCCACGTCGGATTTATTGGTGGCACAGTGCGCCGTCCTGAGATGTGGCTGGAATCAAGAATCCCGGACTGGCTGACAACGTATCTGGAGGCGTCATCATGATTATCCCATGGCAAGATATCTCTCCGGACGCGCTGGACAATCTGATTGAAAGCTTTGTCTTGCGTGAAGGCACCGATTACGGTGAACATGAACGCTCGCTCGAACAAAAAGTCGCCGACGTCAAACGCCAACTACAATCAGGTGAAGCCGTGCTGGTGTGGTCCGAACTGCATGAAACGGTCAACATTATGCCGAGGAAGCAGATTCACGAGTAATCCGTAGCCGCCGGCCGACTTTACTATAATTACAACCATTTCATGGAGTTGTTATGTCTGCCAAACATCCGGTGATTGCGGTAACAGGATCCAGCGGCGCGGGGACCACCACCACCAGCCTCGCGTTTCGTAAAATTTTCGCGCAGTTAAACCTGCACGCCGCCGAGGTGGAAGGTGACAGTTTTCACCGCTATACCCGTCCGGAAATGGACATGGCGATTCGCAAAGCACGCGATGCCGGGCGGCATATCAGCTATTTCGGCCCCGAAGCTAACGACTTCGGTCTGCTGGAGCAAACCTTCATTGAATACGGCCAGACGGGCAAAGGTCAGTCGCGTAAATACCTGCACACCTACGATGAAGCAGTACCGTGGAATCAGGTTCCGGGGACATTCACGCCCTGGCAGCCGCTGCCTGAACCGACGGATGTCCTGTTCTATGAGGGACTTCACGGCGGCGTTGTCACCCCTCAGCAAAATGTGGCCCGACATGTCGATCTGCTGGTTGGCGTGGTGCCAATCGTGAACCTGGAGTGGATCCAGAAGCTGACCCGCGATACCAGCGAGCGTGGACACTCGCGTGAAGCGGTGATGGACTCGGTGGTGCGCTCAATGGACGATTACATCAATTACATCACGCCACAGTTTTCCCGTACGCATATCAACTTCCAACGCGTACCAACCGTCGATACCTCTAATCCCTTTGCCGCCAAGAGCATTCCGTCACTCGATGAAAGCTTTGTCGTGATTCATTTTCGTAATCTGGAAGGGATCGACTTCCCGTGGCTGCTGGCCATGCTGCAGGGCTCATTCATTTCTCATATCAATACGTTGGTCGTACCGGGCGGAAAAATGGGTCTGGCGATGGAATTGATTATGCTGCCGCTGGTGCAGCGACTGATGGAAGGCAAAAAGATAGAGTGATATGTGGAAAGCGCCCGATGGCGCTTCGCTTATCGGGCCTACGACTCAACATCACCCTGTAGGCCGGATAAGGCAACGCCGCCATCCGGCATCAGCAATTACGCGGCAACCACTTCATAGGAGTGGGTAATGTTCACCGCCTTTTCCAGCATCAGCGCCACGGAGCAATATTTTTCCGCCGAAAGATCGACCGCACGTGCGACGGACGCATCTTTCAGATCGTTACCCGTTACGATGAAATGCAGGTTGATATGGGTAAACAGGCGCGGCGCTTCATCACGACGCTCGGAGGTCAGCTTCACTTCGCAGTTGGTCACATCCTGACGACCCTTTTGCAGGATCGACACCACATCAATTGCGCTGCAACCACCCGCAGCCATTAAGACCATTTCCATCGGGCTCGGCGCTTTATCACCGGAATTACCGTCCATCAAAATCTGGTGGCCAGAGGCGGACTCACCGAGGAAGGTCAGCCCTTCAACCCACTTAACACGTGCTTGCATATTTTATTACTCCGATGCATCAATTTTCCTGACAGATTACGCGCACACAACAAATCTCGCAACGGAAGGCGACCTGCGTCATGCTGAAGCGAGACACCAGGAGACACACGGCGAAAGCTATGCTAAAACAGTCGGGATGCTACAGTAATACATTGACGTACTGCATGTATGCAGAGGACATCACATTACAGGCCGTCGCACGTATTGACAGCCCCCTTCCCAGGTAGCGGGAAGCACATTTTTGCAAACCCAGAGACAGGATGTTTTTTGGCTCTGGAGACAGCTTATAACAGAGGATAACCGCGCATGGTGCTTGGCAAACCGCAAACAGACCCGACTCTCGAATGGTTCTTGTCTCATTGCCATATTCATAAGTACCCATCGAAGAGCACGCTGATTCACCAGGGTGAAAAAGCGGAAACGTTGTACTACATCGTTAAAGGCTCAGTGGCAGTGCTGATCAAAGATGAAGAAGGGAAAGAAATGATCCTTTCTTATCTGAATCAGGGCGATTTTATTGGTGAATTAGGCCTCTTCGAAGAAGGTCAGGAACGCAGCGCCTGGGTCCGTGCTAAAACTGCATGTGAAGTCGCTGAAATTTCCTACAAAAAATTTCGCCAATTAATCCAGGTCAATCCAGATATTCTGATGCGCCTGTCCTCTCAGATGGCTCGCCGTCTGCAGGTCACGTCTGAAAAAGTGGGCAACCTTGCCTTCCTCGACGTTACCGGTCGTATCGCGCAGACTCTGCTGAATCTGGCGAAACAGCCTGATGCGATGACCCACCCGGACGGCATGCAGATTAAAATCACCCGTCAGGAAATCGGCCAGATCGTTGGCTGCTCCCGTGAGACCGTCGGTCGTATTCTGAAGATGCTGGAAGATCAGAACCTGATCTCCGCACACGGTAAGACCATCGTCGTCTACGGCACACGTTAACCCCATCGAAGTGGCGCGTTACCCCGTAATGCGCCACTTTTGTTTGCTCCGATGTGGCGAAGACTGATATACCACCCAGAGATCAACTACGCACTACGACAAACGCTGGTGCTATGTTTACCTGTGGCCGTCGGCCTGATCATCGGTCAGCTTCATCTGGGACTCCTCTTTTCCCTCGTCCCTGCCTGCTGCAATATTGCCGGTCTTGATACCCCGCATAAGCGCTTTTTCAAACGCTTAGTGATTGGCGCGTCTTTGTTTGCCGGATGCAGTCTGATCATGCAATTACTGCTGGCACAGACTATACCGCTGCCGCTGATCCTCACCGGCCTGACGCTGATTCTTGGTGTAACCGCAGAATTAGGCCCTCTGCATGCGCGACTACTACCTGCCTCGCTTATCGCGGCAATTTTCACACTCAGTCTGGCAGGTAACATGCCCGTCTGGGAGCCGCTGCTAATCTACGCGCTGGGCACATTGTGGTATGGCCTGTTCAACTGGTTCTGGTTCTGGATGTGGCGCGAGCAGCCGCTGCGTGAGTCGCTCAGCTTGTTGTACCGCGAATTAGCCGATTACTGTGAGGCCAAGTACAGCATGCTGACCCAGCATGCCGACCCAGAAAAAGCGCTGCCTCCCCTGCTGGTGCGCCAGCAAAAAGCGGTGGATTTAATTACCCAGTGCTATCAGCAAATGCATATGCTGTCGGCGCATCGCAACAACGATTATAAGCGCCTGCTACGTGCCTTTCAGGAGGCGCTCGATTTACAGGAACATATTTCCGTTAGCCTCCACCAGCCGGAAGAGGTGCAAAAGCTGGTCGAACGTAGCCACGCCGAACAAGTGATTCGCTGGAATGCGCGCACCGTCGCCGAACGCCTTCGCGTACTGGCCGATGATATTTTGTATCACCGCTTACCGACCCGTTTCTCAATGGAAAAGCAGATTGGCACGCTGGAGAAAATCGCCAACCAGCATCCGGACAATCCGGTGGGTCAATTTTGCTACTGGCACTTCAGCCGTATTGCCCGTGTGCTACGCACCCAGCGGCCACTGTATGCCCGTGATTTAATGGCTGACAAGCAGCGTCGGCTGCCGCTGATCCCTGCCCTGAAAAGCTATCTGTCGTTGAAATCCCCGGCGCTGCGTAATGCCGGACGCATCAGCGTCATGTTGAGCATTGCCAGCCTGATGGGCAGCGCCTTACACCTGCCAAAACCCTACTGGATTTTGATGACAATCCTGTTTGTCACGCAAAATGGCTACGGGGCAACCCGGGTACGTATTTTACACCGTTCAGTAGGGACGCTCGTCGGTCTGGTGATCGCCGGCGTCACGCTGCACTTTCATATTCAGGAAGGTTACACGCTGGCAGGCATGCTACTGATAACCCTGGTGAGTTATCTGACCATCCGCAAAAACTACGGCTGGGCTACCGTCGGCTTTACCGTCACCGCGGTATATACCCTGCAACTGCTGACACTGAACGGGGAACAGTTTATCGTGCCGCGGTTTATCGATACGGTCACTGGCTGCCTGATCGCTTTTGGCGGGATGCTCTGGCTGTGGCCGCAGTGGCAGAGCGGTTTACTGCGTAAAAACGCCCACGATGCGTTAGAAGCCGATCAGGAGGCCATTCGCCTGATTCTTAGCAACGATCCCCAGGCCACACCGCTGGCGTATCAACGCATGCGGGTCAACCAGGCGCATAACACGCTGTTCAACTCACTTAACCAGGCGATGCAGGAGCCTGGGTTCAACTCGCACTATCTGGCGGACATGAAACTGTGGGTTACGCATAGTCAGTTCATCGTCGAACACATCAACGCAATGACTACGCTGGCAAGGGAACATACGATGCTGACGCCGGATTTGGCGCAGCGATATCTGGAGTCCTGTGAAATTGCGATCCAGCGCTGTCAGCAGCGGCTGGAATATGACGGACCCGGAAGCTCCGGCGATGTGAATATTCTTGAGGCGCCAGAGATGCTGTCCCATGGGCCTTTAAGCACCCTTGAGCAGCATCTGCAGCGGGTTTTGGGGCATCTGAACACCATGCATACCATTTCGTCGGTAGCATGGCGTCAGCGACCGCACCACGGGATCTGGCTGAGCCGCCGGTTGCGGGACATGAAAGGTTAAGATCGACTGCCGGATGCGCTACGCTTATCCGGCCTACGAATCACACCTTACCCTGTAGGCCGGATAAGGCGCTCGCGCCGCCATCCGGCAATCAACCCACCACTTTCGCCACGGCCTGCGCGAAGCGCTGCATCCCTTCATCGATATCGGTCTGCTCCACCACCAGCGACGGCGCGAAACGCATCACGTCCGGTCCGGCGTTCAGTACCATCACGCCTTCATTCGCCGCGGCGTACAAGAAATCACGCGCCCGGCCTTTAAACTGCGGCTTCAGTTCGGCGCCAATCAGCAGTCCCATACCGCGAATGTCGCTGAAAATGTCAAACTGCTGGTCAATTTTCTGCAAATGCTGAACAAACGCCTGGCGTTTGGCCTGAATACCTTCCAGCACTTCCGGCGTGTTGATGATATCAAACGCAGCTCCCGCAACCGCGCAGGCCAGCGGGTTACCGCCGTATGTGGAGCCGTGTGAACCCACGTGAAACGCGGAGGCAATCTCCTGGGTGGTCAGCACCGCGCTCACCGGGAAACCGCCACCGAGCGCCTTGGCGCTGGTGAGGATATCCGGCGTCACGCCGTAGTGCATATAGGCAAACAGTGAGCCAGTACGCCCCATCCCGCTCTGTACTTCATCAAATACCAACAGCGCCTGGTGCTGATCACAGAGCTCACGCAAGCCTTGCAGGAATGCCGGCGTTGCCGCAGTAACGCCACCCTCGCCCTGAATAGGCTCGATCACCACCGCGCAGGTGTGATCGTCCATCACCGCTTTGACCGCATGCAGATCGTTAAACGGGACATGGATGATATCTGCCGGCTTTGGTCCAAAGCCGTCGGAATATTTCGGCTGCCCGCCGACGGATACGGTAAACAGCGAGCGGCCGTGAAACGCGTTATGGAAGGCAATGATTTTGGTTTTGAACGGGCTATGACGCACGCAGGCATAGTGGCGCGCCAGCTTAAAGGCGGTTTCGTTAGCTTCGGTACCGGAGTTCATGAACAGTACGCGTTCGGCGAATGTTGCCTCAATGATTTTACGGCCTAAGCGCAACGCAGGTTCGTTGGTGAAAACGTTGCTGGTATGCCACAGGGTTTCACCCTGGGTTTTTAACGCCTCAACCAGCGCAGGATGGCAATGCCCTAACGCGGTAACTGCAATGCCGCCCGCGAAATCAACATACTCTTTACCCTGTTGATCCCATACTCGACTCCCTTTCCCTTTTACCGGGATAAACTCAGCCGGTGCATAAATCGGCAGAATCACTTCATCGAATGTCGCGCGTGTAATTGCAGTTTGTTCAGTTGCCATGTCATTACCACCCTGTTAAGCAGAAATGCTAGTGAAATTATAATCACAAAATATGAATAAAAAATCACTGAATAGCAACCACAAATCACCGGTTGAGGAAATTAGCCAGCAGCTGATGCCCCTGTTCGCTGAGAATGCTCTCCGGGTGAAACTGCACCCCTTCCATATCCCACTCCCGGTGGCGAATACCCATGATCTCCTGCGTTTCACTCCAGGCGGTCACCTCAAAGCAGTCAGGAAGGGTTTCGGGAGCAACCACCAGAGAATGGTAGCGCGTTACCGTTAATGGATTGGCGAGCCCCTGAAAAACGCCCTGCCCGTTATGCGTAATCGGCGACGTTTTACCATGCATCACTTTCGCCGCCCGAACCACGGTCGCGCCAAAGGCCTGCGCCATCGCCTGGTGCCCCAGACAAACGCCCAGCAGAGGGATCTTCCCTGCGAAATAGCGAATAACCTCCAGCGAAATACCGGCGTCATCCGGCGTACAGGGTCCCGGGGAAATGATGATTTTTTGCGGGCTCAGCGCGTCAATTTGCGCCAGCGTCAGATCGTCGTTGCGCCTGACAAGGACATCAGCCCCCAGTTCGCAGAAGTATTGGTACAGGTTCCAGGTAAAAGAATCATAGTTATCGATAAGCAGGATCATGGCGGCTCCGGTACATAAGAACCGCGCTATTCTACTCAGTTTCCGGTGCTTCGCTTACCACTTTACGAAATATCGCCCGCAGTGCAGACAGGTCACCCATCGCCCCGCTCTGATTAGCCTGATTCCACTCCTCAACCGGAATGCCATCCCAGCTCAGCACATACCCTGCATGAATCGCTAACTGTTCGAAGAAAATACGCTGCGCCAGACCGCTACCAATGCGAAACGGATGCAGCACATTGATTTCGCAATAATAGTGCGCAAGACGATCGACAAACTTGTCTTCCGGTAATCCCACCAGCCAGGACTCATCTTCCAGGTCCTGCATCAGTGCATTGCCCTCTTTCTCGATATAGGCGAAATGGCAAAAGCGAGTATCGCCCTGGTAAATATCGACTTCGCGCAGGTGTCCCGCCCAGTCAAAAATATCCCGATACAGCTGGCGATGAATGGCGCACAGGTGCGGTAAGCCCCGTTTAAGCGGCCCCAATTCGATAGTCGCCGCACGCAGCGCCGTCAGTTCATAAGCCGCCTGCGCCAAACGCTGCGCCTGATGAATCCCCAGACGGTTACGCATGACATTCAGGCCCGGATATAAATACGGGTCGCGACCATCACCGAATTTATCGCTCATAGTGCCTCCTCAGCTCTTCAAGACGCGCCAGAGCGTCTTCAGCACTCAGAGTAACCCGTAGAATATCTACGCCTTCCAGCCGTCGGCTGGCCTGGAAATTGGCGTTTCGCCGCTGTTCCCACAGCCTGGACTTTTGTTTATCGGTGAGTTTTTTCACGTGACCTCCCTGAATGAGCCGACACTTGCCACAAGTATAAGCAGCAATTTCGGGTTACGCAGAGAGAGGGGGGAACGCGGGCAAGAACTACCCGCGCGAGATACGATTACGGCAGAACTTTAGCAGAAAGGATAACAATCGGTTTTGACGGAACATTCTGGTATGGACCGACATCATGGGTCTGTACCTGAGAGATCTTATCCGCGACATCCATACCTTTCACAACTTTTCCGAAGACAGCATAGCCAAAGTCGCGCTGGCCGTGATCGAGGAAAGCGTTGTCTGCAATGTTGATAAAGAACTGGCTGGTCGCGCTGTCTTTATCCGCTGTACGCGCCATAGCAATCGTGCCGCGGGTGTTACGCAGTCCGTTATCGGCTTCATTCTTGATTGGCGGGTTAGGTTTCTTCTGCTGCATCTGCTCGGTAAAACCGCCACCCTGCACCATGAAGCCAGGGATAACACGGTGGAACGTAGTGTTGTTATAGAAACCGCTGTTGACATAATCGACAAAGTTTTGCACTGAAACCGGGGCTTTCTGACTGTTCAGCTCCAGCTCAATGTTACCAGCAGAGGTTGTCAGCAGAACATGAGGGTCACCTTTTGCTGCCAGTGCTGCGGGAGAGAGAGCAGAAAGAGCGAGAACAGCTGCAACAGCCGCCAGAGTCGATTTGAGCATGAGAATTCCTTAACAAGAGCAGAAATGAAGCAAGTGAATTGATTCTAAAGAGCCTTCAAGGACAAGGCCATCCCTTTACCTAATTTTACGTACTTGAAACAAATGTAACCTTACTGCCGCATGAATCAATGTGATTTAGATCACATACAAAAATGTAATAAACAAACTCATTACCAATAAATATTTAAATACATCACAAAAGCGCCTAAAATCTGCCCGCTCACGGCGCAGTCAATGCGCCTTACACTTCTATACAGGCCAGTCATGACTAACAGCAATCGCATCAAGCTCACATGGATTAGCTTTCTCTCCTACGCCCTGACAGGTGCGTTGGTAATTGTCACCGGGATGGTGATGGGAAACATCGCAGATTACTTCCATTTGCCCGTTTCCAGCATGAGTAACACCTTCACCTTCCTGAATGCCGGCATTCTGATCTCTATCTTTCTGAATGCATGGCTAATGGAAATCGTGCCCCTGAAAACCCAGTTGCGCTTCGGCTTTATCCTGATGGTACTGGCAGTCGCCGGACTGATGCTCAGCCATAGCCTGGCCTTGTTCTCTGCCGCCATGTTTGTATTGGGTCTTGTGAGCGGTATAACCATGTCGATTGGTACGTTCCTGGTAACTCAAATGTACGAAGGTCGCCAGCGCGGTTCCCGCTTACTGTTTACTGACTCCTTCTTCAGCATGGCCGGGATGATTTTCCCGATGGTTGCCGCGTTCCTGTTAGCGCGCAGCATCGAATGGTATTGGGTCTATGCTTGCATCGGCCTGGTATACGTCGCTATTTTCCTGCTGACCTTCGGTTGTGAATTTCCGGCACTGGGTAAACACGCTCAGCAGTCAGACGCGCCGGTAGTAAAAGAAAAATGGGGGATTGGCGTGCTGTTTCTGGCGATCGCCGCGCTGTGCTACATCCTCGGTCAGTTGGGCTTTATCTCCTGGGTTCCGGAATACGCCAAAAGCCTGGGTATGAGCCTGAACGACGCAGGTAAACTGGTCAGCGACTTCTGGATGTCTTACATGGTTGGCATGTGGGCGTTTAGCTTCATTCTGCGTTTCTTCGATTTGCAACGCATCCTGACCGTACTGGCGGGTCTGGCCACCGTACTGATGTATCTGTTTATCACGGGTACGCCGGAACATATGCCGTGGTTCATTCTAACGCTGGGCTTCTTCTCCAGCGCGATTTATACCACCATCATTACCCTTGGCTCCCAGCAGACGAAGGTCGCCTCACCCAAACTGGTTAACTTCGTTCTGACCTGCGGCACCATCGGTACTATGCTCACCTTCGTGGTAACCGGCCCTATTGTGGCACACAGCGGCCCACAGGCAGCATTGCAGACGGCTAACGGCTTGTATGCGGTTGTATTCGTAATGTGCTTTATTCTTGGGTTCGTCACGCGTCATCGCCAGCATAACGCGCCAGCAACGCATTAATCTCAGTGCCGGGGCGCTTAGCTAGCCCGGCCTACACACTGCCGGATGGTATCCACATCATCCGGCATATTTTCGCCTCCTCTCTTCTTTCTCTGGTCATGTAGGCCAATTCTTACAAAAACCCCTTAATTTGTACGCTATTTGTACAAACACGAAAACTCAAATAATTCCGTCACTTATAAAAATGCTGACAAATCAGTTATATACCTCTTAAGGAGTATATAAGGGCGAATTTGATTTGCATCAATAAGTGCGGTTGCTGAATCGTTAAGGTAGGCAGTAATAGAAAAGAAATCGAGGCAAAAATGAGCAAAGTCAGACTCGCTATTATCGGTAATGGTATGGTCGGCCATCGCTTTATTGAGGATCTTCTTGATAAATCCGACGCTGCCAATTTTGATATTACCGTCTTCTGTGAAGAACCCCGCAAAGCATACGACCGCGTACACCTGTCTTCCTACTTCTCCCACCACACCGCCGAAGAGCTTTCTCTGGTGCGTGAAGGATTCTACGAGAAGCACGGCGTTAAGGTGTTAGTGGGCGAGCGCGCAATTACCATTAACCGCCAGGAGAAAGTAATCCACTCCAGCGCAGGTCGTACGGTTTACTACGATAAGCTAATCATGGCGACGGGCTCTTACCCGTGGATCCCACCGATTAAAGGTTCGGAAACCCAGGACTGCTTCGTTTACCGCACCATCGAAGACCTCAACGCGATTGAGTCTTGCGCGCGCCGTAGCAAACGCGGTGCCGTGGTCGGCGGTGGCCTGCTGGGCCTGGAAGCCGCTGGTGCGCTGAAAAGCCTCGGCGTTGAAACCCACGTGATTGAATTCGCCCCAATGCTGATGGCTGAACAGCTGGATCATATGGGTGGCGAGCAGTTACGTCGCAAAATTGAAAGCATGGGCGTGCGTGTGCACACCAGCAAAAACACCAAAGAGATCGTTCAGGAAGGCACCGAAGCGCGCAAAACCATGCGTTTTGCCGACGGTAGCGAACTGGAAGTCGATTTCATCGTCTTCTCTACCGGTATTCGTCCACGCGACAAACTGGCCACCCAGTGCGGCCTTGACGTCGCGCCACGCGGCGGTATCGTCATTAACGACACCTGCCAGACTTCTGACCCGGACATCTATGCCATCGGCGAATGCGCAAGCTGGAACAACCGCGTGTATGGTCTGGTCGCTCCTGGCTACAAAATGGCGCAGGTTGCCGTTGACCATATTCTCGAAACTGAAAACGCCTTTGAAGGCGCGGACCTGAGCGCCAAGCTGAAGCTGCTCGGCGTTGACGTCGGCGGTATTGGTGACGCGCATGCTCGCACGCCGGGCGCACGTAGCTATGTCTATCTCGACGAAAGCAAAGAAGTCTACAAACGCCTGATCGTTAGCGAAGATAACAAAACCCTGCTCGGCGCAGTTCTGGTTGGCGACACCAGCGATTACGGCAATCTGCTGCAGTTGGTGCTGAACGCCATTGAACTGCCGGAAAATCCAGATTCACTGATTCTGCCAGCACACGCGGGCAGCGGTAAGCCATCTATCGGTGTCGATAAACTGCCGGACAGCGCGCAGATTTGCTCCTGCTTTGACGTCACCAAAGGCATGCTGGTTGCCGCTATCAACAAAGGCTGCCATACCGTTGCGGCGCTGAAAGCGGAAACCAAAGCCGGTACCGGCTGTGGCGGTTGTATCCCGCTGGTAACGCAGGTCCTGAACGCCGAACTGGCGAAACAGGGTATCGAAGTTAACAACAACCTGTGCGAACACTTCCCGTATTCACGTCAGGAACTGTTCCACCTGATCCGCGTAGAAGGCATTAAAACTTTCGAAGAGTTGCTGGCTAAACACGGTAAAGGTTACGGCTGCGAAGTGTGTAAACCTACCGTGGGTTCCCTGCTGGCGTCCTGCTGGAATGAGTACATCCTCAAACCACAGCACACGCCGCTGCAGGACACCAACGACAACTTCCTGGCTAACATCCAGAAAGACGGTACTTACTCCGTGATCCCGCGCTCTGCGGGCGGTGAAATTACCCCTGAAGGCCTGGTGGCCGTGGGCCGTATCGCGCGTGAGTTTAACCTGTACACCAAAATTACCGGTTCTCAGCGTATCGGTCTGTTCGGCGCGCAGAAAGATGACCTGCCGGAAATCTGGCGTCAGCTGATTGAAGCGGGTTTTGAAACCGGCCACGCGTATGCCAAAGCGCTGCGTATGGCGAAAACCTGCGTAGGTAGCACCTGGTGTCGTTATGGCGTCGGCGATAGCGTCGGCTTCGGCGTGGAGCTGGAAAATCGCTACAAAGGCATTCGTACCCCGCACAAAATGAAATTCGGCGTCTCCGGTTGTACCCGCGAATGTGCGGAAGCTCAGGGCAAAGACGTGGGTATCATCGCCACTGAGAAAGGCTGGAACCTGTACGTTTGCGGTAACGGCGGGATGAAACCTCGCCATGCAGACCTGCTGGCAGCAGATATCGATCGCGAAACGCTGCTCAAGTAT
Organism: Citrobacter sp. Cf088; assembly: GCF_030334295.1. Lineage (NCBI taxonomy): Bacteria > Pseudomonadati > Pseudomonadota > Gammaproteobacteria > Enterobacterales > Enterobacteriaceae > Citrobacter > Citrobacter sp. Cf088. The sequence goes on from NZ_JAOWEE010000040.1 coordinate 29,742, forward strand.
CTTGATCGTTTCATGATGTTCTACATCCGTACCGCCGACAAACTGACCCGCACCGCACCGTGGTTAGACAATCTGGAAGGCGGTATCGAGTATCTGAAGTCCGTCATCATCGACGACAAGCTGGGCCTGAACCAGCATCTTGAAGAAGAGATGGCCCGTCTGCGTGAAGCGGTGGTCTGCGAGTGGACAGAAACCGTTAACACTCCATCCGCGCAGGTTCGCTTCAAACACTTTATCAACAGCGATAAACGCGATCCGAATGTCCAGGTTGTGCCTGAACGTGAACAACATCGTCCGGCCACGCCTTATGAGCGTATCCCGGTGACTCTGGTGGAGGAAAACGCATGAGCCAGTGGAAAAACATCTGCAAAATCGATGACATTCTGCCTGCAACAGGCGTCTGCGCCCTGTTAGGTAACGAGCAGGTTGCGATTTTCCGCCCGTATCACAGCGACCAGGTGTTTGCGATCAGCAACATCGACCCGTTCTTTGAGTCCAGCGTGCTTTCTCGTGGGCTGATTGCTGAACACCAGGGCGAATTGTGGGTTGCCAGCCCGCTGAAAAAACAGCGTTTTCGTTTAAGCGACGGACTGTGCATGGAAGACGAACAGTTCTCCGTGAAACATTACGAAGCGCGAGTGAAAGACGGCACGGTGCAACTGCGCGGTTAATAAATTTTTGGGAGGCGCAACGCCTCCCCTTTTTTGTATTTTTTTCATTGTAATTGTTATCACAAAATCATTTGTGCTGCATCGCGGCGGCAACTGAGCACCCCCCCAAGAGCATAGTTCACTATGTGACTGGGGTGAGCGAGGGCTGCCAACAAAGAGGCAGTGCAAAGGATGAAGTGAGAAAAGGATAATCAACACATGTTCACAGACACTATCAATAAGTGTGCGGCTAACGCTGCGCGCATCGCACGCCTGTCGGCAAATAACCCGCTCGGGTTCTGGGTCAGTTCGGCAATGGCAGGGGCCTATGTTGGCCTCGGCATCATCCTTATTTTTACCCTCGGTAACCTGCTCGACCCGTCCGTACGTCCGCTGGTGATGGGTGCAACCTTTGGTATCGCCTTAACGCTGGTTATTATTGCCGGTTCAGAACTGTTTACCGGTCACACCATGTTCCTGACGCTCGGCGTCAAAGCGGGCACCATCAGCCACGGCCAAATGTGGGCTATCCTGCCGCAAACCTGGCTGGGAAATCTGGTCGGATCCGTGTTTGTCGCCCTGCTTTATAGCTGGGGAGGCGGCAGTCTGCTGCCGGTCGATACCAGCATCGTCCATTCGGTCGCGCTGGCGAAAACCACCGCGCCTGCAACGGTGTTGTTCTTTAAAGGCGCACTGTGTAACTGGTTGGTTTGTCTGGCAATATGGATGGCAATCCGTACCGAAGGCGCGGCAAAATTCCTCGCTATCTGGTGGTGTCTGCTGGCGTTTATCGCTTCCGGCTACGAGCACTCGGTGGCCAACATGACGCTGTTTGCCCTCTCCTGGTTCGGCCATCACAGCGAAGCTTATACCCTGTCAGGAATTGGTCATAACCTGCTGTGGGTGACACTCGGTAATACTTTGTCCGGTGTCGTATTCATGGGATTAGGTTATTGGTATGCTACGCCAAAATCGGAGCGTCCGGCTCCGGCAAAAATCAACCAGCCAGAGGCGGCTGCTAATAATTAATTAAGGGGTAATGTCGTGGACCATTTGCCTATATTTTGTCAACTACGTGACCGCGACTGCTTGATCGTCGGCGGTGGTGATGTCGCAGAACGCAAAGCGCGGTTACTGCTGGAAGCGGGCGCCCGTTTAACGGTTAATGCACTGGCATTTATTCCGCAGTTCAAAGTATGGGCAGATGAAGGCATGCTGACGCTGGTTGAGGGACCGTTCGATGAGTCCCTGCTCGACACCTGCTGGCTGGCTATTGCCGCCACCGATGACGATGCCGTCAACCAAAGCGTCAGCACCGCCGCGGAGTCACGTCGTATCTTTTGCAACGTGGTCGACGCGCCAAAAGCAGCCAGTTTTATCATGCCCTCCATTATCGACCGCTCGCCGCTGATGGTGGCGGTCTCCTCCGGCGGGACATCGCCGGTGCTTGCCCGTCTGCTGCGTGAAAGGCTTGAATCCGTACTGCCTCAGCATTTGGGCCAGGTCGCGCAATATGCTGGCAAGTTGCGCTCCCGGGTGAAGCAACAGTTTGCCAGCATGGGTGAACGTCGCCGCTTCTGGGAAAAATTGTTCGTGAATGACCGCCTGGCGCAGTCGCTGGCGAACAATGACCTAAAAGCCGTCGAGGAAACCACCGAGCAAATGCTCAGCGAACCGCTGGATCACCGTGGTGAAGTGGTACTGGTTGGCGCCGGTCCTGGCGATGCCGGCCTGCTGACGCTGAAAGGGCTACAGCAGATCCAGCAAGCGGATGTCGTGGTCTATGACCGCCTGGTTTCCGACGACATCATGAACCTTGTACGCCGCGATGCAGACCGGGTGTTCGTCGGCAAACGTGCGGGCTATCACTGCGTACCGCAGGAAGAGATCAATCAGATCCTGCTGCGTGAAGCACAGCAGGGCAAGCGCGTGGTACGACTGAAAGGTGGCGACCCGTTCATCTTTGGCCGTGGTGGCGAAGAGCTGGAAACGCTGTGCCATGCCGGTATTCCATTCTCTGTAGTGCCTGGTATTACCGCAGCCTCTGGTTGTTCTGCCTATTCCGGCATTCCACTGACCCATCGTGATTACGCTCAGAGCGTGCGTCTGGTTACCGGACACCTGAAAACCGGCGGTGAGCTGGACTGGGAAAACCTGGCGGCCGAGAAACAGACGCTGGTTTTCTACATGGGACTGAATCAGGCAGCCACCATCCAGGAAAAACTGATTGAATTTGGCATGCAGCCTGATATGACCGTCGCGCTGGTAGAAAACGGGACTTCCGTGAAGCAACGCGTCGTCAACGGGGTTCTGACACAGCTCGGCGAGCTGGCACAGCAGGTTGAAAGTCCGGCGCTGATTATCGTCGGTCGCGTGGTTGGACTACGCGATAAGCTGAACTGGTTCTCGAATCATTAATTGAATGCTAATAAATGCCCTGATATTCAGGGCATTTATTTTATTAATAGAGTTATTTATTCTAACAAGACAATTAAAAAAAACTAAATAATTCACTCTAGAAATACACGAAGATAAAAAAACGCATAATTATCAATAAAGCGCCTCCCGCCCGCACAAAACAAGCAAACTACATTCATCAGAAAAATGAATAGCTCCGAGGGCCTATTTGACCAGGTCCGATATATCGATGGTAAAATAATATTCATTGAATGAAATTCCCTAGACTAATCATATTTCACTTACATTTAAGAATTTCATTTCCAATTACAGGATGTTATATAACCAAGGACGATTCTTATGAAAAGAAGAAAGATCATTGCTATTGCGATTGCGGTTGCATTACAACCCTGGTACACCCCAGCATTTGCCTCAGATAACAACGATGACAATGAAGATTGTCCGAAAAACATTTCCTTATTATCCAAAGAAGAACGTAAAAAACTCTCTGCAGCCTGTCTTGCTGCATTGCCTGAAAACGACAATCACTGGGGGTGGGTAACAGGGGGAGTAGCGGCTCTGGTTGCCGGCGTCGCCATTGGTATAGATAACAACGGCGGCGGTCATGCTCGCCATCAGGATACCTCACCACTCCCTCCAGACGATAATGTAACACCGATACCACCTGACGATGGCGGCGATGATGTCACCCCGCCTGACGACGGTGGCGATGATGTCACTCCGCCTGACGACGGTGGCGATGTCACCCCGCCTGACGATGGCGGCGATGTCACTCCGCCTGATACTCGCGTAAATATCTATGATAACGGCGTGACGTCCGATCACGGCGCGGCAACGGTCACACTGGATGAGCTAAACATTAATACCGCAGCGACCAGCGCCACCAATGTGGTTCTGAGCTGGCAAAAATCAACAGATGGCAACAGCTACATCCTGACTGCCGCAGACGGCACGCAACTGGTTGCCGATAAATGGCACATCACCGATGACAACAATGCCGTTTTCAGCGGCACAACCTCTGATGGGCGTTTCTGGAAATATGACAGTCGCGGTAACCTGATTGTCGCCAGCAAAGGGACGCTAATTACCGACCAGGACGGCGCAACGCATACCAGCGAACGCGGGCTGGTGATCAGCGGTGAGAATGAAACGGGTGTGATTATTTCCGGCGATAACACACAAAACACGCTGAATGGCAACTCCACGGTAAGCGATGGCGCTATTGGTATTATTGTTACCGGCGATAACACTATCAACACCATTTCAGGGCAATCGACCACTGACGGCGCGACCGGCGCATTTATTTCAGGTAATGGCACGACAACCAACATCTCAGGCGGTATCGACGTCACTGACGGTGGTACAGGTCTGGTTATCGATGGCGACGATATTACGATCGATAATACCGGAATCTCAGACATCAGCGGTGAAGGTTCCACTGGCTCTGTTATCAACGGTAATAACGCGCGCGTCGTCAATGAAGGTGAAATGACTATCACCGACGGTGGCACCGGGGGACACATTACCGGGGATAATGCGTTCATCGAGAATAAAGGGAACTCAACCGTCAGCGGAGAGGGATCGTCTGCGCTAAATATTAGCGGCGACGACGCCACCGTCATCAGCGAAGGCGCACAGTATATATCCGATGGCGCTACTGGCACTCATATCAACGGTAATGATGCCACTGTTAATATGACTGGCGATATCACCGTCAACAACGGTGCTATCGCTATGATCATTGACGGTGACAATTCCAGTGTGAATATCACCGGAACCTCCGATATTAGCGGACAGGGTTCAATCGGAACGATCATTAATGGCGATAAAGCGCATATCACTAACGATGGTGAACTCAATGTAGCTGACGGTGGTACAGGAGCGAAAATTACTGGCAACGATACAGTCGTCGACAATACAGGGGATGTTACAGCCAGCGGCACCGGTTCCACTGCACTGTATATTGAAGGTGACGATACGCAGGTTATCAGTCAGGGACAGCAAACCATTACCGATGGTGCAACCGGTACACGAATCAATGGTGACAGCACTCGCATTACCAACACGGGCGATATTACGGCCGATGGCGCAGGCTCAATAGCCGCCGTTATTGATGGCAATGACTCCAGTCTGATCCAAACCGGCGATCTGCTGGTGACTCATGGTGCTACGGGTCTTGTCGCCTATGGCCAGAACAACACCCTTAGCAATACCGGTAATGCCACAGTACAGGATACATCGTCTATCGGCTTCGTGGTGGCCGGCCAGGGGAACACCTTTAAAAACAAAGGCAATATCCAGGTTAGCCTCAACGGTACGGGGACGTTGGTGAGTGGCAATGAAGCGCAGACCACGCTCGGTGGCAATATCATTGTCGACTCAACGCAGGACAGTACGGGTGTTTATCGTGGCGCAACCGGCATTTCCATTATTGGCGATGATACCACCACCGATATCTCCGGCAGCGTATCGCTTAACAGTGATTTTGCCAATAATAGCAAAATGGCAAGCAGTGATGTTTTATCCGGTATTGATATCACTGGTGATAATAATCAGGTAAGTTTATCCGGTGCTCTCACCATTTATTCCAGCGATCAGACGAGTAACGACTCGGGCGGCTACCTAAATTCTATCGGGCTTAACATTACTGGCGATGGCAATAATGTTGATCTGATGGGAGGGATCAATATTGACCAGTCTGCCGTCCCGGGGATGTATTCCTCCCTCGTTACCGGCATTAATATCAATGGCGAAAGCAACGTCACGCTGGATGGACATTCTCAGCTGAAAATTAAAGATATCTCCGGAGGCAGTACCGCCCTGGTTAATGTGGCAAATGGCGGAGAAGTTATATTTAACGACACTTCGGTGGTGGATATTCAATATAACTTCATTGACAGCCAGTACTTCAGCCTCAATGCAATAATGGCAGCAGGCGGTACGAACTCTTCTATTGAAAATCAGGGGGCAATTAACATGAGCGGTATAACAACCCTCATGCGTGCCTCAAATGGAGCATCGGTTAAAAATAGCGGTGATATCAAAGCAACAACCAACACCACCAAGTACAACATGATAGCAACCCTCGAAGCCGATGGAAAAAATTCGACCGCAGTCAATGCCGCAGGCGGCAGCATCACGCTGACCACCGGGTCAACGCCTTACGGCGAAGGCGGCATCCTCCTCTATCCAATCGCCTGGTATAGCAATACGGTTTACGGCATGTTGGCCTACAACAATGCCGCGGTGTTCAACGACGCCGGGGCCGAAATATCCCTTTACGGAGCAGGGTTATATGGTATGACCGCATCCAAAGGAACAGCACTTAACGCCGGGTCGATTTATGTCGACGGTTTTAAGCAGACGCTGGATGCAGACGGTAACATCATTAGCGAAAGTTACTGGGCGCCTTCCGACCGTAGAGTGAGCAGTAGCGGAATGGTAGCAGGCTCCAGTAATAGCGGTAGTGGTAGCGCTACGGTAACGAATACCGGCACCATCACCGTCCATAATGCGGGCTTCGGTATGTCGGCCCTGTCAGGCGGTACGGCGATTAACCAGGGCACCATCAATTTAACCAGCGATGAGAACGTGGGAACAGAGACTCCCCTGCTGGTTGGTATGGCCGCGACCGCAGGAGGGACAGCAATAAATAGCGCGACAGGCGTTATCAATATTGATGCCAGCTACGGCCAGGCATTTTATGCCGACGGCAGCAGCTACATCATCAATAATGGCCAGATCAACCTCAACGGTAGCCCGATGGATGATCAGGATACGCATATGGGCTCCACGCCAGGCGATCAGCTGTGGCTGCAGGTGCTGGCGGGCAGCGGCGACAGCGACACCCAAACCTCCGCCAGCGGATTCATCAGCGTCACCCCCTTGGCAAACTACGGCAACGAAACGCTTAACGGCAATGTTGATGCGAAAAGCTGGCTATACAACGAAGCGGATGCCGCACTGACCGTTGATGGTACGTTGAGCATCAACGCAGGTGGTCTGGAAAACAAAGGAACTCTGAACGCCGATAAAATAAAGGCCAATGCAACCACGTACAACCGTGCGGGCGGCAGCATCACCACCGATCTACTGACCCTCGGCGGCAACACCACCTTCTTTAACGATGGTGATTTTATCGGGGCTATTTCAGCAAGCAGCTACCAGCAGGAAATCGTCAACAACGGTGGTATGACGGTGACGGAAGACGGTAAAGCGCTGATGAGCGGCAGCTTCCTGCTCTACAATGATGCGGGGGCAACACTCAGTAACAGCGGCAGCGCGGTAGCGGGCGGCGAAAATACTATTGTCCATGTCACACGCACCAGCGACTCTCTCTCTCAGGTCAACAGCGGCACTATCACTGCCACTAACGGCTACAGCGCCATCACCACGGCCAGTACCGATTCAAACAGCAATGGTAAATGGATCTGGAATACCGAAACAGGCGTGATTAACGGCATTAACCCAAATGCGCCGCTCATCAACCTCGGACGCGGCTATAACTTCGCCAACCAGGGAACCATCAACGTACAGGGCAACAACGCTGTCGCAATCAGCGGCGGCTCCACCAGCTATATTGTCAACCTGGTTAACAGTGGCACCATTAACGTTGGTACCGAACAGGGGCAAATCGATGACACCAACGGCACCGGGCTTATCGGAATCAAGGGCAATGGTTCGAAAACCACGATCAACAACACGGCTGACGGCGTAATCAACGTATACGCGGATAACTCTTATGCCTTTGGCGGCACGACAAAAGCCATTATCAATAACGGCGAGATCAATCTGCTGTGTGATAGCGGCTGCGGTATCTATGCGCCAGGAACCACCTACACCAACGAAGACGGCGCTGCGGATATCGCTATACCAGACGCGGATACTGCACCATCTCAGGGAAACATCCCGACGCCGCCAGCCGATCCGAACGCGCCGCAACAGCTCTCTAACTACATTGTCGGCACCAACGCTGACGGCAGCTCCGGCACGCTGAAAGCTAACAATCTGGTGATTGGCGACAATGTAAAAGTGGGTACCGGATTTACCGCGGGCACGGCAGACACTACTATCGTGGTGGATAACGCCTTTACCGGTAGCAATATCCAGGGCGCGGAAAACATCGGATCCACCAGCGTGGTGTGGAATGCTAAGGGCAGCACCGACACCGACGGCAACGTAGATGTCACCATGACCAAAAACGCCTACACCGACGTGGCGACCGACAGCAGCGTCGACAGCGTCGCCCAGGCGCTGGATGCAGGCTACACCAACAACGAGCTGTATACCAGCCTAAACGTTGGCACCACCGCCGAGCTCAACAGTGCCCTGAAGCAGGTGAGTGGCAGCCAGGCCACCACTGTATTCCGTGAAGCGCGCGTACTCAGCAACCGCTTCAACATGCTGACCAGCGCTGCGCCGCAGGTGAACGCGAATGGTCTGGCGTTCAACGTGGTGGCGAAGGGCGATCCGCGTGCCGAACTGGGCAACGACACCGAGTACGACATGCTAGCGCTACGTCAGACGCTTGATTTGACCACCAGCCAGAACCTGACGATGGAGTACGGGATCGCCCGTCTGGACGGCAGTGGTTCACAAAAAGTGGGCGACAATGGCCTGACTGGCGGCTTCAGTCAGTTCTTCGGTCTCAAGCACAGCATGGCGTTTGAAGACGGACTGGCGTGGAATAACGCCCTGCGTTATGACGTACACAATCTCGACAGCAACCGCTCTGTCTCTTATGGCGATGTCAGCAAAGTTGCGGATTCCAGCACGCGTCAACAATACCTCGAATTCCGCAGTGAAGGTGCGAAAACCTTTACCCTGGATGAGGGGCTGTCGGTCACGCCATACGCAGGAGTGAAATTACGTCACACGCTGGAAGACGGCTACAAAGAACGCAGCGCGGGTGATTTCAACCTGAGCATGAACAGTGGAAGTGAAACAGCTGTTGATTCTATCGTCGGCCTGAAAGCGAACTATACAGGTCAAAATGGCTGGAGCGCTAACATGACGCTTGAGGGCGGTCCAAATCTGAGCTACAGCAAGAGCCAGCGCTCAGCGTCTTTGCAGGGTGTGGCGGGTCAACAGTTCAGTCTCGATGATGGTCAGAAAGGCGGCGGCATGAACGGCCTGGCAACCGTCGGCGTGAAATACAGCGCCAAAGATGCCAGCCTGAACCTGGATGCTTACCAGTGGAAAGAGGACGGTATCAGCGATAAAGGCTTTATGTTGAATTTCAAGAAAACATTTCGCTAAATAAATAGCGCTGGCGGTCTGATATTATTTATTAAAATCAGACCGCATTTATAACCCATAAATTCACCAAACAAATAATTAATAAATAATACAAAGTCCTTATCTGGACTACATCAATGCCCTATTACCTGATATTTTAACGACCGAGAAATGGATTTCATCCATTTAAAAATAGATACCTAATAAGGATTTTGATATGTTTAAATTTGCAAAAATCACCATTGTTGCAGGGATTCTGGCTACGCTGACCGCATGTACTGGTCATATTGAAAACACAAAAAACAACTGTAGCTACGATTATTTATTCCATCCGGCGATTTCAATTTCTAAAATTATTGGTGGCTGCGGCCCGGCTGCAAATCAATAATATACGCGATTGCGCAGATACAAAAAAACCGGGAATTTCCCGGTTTTTTCATTTTAGATTTACGCTCACTCACATGCACTCACGCTTTCCCGCAAAATCCGCAGCACCGTGTCCTCGCCACTGCGATTGGGATTAATACGAATCGCATAGTCGCTCAGCTCTGGATTCGCTTCACGGAAGGTCCCGGAGAGGCGATAAAACAGCGGCGGGATTTCATATTTCGACTCCGCTCCTACCGGATACGGTAGCGCACCTCTCTCTTGCGCCGCTTTCAGCACACGGGCGGCAATCGGCTGGTGAAACTCCACGATCAGCACCTTCGACTGGGCATTAGCAATAACCGCTTTTTTCACCTCAGGTATCGCTCCACTATCGAGCAGATTCAGCAGACGCTCAGAAACACCAGCCTGCACCGCATGCATCACCGGAGCGAAAACCAGACCGCTAAGAACCTCGAGCGCCTGCACTCCCTGGATCTGGCTGCCGCCGGAATAGAGGGTGCTACGAATTTTAGCGATGACCTCTGCCTTGCCGATAACCGCCCCTACGCCTTCCGGGCCGAAGAGCTTAAAGCAGGAAAAGGTGGACAGCGTCGCCCCACACTCGCAGCCGATACCCTCTACTTTCATCACCGCGTAGTTATCATCGGTTAATGTCGGTACGCCACATTGTGTTATTTCCGCCAACACATCCGCTAAAACGTAATGGTCCTGCGGTTGCTGCCGCGTATGCTGTACCAGCGCGGCATCAGGGCGATACTGCGTAATAGCCCGCATGATTGCCGAGGGGCTGTTGAAATCAGCCCTGACCAGGGTGATGCCCATCTGCTCGATGATCACCTGTGTTGTAGGATACACAGGTGCGTCGTGTACCAGCAGCCGCTGCCCGGGTTTGAGCAGTGCGGCCAGCCCAGCGCGAATAGCCCCGGTGCCAGCCCCCTGAACCAGCACGGCGGCTTCAGCATGAAACGCCTCGGCCAGCACCTTTTCCACTCGCTGCGTGACCCGGGGCTGATTCAGTCCCGGGGCCAACCCAAAATCGCCACCAGCCAGAAAGTCAGCGCCAGGAAAGTGACGGCAGAGCGTATCCACCAGCGCAAACTGCTTTTGTTGTGCTTGCGCGAGCGTCAGACTTTGCAGAGGGAACGTCTTCATGTTTTACGCCTCCTCAGGCCGGAACAAACAGACCAAACCAGTAGAGAATATTCAGCACAATACCCGTAATCATCACCGCCACGACCGGGGCCGCCATCTTCTGCACCGGACGCCCTATCGATTCGTTAAGGAAGTAAATCGCCACCGCAATCGAGAAACCGGTGTAGCCAGCCATCTTAATGGCGGCAAAAATCGAGCCTATCAGCAGCGCCATTTCCATCAGCATATTCATCGCATTACGAATATTGTCCGATGCGTTACGCACTGACGGATAACGCCCCAGCCATTTGCCAATTGAGCGCAGCAGCAGCACTTCCGCGGAAATCACGATAGCGCCAAGGATTGCCGCTATCCACGGGTTCGGTGCCAGATAACCAACGGAATAAACAAAGGTGAAGCCCGCTACCGCGTACACACCGGTTGCCAGCGCGGTGGTGGCAATCAACGGCACAAAACCCAACCCACGCATAAATTCCGCCAGCGCCGCCTGGTTAATCAGCGTCTGCGATTGCTCAGGCGTAATCCCCGCTGAATAGGCTTTTTCCAGCGTAAAAATTGAGACCTCGCTACCAGCAAAAATTTTCATACTGGCAACGGCGGCAATCAGCGCGCCAACGATGGCAATATACGGCAGGTTTTTAATAATCCGTGAGGTTCGTTCTTCAAAGACAGATAACCCGCTGGCATCCATCTCTTCATCGCCACGATGGCGAATATCATGCGTAATGGCGATCGCCAGCAGCATCATCATCCCCACAAAAATCTCAATTGATTCCGGGTTCAGATGCGGGAAGTAACGCACCACCACCACGCGGGTCATCAGTACCACCACCGCCGCGATAATGCTGTGTTTCCAGCCAAACTGGTAGAAAATCGCCACCAGCGGGAAGAGTGCGAATGCAGAAACCACCGGCGAACTTAATTCACCCAAGCTACCCAGCACATCCACCGGCAGCGCCGTGAGCAGATGGTTCACCGGCAGCAGGCAGGTCAGAATCAATACGCCCCAGATAGCGCCCAGACCGAACGCCAGCAGGCTGTTCATTGCCAGCACGCCGAGAATATCCGTCGGCAGGAACAGCAGCCAGGCGTTGAGCAAGCCGGTTTTCAGGGTAAAGGAGATCCCCACCGACGCTACAAAGCCGATACTCAGACCAAACGCGATACTTCCCGCCTCACGGCGGTTCATGTACCCCTCGATCAGTTGCGGCAGAATCGGGCGGATGCCGTCATGAAAAACGGCCGCCGAGCGGTGTGCCAGAAGTGACGTCATGCCGGTCAGGCAGGCCACCACCACAATCTGAATATACAGATCCATAGTCATGCCTTTTATTTCAGGTGGTTAACCAGCATCGGAATCGCATGTTCAACATGTTCGACGGAGAGACCAAACGCCACTTTCCCTTCCGCAACCATTTTTGCGATATGTTCGTCTTTCGCCTTAATACCCGGCTTGGCGATAGTGCAACTCTTGTTGTAGCCAATCACCGCGATGGCAATCGACAGTGCTGCACCCGCGCCGGTGTTACAAGCGCCGATGTAGTAATCCAGTTGTCCGGATTTCACCTTCATCGCCGCTTCCATATCGTTATGAATGGAGACTTCAAAGCAGCCCGGTGCTGCGGTTTCGATGGTTTTTTTAATCTGCTCACGCTGTAAGCCAGCAACGCCAATCTTTTTCATGATTCTGTCCTTATTGGAAAAATTTTGAGGGGTTATCACGTAACATCATGTCCACATCGGCCTGACTGAATCCTGACTGGCGCAGCTGTGGGATAAAGGTGGTTAACAGATAGTCGTAGCCATTGCCGCCATTGGCTTTTAAATGCGAGCGGCGGGTAATGTCCATAGAGAGCATGACGTGGCTAAGCAGTCCGCGATCGCGTATCGCGTGCAGCATGGCGATGCGTTTCTCGTCCGGGTAATAGTTGTTTTTTCCGATGGTATCGAATTGCACATACGCGCCGAGCTCGATCATGCGTAAGATATTGTCGAGATTATCTTTCAGGTCGCAGTGACCAACGGTTACGCGGGAAAGGTCGACGCCGTGCGCCTGTAGCAACACCAGCTGTTCCACTCCCATCGTGCTAAAAGAGGTATGGGTTGAGATGGGGCGTCCGGTTTCGATGTGTGCCCGTGCCGCGGCGATAAACACCTTCTCTTCAAGCGGCGTAATCACGCCTTCACTAGAGCCAATTTCCGCGATAATTCCGGCCTTCAATTCAGTGCCATCAATACCGATGACTATCTCATCGACCATCTCCTGCGCGAGCTGTTCCACGCTGTGCGCCGCAACATGTTCAGGGAAGAACGCATCCTGGTAATAGCCTGTGCAGGCCACGACGTTGATGCCGGTATCGCGCATCAGGTCGAGCATGAATTGCGGATTACGTCCCATATAGCGGTTGGTCATCTCAATAATGTTGCTGACGCCTGACGCCCGGAGATCCTTCATTTCCTGACAAATGAGATCGTACTGATCTAACCGGCAGTCGAGGTTATTCTTAAATCCGGAGAGATCGATATGCAGATGTTCGTGGACCCAGGTGTAGCCCGTCGGATCAAAGTTCATAAGGTGTCTCCTGTAAGGCGCAATGCCGAGAGAAAAGAACAGCCGTTTTGTGGCGCCGCCGCGCCGAAAAATTCACACACCGTAGCGCCAACATCGGATAACGTCGCCCGGATGCCTAATTGCGCAGGCTCAAGCCCCTGTTGATACACCAATACCGGCACAACTTCCCGGGTATGGTGGCTGTGCCCTATGGTCGGATCGTTGCCGTGATCGGCCATGACCACCAGACAGTCATTTGGCTCCATAGCGGTCAGAAGGCGTGAAAGATTAAGATCAACAAGCTGCAGCCGTTCGGCATAACGTGCGACGTCTTCAGCGTGTCCGGCGAGATCGGTTTCCTGAATGTTGGTACAGATAAATACCGTCGATTCCGCGTTAAATTCGTTAAGCGTGATATCCATAATCTGCTGGCTATCTACCAGGTTTTGCCAGCTGCGCCCGTGCGGATTGCCAACGATGTCCGCTACTTTACCGACCAGCACGGTAGGGATTCCGGCGTCATGCAGTTTTTGCGGTACCTGTACCTGCTCATCTACGCCAAAGCCCATATGCCTGACCTGAAAACCGCTTTCATACGCGCCGGAGCGTGGGGCATTAATGCCGACAAAGCGCCCTTCCATCGTTTCGGCGGCATCCAGAATGCGCTGGCTGTTCGCAAGCTGGCCGCCAAAGGTGATGACGCGCCCGACCTGAACCTGTTCACGCACTACGCGGCCAATCTTTAGCACCTCATCAAACGCAATAGCGGACAGGTTGGCAGTGACGTTGTAGACCTGACCTAAATCCGCTTCGAGGTTATCGCCCACTGCAACCGCATCGTTGATCCAAAGAAACGCCAGGTCGCCGCCGCGACGTTCCACCTGCCAGCCTGCGGCTTTTAGCGCTTGCTCAACGCGATCAATGACGTCGCTAAATGGCATCCGCAGCGGGGCCTGAGGCCGTGTGCCTAAAATCTCCTGATGGCCCATAAAGGTATCTCCCCCTTCATGCTGCAGTTCCGCAACGCCCCAGACCGCCGATTCCGAAGGTTTCATCACGCCAGGCGCAAAGCCCAGAGCGTTAATCAGCCCCAACTTCTCAAGCGTTGGCAGCCGTAACTGCGGGAGTTTGCCCAGGATATGACCACAGGTATTCGCTCCGGCATCCTGCGGCCTGACCCGCGTGACGTCTTTCATTGCGCCAACGCCAAAACTGTCGATTACCAACACCACGAATCGGGCCATTAGTCCTCCAGAATATTGCCGAGACTGTCGTATCGCGCGACGATTTCAGCTACGCCGCGCTGAATGCCCGACACCAGCACCACGTCGCTACGCGTCACGAAGATCTGGGTGCGAAAACAGAAGATCACCGCGCTGCTCACCGGAAACTCACCGGCCACAGGCAGGTAGTAGTCAATGCTGCTGTCGTCCACGGGTTTTAGCTTCGCTGCGATCGGCGCGTCATTTTCTGGCGTAAAGACCAGCGCATTTTGCGCATGGCCGCGACGATAATAGCCCCCGCCGTAGCAATAACTGTCCCCGCGAAAATTGTGCGATATCTCGCTCAACCACAGCATCGCAATGCGTTCCGGCTGGTCGCCTTTTTGATTGGAAGGAATGGTGCCGGTCAACGCATGACCCGGCTCCGCATGGGTGACACCATATTCCGCCAGCAAAGGGAGTGACGAACAGCTACTGGCTGACGGCGCATTAAGCTGCTCAATGGCAATCCCGGCCTCAACCAACTGACGTCGGGCATTTACCAGCGTATGCAGATTAGGCGTCGGCATCGTCTGCGCGGAGTTTTCATCCCATAACAGGCATGGGAAATGGGTGAGGCCGCTCAGGCGCAGGCCCGGCAGTCTGCGGATTTCATTGACCACATCCGTCAGATACATCAGCGGAAATCCGCTTTCCTGTCCCGGGTAGAGAAAATCATCTTTGTCGTACACCTTCAGCATCACGTTCTGTTCACAACCGGCCTTCACCGCAGCAGCGGAAACTTCGCGCGCTTTCTCCAGTGAGAACAATGTGATGACTTCAGTACCTTGCGCTACAGCTTCATTGACCAGCCGCGACGGGATCTGCACCAGATGTCCCTGATGCGCAACCGGCAACCCGGCACGGCGCATGACGCGACTCTCCTTGTAATCGACAACCACGATGCCTTCATAGCCAAGCTGCAACAGTTTCTCCGCCAGCCACGGGTTACGTCCAACCTGTTTGGTCATCAGATACAGCGAGATACCATGTTGCCCCGCGACATCCAGCAGACGTTTGCCATTCTCAATGACCTGGTCAACATCAATAACCCAACTATCAGGGGCGATCTTTCCCTGCTGCCATAACGCGATAGCGGCGGAGATTAGCGCAGGGTTCTGGCGTTTCAATGCGTCTATAAACATTTCTCTGCCTCGTTTCTAATCCTTCAGTTAAATATTCATTTTTTTGAATATTTAAGATGCAATAAGCTCATTTCCCAGTGATTTCAGACACCTTCGTTCGCCGCCATCCACAATCCATACAAGTTCGCCAACATATAGCCTTCTTCATTCGCGTGCAGCGCAACCGTAAACTCTTTCATCAGCGCCTGATGTACCAGCAAAATAGTTGGCCAGAGATGAGATTGCGCCAACTCCTCCAGCAACTCACCATCCAGCGCTTCAATCACTTCGCCCTGGCGACTGCGCATTAACGCACTCGCCATATGGGTCATCGCCATGGTTCCTTGCTCGCTGTGAATCGGCAAACGCCACTCTTCATCCAACCGCCTGACCACTTGCAGCATGCCGCTACAAATATCCTTGTCGATAACGCCTGCTTCACACAGCAGGTTAAGCCTGTTTTCCATGTCGTTTGCCTTCACTTAATAACTGGGTTCCTGTTCACCGTTCGCCACACGTTGTTGGTGGGCAAGCAGCGCCTCTTTGTTAACAACGGCGCGCAGTAGCTGCTGCATCGCATAATCCTCTGCGCGGGTAAGTACCACGGCCTCCGTGGCCTGCAGAAATCGCGGATCGTTGGTGAGCGGCGTGGCTTCTAACCCCAGTACCGCCAGCTCGGCCTCGGCAACCACGTTCCAGATAACCGCATCCACATCCCCTTTCGCGATGCGCTGCAAGCTTTCGTGATAAGGCATATCGATCAATTCAACGTCACGGTTGCCAAAACAGGCCTCGGTCATGATTTTCTGATCCGCCGAACGGTTATCGAGTCCGACACGTTTTACATCTGCAGATTCGCCCTTGCGACAAATTAGCTGATGCTCGCCAACGTAGGTATGCGGTCCCAGCGCCAACGTGATGCGCAGCCCGTCCTGAGCAAGGTAACTTTCCGCCGCCAGACGAGAAACCACCGCCATGTCGTAGACGCCGTTTAGCAGGCATTCCACGCGAATATCAGCCCCACGCATGTGTGCATAATAAAACGGGATCCCATCGAACTGCGCTTTCAGCCCACTCGCCAGTCCTTCATATAAACGGGTGTAAGGCAGCGGCATCGCACAGACCACGTTATTAATATCCACATGCTTTAGCAGCGTACGGTTATCCATATCCACCAAATAGCTACCGTTACGCCCACGACGCTCAATACGGATTGCCCCAGAGGATTCCAGCGTTTTCAACGCAGCCTGAGTTAACCCTACCGATGAGTGACACTCGGCTGCCAGTTCATCAATAGTTTTCAATCTGTTACCGCACTTCTCACCGAGCAGGTAACGAGCCAGGGTTGTCAGCACAACCCCCTCTTTCTTGATAAATGTCCGACGCATTTTATATTTTCAGTAAATTGAATATTTATATCTTCATTAAAGTGAAGATATAACGCAATGAGGAAATATGCAAACGGCGAGGCGCTTCACATTTTTTGAGGTTCACAAACCAACAGGCGAAAAAAAACCGGGCGTAACCCGGTTTCTTCAACAACACAGAGCGCATTACGGCTTGGCGACAAAACCAATCGCTTCGTAAACGGCTTTAAGCGTAACAGAAGCACGTGCGCTGGCTTTTTCCGCACCGTCTTTCATCACTTTCTGCAGGAAAGCTTCATCGTTACGGAAACGGTGATAACGCTCCTGAAGCTCGGTCAGCATACCGGAAACGGCCTCTGCGACTTCACCTTTCAGATGACCATACATTTTGCCTTCGAAGTGCTGTTCCAGCTCCGGAATGCTCTGGCCGGTGACCGCAGAGAGGATATCCAGCAGGTTGGAAACGCCCGCTTTGTTCTGCACGTCGTAGCGTACAACAGGCGGCTCTTCAGAGTCGGTCATCGCGCGTTTGATTTTCTTAACCACAGATTTCGGATCTTCCAGCAGGCCGATCACGTTGTTGCGGTTGTCATCCGACTTGGACATTTTCTTCGTCGGCTCCAGCAGCGACATCACGCGCGCGCCGGATTTAGGAATGAACGGCTCAGGCACTTTGAAGATCTCGCCATACAGGGCGTTGAAGCGCTGGGCGATATCGCGGCTCAGTTCCAGATGCTGTTTCTGATCTTCGCCAACCGGTACCTGGTTGGTCTGATACAGCAGAATGTCTGCCGCCATCAGTACCGGATAATCAAACAGGCCGGCGTTGATGTTCTCCGCATAGCGTGCGGATTTATCTTTGAACTGGGTCATACGGCTCAGCTCGCCGAAGTAGGTGTAGCAGTTCAGCGCCCAACCTAACTGTGCATGCTCCGGTACGTGAGACTGCACGAAAATTGTACTTTTTTCAGGATCGATACCGCATGCCAGGTACAGCGCCAGCGTATCGAGCGTTGCTTTACGCAACTGCTGAGCATCCTGACGAACGGTGATGGCATGTTGGTCAACGATGCAGTAGATGCAATGGTAGTCATCCTGCATGCTCACCCACTGACGCAGCGCACCCATATAGTTGCCAATGGTCAATTCACCTGAGGGCTGTGCGCCACTAAAAACGATGGGCTTAGTCATTTTTTGATTCCTGATTTTCGCTATGCGGAAGCCCGAGAGCGGGCAGTAGTTCATTAATACGGTCGTAAATAACGTCGGGCTGGCTCAGCGCGATCGACTCACCGTAGTTGTAGCCATAGGTCAGGCCAACGGACGGACAGCCAGCAGCTTTTGCCGCCTGAATATCATTGCGTGAATCCCCTACGAAGAGCATTTGCTCAGGCTTGATGCCAAGCTTGCTTGCCACCAGCAGCAGCGGATCCGGATGCGGTTTTTTATTCTGCACGTCGTCACCACCGATGACCACGCTAAAGTATTTGGCGATATCTAATGCTTCGAGTAATGGCGCGACAAACGGGGTCGGTTTGTTGGTTACCAGACCCAGCGGCAATCCTTTCGCATGCAGCGCGCCCAGCGTGTCGGCAACATCAGGGAACAGGAATGTCCCCTCTTCTGCGACATCACCGTAGTATCTGTCGAACAGCTTACGCAAAATACGTACCTGTTCCTCAGCGGGAATATCATCATCAACGGGCGGTTTACCCATCGTTTTACGTAATGTCGCGCGCTCCTGACGAGACCACGCCAGCGCGCGCTCCATCAGTACATCTGCACCGTTGCCAATCCAGGTGATAACGCGTTCTTCTCCGGCAACCGGCAATTCCAGCGCATACAGCGCCATATCCACCGCTGCGGCTAATCCCGGCGCGCTGTCGACCAGCGTGCCGTCGAGGTCAAATGCAGCGCCCCGAATATCCTGAAACTTATCCATGACTTACCTTCGCCAGTTCATTGCGCATTTCATCAATGACTTTTTTGTAGTCTGGTTGGTCGAAAATAGCGGAGCCTGCGACAAACATATCTGCGCCTGCCGCGGCAATTTCGCCAATGTTGTTCACTTTGACACCGCCGTCCACTTCGAGGCGGATATCGTAGCCAGATTCATCAATGCGACGACGCACTTCGCGCAGTTTATCCAGCGTTTGTGGGATGAAGGACTGCCCGCCAAAGCCTGGGTTAACGGACATCAGCAGGATCACATCGAGCTTATCCATGACGTAGTCCAGATAGCTCAGCGGCGTTGCCGGGTTGAACACCAGGCCCGCTTTACAGCCATGCTCTTTGATCAGCTGTAAAGTGCGATCAACATGCTCGGAGGCTTCCGGGTGAAAAGTAATGATGCTGGCACCGGCGGCGGCGAAGTCCGGGACAATACGATCGACCGGTTTCACCATCAGGTGAACATCAATCGGGGCAGTGATGCCATATTTACGCAGCGATTTCAGTACCATCGGTCCGATGGTCAAGTTCGGTACGTAGTGATTGTCCATGACGTCGAAGTGCACGACGTCGGCACCGGCAGTCAGCGCTCTCGCAGTGTCCTCACCCAGGCGGGCAAAATCAGCCGACAGAATTGAGGGGGCGATCAAATACTGTTTCATCCGCTTCTCCTTGAGATTTATTTCTTCGCAGGCGTTACAACTCCTGGTTTATACAGTGCCAGCAGTTCGTTCACCTTTTTACGCGTGCCGCCATTGCTGCTTATGCTGCGCCGCACTTTGACCTGAAAATGTTTCGCCGCTCGGTACCATTCACGGGTATCGGGCGTATCGTGGTTCGAAATTAACACTGGGATCTGCTTACTGACCAGCTTTTCTGCCATCTCGGCCAAATGCGCCTGCTCTTTCGGGCTAAAGCTGTTGGTGTGATACGCAGTGAAATTTGCCGTCGCCGAAAGTGGTGCATAAGGCGGGTCACAATAGACCACAGAGTTGCTATCCGCACGATCCATGCACTCTTCATAGGAGAGGCAATGGAACTCCGCATTCTGCGCTTTCTCAGCAAAATGGTACAACTCGGCTTCCGGGAAGTAAGGTTTTTTATAACGCCCAAACGGGACGTTAAACTCGCCGCGCAGGTTATAACGGCACAATCCGTTGTAACCAAAGCGGTTCAGATACAAGAACAGCACTGCTCTGCGGAACGGATCCTGGCTGGCATTAAATTCTTCTCTGAACCGATAGTACACCTCAGCCTGATTGGTTTCAGGCATAAACAGCTCACGAGAAGCCTGCACATACTCATCGGTACGCGTCTTCACGATGTTGTAGAGACTGATAAGGTCGCTGTTGATATCGGCAAGAATATAACGAGAAAAGTCGGTGTTGAGAAACACCGACCCGGCACCCACGAAAGGTTCAATCAGGCACTCACCCTGAGGTAAATGCCGTTTAATATCATCAAGCAGGGGGTATTTCCCCCCTGCCCATTTTAAAAAAGCGCGATTTTTTTTCATGCTGACTAACTAATTACACCTTCTCCGGCTGTGGAGAAAGCTCCGACAGCATCCTGCGCTTTAGTCTTTGTCCCGCAATTGGGCGAAACAGCAAACCATTGCAGAACATATCCTATCTTACTTCAAATCGGCCTGAACCTGGTGCAGCGGTTTTGCCCACGGGTTTTTCGCCTGAATATCAGCGGGTAACGTAGACACTGCACGTTTCGCATCTTCTTTAGACGCATACACGCCTGTTACCAGAACATACCACGGTTGACCGTTACGCGTTGTCTGGTACACCACATAGTTCTTCAGGTTTTCTTTCTTCGCCCAACCGTTCAGGTTGTCGTAGTTAGAAGAACTGCTGAGCTGCAGCGTGTAATGGCTGGACGGCGCAGATTTTAACGCTCCAACGTTACCTGCACTTTTCGCTCCGCCAGCAACAGGTGTTGTCGTTGTTGCTGTCGCCGTTGGCGCAGGCGTTGCGGTCTGTGCTGGCGCCGTCGTGGTTGCTTTCGGCTCAACGGTCGCTTTCGGCGTAGCGGTTACCACAGGTGCTTTGGTTGTGGTAGTCGGCGCAGTTGCGGTTGGTTTTGCCTGGGCAACAGGTTTCGGCTCTGTCGGCGTCGCTTTCACCGTAGTTTGCGATTTGCTCTTCGGCTCAATTACGGCCTGTTTACGTTCCTGATGCGTAGACGCAGGACGTTCAGTCGTTTCCGTTTTCGCAGTCTGGCGCGCAGCATTACCATTACGCATCGGCGCAACGGTCGCAGGTTCGGTCGGCAGCGTAGAGTTAACCACAGCGTTGTTAACTTGCTCCTGCCCTTGCGGTTGTGTCAGAGCGTTGTTCAAATCGCCCTGCACTTCAACACGCTGCTGCCCTTCAGTTGCCGCAGGTGTCTGACCTTGAGTCGGGGTAGAGGAAATCGGTGGCAGGGAAACATCCTGCTGGGTATTGCCAGCAGTCTGCTCTGCGCCCGTTGCAGGTGTCGTTGCACTCGCCTGATCCGTTGCATTGCTGCCAGAGAGATCGATGCTCTTCTCACCAGATGCTGCCTGCTCATTGGAAGAAGATGAGGGGGCTTTCAGCGCAGAACCAATGCCGATAATCAGCAGCAGCAGTACCAGAACACCCACGCCCATCATCATATACTGGCGGGAGGCAGGCTTGCTGGCGGCTTTCTTACGCTTGCGCGGACGACGTTCTACACGCTCTTCATCCACGGTATCGTCATCAGATTCATACTCTTCTTCAATGTCCTGCTCTTCATCACGCTCTTTGCGTGCGCGCGCAGGACGGCGATCGTCAGCATCCAGATCAACATCATCAAAATTGATTTGCGGCTCATTATCGCGTTCAGACGATTGACGAGAACGACCAGTACGACGATCGCTGGGATCGGGTTTCAGCTCGTCTTCTGGTTTGAATTCATCCATTTAACACCCCACTCAAAGGTTAATGCTTACGACTTTGCACATAACCTGAAGCTAAAAGACCTACGTTTCGCAACGTAAGCCTGACCTTTCTTGTTGTTACGCCTGCTGGCAATCAGCAATAGCGTTAAGAACCACCTCGTGCGACACTCCGCCGCGCACTTCACTCTTCCCTATCGCTCGCGGAAGCACCAAACGAATCTCTCCCGCTAACACTTTTTTATCTCGCAGCATGTGCGGCAGATAAGCCTCAGTGGACATTTCACGCGGCCCATTCACCGGTAAGCCTGCTCGCTGTAACAGCGTAATGATGCGCTGCGTATCAGCGGAGGTGAACTGACCCAAACGTTCAGACGTACGGGCAGCCATTACCATACCAGCGGCCACCGCTTCACCATGTAACCAATTGCCATAACCCATTTCAGCTTCGATCGCATGGCCAAACGTGTGCCCCAGATTCAGTAAAGCACGTAAGCCCATTTCACGCTCGTCTGCTGCGACAACTTCTGCTTTCAGCTCACAACAACGACGAATACAGTACGCCATCGCCGGACCGTCCAGACGCAACAACGCATCCAGATTGTCTTCCAACCAGCTGAAAAATTCACCGTCAAGAATGATGCCGTATTTGATCACTTCCGCCAGCCCCGATGCCAGCTCACGCGCAGGAAGCGTTTTCAGACAATCGAGATCCACCACCACGGAGGCCGGTTGGTAAAACGCGCCAATCATGTTTTTACCGAGGGGATGGTTTACGGCGGTTTTGCCGCCAACGGAGGAGTCGACCTGCGACAACAGAGTTGTCGGGACTTGAATAAAACGAACACCACGTTGATAGCTGGCTGCCGCAAAACCGGTCAGATCGCCAATCACGCCGCCGCCAAGGGCAACTAACGTGGTATCACGACCGTGCGGTTTTTGCAGTAACGCGGTGAAAACCGTATCCAGAACCGTCAGGCTTTTATGCTGCTCGCCATCGGGAAGGATAACGCTATCAACGTTAACACCCGCCTGTTCAAGTACGCCGCGAACCTTATCGAGATAAAGGGGGGCCAGGGTTTCGTTGGTCACCAACATAACCTGATCGCCCGATTTCAGCGGTAAGAATGAAGCTGGTTCATTGAACAAACCAGCCGCGATGGTGATAGGGTAACTACGTTCCCCGAGAGTGACTGTGATCCTCTCCATTACGCGACATCCACCTTAGTTACTTGTACCCGCAGACGAGTGTGTATTCAGCCAGAATTAGTTGCTTTCCAACATATGAATAATCTGGTTTGCTACGACTTTTGCGCTCTGATCGTCGGTGCGAATGGTCACGTCAGCAATCTCTTCGTACAGAGGATTGCGTTCGTCAGCCAACGCTTCCAGAACTTCACGAGGCGGTGATTCTACCTGCAGCAGCGGGCGTTTCTTGTCACGTTGAGTACGCGCAAGTTGTTTTTCAATTGTCGTTTCAAGATAGACCACGACGCCACGCGCGGAAAGACGGTTACGTGTTTCACGTGATTTTACAGAGCCACCGCCAGTTGCCAGCACAATACCCTGTTTTTCCGTCAACTCGTTGATGACTTTTTCTTCGCGATCACGGAAGCCGTCTTCACCTTCTACATCGAAGACCCAGCCCACATCAGCTCCGGTTCGTTTCTCAATCTCTTGATCAGAATCGTAAAATTCCATATTGAGTTGTTGAGCTAACTGGCGCCCAATAGTGCTTTTTCCGGCACCCATAGGCCCAACCAGAAAGATATTGCGTTTCTCTGCCATTTTTTCGGTACTACTAAGACTATTCGTTAATGGTAAACCCGCTTCGCAGACACCCAGCGCAGCAGGACATGAACTGAAACCTCATAAGATATTGCGAGAGTCAGACTGAAAATTATCTCAATACTCAAGCGGGTTTGGCAACTGAATAAATCACCAAACCTAACGCATTTCTGGTCGTGGCAGGCATGCTACCCTGCAAACATCAGACCTGGCGACGTATCGCGCAGCCAAATGACACCCAATAAGCCTATGGCACACCACCGGAAAGGCAAAGCGTATTCACTGCCGCATAAGTAAAGAAAAGTACCGACGCTCAAATCGGTACTCCTTGTATGCTAAATACACCCTCACGTCAAATCCCTGAAACGTGTTCAGTGCAAAAACAACGGCTTTTCATGCATAAGTTATTCCGTTGAAACCAGTCTGGGCGTAATAAAGACCACTAACTCGCGCCGTTCATCTTCTTTACCATCATGGCGAAAAAGAGAGCCAAGCCAGGGAATGTCGCCTAATAGCGGCACGCTGTCGGCTGCGGATTTATTCTTATGTGAAAAAATCCCGCCAAGCGCAATCGTCTCGCCGCTTCTTACCTCGACCTGCGTTTCAATCTCTTGCTTGTCGATAGCCAGCACTTCGCCATCTGCCTGTTGTAGAACCTGTCCCGGAACATTCTGGCTGATATGCAGTTTCAGCCTGATTCTCCCTTTCTGCAACACCGTTGGCGTCACCTCCATCCCCAGTACCGCTTCCTTGAACTCGACGGATGTCGCACCGCTTTCACCGCTGGAGACCTGATAAGGGATCTCACTGCCCTGCTTAATACTGGCAGGTTGCAGGTGAGATGCCAGTAATCGTGGACTGGCAATGATATCCAGTTGCTGTTTTTGCTCCAGCGCGGACAACTCCAGTTCCAGTAAACGACCGTTAATACGGCCAATGTTAAATCCCACACGGGATGTGGCGGTGGCTACAGAGAGATCGCTGGCAAGCGTTGTGACATTCCCAACCGCCCCCGGTTGTTGTGCATCAGCCAGTGACCACTTCACCCCCAGCTCACGCAAACTTTTTTCATTAATGGTGACGATATGCGCCGCCAGTTCAACCTGGGCAACTGGCAAATCCATTTGCGCTACCCACGTTTCCAGGGTGTCGAGAACAACACGATTGTCACGCAGCAGTAAGCGATTGGTTCGTTTATCCACCGTCATGCTTCCTTTAGCACTGAGCAGCTTTTCTCCGGCTTTTACCAGCTCGGTGGCATCAGCATAGTGCAAAATGATGCTGCGATGTTCCAGCGGAAGACTAGCCTGAATCCGCGCCTGCTCGTTTTCCTGACGAGCCGCATTTTCACTCTGCCATTGAACAGAATGCACATGCAGGACGTTGCCTTCCTGACGTAATACCAGCCCGGCACTTTTTACCACCGTCTGCAATGCCTGCTTCCAGGGGACATCCGTCAAATGCAGCGACAGCACACCGCTGACATCCGGCGAAACCACCAGGTTTTTTTGTTCCTGTTCAGCCAGCGCCTGCAATACCTGCGTAACCGGCACATCATCGACCACCAGCGTCACGTTTTGCGGTTTCGTCGCCAGCGCGCTCGTTATCCCGACCGCCAGTGCCATTACTATCAACGCTATCCATCGCTTCATTTACCGCTCCTTGTCGCTGCCACTGCCACCGCGGCGGTTCGCAGTTTTTTTCTGTGTCGAGGGTTATGTTCTGGGCCGTTATCTGCATAATCGTCCAACCGTTTTTCAGGACGTCATTTCGCTTAACCCGCCGCCATTTTTTCTGGCTATCCTGAACGATGCCGATGGGTCGTGTGCCCTGACTCACCATGCCCTGAAAACGCCATGTCGACAGCTCAGCAATTTGACAACGGTCCTCCGGCGGCAGGAAGGGATTACGCATACCGGTGAGCATCAGTACGCTTATACATGCCAACAACCAGCGTTCAACCATCATTCAGGCGCTCCAGCTGTAGCGTTAGCAGCAGCTCTGTGCCTTCTGCGCTAAGCGAAAATCGGCTGACGTTCATCCCCTGATCCGCCAACTGGACAAACGTCAGCGGGATAGCATCCCAGGCCGATATCAGCGCCATCTCTCCCCCCTGAACTGAGGGTTGCCAGTGGATAAGACGGGTAAGTGAATTCTGAAACAGCAGCGGGGAGAACAAGGTCAGTTTCTCTTCAGACTCTGCTGGTGATGCCGCCAGCAGATATACATCTCGCCATTGCATCTGAATAGCCGCACGTTGCTGGACCAGCGACTCGCGTTGCATAGTCCGCTCCCGCGCTACGGGGTAAAGACATAGCGTCACCAGTATGAGTAACCCCAACATCCAGCCGCACCAGCATATGAGTCGAAAGCGTGGCGACTGCGCTAACCAGACATCACAGAGCGTTATCATGCGCATCGCTCCGTGTCAGTCGAAAGTGGAATTGCCAGCGTCCCTGCGCATCCTGCTGCGTTTCTCCAGGGCTGTTCAACATAAACAACGGCAACTGGCGTAATTGCGCTTCCAATACCTTCAATGCGGCAAAGTTCAGCGTGTTTCCCGTCAGTTCCAGCGTGTCCTGCTGCCAGGTCATTTTTGTTAACCACGCCTGCTCCGGCAGTAATTCCGCCAGCCCTTGCAAAGCCCGCTGCCAGCTTCGGGTCTGCTCACGCTGTTTGTTCCGCGCCTGAACCTGCTGCCATCGTTGCTGGCGCTGTTGCACACGCGGCTTCAGCGCCATGAGGGCCTCGGCCCGCATTTTTTCGGCGTCTGCCAGCAACAATTCAGCCCGATTTTCTACACTCAAAACGCTGTAATAGCGCAACAACACGCCAATACTAAGCAAGAGTGAAGCGCTAAATAAGATGCCCCAGAAGCGCAGGCAAGCGTAACGCCGAGCCTGACGCCAGGGCAGAAGATTAATGGTCGCAATCATCAGTACACGCCCCCCATAGCGAGTCCCAGCGCAATGGCGAAGTGATGGCTTTGCGTTGGAATGGGCGGCTGGCGTACAGACACGGCGCTTAAAGGATCGAAGCCGCCGGGGGAGCATTGCGCAATGGCTGTCGTGGGCAGAGATAATGTCGTGGCAAGCTCCTCGATACAGCTAATATCGCCCGTTGATTTACGTCCCCATGCTGAACGGGTCGCCCATAACCACTGGGCATCATCGCGCCATACCAGACACTGGTGATGCTCCGGCAGGAAGGGAATAAATCGCTGTAACGCGCTGGCGTCCGGGGTAATCGCCGTAACCTGCACCTTCAGGGTTTGGATAAGCGTCAGAAGCGCTGAAATCTCTTTGCTTTGCGCAGCAGTGACGTTAAACGCCGGGCTCAAAGTGTCTTCGCTATAATCAAAATGCAGTGCATCCGGAGCCATATCCAGTTCACGCGCCATCGAACCGGACAACCATGCGGTTTGCTCTGGCTCGCGTAACGTCATTGTCGGACGAGGAAACTTTTTTTGTAACGTCCTGTTGGCGGGAAAAGAGAGATGAATATTGTGTCGGCGAGGGAGCTCCCGGCTCCACGGCAGTAGCGCGGCGACCAGCTGTTCAGGCTCGCGAATGTGGCCATCGACGATAACCTGAGGCGTCAGCGGTATACGCCACCAGCGCTGCAGATACCAACCTGATGCTTCGCGAACGATAGCGACAGCCAGCACTTCATGTTGCTGAATATGCAGACCAATTTTCCAGATATTGAAAGCCATTGCTGATGATCTCCTTATCACCCGTCGCTTTAACGGGTATATCAATGCGTCTGGCTTGCCTTTATACTACCGCGCGTTTGTTTATAAACTGCCCAAATGCCACTAAATGGGAAATCTCCAGTGAAGTTCGTAAAGTATTTATTAATCCTTGCAGTATGTTGCATCCTGCTGGGAGCAGGCTCGATTTATGGCCTTTATCGCTATATCGAGCCGCAATTACCTGACGTCGCGACGCTCAAAGATGTGCGTTTACAGATCCCGATGCAGGTTTACAGCGCTGACGGCGAGCTAATCGCGCAGTATGGCGAGAAACGTCGAATCCCGGTCACGCTGGATCAGATGCCGCCGGTAATGGTTAAAGCCTTTATCGCCACAGAAGACAGCCGCTTTTATGAGCACCACGGGGTAGACCCGGTGGGGATCTTCCGTGCGGCCAGCGTAGCATTGTTCTCTGGTCACGCGTCGCAAGGGGCGAGTACCATTACCCAGCAGTTGGCGAGAAACTTCTTCCTGAGCCCGGAACGTACGCTGATGCGTAAGATCAAAGAAGTGTTCCTGGCGATCCGCATTGAACAACTGCTGAGTAAAGATGAGATCCTCGAGCTGTATCTGAACAAGATTTACCTGGGGTATCGCGCCTATGGCGTGGGTGCTGCCGCGCAGGTCTATTTCGGTAAAACGGTGGATCAACTCAGCTTAAGTGAAATTGCGGTGATTGCCGGTCTGCCAAAAGCGCCGTCAACCTTCAACCCTCTCTATTCGATGGACCGGGCAACCGCGCGACGTAACGTTGTACTATCGCGTATGTTGAGCGAAAACTACATCACGCAGGCCCAGTACGATCAGGCGCGCGGCGAGGCCATTGACGCCAACTACCACGCACCGGAAATCGCTTTCTCTGCACCATATCTGTCTGAAATGGTGCGCCAGGAGATGTATAACCGTTATGGTGAGAAAGCCTATGAAGACGGGTATCGCATCACCACCACCATTACACGCAAAGTACAGCAGGCAGCTCAGCAGGCAGTACGTAACAACGTGATGGATTACGACATGCGCCACGGCTACCGCGGCCCATCGAACATACTGTGGAAAGTGGGCGAAAGCAGTTGGGACAGCAAAAAAATCACCGATACGCTGAAAGCGCTGCCGACTTATGGCCCGCTGTTACCGGCGGTTGTTATCAGTGCCAATCCGCAGGAAGCCATTGCCGCGCTGGCGGATGGTACGTCAGTGTCATTACGCATGGATGGTATGCGCTGGGCGCGTCCTTACCGCTCGGATACTCAACAAGGCCCAACGCCGCGTAAAGTGACCGACGTGGTACAGGCCGGCCAGCAAATCTGGGTACGCCAGGTGGGCGATGCCTGGTGGCTGGCGCAAGTGCCGGACGTCAACTCCGCACTGGTCTCCATCAATCCGCAAAACGGCGCGGTGCTGGCACTGGTTGGTGGTTTTGACTTCAACCAGAGCAAGTTTAACCGCGCAACGCAGGCGTTACGCCAGGTGGGTTCTAACATCAAGCCATTCCTGTATACCGCCGCGATGGATAAAGGTCTGACGTTGGCGAGCATGCTCAACGACGTACCAATCTCCCGCTGGGATGCCGGTGCTGGCTCCGACTGGCAGCCGAAGAACTCCCCGCCGCAGTATGCCGGTCCTATCCGCTTACGTCAGGGGCTGGGTCAGTCGAAAAACGTGGTGATGGTACGCGCCATGCGCGCCATGGGCGTGGATTACGCGGCAGAGTATCTGCAACGTTTCGGTTTCCCGGCACAGAACATTGTGCATACCGAGTCACTGGCGCTGGGTTCGGCTTCGTTCACACCGTTGCAGGTGGCGCGCGGTTACGCAGTGATGTCTAACGGCGGCTTCCTGGTCGATCCGTATTTCATCAGTAAGATCGAAAGCGATATGGGCGGCGTTATCTTCGAAGCGAAGCCGAAAATTGCCTGCCCGGAATGCGATATTCCGGTGATTTACGGCGATACCCAGAAATCTAACGTGCTGGAAAACAGTAACGTAGAAGATGTCGCTGTCTCGCAGGAACAGCAGAATGCTGCCGTGCCTATGCCACAGCTTGAGCAGGCTAACCAGGCACTGGTCGCGCAAAGCGGCACACAGGAATACGCTCCGCACGTGATCAACACACCGCTGGCCTTCCTGATTAAAAGCGCGCTGAACACCAATATATTTGGTGAACCAGGCTGGATGGGAACCGGTTGGCGCGCAGGTCGCGATTTACAGCGTCATGATATCGGCGGGAAAACCGGAACCACCAACAGCTCTAAAGATGCGTGGTTCTCCGGTTACGGACCAGGCGTGGTGACGTCAGTATGGATCGGCTTTGATGATCATCGCCGCAACCTTGGTCATACGACAGCTTCCGGCGCGATCAAAGACCAAATCTCCGGCTACGAAGGCGGTGCGAAGAGTGCGCAGCCAGCATGGGATGCCTACATGAAGTCCGTGCTGGAAGGCGTGCCTGAACAGCCGTTGACGCCGCCACCGGGTATCGTAACGGTCAATATCGATCGCAGCACAGGACAACTGGCAAGCGGTGGCAATAGCCGCGCAGAGTACTTCATTGAAGGCACTCAGCCGACGCAACAGGCGGTGCATGAAGTGGGGACGACCATTATCGATAATGGTGAGACGCACGAACTGTTCTGATCAAAAAAGGCGCTTAGGCGCCTTTTTTGTTGTTCGTGTATTAGCTGCAGAGAAATTAAAGCCGCCCCTGCCCTTTCAGCCATTCGCGTACGAGGAACAAGGCACTGACATTACGCGCTTCGTGAAAATCAGGATCTTCCAGCAGGTCCATCAAATGCGCCAGCGGCCAGCGCACCTGCGGCAATGGCTCAGGTTCATCACCCTCCAGCGATTCAGGATATAAATCTTCTGCCACCACGATGTTCATCTTGCTGGAGAAATAAGATGGTGCCATGCTGAGTTTCTTTAAAAACGTCAGATCTTTTGCGCCAAACCCCACCTCTTCTTTCAGCTCCCGATTCGCCGCCTCAAAAATGCTTTCGCCAGGATCGATTAATCCCTTGGAAAAACCCAGTTCGTAAGATTCGGTCCCGACTGCGTACTCGCGGATGAGGATCATGTGGTCGTCAACAATCGGCACAATCATTACCGCTTCACGCGTGGATGGACGCATACGTTCATAAACGCGGCGTACGCCATTGCTGAACTCAAGGTCCACGCTTTCGACTTTAAACAGCCGGGATTGGGCGACGGTTTCCACTTTCAAAATCGTGGGTTTCTGAAATGATTTGCTCATTGTGAGGATCTTTGCTGTGAAATCTGGGGTTATTGTGCGATATACCGCACGGTTTCGGCAATGTGAATTGCCGTTTATTTACATTTATGTAACGTACTAAAAGTTAATCCCTATTTCAAATTAAAAGTCAATAGGTTGAAATAACTCCAGGAATTTGCTGATATTCCATTTTTAGTGATTTTGCTATGATTCGCTTTTACTGGGCTGTACTTAAAGATGCTCAAGTTCGACTCCACACTTGCCGATAGCCAACCACAGAATCACGAATATTGAACAGGGTGCGACTGACCACGCCTGACAGACTAAGTAAGATGGGGAAAGCATGAGCACCATTCTGATTTTTTTAGCTGCTTTGCTGGCCTGCTCATTGCTTGCAGGATGGCTACTCAAATCAAAATCCAGGCAGAAAAATTTACCCTTGAGCAGCGTTTTCTCAGACGCCTCGAAACGTAAACTCGCGCCTGAAGAACGCACTGCCGTCGAAAACTATCTCGAAAGCCTTAGTCAAATTCAGCAAGTACCTGGTCCAACTGGAGCCAGTTCTGCGCCAGTCTCATTAACGTTGAATGCCCAAAGTAATAGCGTCATCGTGCTTACTCGTTCGATTACACGTTACGGCATCACTACCGACGATCCTAACAAATGGCGCTACTATCTTGATTCCGTTGAGGTACACCTTCCCCCTTTCTGGGAACAATACATCAATGACGAAAATAGCGTTGAGATAATCCATACCAATACAATACCGCTGGTTATCTCGTTGAACGGCCATACGCTGCAGGAATATATGCAGGAAGCGCGTGGCTATGCGTTGCAGCACACCGCTTCTACCCAGGCATCCATTCGTGGTGAAGAAAGTGAGCAGATTGAACTGCTGAATATTCGCCAGGAAACCCATGAAGAATATGCGCTCAGCCGCCCTTCGGGATTGCGCGAGGCGTTGCTGATAACCGCATCATTCCTGCTGTTCTTTTTCTGTTTGGTTATCCCGAATACGTTTGTTCCATGGGCAGTCGGTGGCGCGGTGTTGCTGTTAGCTGCGGGCCTGTGGGGATTATTCGCCCCGCCGTCCAAAACCGCCCTGCGGGAAATTCATTGTTTGCGCGGTACGCCGCGTCGCTGGGGGTTGTTTGGCGAAAACGACCAGGAGCAAATTAATAATATCTCGCTGGGTATTATCGATCTGATCTACCCACCTCACTGGCAACCTTACATCGCCCAAGACCTTGGCCAGCAAACGGATATCGATATTTATCTCGATCGCCACGTTGTCCGCCAGGGGCGTTTTTTATCTCTGCACGATGAAGTCAAAAATTTCCCGTTGCAACATTGGCTGCGCAACGCCGTCATCGCGGGCGGCTCGTTGCTGGTACTGCTGATGCTGCTGTTTTGGATCCCGCTGGATATGCCGATAAAGGTCACGCTTTCCTGGATGAAGGGCGCGCAAACTATCGAAGCCACCAGCGTTAAACAGCTCGAAAACGCGGGCGTTCGCGTGGGTGACACGCTGCACCTGAGCGGTACGGGTATGTGTAATATTCATACCCAAGGGAGCTGGAATGCGCAGCCCACCACGCCGTTTATGCCTTTCGATTGCTCGCAAATTATCTGGAATGACGCACGCGCATTACCGCTGCCCGAATCCGATCTGGTGAATAAGGCCACTGCGCTCACGCAGGCCGTGAACCGCCAGCTGCATCCCAAACCTGACGATGACTCTCGCGTCAGCGCATCGCTACGCTCGGCAATCCAAAAGTCCGGCATGGTGTTACTGGACGATTTTGGTGAGATTGTCCTGAAAACGGCCGATCTGTGTGCAGCCAAAGATGAATGTGTACGCTTAAAGAATGCGCTGGTTAACCTCGGTAACAGCAAAGACTGGGCCGCGCTGGTAAAGCGAGCGAACGCAGGCAAACTGGATGGGGTGAACGTGCTGCTGCGTCCGGTAAGCGCTGAGTCGTTAGATAATCTGGTGAATACCTCTACGGCACCATTTATTTCACGCGAGACTGCGCGAGCGGCCCAGGCGCTGAATAGCCCTGCTCCCGGCGGTTTCCTGATTATCAGCGATGAAGGCAGCGATCTGGTCGATCAGCCGTGGCCGACGACCTCGCTGTATGACTATCCTCCCCAGGAACAGTGGAACGCCTTCCAGCGCCTGGCGCAGATGCTGATGCAGACACCATTTCGCGCAGAGGGGATCGTCACCAATATTTCGACTGACGCCAATGGCACCCAGCACATTGGCCTGCACCGTATCCCGGATCGTTCAGGGTTATGGCGCTACCTTGGCACGACGCTGCTGATGTTCTCCATGCTCGGATGCGCTGTCTACAACAGCGTGCAGGCATTCAGACGCTACCAGCGTCACCGCACCCGCATCGCGGAAATTCAGAGCTACTACGAAAGTTGCCTGAATCCAACGCTGATTGACGACCCGGAAAGCCTGATTCGATAACACGCTCGCACGACAGGATATGCTACTCTGTCGCGCATCATGTTTTCTTGTGGGGAGTTTCCATGCATATCAATATTGCCTGGCAGGATGTCGACACCGTGTTGTTAGATATGGACGGCACGCTGCTCGACCTGGCATTCGATAACTATTTCTGGCAAAAACTGGTGCCGGAAACCTATGGCGCGAAGCAGGGTATCTCTCCTCAGGAAGCCCAGGACTATATTCGTCAGCAGTATCATGCCGTGCAGCATACGCTAAACTGGTACTGCCTGGATTACTGGAGCGAGTGCCTGGATCTGGATATTTGCGCCATGACAACGGAACAGGGACCGCGCGCCGTTTTGCGTGAAGATACCGTACCGTTTCTTGATGCCTTAAAAGCCAGCGGCAAGCGCCGTATTTTGCTCACCAACGCGCATCCGCATAATCTGGCGGTGAAGCTGGAGCATACCGGTCTGGCCTCACACCTTGATTTATTACTTTCCACCCACACATTTGGTTATCCCAAAGAGGATCAGCGGTTATGGCACGCTGTGGCTGAAGAAACGGGAATGAGTGCAGAGAAGACGCTGTTTATTGACGACAGCGAACCCATTCTCGACGCCGCTGCTCTGTACGGTATTCGTTACTGCCTCGGCGTGACCAATCCCGACTCCGGCATCGCCGAAAAGCAGTACGCACGCCATCCGTCACTGAATGACTACCGCCGACTGATCCCCTCACTGATGTGAAGGAGACGCCATGAAAGAAAAGCCCTCTGCTGAAGTCAGGCTGGATAAATGGCTGTGGGCTGCACGCTTTTACAAAACGCGTGCGCTAGCCCGCGAAATGGTTGAAGGCGGTAAGGTGCACTACAACGGCCAGCGCAGTAAGCCGAGCAAGATTGTCGAGCTGAACGCCACCCTCACCCTTCGCCAGGGAAATGACGAGCGAACGGTCATTATCAAGGCCATTACCGAGCAGCGTCGCCCGGCAACGGAAGCCGTTACGCTGTATGAAGAAACCGCGGAAAGCGTGGAAAAACGCGAAAAAATGGCGCTGGCGCGTAAACTTAACGCGTTAACCATGCCGCACCCGGACAGACGACCGGACAAGAAAGAGCGCCGCGACCTGTTACGATTTAAACATGGCGACAGCGAGTGACTGTCACCTGCAAGAGAGATGATTATGCCGCAACATGACCAATTACATCGTTATCTGTTTGAAAACTTTGCCGTGCGCGGCGAGCTGGTGACCGTTTCGGAAACCCTGCAACAGATCCTCGAAAATCATACTTATCCGCAGCCGGTCAAAAACGTACTGGCTGAGCTGCTGGTTGCCACCAGCCTGCTCACCGCTACGCTGAAGTTTGCCGGTGATATCACTGTGCAGTTGCAGGGTGATGGTCCGCTGAGCCTGGCCGTCATCAACGGCAACAACAATCAGCAGATGCGCGGCGTGGCCCGCATGCAGGGTGATATTCCTGAAGATGCCGATTTGAAAACCCTGGTGGGCAACGGCTACCTGGTGATCACCATTACCCCGGAAGAAGGCGAGCGTTATCAGGGCGTGGTCGGTCTGGAAGGTGATACGCTGGCAGCCTGTCTGGAAGACTACTTCATGCGTTCCGAACAGTTGCCGACACGCCTGTTCATCCGCACTGGCGACGTTGATGGCAAACCCGCTGCTGGCGGAATGCTGCTGCAAGTGATGCCGGCGCAAAACGCACAGGCAGATGATTTCGATCACCTGACCGCCCTGACCGAAACCATCAAGGCCGAAGAGCTGCTGACGCTGCCGGCCAACGAAGTGCTGTGGCGCTTATACCACGAAGAAGAGGTTACTCTCTACGATCCGCAGGACGTTGAGTTCAAATGCACCTGTTCACGCGAACGCTGCGCAGGCGCACTGAAAACGTTGCCGGACGAAGAAGTTGACAGCATTCTGGCGGAAGAAGGCGAGATCGATATGCACTGCGATTACTGCGGTAGCCACTATCTGTTTAACGCCATGGATATTGCAGAGATCCGCAGCAACGCCTCCCCTGCCGATCCACAGGTGCATTAATTACCGTCTTGCCTGAAGGCGCGGCGCTTATCAGGCCTACGGAAAAACTGTCGTAGGCCGGATAAGGCGTTCGCGCCGCTATCCGGCATAAACGCTGCCGGCAACACACTCACTCGGTGTAATAAGTCATCGGCAGTCTTTTGCCATCAATAGTGATATCCCGCCAGATTCTGGGGGCTGAACCCAGTTGCTGATTCGCCACCGCCTGCAGCAATTTATCCTTATTGAATCCTTCAGGTAGCCTGGCAACAGCTAACAAATCCCATTTGTTTTTCTGCATGCCGAAGACCAGACTCTCCCCATCGCCAAAAGCATATAGCACCTGCTCAGGATGACCATCCGCATTGAGGTCCTGACTCACCAATACGCACGCATTCTGCTCAGCACAAGAGGTGATGCGATACCCCTGTGCTTTGACAAACGTCCAGAACGCATCGTCTGGCTTCTCGCTCCCCGGAGCAATCACAACCTTCGATACTAACTGTGTTGCGGTTAGCTCTTTAACCGGATCCCGGCTCCCTTGCAGCAGAGAATTCAAGTCGCGTCTGCGCTTACTGTCTTGATTAAACGCCACATCTTTTTGTAATGCTTCCAACGCTGCGCGCCCCGGTTTTCCGCTGTGATCCAACATATACAGGCTGACCTGATCCGGTTTAATTTTCCCGCTGTGATACAGCCCCATATGGCTGTTAACGCTGATACGCCAGGCGTCAATAACCGGCGACGACAGCAGAACCAACAGCCCCAACGCCAGCAACGAAACGCCAAGAATGACCGGCCCCTGAAGCTCAAGCGGATTGCGCCCGCGGCGTAAAATGCTGGCCAGATAGCCAAACGACCATACCAGCAGTACCACGACCACCAGCACGCCATACAAACGCTCAGGCGTCCAACCGTACTGCTGTATTCGCACCCACAGTGACCAACCAGCAATCAGCATATAGATGGGCGCGACAATCAGAGAGCATTTGATCAGGTAGCGTAACGCGCCAGGATAGGGTAACGCCTCTTTTTGCGGTTCACGCACGATAGCCATCAACAGCAACAGGAGCAGCGTCAGCGTTGACATCAACCCGGCCGCAGACACGCGTTGCGAAATAGCCTCCAGTCCAGTGAAGGGCAAGGTCAGTATGAACATCAGCGCCAACAGCGCGACCAGAGGTAACAGACCGGTGGCAATAAACGTCAGTAATTTTTGTACCGCCGTGACCAGACGCGACTGTGTACGAGCCAGTACCACTGCCAGTGCGGTAATCAGACCAAAGGCCACATAGCCAAACCAGTCGGTATCAAAGAAGAGCGTGCTGAAGAAGGGAATACCGACCAGCTTAAACATCTCGCTCCATAGCAGGAGCACCAGCCAGAACAGACCGTTGGCGACAAAGACAATCAGCAACGTCAACGCATTAAGCCACAATTGCCGATAAAAATGCGGGTAACGCGCCTGCTCACGAGAGACATGAAGCGAGTACTGAATCCAGGGCAAGGCAAGCATCGCCATCAGCAGTAAGCGCCAACCGTAGAACATAAAAACTTCATGTTGCCGCCACTTATCACTGTCCTCGACTTGCCACTTTAGCCAGACGCTCATCGCCAGCACCACAACAAAGATCAGCGCCATCCAATACCACAGCGCGCGTTGTTTGAAAGAAACGACAGTAAGCAAAAGTGCCGAGGTGATCGCAATCGTCGCAGGCATGCCATAGAACAGCCAGTCGTCGTTATGGGACACCAGATATGTCATCAGCAGGTAGCATAATGCCCCCTGCAACAGGCCGATAAATATCATGCCCAAACGAGTCGTACGTGAAATTTCAGCACTATCCATGTCAGTTTCCAGAATGAAGGGAAAAGCTAATTATCGCATCAACTTCACAATTTTGAGCATTGGTAGGCTGATTTCAGACTAACGCGACGGGAAGTGAATCGATATTGTATATGTATGAGTTACGTTATTTTCTTACGTGAATGCGATTACACTCACAAGATTCCCGCCAAAAACACTCTTCATTAACGTTTTAAGAACATTTTCCACAACAAAAAAGGGTTTCCTGCCATAATATCCGCCTCTTTGTGACAGGAGTCGCAGCGTATTCGGTAACCCGTGATTTTCCCGGATGCGTAAATCTATGAGCCTTGTCGCGGTTAGCAATCCCTAAAAAACCTTACTATTCCAGGTAATACATATTGGCTAAGGAGCAGTGAAATGCGTGTGAACAACAGTTTAACCCCGCAAGATCTCAAGGCTTATGGTATCAATGACGTTCAGGATATCGTTTACAATCCAGACTACGACACGCTTTTCCAGGAAGAACTTGATCCAAACCTGGAAGGTTATGAACGTGGCGTGTTAACGAATCTGGGCGCCGTTGCCGTTGATACCGGTATCTTTACCGGACGTTCGCCAAAGGATAAGTACATTGTCCGTGACGACACCACGCGCGACACGCTCTGGTGGTCCGACAAAGGTAAAGGTAAGAACGACAACAAACCGCTCTCCCCGGAAACCTGGCAGCATCTGAAAGGATTAGTTACCCAGCAACTTTCCGGCAAGCGCCTGTTTATCATTGATGCATTCTGCGGCGCTAACGCCGATACCCGTCTTTCCGTGCGCTTCATTACCGAAGTTGCCTGGCAGGCGCATTTCGTCAAAAACATGTTCATCCGCCCAAGCGACGAAGAGCTGGTTGATTTCAAACCGGATTTCATCGTGATGAACGGCGCTAAGTGCACCAACCCACAATGGAAAGAGCAGGGTCTGAACTCTGAAAACTTCGTGGCTTTCAACCTGACTGAGCGTATCCAACTGATTGGCGGCACCTGGTACGGCGGCGAAATGAAGAAAGGTATGTTCTCCGTGATGAACTACCTGCTGCCGCTGAAAGGCATTGCCTCCATGCACTGCTCAGCAAACGTCGGGGAAAAAGGTGATGTGGCAGTCTTCTTTGGCCTGTCCGGTACCGGTAAAACAACGCTGTCCACCGATCCGAAACGTCGCCTGATTGGCGATGACGAACACGGCTGGGATGACGACGGCGTATTTAACTTCGAAGGCGGTTGCTACGCGAAGACCATCAAACTGTCTAAAGATGCCGAGCCAGAAATCTACAACGCAATTCGTCGTGACGCGCTGCTGGAAAACGTCACCGTGCGCGAAGATGGTTCCATCGACTTCGACGACGGTTCCAAAACTGAAAACACCCGCGTTTCCTACCCGATTTATCACATCGATAATATCGTTAAGCCAGTGTCAAAAGCGGGTCATGCTACCAAAGTGATCTTCCTGACTGCCGACGCATTTGGCGTGCTGCCGCCGGTTTCTCGCCTGACAGCAGACCAAACTCAGTACCATTTCCTGTCTGGCTTCACCGCCAAACTGGCCGGTACCGAACGCGGCGTTACCGAACCGACCCCAACCTTCTCTGCCTGCTTCGGCGCAGCATTCCTGTCTCTGCACCCAACGCAGTATGCAGAAGTGCTGGTGAAACGTATGCAGGCGGCAGGTGCGCAGGCGTATCTGGTTAACACCGGCTGGAACGGTACTGGCAAACGTATCTCTATCAAAGATACCCGTGCGATTATTGACGCCATCCTGAACGGTTCGCTGGATGACGCAGAAACGTTCCGTCTGCCGATGTTTGACCTGGCTATCCCGACCGAGTTGCCGGGCGTGGATACGCGCATTCTCGATCCGCGTAATACCTACGCGTCTCCAGAGCAGTGGCAGGAAAAAGCCAATGCACTGGCGAAACTGTTTATCGAGAACTTCGAGAAATACACCGACACCCCTGCGGGTGAAGCGCTGGTTAGCGCCGGACCGAAGCTGTAATTTTTGATTCGTTATATAGCCCCTTATCCGAGAGGGTAAGGGGTTTTTTATTGTGTTTATCTTTTAAAATGTACTCCGTACACCTATAATCTGTACTATCAACCCCATGCGCAGGACGCGCTATGTTCACATTTATTGAGCTACAAGGATTTAGTAAACGCCGTCCGTTACTTTTGCCTGACGATGAGTTTCGCGCTTTTCAAG
This sequence comes from Citrobacter sp. Cf088, assembly GCF_030334295.1. Taxonomy (NCBI): domain Bacteria; kingdom Pseudomonadati; phylum Pseudomonadota; class Gammaproteobacteria; order Enterobacterales; family Enterobacteriaceae; genus Citrobacter; species Citrobacter sp. Cf088. The sequence continues at coordinate 69,083 of NZ_JAOWEE010000040.1, forward strand.
AGGCGCTTATAGAGAACCCTGAGGCTGGAGATACTATCGCTGGTACAGGTGGATTCAGAAAAATTCGCTGGAGTCGCTCTGGTATGGGCAAACGCAGCGGTATTAGGGTTATCTATTACAACGTGACGCGCAAAGGTCGAATCTATCTCGCTTTGCTCTATCCTAAAAATGAACAGGATGATTTAACCGAAGAGCAAAAAAGAGTTTTAATGCACTTATCCAATATGCTGATTTAATCATGGGAATTTTAATCATCAGGACACCGCTATCCGGTGTGGTGAGGCCAAAATGAAAGACGAATTATTTGCCGATTTGCTGGCCAGTGCAGAAGAAATGGTGCGTATAGAGAAAGGTGAAGAAACACCTAAGCCTGAACATGTACATACCTTTAGCGAAATTGATGTTAAAGCCATCCGCGAAGCAACAGGGTTACGCCAACAGGATTTTGCCATAGCTGTTGGCGTGAGTTATGACCTGGTTAAAAGCTGGGAAACGAAACGACGCCAGCCGACTGGTGCACCAAGAAAACTGCTTTTATTAATTCAAAAAAATCCATTTATAATTAATCAATTAAAAGCAATTTAAGCCAGAAGTTTTACTCTGTATCCCGTAAACAAAGGGAGGCACTTCGCCTCCCTTTCTTATACGTCTTTCGTGATACCCTGCGCGCGAGTGAAAGGAACCGGAAGCCATGCACGAATCGACAACCCACCACGTTCACTGGTACCAATCTCCAGCATGCCGTTATGGTTATCGATAATACGTTGCACAATCGCCAGACCCAGCCCCGTGCCGCTGGTACTGCGCGCGCTGTCGCCGCGGACAAATGGCTGGAACAGGTGCTTACGCTGCTCCGGCTTGATGCCCGGACCATCATCTTCTACCTGGAACCAGGCGCGATGCGTCTCCGTACCGCTACTGACCTTAATCCAGCCGTTGCCGTAGCGGGCGGCGTTAACCACCATATTGGCAACCGCACGCTTGATCGACAGCGGGTGCATCTTCACCTGAATGGCGCCAGGCTGCAGCGCAGTTTCGATTTCACGTTCATAGCCGCTTTCTGCCGCAACCACTTCACCCAGCACCGAGTTCAGATCCGCCATCTCCATCGGCATCTCTTGACCGGTACGCAGGTAATCGATGAACTGCTCGATGATGGCGTTACACTCTTCGATGTCCTTATTGATGGACTCCGCAAGATAACCGTCCTCTTCGCCCATCATTTCCGTTGCCAGACGAATACGCGTCAGCGGAGTACGTAAATCGTGGCTCACGCCCGCCATTAACAGCGTACGGTCATCGGCCAACTGCTTCACACCTGCGGCCATATGGTTAAAGGCTCGGGTTACGGAGCGCACCTCTGAAGCGCCATACTCACGCAACGGCGGTGGAATGATACCTTTCCCCACCTGCAGCGCCGCATGTTCAAGATCCACCAACGGTCGGTTCTGGATACGGATAAACAGCCACGCGCCACCGATAGCCAGCAGCATAATCGCCAGCGTATAGCGGAACAGCGGTGAGAAATCGCCTTGATGAATTTCCGTAAGCGGCACACGTACCCAGATGTTGGGCGACAGCCAGGTTTTCAGCCACACAACCGGCGAGCTTTTGTTTACCTCAACGCGGACTTCCGTTGGGCCACCCAACTGCTGCGCCATCTGATGGCTTAAGAATTCATAGTGTTGCGCCCAACGCAGTCCGGCTTCTTCAGCGGCCTCGTTGGAATAGAGGGAAATACCCAGCTCACGATAAATTTCCCGACGGAATGCGGGCGGCACCACCAGTTGCGTACCGTCCTCCAGCTGTAGTTTATCGGTCATCAGCATACGAACTTCGTAGGCCAGGACCTTATTAAACTGCTGGAGGCTCGGCAGAATCGCGAAGTTCAGCACTACCAGGTAAGTCGTCACCAGGCTGGCAAACAGCAAGGTGACGATGAGCAATAACGTGCGGGCAAACGAACTTCGTGGCGAGAAGCGCATTCGCCTCATGCTTTAGAACCGTCCGGAACAAAGACGTAGCCCAGACCCCATACGGTCTGAATGTAGCGTGGATGCGCCGGGTCTTCTTCCACCATGCGACGCAGACGGGAAATCTGGACGTCGATAGAACGTTCCATCGCAGAATATTCACGACCACGGGCCAGGTTCATCAACTTGTCGCGGGACAGCGGCTCACGCGGATGGCTAACCAGTGCTTTCAGCACCGCAAACTCACCGCTGGTGAGCGGCATAGGCTCATCTTCACGGAACATTTCACGCGTCCCGAGGTTCAGTTTGAACTTACCAAACGCAATGACCGCTTCTTCCTGAGAAGGCGCGCCCGGCAATTCATTCGCCTGACGGCGCAGGACTGCGCGAATACGTGCCAGTAGCTCACGCGGGTTAAACGGTTTCGGAATGTAATCGTCAGCGCCGATTTCCAGTCCTACAATACGGTCCACTTCTTCGCCCTTCGCCGTGACCATAATGATCGGCATCGGGTTGCTTTGGCTGCGCAGGCGACGGCAAATAGACAGGCCATCTTCTCCCGGCAACATTAAATCCAGCACCATCAGGTGGAAAGACTCACGGGTCAGCAGACGATCCATCTGCTCAGCGTTTGCGACGCTTCGAACCTGGAAGCCCTGCTCGGTCAGATAACGCTCCAGAAGCGCACGTAAGCGCATGTCGTCATCGACCACCAGAATCTTATAGTTCTCTTGCATTGTTATTACTCCCAAAGGTTCGCAACAATTAAGTGTATATTCTTAAGAAAGCTAACGTGAGTCACCAGCGAATTCTGGTATGAATTCCAGGCTAAATTGTTACAAAGCATATTAAACAGCAGCTTAAGTATACAATGTTTCTCGCAATACATTATTTATTCTGTTGATATGCTCACGTAATACTAATTGTGCGCATCATCACAGAGTCGAAGGTAAAACAATAAGATGAAAACGCCCCTGATAACCCGTGAAGGGTATGAAAAACTCAAACAAGAGCTGAATTATCTCTGGCGTGAAGAGCGCCCGGAAGTCACCAAAAAAGTAACCTGGGCCGCGAGTCTGGGTGACCGCAGCGAAAATGCCGACTACCAGTATAATAAAAAGCGCCTGCGTGAGATCGACCGTCGCGTCCGATATTTGACCAAGTGCATGGAGAATCTGAAAATCGTCGATTACTCCCCGCAGCAGGAGGGCAAAGTCTTCTTTGGCGCATGGGTTGAGATTGAAAATGACGATGGCGACATCCGCAAATTCCGTATTGTTGGCTACGATGAGATCTTCGGTCGTAAAGATTACATCTCTATCGACTCACCAATGGCGCGGGCGCTGCTGAAAAAAGAAGTCGGCGATCTCGCAGTAGTAAACACCCCTGGTGGCGAAGCCAGCTGGTACGTGAACGAGATTGAATACGTTAAGTGAGACCGGAACAATCCGAAGCCCCGGCAGATGGCTGGCATTTTTGTCAGTCAATCCGTATAACTATCCCCTGATTTTTTATCCTATAGACGAAGCTATCCATGATGAATGATTCTTTCTGCCGCATTATCGCAGGTGAAATTCAGGCTCGTGCTGAACAGGTAGAAGCTGCCGTTCGCCTGCTTGACGAAGGGAACACCGTGCCGTTTATCGCACGATATCGTAAGGAAATCACCGGCGGTCTGGACGATACGCAACTGCGTAATCTGGAAACCCGTCTGGGATATCTGCGTGAACTGGAAGACCGCCGTCAGGCAATCCTGAAATCTATCGGCGAGCAAGGCAAACTGACCGACGACCTGGCGAAAGCGATCAACGGCACGTTAAGTAAGACCGAACTCGAAGATCTCTATCTGCCGTACAAACCTAAGCGTCGTACCCGTGGGCAGATCGCCATTGAAGCAGGCCTTGAGCCGCTGGCAGACCTGCTGTGGAACGAGCCGTCTCACGACCCGGAAACAGAAGCCGCTAAATATCTCAACGCCGACAACGGCGTGGCGGATACCAAAGCGGCCCTCGACGGCGCACGTTACATCCTGATGGAACGCTTCGCTGAAGATGCCGCGCTGCTGGCGAAAGTGCGTGACTACCTGTGGAAGAACGCGCATTTGGTTTCCACCGTGGTAAGCGGTAAAGAAGAGGAAGGCGCGAAATTCCGCGACTACTTCGATCACCACGAACCGATCTCTACCGTGCCATCCCACCGTGCGCTGGCCATGTTCCGTGGCCGTAACGAAGGCGTGCTGCAGCTTTCGCTGAATGCCGATCCGCAATTCGATGAGCCGCCAAAAGAGAGCCACGGCGAACAGATTATCCAGAACCACCTGGGACTGCGCCTGAATAACGCACCTGCCGACAGCTGGCGCAAAGGCGTGGTCAGCTGGACATGGCGAATTAAGGTGCTGATGCACCTCGAAACCGAACTGATGGGCACCGTGCGCGAACGCGCGGAAGATGAAGCAATCAACGTCTTTGCCCGTAACCTGCATGACTTGCTGATGGCGGCTCCGGCCGGCCTGCGCGCCACTATGGGCCTCGATCCCGGCCTGCGTACCGGCGTGAAGGTGGCGGTTGTTGACGGTACAGGTAAGCTGGTCGCGACCGACACCATTTATCCACACACCGGTCAGGCCGCCAAAGCCGCCGTTGCCGTTGCGGCGCTGTGTGAAAAATACAACGTTGAGCTGGTGGCGATTGGTAACGGTACAGCGTCGCGCGAAACCGAGCGCTTCTTCCTCGACGTGCAGAAACAGTTCCCGAAAGTCACCGCGCAGAAAGTGATCGTCAGCGAAGCCGGGGCATCGGTTTACTCGGCTTCCGAGCTGGCGGCGCAGGAGTTCCCGGATCTCGACGTTTCATTGCGTGGCGCAGTGTCTATCGCCCGTCGTTTGCAGGATCCGCTGGCTGAGCTGGTGAAAATCGATCCGAAATCGATCGGTGTGGGCCAGTATCAGCACGACGTTAGTCAGACGCAGCTGGCGCGTAAGCTGGACGCGGTGGTGGAAGACTGTGTGAACGCCGTCGGCGTCGATCTCAATACCGCTTCCGTTCCGCTGTTGACCCGCGTGGCCGGTCTGACACGCATGATGGCGCAAAACATCGTCGCCTGGCGTGATGAGAACGGTCAGTTCCAGAACCGTCAGCAACTGCTGAAAGTCAGCCGTCTGGGGCCAAAAGCCTTTGAACAGTGCGCAGGCTTCCTGCGCATCAACCATGGCGATAACCCACTGGATGCCTCCACCGTTCACCCGGAGGCCTATCCGATTGTGGAACGCATTCTGGCCGCTACCGAGCAATCGCTGCGTGACCTGATGGGCAACAGCAACGAACTGCGCAATCTGAAAGCCGCCGATTTTACTGACGAACGCTTCGGGGTGCCGACCGTCACCGACATCATCAAAGAGCTGGAAAAACCGGGCCGCGATCCGCGTCCTGAATTTAAAACCGCGCAGTTTGCCGATGGTGTCGAAACCATGAACGATCTGCTGCCGGGAATGATCCTGGAAGGGGCGGTCACCAACGTCACCAATTTCGGCGCGTTTGTTGATATCGGCGTTCATCAGGATGGCCTGGTGCATATCTCTTCGCTGTCGAATAAATTCGTCGACGATCCACACACCGTGGTGAAAGCGGGCGACATTGTGAAGGTGAAAGTGCTGGAAGTGGACCTGCAACGTAAGCGTATCGCGCTGACCATGCGTCTGGACGAGCAGCCGGGTGAAACCAATGCGCGTCGCGGCGGCGGGAATAACGATCGCACTCAGGGCAATCGCCCGGCGCCAAAAGCGGCGAAACCGCGTGGTCGTGACGCCCAGCCTGCGGGCAACAGCGCGATGATGGATGCGCTGGCAGCGGCAATGGGTAAAAAGCGCTAAGTTTAAACCGTGTGCCGGATGACGGAATCAATACCTTATCCGGCATATTTAATATATGCCCCGCTTTTCACCACAATATATTTATCACTTTATTAACAGATGAAACCTTAATTAAACATTAAGATTCTCAATAATTACCTCCGCGAACCATTCTTTCCCTACAAGAATAAATATTGAGGAATATCAAAATTGGCTCAAATTATTATCCAATTGTACATTCCGTCACATTTATTCTATTGATGATAGAAACCATTCTCATTATCATTGTTTTGTTGATTATTTACTCTTTCCTTACGTTGGCTAATCATCTGGTCTCATGCCGCCCTGTCGCCCCATGAGGTAATCATCCAGTTAGCGAGATATAAGTAGGTCCCTATGCAATTCACTCCTGACAGTGCGTGGAAAATTACCGGCTTTGCCCGTGAAATCAGCCCGGCTTATCGTCAGAAACTGTTGTCACTTGGCATGCTGCCCGGCTCCTCCTTCAACGTAGTACGCGTCGCCCCGCTCGGCGATCCTATCCATATCGAAACGCGTCGCGTAAGTCTGGTATTGCGTAAAAAGGATTTGGCGTTATTAGAAGTGGAAGCGGTTTCCTGTTAATACAGTGAGTCTATAAAAATGAAAAAACTAACCATTGGTTTAATTGGTAATCCTAATTCCGGCAAGACAACTTTATTCAACCAGCTCACCGGCGCGCGCCAGCGTGTAGGTAACTGGGCTGGCGTTACCGTTGAGCGTAAAGAAGGTCATTTCGCCACAACGGACCATCAGGTCACGCTGGTGGATTTACCCGGCACCTATTCTCTGACGACAATCTCATCCCAGACCTCTCTCGATGAGCAGATTGCCTGCCACTATATTTTAAGCGGCGACGCGGATCTGTTGATCAACGTGGTCGATGCTTCAAACCTTGAACGCAACCTCTACCTGACGTTGCAACTGCTTGAGTTGGGCATCCCCTGCATCGTCGCGTTGAATATGCTGGATATCGCTGAAAAGCAGCAAATCCGTATTGATATCGACGCCCTCTCAGCACGTCTTGGCTGCCCGGTGGTTCCGCTGGTTTCCACCCGCGCCCGCGGCATTGAAGCGCTGAAGCTGGCGATCGATCGCTACAAAGAAAACGACACCGTCGAGCTGGTCCATTATGCCCAGCCGTTGCTGCAGGAAGCGGACTCCCTCGCCGACGCGATGGCCAAAGATATGCCGCTCAAACAGCGCCGCTGGCTTGGCCTGCAGATGCTGGAAGGCGATATCTACAGCCGCGCCTATGCGGGTGATGCCGCGCAAAATCTCGATGCCTCTATCGCACGCCTGAGCGAGACAATGGATGATCCGGCGTTGCATATCGCCGATGCGCGCTATCAGTGCATTGCCGCTATCTGCGATACCGTCAGCAATACTCTGACGGCAGAACCGAGCCGTTTCACCACCGCGGTAGATAAAATCGTTCTCAACCGCTTCCTCGGGCTACCGATTTTCCTGTTCGTGATGTATCTGATGTTCCTGCTCGCCATTAACATCGGCGGCGCACTGCAACCGTTGTTTGACGTTGGCTCCGTAGCACTCTTTATCCATGGTATTCAGTGGATTGGCTACACGCTGCACTTCCCGGACTGGCTAACCATCTTCCTGGCCCAGGGCCTTGGCGGCGGGATTAACACCGTGCTGCCGCTGGTACCGCAAATCGGCATGATGTATCTGTTCCTCTCCTTCCTTGAAGACTCCGGCTACATGGCGCGCGCCGCGTTTGTGATGGACCGTCTGATGCAGGCGCTGGGACTGCCGGGCAAATCGTTCGTCCCACTGATCGTCGGCTTTGGCTGTAACGTACCGTCCGTGATGGGCGCACGTACGCTGGACGCCCCGCGTGAGCGTCTGATGACCATCATGATGGCGCCGTTTATGTCCTGCGGCGCACGTCTGGCGATTTTCGCCGTCTTTGCCGCGGCGTTCTTTGGTCAGAACGGCGCACTGGCGGTCTTCTCGCTGTACGTACTGGGTATCGTGATGGCTGTGTTGACGGGCCTGATGCTCAAACACACCATCATGCGTGGTGAAGCAACGCCGTTCGTGATGGAGCTGCCGGTATACCACGTGCCGCACATCAAGAGTCTGATTATTCAGACCTGGCAACGCCTGAAAGGCTTCGTTCTGCGTGCAGGTAAAGTCATCATCATCGTCAGCATTTTCCTCAGCGCGTTTAACAGTTTCTCGCTGAGCGGGAAAATCGTCGATAACATCAACGACTCTGCTCTGGCCTCCGTTAGCCGTGTTATTACTCCTGTGTTTAAACCGATTGGCGTTCACGAAGATAACTGGCAGGCAACCGTAGGTTTGTTCACCGGCGCGATGGCGAAAGAAGTGGTGGTGGGTACGCTGAACACGCTCTATACCGCGGAAAACATTCAGGAAGAAGAGTTCAACCCGGCAGATTTCCACCTCGGTGACGAGCTGATCGGCGCAGTGGATGAAACCTGGCAAAGCCTGAAAGACACCTTCAGCCTGAGCGTACTGGCTAACCCTATCGAAGCCAGCAAGGGCGACGGCGAAATGGCCACGGGCGCAATGGGCGTGATGGGCGAGAAATTTGGCAGCGCCGCCGCCGCGTACAGCTACCTGATCTTTGTTCTGCTGTATGTGCCGTGCATTTCAGTGATGGGCGCTATCGCACGTGAATCCAGCCGTGGCTGGATGAGTTTCTCGATTCTGTGGGGCCTGAATATCGCCTACTCTCTGTCGACGCTGTTTTATCAGACGGTCAGCTACAAAGAGCACCCGACCTACAGCCTGGTGTGCATTTTAGCGGTCATCCTGTTTAACATCGTGTTGCTGGGCCTACTGCGTCGAGCTCGCAGCCGCGTGGACCTCGCACTGCTGGCAACCAACAGAACGGCGAGTTCCTGCTGTTCCAGCACGACTGGCGATTGCCACTAAGGTTATCGACAATGGCATCACTTATTCAGGTTCGTGATTTATTGGCTTTGCGGGGGCGCATGGAGGCAACACAAATTAGCCACACGCTGCATACCCCGCAGCCCATGATTGACGCCATGCTGAATCAGTTAGAAAAGATGGGCAAAGCGGTGCGGATTCAGGAAGATGCCGACGGGTGTCTTTCCGGAAGCTGCAAAAGTTGCCCGGAAGGTAAAGCCTGCCTGCGCGAATGGTGGGCTTTACGCTAATCAGATGCTATTTGCCGGATGGCGCTACGCTTATCCGGCCTACAAATGATGCAAACGTCCAGGCCGGATAATTCGTTTATGCAGATATCCGGCTTTTTTGCGTAATGGATTCCACATAGATTTCATTATTTCAGCAAAAAAGATCTATCCTCCAGCCAGCTACGCATCGTTATTAATTCGTGGATGATTACTGCCGACCATGAAAGTAGAGTCTCGTCATCTTGTTTCTCAGGTGACGGATCGCCATGAATACTGACACGACTGCTACGCCGCATGACGCGATTTTCAAAACGTTCTTAAACCACCCGGCAACCGCACGCGACTTTCTTCAGCTCCATCTTCCAGCCTCTTTACAAAAACTATGCGATCTTAAAACGCTGCAACTGGAATCAGGCAGCTTTATCGAGGACGATTTACGCGCGTACTATTCCGACGTACTGTGGTCGTTAAAAACTCGCGAAGGTGATGGTTACATTTACACCATTATTGAACATCAAAGCAGCGCCGATGCTCACATGGCATTTCGGCTAATGCGCTATGCCATTGCGGTAATGCAGCGTCATCTGGATGCGGGACATAAGAAGCTGCCTCTGGTAATCCCCCTACTTTTTTATCATGGTACAGCAAGCCCATACCCCTATTCACTTTGTTGGCTGGACGAGTTTAATGACCCAGAGTCCGCCAGACAGCTTTATAGCACCGCGTTTCCATTGATCGATATCACCGTTATGCCCGATGACGAGATTATGCAGCATCGCCGGATGGCGCTGTTGGAGCTCATCCAAAAACATATCCGTAAACGCGATTTAATGGGGCTGGTAGAAAAACTGGCCATCCTGCTTGTTAAAGGACACGCTAATGACAACCAGTTGAAAGCCTTGTTTAATTACCTGATGCAAGCCGGAGACACCATGCATTTTGGGGAATTTATTCATGAAGTCGCCGAACGTTTACCCCAACACAAGGAGAGATTGATGACAATCGCTGAGAGGCTACGGCAGGAAGGACATTTTAATGGTCTTCAGGAAGGCCATCGGAAAGGATTACAAGAGGGGTTACAAACAGGTCTACAACAAGGCAAACGAGAGGAAGCTTTGCGCATCGCGACGACCATGCTAGCGGATGGTATCGACAGATTAACAATACTCAGAATTACCGGGCTTAGCGCTAAAGACCTGCCTGCGCAACCGCATTAATTTCAGGCCCGGCAAGCGCGACGCTACCGGGCAAATCAACATTGGCTATAGCTGTTGTTTTAACGCCACCAGCGCTGAGCAGAACTCCGCCGGATGCGAGATAAACGGCGCATGCGCCGCCTTAGCAAACACCAACGACTCGCTCTGCGGCCACAGGGCATCCAGCATCGGGACGACTTTGCGCGGCACCAGGCCATCAAGATAGCCGTACAACCGCAGGAAAGGCACCTCCACCGCGCACAGCGGCTCACGCAGATCAACTGTTTTCAGGATCTCCAGCCCGCCATTAAGCACCTCGACTTCCGGCATGGGTAAAGCCAGCACCGTTTTCTTCAACGCTCGCGCATCCTGACGCGCGGTTTCCGTACCTATCGTTTGCAATGCCAGAAAACGCTCAACTGTACGCTGGAAATCTTCGCTCAGCTGCTGTTGGAAGCCTGCCAGCACCTCTGGCTTAATACCCGGCCACTCTTCCCGCGCGCTAAAGCAAGGGGAAGACGCGACGGTCACCAGCGCCTGAACACGCTCAGGATGCGTCAAGGCTACCTGACTCGCGACCAGCCCGCCCAGACTCCAGCCGAGCCAGATAGCTTTCTCCGGTGCCTGTTTCAATACCCGCTCAGCCATCTCTTCCAGCGACATTGCACCGAAACCCTGGCTACGACCAAATCCCGGTAAGTCGACAAGATGCAGCGTAAAATGCGAACTCAGTTCCTCGCTTATGCAATGCCACACTTGCGCATTCAGTCCCCATCCGTGCAGCAGCACAAGATGGCAATTTCCCGAACCCTGGGTCTGCCACCAGATGTCATTCATCAGTTATTGTTCTCTTTTAGCCTGAAAGGATGCATCTATGCTAACAGTACCGGGATTGTGCTGGCTATGCCGAATGCCCCTGACGTTAGGGCATTGGGGGATCTGCTCAGTCTGTACGCGGGCAACGCGCCAACACGCCAGCCTATGCCCTCAATGTGGACTCCCTGCCGCTCATACCGTCATTCCCTGTGGGCGCTGTCTGCAAAAACCGCCGCCGTGGCAGCGGCTGGTCACCGTCAGCGACTATGTTCCGCCGTTGAGCGGGCTTATCCACCAGCTCAAGTTTTCGCGACGCAGCGAAACAGCCTCCGCTCTTTCGCGTTTGCTGTTGCTGGAGGTACTACAGGCCCGGCGCGTCAGCGCTCTTCCTCTGCCGGACAGGCTGGTCAGCGTCCCGCTCTGGCAACGCCGACACTGGCGCAGAGGGTTTAATCAGAGCGATTTACTGTGCCGTCCGCTTGCACGCTGGCTGGGTTGCGACTGGGACAGCCGGACCGTATCGCGGGTTCGGGCAACCGCCACACAGCACCATCTCAGCGCCCGATTACGTAAACGTAACCTGAAAAATGCCTTTCGCCTTGAATTGCCGGTGCAGGGACTCCATATGGTTATTGTGGATGATGTCGTCACTACCGGAAGTACCGTCGCGGAAATCGCGCAGCTGCTTTTACGCAACGGCGCGGCGACTGTCCAGGTATGGTGCCTGTGTCGAACCTTGTAGAGCCTCGATGATGGGCGTATTATAACCAAGTAAAATAGTCAACTATTAGGCCATTACTATGATCCATATTTCCGATGCTGCACAAGCGCACTTTGCCAAACTGCTGGCAAATCAGGAAGAAGGGACACAAATCCGCGTATTTGTGATTAATCCCGGCACGCCTAACGCTGAATGCGGCGTTTCTTATTGTCCGCCGGACGCCGTGGAAGCAACCGACACCGCCATTAAATTTGACCTGCTGACCGCATATGTTGATGAACTGAGCGCACCGTATCTGGAAGATGCAGAAATCGATTTCGTTACCGACCAGTTAGGCTCCCAGCTGACCCTGAAAGCACCAAACGCCAAAATGCGTAAAGTTGCCGATGATGCGCCGCTGATGGAACGTGTGGAGTACATGCTGCAATCGCAGATCAACCCACAGTTGGCTGGTCACGGTGGTCGCGTATCTCTGATGGAAATCACCGATGAAGGCTACGCCATTCTGCAGTTTGGCGGCGGCTGTAACGGCTGTTCAATGGTCGATGTGACGCTGAAAGAAGGTATCGAGAAGCAGCTGCTGGCTGAATTCCCTGAACTGAAAGGCGTTCGCGATTTAACCGAACACCAGCGCGGCGAGCACTCTTACTACTAACGACCAGACTTGTAGGCCCGGTAAGACGCATCCGCGTCGCCACCGGGCATCGATGCCGGATGGCAGCGTAAACGCTTTATCCGGCCTACGCCCTTACATTTCTCTGCACGCACCCTGTAATAATCCCCCGCATAATTTGACCAGCCTCTCATAATTTAAATTTTGCCTGCCCAGGTGATTTTCAAGCGCCTCATGTTACCCGTATCATTCGTATCAGCACCTAACACACACATAATAGCCAGCTAAACTGATTAGTTTTGCAGGCAACCAGCATTGGTGCTGAGAATACTCTGTTCCCGGTCGGGACAATCGGAATTTGTCATCTAAACACTGACGTTACCCATAACAAAGTTAAGGCCAGGTAAATCATGCCATTAGTCATCGTTGCTATCGGTGTAATCTTGTTACTCCTCCTGATGATCCGTTTCAAAATGAACGGCTTCATCGCTCTCGTCCTGGTGGCGCTTGCTGTCGGATTGATGCAAGGGATGCCACTGGATAAAGTCATCGGTTCAATTAAAGCCGGCGTCGGCGGAACCCTTGGCAGCCTCGCCCTGATTATGGGTTTTGGCGCCATGCTGGGCAAAATGCTGGCGGACTGCGGCGGCGCACAGCGCATCGCAACCACCCTGATTGCTAAATTCGGCAAAAAACATATTCAATGGGCGGTGGTATTAACCGGCTTCACCGTTGGTTTTGCCCTGTTCTACGAAGTTGGTTTCGTACTGATGCTGCCGCTGGTGTTCACCATTGCCGCTGCTGCCAATATCCCGCTGCTGTACGTTGGCGTGCCAATGGCTGCGGCACTGTCCGTAACGCACGGCTTCCTGCCACCGCACCCGGGTCCAACCGCTATTGCCACCATTTTCCACGCAGATATGGGTAAAACCCTGCTGTTTGGTACGATTCTGGCAATCCCGACCGTTATTCTCGCCGGTCCGGTATACGCACGTTTCCTGAAAGGCATTGATAAGCCAATCCCGGAAGGTCTGTACAGCGCAAAAACCTTCACTGAAGAAGAGATGCCAGGCTTTGGCGTCAGCGTCTGGACCTCTCTGGTCCCGGTTATTCTGATGGCAATGCGCGCCGTGGCGGAGATGATTCTGCCGAAAGGTCATGCTTTCCTGACGGTTGCAGAATTCCTCGGTGACCCGGTCATGGCAACGCTGATTGCAGTGCTGATTGCGATGTTCACGTTTGGTCTGAACCGCGGACGTTCGATGGATCAGATTAACGACACGCTGGTGTCTTCAATCAAAATCATCGCGATGATGCTGTTGATCATCGGTGGTGGCGGAGCCTTCAAACAGGTCCTGGTTGATAGCGGCGTGGACAAATACATCGCCTCAATGATGCACGGCTCTAACGTGTCTCCGCTGCTGATGGCATGGTCTATCGCTGCAGTACTGCGTATCGCATTGGGTTCCGCAACCGTTGCAGCGATCACCGCTGGTGGGATAGTGGCGCCGCTGATTGCAACAACCGGCGTAAGCCCTGAGCTGATGGTTATTGCGGTTGGTTCCGGTTCCGTCATCTTCTCCCACGTGAACGATCCAGGCTTCTGGCTGTTCAAGGAGTACTTCAACCTGACCATCGGTGAAACCATCAAGTCATGGTCAATGCTGGAAACCATTATCTCCGTCTGCGGTCTGGTAGGGTGTCTGCTGTTAAATATGGCAATCTGATGTAAAAAAGCCGGGTGGCGCTAGCGCCTACCCGGCTTGATTTCTTTATTTCTTCTTCGCGGCCGCTTTTCGCCGCTTATCCAAATCCTTAATCAGCTTATTCACTCTCTCATCGGCAAACATCTGCTCCAGCGTGGCGGTGAGCTTACGCCGCCAGTTTTTGTACTGGTCGCTGGTCCCCGGAATGTTGACCGGTTCAGCCATATCCAGCCAGTCTTCCGGTTGTAGGCCCAGCAGCGCACTGTTGCTGTCAGCGATGTAGCGTTGCATGCCGCGATTAAGAATCGGCGTCATCGACATCAGGGATGCCTTGTGACCGGCACGTTTTGGCAGGCAGCCGTATTTGTGCAGCGCGTCCAGCAGCCCCTGTTTCGCCAGTTCTCGGTCCTGATACAACCCGCGCAGCACGACTTCATCCGGATACAGACCCAGTGCTTTACCCAGCGTCAAATCGCCGCTGTCCCAATAACCTTTAAGCGTAGGAAGGTCATGCGTCGCCGCGACTGCCATTGATTGTTCCGGGTACGCTTTCGGCGTACGGAAGTTTTTCTCATGGTCATTCTCGAAATAAAGCACTTTGTAGGAGTACACGCCGCTGTCGCGCAGCTTGCTGACGATCTCCACCGGCACAGTACCCAGATCCTCACCAATTACCATGCAGTGATGACGTTTACTCTCCAGCGCCAGAATTGAAAGCAGGTCATCGACCGGATAGTGCACGTAAGCGCCGTGATCGGCAGTTTCACCGTAGGGGATCCACCACAGACGCAGCATCGACATAACATGGTCGATACGCAGCGCACCGCAGTTCTGCATATTGGCGCGCAGCAGTTCGATAAACGGTTCGTAGGCGCGTGCCGTAATGATGTGCGGATCCATCGGCGGTAGCCCCCAGTTTTGTCCGAGCGGACCGAGAATATCCGGCGGCGCACCAACCGAGGCTTTCAGGCAATACAGCTCGCGGTCGCACCAGGTTTCCGCCCCACCTTCGGCCACGCCAACCGCCAGATCGCGATACAGTCCAATCGGCATCGCAAAACTCTGGCTGGTTTTCCAGCAGTCAGCAAACTGGGTATACGCCAGCCACTGTAACCACAGGTAGAAATCCACATCGTCACGATGTTCTTCGCAGAAGCGTTTTACCTCTGGCGAGTCCACTGACTGGAAAGCTTCCGGCCACACCGGCCATCCCCAGCGCAATGCGTCCTCTTTCACCTGATGCGCATGCAGCGCATCAAAGGCTGCCTGCCAGTAGAGGCTGTCCCCTTCCTGAGACACAAACTGGCGAAAGGCCGCCATCTGCTCATCATCACGTACAGAGAAGCTTTTCCACGCCATACGTAGCGCCGTCATCTTCAGTGCAGTAACGGCAGAATAATCAACCCACTCGGCATCGCGCGCACGTTGCAGAGCTTGCTGAGTCGCGGGTTTCTGCCACCACGCCTGCGCCTCTTTACTCAGACGGAAATCGTCTACGGCGTTCACATCAATATAAATCACGTTCAACCAGCGGCGTGAAGACGGGCTGTACGGGCTGGCGCTCTCCGGGTTAGCCGGATACAGCGCGTGAATAGGATTAAGCCCGATAAACGCGCCGCCGCGTTGCGCCACATCTACCAGCATGGCGCTGAGATCGCCAAAGTCGCCAATCCCCCAGTTCTTTTCTGATCGCAGGGTGTAGAGCTGAACGCATGCGCCCCACAGCTTCTGCCCGGCTAACAGCGCCTGCGGTTCATAGCAGCGCTTTGGTGCCACGATGATACGACAATGGGTACGCAGCTCGCCCTGGGTCAGGGTCAACGTGTGATACCCCTCCGGCAGCTTCGCCGGAAGAGTGAAAGATTTACCGCCGACGGCATGCCCTTTGTGCTGCACGCCCTCTTCGGTGGTCAGCAGCCAGTTAAACTCTCCGCTTCCCTCAACCGCCAGCGGCATTTTCTTACCGGCGGTATAGACCATGACATTCGGCACCGGAGTTACCGCCACCTGAGTGGCAGCGGTGGTGCGATGCATGGCGTCAAGCAAACGCCGTTTGGTTTCGGCACCAATAGACTGCGGTTTACCGTGGGCATTAATGTAATTGGGGCTGATCCCCGCCGCCAGCGCGGCATTATCCAGACGTTTGCTTTCCATCGCGATTCCTTAACGTTTCGCCTGCCAGATACGAGCCTGATAATCGCAGATGGAGCGATCCGAGCTGAACATACCGCAACGTGCGGTATTCAGAATCGCCGCCCGAGTCCAGGCTTCCTGGTCACGATACAACACGTCAACCTGCTTCTGAGCTTCAACGTAGGCCGCGAAGTCCGCCATCACCAGATACGGGTCGCCGCCCTGCTTGCCGATACTGTGCAGCATCTGGTCAAAGGCATGCTTGTCGCCGTCGCTGTATTTCCCGCTTTCCAGCTCTTTCAGGACAGCATCCAGCACTTTGTCTTTTTTACGCCATTTCACCGGGTCGTAGCCTTTGGCTTTGAGCACCTTCACCTCTTCCACGGTATGACCAAAGATAAAGATATTCTCGTCACCCACCTTCTCGGCGATTTCGACGTTTGCGCCATCCAGCGTACCAACGGTTAACGCACCGTTCAGCGCCAGCTTCATGTTACCGGTGCCGGAAGCCTCTTTCCCTGCGGTTGAAATCTGCTCAGAGATATCCGCCGCCGGGATCAGCATTTCCGCCGCCGAGACACAATAATCCGGCAGGAACACGACCTTCAGCTTGTCGCCAACTTTCGGGTCGTTATTGATAGTTTGTGCAACCTGGTTGATGGCGAAGATGATATTTTTCGCCAGGTAGTAACCCGGAGCCGCTTTTGCGCCAAACAGGAATACGCGCGGCACGCGATCTGCCTGCGGGTTCTCACGGATTTCTTTGTACAACGCCAGAATATGCAGCAGGTTGAGGTGCTGACGCTTGTATTCATGCAGACGTTTAATCTGAATATCAAAGATAGCGTTAGTCGTTATTTCAATACCGGTACGCGCTTTAATAAACTTCACCAGGCGCTCTTTGTTCGCCAGCTTGATGTCGCGATACTGCTGACGGAACTTCGCGTCGTCGGCGTATTTTTCCAGGTTAATCAACTGGTCGAGGTCGTTGGCCCACTCTTTTTTCAGCGTTTTATCCAGCAGTGCGGCAAGCGCCGGGTTGCACTGCTTAATCCAGCGACGTGGGGTAATCCCATTGGTGACGTTATGGAATTTGTTCGGCCAGAGCTGGTGATATTCAGGGAACAGATCTTTCACCACCAGATCGGAGTGCAGCGCCGCCACACCGTTAACAGCAAAGCCGCTGACCACGCACATGTTAGCCATGCGCACCTGTTTGTTGTGCACCACCGCCAGCTTCGCCCAGACTTCAGCATCACCCGGCCAGGTTTTATCGACCAACGTCTTAAAGCGCTCGTTAATCTCTTTGATGATTTGCATATGGCGCGGCAGTAGCGCTTTCACAAGCTTCTCGTCCCAGCACTCCAACGCCTCTGGCATAAGGGTGTGGTTGGTGTAAGCAAAGGTTTTGCTGGTAATGGCCCACGCATCGTCCCAGCTCATCTGGTGCTCATCAATCAGCACGCGCAGCAGCTCAGGAATGGCAATGGTCGGGTGAGTATCGTTGAGCTGAATAACTTCAAAATCAGCCAGCTCATGCAGTTTACGCCCTGCCAGATGATGGCGGCGCAGAATGTCAGCTACAGAACAGGCACACTGGAAGTACTGCTGCATCAGGCGCAGCTTTTTACCCGCGGTGTGGTTATCGTTCGGGTACAGCACTTTCGTCAGTTTTTCGGCGTCGATGCCCTGCTGCTCTGCGCGCAGGAAATCACCGTCGTTAAATTTGGTCAGGTTAAACGGATGCGCGTGGCTGGCCTGCCACAGACGCAGCGGTTGCGCTACGCCGTTACGGTAGCCGAGAACTGGCAGATCCCAGGCCTGACCGGTGATGGTAAAACCTGGCTCCCAGTGGCCTTCTTTGCTGACCTTGCCGCCAATCCCAACCTGCACATCCAGCGCCTCGTTGTGACGGAACCACGGGTAGCTGCCACGATGCCAGTCATCCGGGGCTTCCATCTGTTGCCCATCGGCAAAGGACTGACGGAACAGGCCGTACTGGTAGTTGAGGCCATACCCCGTCGCCGACTGGCCGACAGTCGCCATCGAATCGAGGAAGCAGGCTGCCAGGCGTCCCAATCCACCGTTACCCAACGCCGGATCGGTCTCTTCTTCCAGCAGGTCGGTCAGGTTGACATCATGTGCTTTCAGCTCATCGCTCACCTCCTGATACCAGCCGAGGTTGAGTAAGTTATTGCCGGTCAGACGGCCAATCAAAAACTCCATCGAGATGTAGTTAACGTGACGCTGATTTTTTGCCGGTTTCGCCGCAGGCTGGGCGCTGAGTAACTCAGCCAACGCCCCACTCACTGCCCGCCACCACTGGCGCGACGTCATTTCTTGAGCCGACAGTAAACCGAAGCGCTGCCACTGACGCGTCAGGGCAGCCTGAAATTGATCTTTGTTGAAAGTAGGCTGTGACATAGGGGTTCCAGATCCTTAGGTAATAAAACAACGTTATCGCTAGTTTGCCTGGCTCGTTGTTGACATTCCTCATCCTGGCACGGATTAGGGAGGGAGGAGGAGCGGGGATGAGCATAAAAGTGTGATCACCGCCACTTAAAGGGGGCGTAATCACCCGTAAATTCGCGCAAACCGTGCATAACGCCCTTTGGATGACGCATTAATAACAAAGGATTAATCGACAATCTCAAATAATGGAGTGACGATGAGAAACAAAATGTAAATAGAGAAATAGTTTCTAACCTGAAATATCTATGCCGGGTAAGATAATTCACATAAAAATTTTAAGTCGGCCACAAAATTCGTCGATTTTGATTAGTCGCCTGAGTAACCATATAAAAACAGAGGGATTTTTCGACACATTAAAAATTACAACGGATCCAGTCGCCACGCCTGTTGCGACTCTTTAAAACAATTATTGCAATAGATGTATAGATTTGTGACATAGTGCAAAATCAGACACACAAAAAGTCCGCTTAGCTTGCATAAAACACCAATCTGGCCGACCTTATATCTATTAATTACGAAGCGCAAAAAAAATCATTCTTCCCTATTTTCACACAGTGAAGTGACTAACTTATGTTGATTCCGTCTAAATTAAGTCGTCCGGTTCGACTCGACCATACGGTGGTTCGTGAGCGCCTGTTGGCTAAACTTTCCGGCGTGAACAATTTCAGGCTTGCCCTGATAACAAGTCCTGCTGGTTATGGAAAAACAACGCTGGTTTCACAATGGGCGGCGGGGAAGAACGACTTAGGTTGGTACTCTCTGGATGAAGGCGATAATCAACAAGAGCGCTTTGCCAGCTATCTGATCGCCGCCATCCAACAGGCAACGGGTGGACATTGCACCACCAGCGAAGCGATGGTGCAAAAGCGCCAGTACGCCAGTCTGACGTCACTGTTTGCCCAGCTATTTATCGAACTGGCCGAGTGGCACCGTCCGCTCTACCTGGTGGTGGATGATTATCATCTGATCTCCAATCCGGCTATTCACGAAGCGATGCGCTTCTTCCTGCGTCACCAGCCTGAAAACCTCACGCTGGTCGTACTGTCGCGCAACCTGCCGCAGTTGGGTATTGCCAATCTGCGGGTACGCGATCAACTGCTGGAAATAGGCAGCCAACAGCTGGCCTTTAACCATCAGGAAGCCAAACAATTTTTCGACCGACGTTTGTCCTCTCCCATTGAAGCGGCAGAAAGCAGCCGGATGTGCGATGACGTTGCTGGCTGGGCCACAGCGTTACAGCTGATCGCCCTCTCCGCCCGCCAGAACAACCATTCTGCGCACCAGTCCGCACGCCGTCTCGCGGGGATCAACGCCAGCCATTTGTCCGATTATCTGGTTGATGAAGTGCTGGACAGCGTCGACCTCGGCACCCGTCACTTCCTGCTGAAAAGCGCCATTCTGCGTTCCATGAACGATGCGCTGATCGTCCGCGTTACCGGGGAAGAAAATGGCCAGATGCGGCTGGAAGAAATTGAGCGCCAGGGGTTATTCCTGCAGCGGATGGATGACGTTGGCGAGTGGTTCAGCTATCACCCGCTGTTTGGCAGCTTTTTACGCCAGCGCTGCCAATGGGAGTTGGCGAACGAACTGCCCGAAATACACCGCGCCGCCGCCGAAAGCTGGATGGCGCAAGGCTTCCCCAGCGAAGCTATCCACCACGCGCTGGCGGCCGGTGACGCCCATATGCTGCGCGATATCCTGCTTAATCATGCGTGGGGACTGTTTAACCACAGCGAGCTGACGTTACTGGAAGAGTCGCTGAAAGCCCTGCCGTGGGAAAGCCTGCTGGAAAATCCGCGTCTGGTTCTGCTACAGGCCTGGCTGATGCAGAGCCAGCACCGCTACGGAGAGGTTAACACCCTGCTGGCGCGCGCAGAGCAGGAAATAAAAGGCGACATGGAGCCAACGCTGCACGCCGAATTCAACGCTTTACGGGCGCAGGTAGCGATTAACGATGGCAACCCTGACGAAGCCGAACGCCTGGCAAAACTGGCGCTGGATGAATTACCTATCGCCTGGTTCTATAGTCGTATCGTCGCCACCTCGGTGCACGGCGAAGTCCTGCACTGTAAGGGCGATCTCACGCGCTCTCTGGCGTTAATGCAGCAAACCGAGCAAATGGCACGTCATCATGACGTCTGGCATTACGCACTGTGGAGCCTTATCCAGCAAAGCGAAATTTTGTTTGCCCAAGGCTTTTTACAGGCCGCCTGGGAGACTCAGGAAAAAGCGTTCCAGCTGATCAAAGAGCAGCACCTGGAACAGCTGCCGATGCACGAGTTCCTGGTACGTATTCGCGCGCAGCTCCTGTGGGCATGGGCGCGTCTGGACGAATCAGAAGCCTCTGCCCGTAGCGGTATTGAACTGCTTTCTACTTTCCAGCCGCAGCAGCAGCTACAGTGTCTGGCGCTGCTGGTTCAGTGTTCACTTGCGCGGGGTGATCTTGATAACGCTCGCAGCCTGCTCAACCGTCTGGAAAACCTGCTGGGCAACGGTCACTATCACAGCGACTGGATCTCCAACGCCGATAAGGTGCGGGTGATTTACTGGCAAATGGTGAGCGACAAAAACTCTGCCGCCAACTGGCTGCGCCACACGCCGAAACCAGAATTCGCCAATAACCACTTCCTGCAAAGCCAGTGGCGCAACATCGCTCGCGCGCAAATCCTGTTGGGTGAGTTTGAACCGGCTGAAATTGTGCTGGAAGAGTTGAATGAAAATGCGCGCAATCTGCGCCTGATGAGCGATCTGAACCGTAACCTGCTGCTGCTTAATCAGCTCTACTGGCAGGCAGGGCGCAAAAATGACGCCCAGCGTGTGTTACTCGAGGCCCTACAGCTGGCGAACCGCACCGGGTTTATCAGCCACTTTGTTATCGAAGGCGAGGCCATGGCGCAACAACTGCGTCAGCTGATTCAGCTCAATACCTTACCGGAACTCGATCAGCACCGCGCCCAGCGCATTTTGCGTGAAATTAACCAGCATCATCGCCATAAATTCGCTCACTTCGATGAAGGGTTCGTTGAGCGTCTGCTGACTCACCCGGAAGTACCAGAGCTTATCCGCACCAGCCCGCTGACCCAGCGCGAATGGCAGGTTCTGGGACTAATTTATTCGGGCTACAGCAACGAGCAGATCGCCGCAGAGCTGGCCGTCGCGGCAACGACCATCAAGACGCACATCCGCAATTTGTACCAAAAGCTCGGCGTCGCACACCGCCAGGATGCGGTGCAACATGCGCAGAAGCTGCTGAAAATGATGGGATACGGCGTTTAGTTAATGCCTGATACGCGACGCTTATCAGGCCTGGAATTACCTTAGCACAGCTCTAACTGAATATGATGGTCAGCAATCACCTGCATCACACCAGCAGGCGGCAGCGTATCGGTATACACCGCATCCACCATGCTGATGCTGCCCATATTCACCATCGCGTTACGCCCAAACTTCGAGTGGTCCACCACCAGCATCACATGACGTGAATTCTCAATGATCGCGCGTTTGGTGCGAACTTCGTGATAATCAAATTCCAGCAGCGAACCATCGCTGTCGATACCGCTGATGCCTAAGATGCCGAAGTCCAGACGGAACTGAGAAATAAAGTCGAGGGTCGCTTCGCCCATAATACCGCCGTCGCGGCTACGCAGTTCACCACCGGCGAGGATTATGCGGAAATCCTCTTTCGCCATCAGCGTATTCGCCACATTGAGGTTGTTGGTCACAATGCGTAAATTGCTGTGATTGAGCAGCGCGTGAGCCACCGCTTCCGGCGTAGTTCCGATATCAATAAACAGCGTAGAACCGTTCGGGATCTGCGTGGCAACTTTGCGGGCAATGCGCTCTTTTTCCGCCGTCTGCGTTGCTTTACGGTCATGCCACGGGGTGTTAACGGAGCTGGATGGCAACGCCGCGCCGCCGTGATGGCGCAAAATCATGTTCTGATCGGCCAGATCGTTAAGATCGCGGCGAATAGTCTGCGGGCTGACGGAGAAATGCTCCACCAGCTCTTCAGTACTGACGTATCCCTGTTTTTTTACCAGCTCGATAATCGCGTCATGTCGTTGTGTTTGCTTCATTATTGTTCCCTGAAATTTTGCCGGATGCGCTGACGCTTATCCGGCCTACAAATTGGTCCAAACGCACACCGCCTTCCGGCACCACAAAACTTGAATCAAGTTCGTTTTCGTACATTTATAGTATCGGCAAACGCCATTGCCAAACCCACGGCCAACCCGGCGATATGAGCGCCATTCGCCATCGACATGCCGAATAGATCAAACCAACCGGCAACAATCCAGATCAAGGCAAAGATAATCAAACCACGCTGCAGGAAAATACCGCTCTGCGGATCGCGCTCGCCGCGCAACCACACGTAGCCCATTAGCGCATATACCACGCCAGACAATCCACCAAACCACGGGCCGCTAAATTTCTGCTGAACATAGCCGCTCAACAGGGCGCTGATCACGGTAATAACAATCAGTTTTCCACTGCCCAGACGCTTTTCAACCGCACCGCCGAGATACCACCACCACAGCAGGTTGAACAGAATATGCATCAGCGAGAAGTGCATAAAAGCGTGGGTGAAATAACGCCAGAATTCAAATTTCAGCGAAGGGTCAAACGGCCATGCCAGCCAGAGCATCACAGCCTGATCGCCCAGCACGTTCATCGCGATAAACACCAGCACACACGCGGCCATCACCAACCAGGTTACCGGACCTGCGCGTTCGCGCAATGTGGCCAGGAACGGATAACGTTGGTAGCGCAGACCGCTGTCGGTCTGACCCGACTGCCAGCTTGCCGCGAGGTAGCGCGGATCGCCCGGATTTTCCAGAAACCGCACCAGTTCAGCGTGCACGCGCTGAGCCTGGGACTCATCCGCCAGCCAGACATCCGTTTGCTGATGTTGTTGAATCGTCAGGATAACGCCCTGTGTCGCCATATAATCAACGAATGCCTGCGCCACGCGGGGGTTAGCAAAAGAGGTAATCATCAACATGGTTGCTGTCGCTTATTCCACACAAAAGAGGACAGTATATCTATCCTGCCCGTTTCAGGCTGCATCTTTGTTAGCTTACGAACCGTATGCCACTTCTGCCGGAAAATGTCGATGCCAGGCATCGAAGCCGCCGTCAACGCTGTAAACCGCGTCATAGCCCTGCTGCAGAAGATATTGCGCCGCGCCTTTACTGCTGTTGCCGTGATAACACATCACCAACACGGCGGTGTCGAAATCATGCTCACGCATAAATGATCCCAGCGTGTCGTTCGTCAAATGAAATGCCTGTGGGGCATGGCCCATTGCATAGCTTTGCGGGTCACGAATATCCACTAACACCGCCGCCCCCTGATGCAGCTTCTGATGCGCTTCTTCGACATTAATACATTCAAACTGATCCATTGCTCTCTCTTCTTTATATGGCAGGTGACGCTTTTCGGACATGTTACTGCTTAGTGTACGTCCCGACGGCAGTTAAACGCCATAATGTTATATGTATCACTGTAAATTGTTTATCCGATGTTACCAATGGCGCGATTCTTTGCTATTATGCTCGATAACGAACATTAATGAGCTATAACGAAAGTGCGAGAGGCCAGCATGGAAACCAAAGATCTGATTGTGATAGGTGGAGGCATCAACGGTGCCGGTATCGCGGCAGATGCCGCTGGACGCGGTTTATCCGTGCTGATGCTGGAAGCGCAGGATTTAGCCTGCGCCACCTCTTCCGCTAGCTCCAAACTCATCCACGGTGGCCTGCGCTACCTGGAGCACTACGAATTTCGTCTGGTGAGCGAAGCGCTGGCCGAACGTGAAGTGCTGTTGAAAATGGCACCACACATCGCCTTCCCGATGCGCTTTCGTCTGCCCCACCGCCCGCACCTGCGTCCGGCGTGGATGATCCGCATTGGTTTGTTTATGTACGATCATCTGGGCAAACGCACCAGTTTGCCAAGTTCTACCGGTTTGCGTTTTGGCGCAGATTCCGTAATGAAACCTGAGATTGTGCGCGGTTTCGAATATTCTGACTGCTGGGTAGACGATGCACGACTGGTTTTGGCAAACGCCCAAATGGTCGTACGCAAAGGCGGAGAAGTATTAACCCGCACTCGCGCCACCTCTGCTCGCCGTGAAAACGGTTTGTGGATTGTTGAAGCTGAAGATATCGATACCGGCAAAAAACACACCTGGCAGGCGCGTGGCCTAGTCAACGCCACCGGTCCGTGGGTGAAAGAGTTTTTCGACGACGGTATGCACCTGCCATCACCGTACGGTATTCGCCTGATTAAAGGCAGCCACATCGTGGTGCCGCGTGTACATACCCAGAAGCAGGCTTATATTCTGCAAAACGAAGATAAACGCATTGTGTTTGTCATCCCATGGATGGACGAATTCTCGATCATCGGGACGACAGACGTTGAATACAAAGGCGATCCGAAAGCCGTGAAAATTGATGAAAGCGAGATCAATTACCTGCTGAAGGTTTACAACGCGCACTTTAAGAAGCAGCTGGGCCGTGATGATATCGTCTGGACTTACTCGGGCGTGCGTCCGCTGTGCGATGACGAGTCTGACTCACCGCAGGCGATCACCCGTGATTACACGCTGGATATCCACGACGAAAACGGCAAAGCGCCGCTGCTGTCGGTCTTTGGCGGTAAGCTGACGACCTATCGTAAGCTGGCTGAACATGCGATGGAAAAACTGGCGTCGTACTATCAGGGCATCGGCCCGGCGTGGACCAAAGAGTGCATTCTGCCCGGCGGTGACATTGGCGGCGATCGCGAAGACTACGCGGCCAAACTGCGCCGTCGCTACCCGTTCCTGACCGAGTCGCTGGCGCGCCATTATTCTCGCACCTACGGCAGCAACACCGAATGGGTCATCGGCGAAGCCACCTCGCTTGCCGAGTTAGGTGAAGACTTTGGCCATGAGTTTTATGAAGCCGAGCTGAAATATCTGGTCGATCACGAATGGGTTCGTCGTGCAGAAGATGCGTTGTGGCGTCGCACGAAAGAAGGTATGTGGCTGAACGCTGAGCAGCAGTCGCGCATGACCCAGTGGCTGGCTGAATACATTGAGAAGCACCAGCTGTCGCTGGCGTCCTGATAAAAATGCCGGATGGCGGCGACGCTTTATCCGGCCTACAAAAGTGCATAAACGTAGGCCGGGCAAGCGAAGCGCCCCCGGCCTCGTGTTTTACAACCGCACCGAATCAATATGCCAGATGTTTTCGGCGTACTCTTTGATCGTCCTGTCCGATGAGAAGTAACCCATGTTGGCGATATTAATCATCGACTTGGTAGTCCACTCTTCCGGGTGACGATACAGTTCATCAACCTTATCCTGACAATCAACGTAACTGCGATAATCCGCCAGCACCTGATAGTGGTCGCCAAAGTTGATCAATGAGTCCACCAGGTCGCGATAGCGTCCCGGCTCCTCCGGGCTGAATACGCCGCTGCCGATCTGCGTCAGCACCTGGTGCAACTCCTCGTCTTTCTCGTAATATTCACGCGGCTTATAGCCCTGACTACGCAAGGCTTCAACCTCTTCCGCCGTATTACCAAAGATAAAGATATTTTCTGCGCCCACATGTTCCAGCATCTCGACGTTGGCACCATCCAGCGTACCGATGGTCAACGCGCCATTCAGCGCAAATTTCATGTTACTGGTCCCGGAGGCTTCGGTCCCGGCCAGTGAAATCTGTTCAGACAGGTCGGCAGCAGGAATTATCACCTGCGCCAGGCTGACGCTGTAATTGGGGATAAACACCACTTTCAGTTTGTCGCCAATTTGCGGATCGTTATTGATCACTTTCGCGACATCGTTGATCAGATGAATGATGTGCTTCGCCATGTAATAGGCCGAAGCCGCTTTACCGGCGAAGATATTCACACGCGGCACCCACTCGGCGTCAGGATCGGCCTTAATGCGGTTGTAGCGGGTGATCACATGCAGCACGTTCATCAGTTGACGTTTGTATTCGTGAATACGCTTTATCTGCACATCAAACAGCGATTTCGGATTCACTACCACGTTAAGCTGCTGGGCAATGAGCGTGGCCAGACGTTTTTTGTTCTCCAGCTTCGCCCGGCGTACCGCCTGGTTCACCAACGGGAAATCGCAGTGCTGTTCAAGCTCGCTCAACTGGCTGAGATCGGTACGCCAGGTGCGGCCAATATTCTCATCCAGTACCTCGGAGAGCGGCGGGTTAGCCAGCGCCAGCCAGCGACGCGGCGTCACGCCGTTGGTAACGTTGCAGAAGCGGGTCGGGAAGATCTTCGCAAAGTCAGCAAATAGCGACTGCACCATCAGGTTGGAGTGCAGTTCAGACACACCATTAACCTTGTGGCTCACCACGACCGCCAGCCATGCCATACGCACCCGGCGGCCGTTAGATTCATCGATAATCGACGTCCGCCCCAGCAGACCGGTATCGTTCGGATACTGCTCCTGCAGCGTTTTCAGGAAGTAGTCGTTAATCTCAAAAATGATTTGCAGATGGCGCGGCAGAATTTTGCCCAGCATATCCACCGGCCAGGTCTCCAGCGCTTCGCTCATCAAAGTGTGGTTGGTATACGAGAAAACCTGACAGCACACTTCAAACGCATCATCCCAACTGAACTTGTGCTCATCAATCAACAGACGCATCAGCTCAGGGATCGACAGCACCGGATGGGTGTCGTTGAGGTGAATGGCGATTTTATCCGCCAGATTATCGTAGGTTTTGTGCAGTTGATAATGACGATTCAGAATGTCCTGCACCGTGGAGGAGACCAGGAAATACTCCTGGCGCAAGCGCAGCTCGCGTCCTGAATAGGTGGAGTCATCCGGATAGAGCACGCGGGAGACGTTCTCGGAGTGGTTTTTATCTTCCACCGCCGCAAAGTAGTCGCCCTGGTTAAATTTACCGAGGTTGATCTCGCTACTGGCCTGGGCATTCCACAGGCGCAGCGTGTTGGTGGCATCGGTGTCGTAACCGGGGATAATCTGGTCGTAGGCAACCGCGAGGATCTCTTCGGTTTCTATCCAGCGCGTTTTCTTGCCTTCCTGCTGTATACGCCCGCCAAAGCGCACTTTGTAGCGCGTATTGTGGCGTTTGAACTCCCATGGGTTACCGTATTCCAGCCAGTAGTCCGGCGACTCTTTCTGTCGGCCATCAACAATGTTTTGCTTGAACATGCCGTAGTCATAGCGAATACCGTAGCCGCGTCCCGGCAGTCCCAGCGTTGCCAGCGAGTCCAGGAAGCAGGCCGCCAGGCGCCCGAGGCCACCGTTGCCTAGGCCTGGGTCGTTTTCTTCATCGATCAGATCTTCAAGATCCAACCCCATACCTTCCAGCGCATTTTTGACATCGTCATAAATACCCAACGATAACAGTGCATTGGAAAGCGTGCGGCCAATCAAAAACTCCATAGACAGGTAATAAACCTGTCGAGTTTCCTGTGACAATTGCGCACGGTTAGAACGCAGCCAGCGCTCCACGAGACGATCGCGCACCGCGAACAATGTGGCGTTCAGCCACTCATGTTTATTGGCAATGACCGGGTCCTTACCAATCGTGAACATCAGCTTGTAGGCGATAGAATGCTTAAGTGCCTCTACGCTGAGTGTGGGCGATGCATAAGTAAATGGAGCATTCATATAGGTGATTCCTGGATAACTATTTCAAGCGATAGTAAAGCTCACGGTATGACTTCGCCGCGACTTGCCAGCTAAAATCCATGGTCATGGCCTGGCGTTGTACAAACCGCCACAGCGAAGGCCGGGACCACAATACGAAAGCACGCCGGATCGCACGTAGTAGCGACCAGGCATTACTATCTTCAAATACAAACCCACTGGCGATACCGTCCGCCAGGTTTTCCAGCGAACTGTCAGAGACCGTATCAGCCAGCCCACCGGTGCGCCGCACCAGCGGCAGCGTGCCGTACTTCAGTCCATACAATTGCGTTAAGCCACATGGCTCAAAACGGCTGGGAACCAATATCACATCGGCCCCACCCATGATGCGGTGCGAGAAGGCTTCGTGATAGCCAATCTGCACGCCCACTTGCCCCGGATGTTCCGCCGCCGCGGCGAGGAAACCTTCCTGCAATACCGGATCGCCCGCGCCGAGCAACGCCAGTTGTCCGCCCTGCTCTAACAGACCCGGCAGAGCCTCCAACACCAGATCCAACCCTTTCTGACTGGTCAGACGGCTGACTACGGCAAACAGAGGCACTTTGTCGTTAACCTTAAGTCCCATCGCGATCTGTAGCTGACGTTTGTTCTCCGCCTTTTCTTCCAGCGTGTCACGCGTATAGCGCGACGCCAGCAGCAGGTCGGTTTCCGGGCTCCAGATTTTTTCATCCACACCGTTCAGCACGCCGGAAAGCCGTCCTTCCCGATGACGCTGCTGCAACAGACCTTCCATACCATAGGCAAACTGCGGCTCGGTAATCTCCCGCGCGTAAGTTGGACTCACCGCTGTAATGTGGTCTGCGTAGTACAACCCGGCCTTCAGGAACGAAATCTGGCCGTTAAACTCCAGCCCGTGCACATTAAAGAACGACCATGGCAATTGGATGTCATCCATATGCTTTGCATAAAACATGCCTTGATACGCCAGGTTGTGTACGGTGAACACCGATTTCGCCGGATGGCCGCGCGCCGCCAGATACGCCGGGGCCAGACCGGCATGCCAGTCGTGCGCATGCACCACATCCGGGCGCCAGAATGGGTCAAGGCCGCAGGCCATTTCACATCCGACCCAGCCAAGCAACGCAAAACGCAGGACGTTATCGGTATAAGCGAACAGGTTGGTGTCGTGATACGGGCTACCGGGACGGTCGTAGAGATGCGGCGCGTCAATCAGGTAAATACCCACGCCGTTGAAATGCCCGAAAAGCAGCGTGATACGTCCAGCGAAGGTATCGCGACGCGTCACGACCTGTGCATCGGGAATGCCGCGACGAATATCAGGAAACGCCGGGAGCAACACGCGGGCATCCACGCCGTCCGCAATTTGCGCGGCAGGTAACGCCCCAATAACATCCGCCAGTCCCCCGGTTTTTAACAGGGGGAACATCTCTGAACAAACGTGTAAAACCTGCATTATCGCTCCTGTTTGATCTGCAGTTTGCGCAGCATTTCACGCGTGACCAGCACAATGCCTTCCTCTGAACGGTAGAAACGACGCGCATCTTCTTCCGCGTTTTCACCTATCACCATGCCTTCAGGAATAACGCAGGCGCGGTCAATAATGCAACGACGTAAGCGGCATGAACGTCCCACCCACACTTCAGGTAATAACACTGCCGAATCAATGTTACAGAATGAATTCACCCGCACACGCGGGAACAGAACGGACTGCACCACCACCGAACCCGAAATAATACAGCCGCCGGAAACCAGCGAGTTCAGCGTCATTCCGTGGCTACCGGAACGGTCCTGCACAAATTTCGCTGGCGGCAGCGATTCCATATGCGTACGGATTGGCCAGTCCTGGTCGTACATATCCAGTTCAGGCGTCACCGAAGCCAGATCAAGGTTCGCTTTCCAGTAGGCTTCCAGCGTCCCCACATCGCGCCAGTACGGCTCGGATTCCGGGTCAGACTGCACGCAGGACAACGGGAATGGATGTGCATACGCCATGCCAGCTTCGGTGATTTTTGGAATGATGTCTTTGCCAAAATCGTGACTGGATTTTTCATCGAGATCATCTTCCGCCAGCAGTTCATACAGATAATCGGCGTTGAAAATGTAGATCCCCATACTGGCAAGAGATTTGGTCGGGTCGCCTGGCATCGCTGGCGGGTTGGCGGGTTTTTCAACGAACTCAATAATTTTATCGGTGTCGTCCACGTCCATCACGCCAAACGCGCTGGCCTCTTCAATAGGCACTGGCATACAGGCCACGGTGCAACGCGCGCCCTTCTCGACGTGGTCGATCAGCATGCGTGAGTAGTCCTGCTTATAAATATGATCGCCCGCGAGGATCACCACGTATTCCGCTTTATAGCGTCGAATGATGTCCAGGTTTTGGGTCACCGCATCCGCCGTACCGCGATACCAGTTTTCACCCTGCATTCTCTGCTGGGCAGGCAACAAATCGACAAACTCGTTCATCTCTTCGCTAAAAAACGACCAGCCGCGCTGAATATGCTGCACCAGCGTATGGGACTGGTACTGGGTGATCACGCCAATACGGCGGATCCCGGAGTTAATACAGTTGGATAAGGCAAAATCGATAATGCGGAACTTACCGCCAAAGTGCACAGCAGGTTTGGCACGTTTGTTGGTCAAATCTTTTAAGCGGGTACCGCGGCCACCGGCCAGGATCAGGGCAACAGATTTTAATGGCAGCTGGCGCGCCAACATTACACGATCGTTCTTCTCTAAACTCACCATGACTAACTCCTTTTTTATCTTCTCTGGAACACACACAGTCCGTGCGCAGGTCCCTGCCAGACAGCCGTAAGCACCGGATTATCCTCTCCGGCAAATGGGGGAATGGCATGCCATTCCCCTTCAGGTAAAACGATATCTGTCACCTCAAGCGTGGCGTTTATTGCAATCAGAAAACGGTCTGAAAGCTGGATTTGCATCTGCCTCGGGCCGTTTTGCCACTCATCCGCACTTAAGGGTTGTGCGTACTTATTCAGCCAACGAACATTGCCATCGCCCTCTTCCCACCAACAATCCCCTGTTAATGCTGGGATTTGCCGGCGCAGATGAATCAGCGCGGCGGTAAATGTGGTTAGCCCACTGTTTGCCTGCTGCCAGTCCAGCCACGTTAAGGCGTTATCCTGACAGTAAGCGTTATTGTTGCCGTGCTGGCTATGACCATGCTCATCGCCCGCCAGCAACATCGGCGTCCCCTGGGAGAGCAACAGCGTGGTTAACAGCGCATGAATGCTGTCGCGCCGCCGCTCAATCAGGTCCAGCGTGCCGCCTAATCCTTCTTTACCATGATTGTCGCTGTAGTTATTGCTAGTGCCGTCGCGATTTTCCTCACCATTCGCTTCATTGTGCTTATTTGTGAAGCACACACAGTCGCGTAGCGTAAAACCGTCGTGCGCAGTCACCAGATTGACCGTGGCGCTGGGTTTGCGGCCCTGGCGTTTAAACACATCGCTGGATGCGGCAAAACGCCCGGCAAACTCGCCCAACGAGAGATTACGCTGGAGCCAAAAGCGTCGCGTCGCATCGCGGAAATGGTCATTCCACTCGGCAAACGGAGGGGGGAAATTCCCCACCTGATACCCGCCTTCACCAATATCCCACGGTTCCGCAATCAGCTTCACGCGTGAGAGCAGCGGACAGGTTTGGATCGCGGTAAACAGCGGCGCATCCTGACGAAACGCAGGTGTACGCCCCATGACGGAAGCCAAATCAAAACGAAAACCATCTACATGGCAGGTTTCAACCCAATAGCGCAGGCATTCACATGCGTATTCCACAACGCCAGGATGGCTCAAATTGAGGGTGTTCCCACAACCGGTCCAGTTGTAGTAATCACCATCGTCCCTGATCCAATAATAGCTACGGTTATCAATTCCGCGCAGCGAGAAGACAGGCCCTTCGAGATCCAGCTCGGCGCTGTGGTTCAAAACGATATCGAGAATGACCTCAATCCCCGCTTTGTGCAGCGCTTTTACCGCGTCGCGAAACTCATCAAGCGCACTCTCCGGCGAACAGGCATAGGCCGGATGCAGCGCGAACATGGCCACCGGGTTGTAGCCCCAGTAGTTCGACAGGCCCAGCCGCTGAAGTCGTGGTTCGCTGGCAAAATGCGCCACCGGCAGTAGCTCCAGCGCGGTAATGCCGAGACGCTTGAAATAGTCGATCATTACCGGATGACCCAGCGCTTTGTAGGTTCCGCGAATCTCTTCCGGCAGGTCAGGATGCAAATACGTCAACCCTTTGACATGCGCTTCGTAAATCACGGTATTGCCCCACGGCGTGCGCGGCGGGGCATCATCCTCCCAGTCATAATGGTCGGACACCACCACCCCCTTCAGCGCGATGGTGACATTATCATGGTGATCCGGTTCATTTAGCCCGTCGTGCAGCAGCAGGTTATCTTTTAACTCGCCCTCGACCCTACGGGCGCAAGGGTCAAGCAGCAGCTTGGCTGGGTTAAACCGGTGGCCCTGCTGCGGTTGCCATGGGCCATGGACGCGATAGCCATAGCGCAGACCGGGCCGGGCGTTGGCCAGATAGCCGTGCCAGACATCACCGCTACGCCCCGGCAGGTCGTAGCGGAGTTCGCAACCGTCCTCGTCAAATACGCATAATTCAACGCGTTCAGCGTGGGCTGAGAAGAGAGTAAAATTAACGCCATGGCCGTCATACGTTGCACCATGGGGGGTGGCGTTGCCGGTTGCCAGTTGCGTCATTCCCCCTCCCGAACCAGCCAGATCGTTGCCAACGGCGGTAACGTGAGGCTCAGTGAATGCTGACGACCATGACTGGCGATTTCATCACTGTGCACCGCACCACCGTTGCCAGTATTGCTGCCGTGGTAATGCATCGAATCGGTATTGAGGATTTCACGCCATTTGCCCGGCTGGTTAATACCGAAGCGATAGCCGTGGCGCGGCACTGGCGTAAAGTTACTGACCACGATGATTTCATTGCCGACCTTGTCACGACGCACGAAAGCCAGCACCGAACGTTCTTTGTCATCCACCACCAGCCACTCAAAGCCATAGGCGTCAAAGTCGAGCTCGTGCAGCGCTTTGTGATGACGATAGGTGAGGTTCAGATCGCGCACCAGACGCTGTACGCCGTGATGCCAGTTATCACCGCCTTCCAGCAGGTGCCAGTCGAGGCTGGCGTCATGGTTCCATTCACGTCCCTGCGCAAACTCGTTGCCCATAAACAGCAGTTTCTTACCGGGGAAGGCCCACATCCAGCCGTAGTAGGCGCGCAGGTTGGCAAACTTCTGCCACGCATCGCCCGGCATGCGGTCGAGAATCGATTTCTTGCCGTGCACCACTTCATCGTGCGACAACGGCAGGACAAAGTTCTCGGTGTAGTTGTACAGCATGCCGAAGGTCAGCTTATCGTGGTGATGTTGGCGATAAACCGGATCCAGTTTCATGTAGTCCAGCGTGTCGTGCATCCAGCCGAGGTTCCACTTATACCAGAACCCTAAACCGCCCATGTCCTGCGGTCTTGAAACGCCAGCAAAATCAGTGGATTCTTCCGCCATGCTCACCGCACCAGGCACCTGTTCACCAAGAATACGGTTGGTATTGCGTAAAAACTCAATGGCTTCGAGGTTTTCACGACCACCAAATTCGTTCGGGACCCATTCCCCTTCTTTACGGCTGTAGTCGCGATAAATCATCGATGCCACGGCATCCACGCGCAGCGCGTCGATACCAAAGCGCTCAATCCAGTACAGGGCGTTGCCCACCAGATAGTTGCTGACTTCACGGCGGCCATAGTTGTAGATCAGCGTGTTCCAGTCCTGGTGATAGCCTTCACGCGGGTCGCTGTGCTCATACAGATTAGTGCCATCAAACTCTGCCAGACCAAAATCGTCCGACGGGAAATGGCCCGGCACCCAGTCAAGAATGACGTTCAGCCCCGCCTGATGCGCGGCATTCACAAAATAGCGGAAGTCATCGCGCGTACCAAATCGACGGGTCGGCGCATACATGCCGGTAGGTTGGTAACCCCAGCTACCGTCGAACGGATGCTCGTTAATGGGCAATAGTTCAAGGTGGGTAAAGCCCATCCACTTGGCGTAAGGCACCAGCTGATCCGCCAGCTCGCGGTAGCTCAGCCAGAAGTTGTTATCGGTATGACGACGCCATGACCCCAGGTGCACTTCATAGATAGAGATTGGCGCATCAAACTGGTTGGCTTTTTTACGCTCCTCGCTTTGCACCACTTTTTCCGGCAGACCACAGATAAGCGACGCTGTTTCCGGGCGCATTTGCGCTTCGAAGGCGTAAGGGTCCGCTTTGATTCGCAGCTTACCGTTGGCATCGATCATCTCATATTTATACAGCTGACCATGCTGCGCACCGGGGATAAACAGCTCCCAGATACCGCTTTCTTTGCGCAGGCGCATCGGGTGGCGACGGCCATCCCAGTAGTTGAACTGCCCAACCACTGACACGCGTTGAGCGTTAGGTGCCCAGACAGAGAAGCGCGTGCCGGTTACGCCATCCATGGTATCCGCATGCGCACCCAGCGTTTCGTAAGGTCGCAGGTGCGTACCTTCAGATAGCAGCCAGGCATCCATATCCTGGATCAATGGGCCAAAACGATAAGGGTCATCAATCAGATTCTGCTGTCCATGCCAGACAACGGCCAACTGATAGCGAAAGAAATTTTTACGGCGGGGAAGTACTGCACAGAAAAAACCACGAGAGTCGAGGCAATCCAGCTTGCCGACTTTGCGTCCGGTTTTGGGTTCGATCACCCACACTTCGGTGGCGTCAGGTAATAGGGCGCGGACTTCAAGTCCAGCGTCAGTTTGGTGCATACCGAGTACGGAAAAAGGATCCGCAAAATGGCCTGCAATTAGCGCATTAATCACGTCTCTATCGATACGAACGGACATGGTTGTCATCCTGTTTTATGGTGTCACCCCTTCCAACTGATTTTCGACATCAGGTAGCGACACTTTTTTTGACCTGAACGGCGCAGCACAATTGTGCATCCTCTCTGCGTCGTCCCACCTTCAGGCAACAACTTAATACCTCCGGTACTAAGTCACCCTTAAAGAATAGCCAATGCTTTATCTTACTCCTGGTAAAAAATGAAACATCTGCGCTTACTCCTGTATTACGCAAAAAAAAGGGTGACTCAGCACCCTTTGATCATTAACAAACCATTACGCCAGTTGACGTAACATGCGGCGCAATGGCTCTGCAGCACCCCAAAGCAGCTGGTCACCTACGGTAAAGGCTGACAGGAACTCCGGTCCCATATTCAGCTTACGCAGACGACCTACTGGCGTGGCCAACGTGCCGGTAACGGCCGCCGGGGTTAACTCACGCATGGTGATTTCACGATCGTTTGGTACTACTTTCGCCCACGGGTTGTGCGCCGCCAGCAGTTCTTCCACGGTCGGAATAGACACATCTTTTTTCAGTTTTATGGTGAACGCCTGGCTGTGGCAGCGCAGCGCGCCGACGCGCACGCACAGACCATCAACCGGGATCACGGAAGACGTGTTGAGAATTTTGTTGGTTTCCGCCTGTCCCTTCCACTCTTCACGGCTCTGACCGTTATCGAGCTGTTTGTCGATCCACGGAATCAGGCTACCGGCCAGCGGTACGCCAAAGTTATCAACCGGCAGTTCACCGCTACGGGACAGGGTCGTCACTTTACGTTCGATGTCGAGAATAGCAGAGGAAGGGGTCGCCAGCTCCTCGGCCACATGGCCATACAGATGACCCATCTGAGACAACAGCTCGCGCATATGACGCGCGCCGCCGCCGGAAGCCGCCTGATAGGTCGCCACGGAGACCCAGTCGACCAGGTCATTGGCAAACAGGCCACCAAGGGACATCAGCATCAGGCTAACGGTACAGTTACCGCCGACAAAGGTCTTAATACCTTTATTCAGGCCATCGGTGATGACATCCTGGTTAACCGGATCGAGAATAATGATGGCGTCGTCTTTCATACGCAGCGAAGAGGCCGCGTCAATCCAGTAACCCTGCCAACCGCTTTCACGAAGCTTTGGATAGATTTCGTTGGTATAATCGCCGCCCTGACAGGTCACGATGATATCGAGCGCCTTCAGCGCATCCAGATCAAAAGCGTCCTGAAGCGTGCCGGTCGCGGTTCCACCGAATGTCGGTGCCGCCTGCCCGAGCTGGGAAGTAGAAAAGAAAACAGGGCGAATGGCGTCGAAGTCACGCTCCTCAACCATGCGTTGCATGAGAACAGAGCCGACCATACCGCGCCAGCCGATAAAACCAACATTTTTCATAGCGTTTTTTTCCTGCAGAGATGTGTGCTGTGTATGTATGCCAGTGTCCTGGTGGCATATCCTTCACCATACAAAATGCAGCCAAAGTCGCAAGTGAAATTAATCAATGATAGCGAAGCCATCAGTAATGCGACTTATCCCGCTGCGCAAGCAAGCAGAAAGTCCGTGGTAATTATCAGGGAATTTGAGTTATGAATGAAATCATTTCAGCGGCAGTTTTATTGATCCTGATTATGGATCCACTCGGAAATCTGCCCATTTTCATGTCCGTATTGAAACATACCGAACCAAAACGCCGCCGCGCGATTATGATTCGCGAGCTGTTCATTGCGCTGTTGGTGATGCTGATATTCCTGTTTGCGGGCGAGAAAATTCTGGCATTTCTTAACCTGCGCGCGGAAACCGTTTCTATCTCCGGGGGCATCATTTTGTTCCTGATCGCCATTAAGATGATTTTCCCCAGCGCCACCGGGAATAGCACCGGGCTTCCGGCGGGTGAAGAGCCGTTTATCGTGCCGCTGGCGATCCCGCTGGTAGCCGGTCCGACAATCCTGGCTTCATTAATGCTGTTGTCGCATCAATACCCAAACCAGATGGGGCATCTGGTGATTGCACTGCTGATCGCCTGGGGCGGTACGTTTGTGATTCTGTTGCAGTCGTCGCTGTTTTTGCGTCTGCTGGGGGAAAAAGGGGTGAACGCGCTGGAGCGCCTGATGGGGCTGATTCTGGTGATGATGGCCACCCAGATGTTCCTCGACGGCGTACGGATGTGGATGAAGGGGTAATTTCTCCTTTTTGGAGCAAATACCATGTTACCCGGAGAACGGCTCCGTTCACGTTATGACAGCAAAACAAATTTAACTGGAAGTCAGAGCGTTGAAGCGATGACACCGGTCCGGCTGAAAATCGATGAGGCGTTGACGGCTGACCGGGTCTGCCCGCAGGGATGCGGGCAGAGGGGACGGCCTGCATGGATGCAGGCTCGGCCCCGACCCGACAGGCAGACGGCATAAGACGAATACATCGCGCAGCGACGATTTTCCCGCCGGGAGCCTGGGTTGCAAGGGAGGCGGCGGTGAGCCTCCCTTGCACGTTCACGGGTATCAGCGCTTCAGAGAAATGACACCACTGAGGTGAACGGAAACCTGAGCAATAATCACATGTTCACCCTACATGCTTAACTGAACGGCATTGCGCTGTAATTTCAGGTATTCCTTATGCTTTTAAGTCGCTGATATAACGTATTTTCATTTCTGCGAGGCGCCTTCCGGAATGCCCTCTTGTCAGCATTGTGGATAAGCCTTATCTTCTCGCTGCACCTGCAAAATCAGGTGTCAGAATTAGCCTTCTGAAAATCATACTGGCGACATATACTTCTATGTCGTGCGACCGATTTCGTCTCAATGGCGGGTCGAGCGGGGGCGTCGCAAGACGCGCCGGTATCCAGTATGACCGGTAAGGCTAACTCCGCTCGATTCTGCCACCCGCGAGATTAGCCTCTCCGGTGGTGGTTTAAATAAAACATACTGGAGGCTGCCCTATGGCGACTCCCCCTCTCTTTTCACACTCTTTATTTACCCTGCCCTTTAGCCATGCCACGGACTTCACCGAACTGGCGGATAACTGCGAGCGTTTTGTCGAAGGACTGGTTGAATGCCATGACCCGGTTGAAAAACTGGCGATTTGTGCACGTCTGTCGGCCTGTCTCGCATTATTGCAACCGACCTTAACGGAGCCTGTACCGCAGCATCTGCAGGCCAGTCTGACGGTAGATACATTCCCGACCCGTTTTCCCCTTTTCGAGCCTGAGTCAGACCAGATGGGGCGTTACTGCCAGCTTTTGACGCATTTGCTGATGAGCAAAACGCTTTCTGATGATATGGAGCGAGTAGCGGGTGATTTGCTGCAGGATTTGGTGGGCTATTTCGCCGACACGCTGAAAGCGCCGCGTTGGTTGAAAACCGAGGATGGGGTGATGGTGCTGTAAAAAAGCCGGGTGACGCTTGCGCTTACCCGGCCTACGATGTGGATGTGTGCTCATTTCCAGGCCCGGTAAGCGCAAGCGCCACCGGGCAACAAGACTCAGCTCAACAGCTGGAAGGCAATCATACCGACAATTGCGCCGACCGTACCGAGGATGGTTTCCATCATCGTCCAGGTCTTCAACGTTTGTGCTTCCGTTGCACCGGTAAATTTACCGAACAACCAGAAACCGGCGTCGTTAACGTGGCTGACCACGATCGAGCCGCCTGCGATACAAATAGACAGTGCCGCCATCTGTGCGCCGGAGAAGTTTAGCTGTTCAATCACCGGCATCACCAGACCGACCGCCGTTAAGCACGCCACGGTCGCAGAACCCTGAATGATACGCACCGCTGCCGCCAGCACGAAGCAGGTAATGGCAATCGGCAGACCCATTCCGGTTAACGCTTCGCCCAGCGCCGGACCAACGCCGGAATCAACCAGCACCTGTTTAAACACGCCACCTGCACCAATCACCAGCAGGATTATCCCCGCCGGTTGCAGCGCATGACCGCAGATCTCCATCACTTTGTCTTTTGGCATACCCTGGCGAATCGCCAGACCGTAAATCGCCACCAGACAGGCAACCAGAATCGCGGTAAACGGGTGACCGATAAACTCAAACCATTCGTAAGTTGAAGAACCAACCGGCACAAAGCGCGCGGCGATGGTTTTCAGACCAACCAATACCAGCGGCAGCAGGATCAGCGACAAGCTAAAGCCGAAGGACGGCATTTTACCTTCGCCCAGATGTGGCTCGGTAATGTCATCAGGAATGTTCAGCTCAACGTAACGGCTGATGAAATTACCCCACAGCGGCCCGGCGATAATCATGCCCGGAATCGCGGCACACAGGCCAATCAGGATCATCCAGCCAAAGTCAGCGTGCATCTGCGAGGCCAGCAACATCGGCGCTGGCCCCGGCAGTAAAAACGCCGCAGCCGCCGCTACACCTGCAAACAACGGAATGACTAATTTAACCAGGTTGGTACCGGTGTGACGCGCCATCGAGAACGCTACGCTAATCAGCAGCACAATCGCCACCTCAAAGAACAGCGGCAGCGCGCAAATCAGACCGGCCAGGCCAATCGCGTAATGCGCGCGGCTGTGGCCGAAGGATTTCAGCATTTTGACGGCAATTTGATCGACTGCGCCGGTCTCATGCAAAATCTTGCCGAACATCGCCCCCAACGCCACAACAATCGCCAGGAAACCAAGCGTGCCTCCCATCCCTTTTTCCATAGTCGCGGCGATTTTATCGAGCGGCATACCGGAAAAGAGACCTGCACCAATAGACACCACCATCAAAGCAAGGAAGGCGTGCATACGCGCCTTCATCACTAAAAACAGCAGTAATAAAACAGACCCTACTGCTGTTAAAACAAGCGTTAATGTACTCACTACTTACTGCCCTGGTTAATAACCTCAATGGTGCTGGCGACCACACCGTCCAGTGGTTGATCGATATCGACCACCAGTACATCGTTTTCATTTGCACCCGGTTCTTCCAGCGCTTCAAACTGGGTCACCAGCATCTGCGTTTTGAAGAAGTGGCCTTTACGCGCTTTCAGGCGGCTTTCGATAACGTCAAAATCCCCTTTCAGATAGATGAAAGAGAGGTTCGGGTTACCGTCGCGCAGCTGGTCGCGGTAGACTTTTTTCAGAGCGGAACAGACGATCAGCGAAACCTTGTTGGTACGCTGCATCGCAAAGGCGGCGTCGTTCAGCGCCTGTAACCACGGTTTACGGTCATCATCGTTGAGTGGCTCACCGGAAGCCATTTTCATGATGTTGCTGCGCGGATGGAGAAAATCGCCATCAAGAAACGCGGCCTGCAGTTGATGCGCCACTTCGCTGGCGACAGCAGATTTACCGCTGCCCGATACGCCCATCAGAACGTAAACGTGGTGATCATGATTAGTCGTGCTCAAAGCGTTGCCCCCACTGGTACAAGAATCTGGAAATTGTTACGGGTAACTGTTATCGGTAACATTGTCCAGCCGGATAAATAGAGAAGCAATATCCATTCGTGCTCGAAGTGTATAAGTGTGAGCTACTTCAAACTTGTTGGCTTAAATAGATCCGCCCGGTGACAAGGTGAAACCTAAATCTAACATTTTAGGTGTGACTGCTTCACCACGGATGCGCGCCAGCAGGCGTTCAGCACCAATGCTGCCCATGCGTTCACGCGGCGTGAGCACGCTCGCCAGACGCGGCTCCATCACCTGTCCGATGTCGTGACCGTGGAATCCGGCAATCGCCATGTCATCCGGGATTTTCAGCCCTAAACGCTGGCATTCGAAGGCCGCCCCTACCGCCAGGTCATCGTTGGTACAGAAAATGCCGTCGAGCTGCGGGTATTCGCGCCGCGCCTGACGGATGAGTTCAATACCGGAGGAGTAGGAAGAAGACTGTTCCATCATCACGCTGTACGGCACCAGGTTGGCATCGCGCATTGCCTGCTCGTAGCCCCTCTGTTTGATGATAGTACGTTCATCAAGACGTGCGCCAAGATAGGCAACATGACGGTGCCCTCGGGCGATGATAGCGGCAGTCATCTGGCGCGCGGCTTCAAAGTTGTCGAAACCGACGGCGATATCCAGACACGGGGACTGGCTGTCCATCAGCTCAACCACCGGGATACCGGCGACCTCAATCATTTTCAGCGTACGAGGCGTATGGCTACGTTCGGTGAGGATCAGGCCATCGATATTCCACGACAGCATCGATTCCAGGCGCTCTTGTTCCATCTCTGGCTTATAGCCGTAGTGCGCAAGCATAGTTTGATAACCATGGGCGTCGGTGACGGCCTCAATGCCGCGTAACACTTCAGCAAAAACCTGGTTAGTGAGAGACGGTAACAACACGCCGATAGCGCGGCTGGTAGCGTTAGAAAGGATATCAGGAGCGCGATTGGGAATATAACCCAGCTCATCAAGTGCAGCGGCAATTTTGCCCCGCAGCGCCACGGAGACCTGCTCCGGATTACGCAAAAAGCGACTGACCGTCATTTTAGTCACGCCCACGCGGTCGGCTACATCCTGAAGTACGGGTCTTTTCTTTTTCATCGTCCTGAAGCGTTAAAAAGGGATAGATTCCCCCAGTTTACCACGGACGCATGGAATTAATGACAAACGATGAAAAGCCGGATGTCGACGCTTTCGCGTCTTATCCGGCCTACATCAGGTTCCAGCACGTTATACAGGTGGCAAGTCAAACAGCAATACTTCGCTGTCGCTGTCGGCATGAATAGAAATTGCCTGTTCATCCCAGATTGCCAGACCGTCGCTGGTGGTCGCTTTGGTTCCGTTAATGGTGACGTTGCCTTTAACGACCTGGATCCAGACGCGACGTTCAGCGGCAATCTGATGTACCGACTGCTCATCTTTGACCAGCGCCCAACGGTACAGCTCCATATCCTGGTACACTTTCAGTGAGCCATCGCGGGCATCAGGCGACAGCACCAGTTGTTTACCCTGAGCGGCATCGAAACGGCGCTGTTCATAGCGCGGCGTAATACCGTTTTCCTGCGGCATGATCCAGATCTGATACAGATGCAGCTTCTCAGTATTACTCGGGTTGTACTCCGAGTGACGGATCCCCGTCCCGGCGCTCATAATCTGGAACTCACCGGCAGGAACCTGCTCTTTGTTGCCCATGCTGTCCTGATGTTCTACTGCGCCTTCCAGCACGTAGGTCAGGATTTCCATGTCTTTATGGGGGTGAGTGCCAAAGCCCTGGCCTGCGTCAATCACGTCATCGTTAATCACGCGCAGTGCCGAGAACCCCATAAAGTTCGGGTCATAGTAGTTGGCAAAAGAGAAGGTATGCCAGGAATCGAGCCAGCCATGATTCGCATGACCGCGGTCGTTAGCTTTGCGTAAATAGATCATTGTGTTCACCCCCAGATGTTTTCGATGGAGTAAGTGTGGACTCAATCCGCCTGGGATCATAGAGGGTGAAAATTGACTCCTCTGTTCAAAAAATATGAATAAACCCAGAGGAGTCTGTGCAGGCTATTTGGCGAGGGTTATCGTCGCCGGAGATGCCTGTTCGAAGGCGCGTTCGAGAATCTCCAGGTTGGTTAGAACTTCAGATTCCTTGACGTAATTAGGCGTACCGGCGGTCAGCGTCTGGTACAGCGCATCATAGACGCGACCGTAATCCCCCACCTCCGGCTTCACCTCTTCTTTTACTGTGATGCCGTCATCGTTGACATACTCCAGCATTCCGATGGAATCATCAGCAGCGAAACCTGGCTCACCCGGCATAATATTGGCCTTCAGACTGGTTTCCTGCTGGTCGATGCCGTACTTCACAAACGAGCCTTTGGTGCCATGGACGATAAACTTCGGATAGTCGATTTTCACCAGATGACTGGTTTTAACAATGGCTTTCA
This sequence comes from Citrobacter sp. Cf088, assembly GCF_030334295.1. Taxonomy (NCBI): domain Bacteria; kingdom Pseudomonadati; phylum Pseudomonadota; class Gammaproteobacteria; order Enterobacterales; family Enterobacteriaceae; genus Citrobacter; species Citrobacter sp. Cf088. Next base: position 112,120 of record NZ_JAOWEE010000040.1, read on the forward strand.
GGTCGCCGTAAAACAGCTGTGCTTCAAAGGTATCGTCCGGGTTCGCTTTATTACGCAGGCTGCGGATGTCATAGGCCACATGATCGGGGCGTCCGAACAGCGAGATAATCTGATCCATGGTGTGTACGCCCAGGCCATAAAATGCGCCATCCTGTGGCAATCCCGGCTTAGTTTCCGCCTCGGGACGGTAGTAATCGAAATGGCTTTCAACCTCAACAATTTCGCCGAGCTTGCCGCTCTCAATCGCTTTTTTAGCAGTGAGAAAGCAGGAGTCAAAACGGCGATTCTGATACGGCGTAACGGTCAGCCCTTTGCTTTGCGCCAGTTCGAACAGCACTTTTGCTTCTGCCAGCGTCGGCGTGAACGGTTTCTCAACCAGCACGTTTTTACCCGCCTCCAGCGCACGTTTGGCGTAGTCAAAATGGCTGTCAGCATGGGTACAAACGATCACTAACTTCACCTGCGGATCGTTTAAGATCTCGTCGAGGTCGCTGGTGAAGTGAATATGTGAATACTGCGGCGCCTGCTCTTCCGGCCTGGCGTTACGGCGGAAAATGTGCGCGACATGCCAGCTATTTTTGCGGTTGAGGACGTACGGCAAATGGTAGCGAGTGGTACTTTTACCAAAACCAATAAATGCGCAGTGTAAGGTCATGAGACAGTCCTTTTGAAGATGATTATCTACACCATAGCGCAAAGCGGCTGGAGACTGAATGTTGGATTCTTTGCCGGATGCGGCGTAGCCTTATCCGGCCTACAAAAGCAGATGCCTCAAGATAGGCCGTCGGCGTCGCGGTCAGTTTGTTCACGGCAAGCGCGCAGGGCCCGGAGCGTACTAAATGTACGTGAGGAGCACGAGCACTTCCCGGGGGCAAAATGACAAGTAAGCCAGGCTGAAACAAAACCCCAAAAAAAAAGCCAGCAAAAGCTGGCTAAAGTAATACTGGAAGCAATGTGAGCAATGTCGTGCTTTCAGGTTCTCCGTAGGGGTTCCCCTGAACGCAGAGCAATAATAATCATTCTCATTCGCACTTGTCTACTTCTTTTTGCAAAAAAATGCAGTTGACGTAATTTTCTTTCTCAGCGAGGGTAAAGACTCAATTAACCCTGAAGGAGATAAGGAATGAGTGAGATAGTGATACGCCACGCTGAACCGAAAGATTACGACGCAATTCGTCAGATCCATGCCCAGCCAGAGGTGTATCACAACACGCTACAGGTTCCTCATCCTTCCATGGAGATGTGGCAAGAGCGACTAACCGAACGGGTCGGAATCAAACAACTGGTCGCGTGCATTGATGATATCGTCGTCGGACATCTCTGTATTGAGGTCGCGCAGCGCCCGCGCCGCAGCCACGTGGCCGATTTTGGTATCTGCGTTGATGCCCGCTGGCAGAATCGCGGCGTTGCCAGCGCGCTTCTCCGTACGATGATCGACATGTGCGACAACTGGCTGCGCGTCGACCGTATCGAGTTAACGGTGTTTGTTGATAACGAACCTGCTGTTGCGGTCTATAAAAAGCATGGCTTTGAGATCGAAGGGACAGGTAAGAAATACGGCCTGCGCAACGGCGAGTACGTGGATGCGTATTTAATGGCACGCGTGAAATAAATTTAAGGGCGAGTCTTATCGCCCTGCTTATTGAAAGGACGCAATAGTGAAAAAGTTTGTTCCCCTGGTTTTACTGGCCTCGCTCTCCCCAGCTTTTGCCACTACCGTACAAAATCTCGATGCCGTACCCGGCGCTATTCAACATACTGAAGGTAAACAGATTTTTTCTGAGCAAATGGCAGGGGCAACACCTGCGAAAGGATTTGGTGAACTTCCACAGGGATTATCAGAGAACCAGTGGATTGGCTGGGTTGCGCCGAACGAAAATCCTAATAATCTGATCCTCACTGGCGCCAAAGCCTGGGGAAAAGACGGGAAATACATTGGCGTCGCCTGTTTTGCTGACAATCAGGCCGATGCCGGGCAGGCAAAAAAGTACGCAGATAACACCTGTCCGGAAAACTACAACAACGGACGCGCCAATAAATTATATCTCGGCGTTTTCTCCTGGCAGAACCAACAGCTGCAGCCGATTGCCCGCTTGGAAAAACCATTAAACCAGATCTCAGCGTGGAATAAAGCTGCCGAGAAAGAGAGCGATGATGAGTCCGTCAGACCGCTGGCTTATTATACAAAATTGGATCTGGCACCGTACCGGATCGCTCCCGATACTCTGGCGTTCGGGGTGCGCGGTGGCTACTCCGATGCCTACTCCGGCGGTGGGGCATTTTATGAAGTGCTGGAACTCTACACCATCAAAGACAGCAAGATAATCAACGTGTTTTCTGACCTTGTTTATTACTATTCGGATATCGCCGGAGACTGGAATAAAGACGGCACAAGGCAGCACGACATCAGCGAGAGTAAGTACATCCTGAAATTGCGGTCGGCAAAGACGCAGGGATTTTATGATTTAGAGGTCGTGAACCTGCAGGATAAAAGCAGCCAAATATTTCACTGGTCTGAATCACTGCAACAGTATGTTCCTTAAGGAACTAATAAGACCTGCAACGTTCAGAAGGCTGTAGGTCATTATCCTTAATTTCCCCGTCGTTACATGCAAAAGCGGAATTGCCATCCAATCCTGGCATAAAGTTGTTGATTGCAGTCCATCGCCTCCGCCGTCATCTTCAGGCGTAACAACCGCCTGAATCATAGGGTTATTTTACTTACTATCTTCATCGCTATTTATCTTAACTTTAATAATATTAATATTACATTTTTGTTTTTTTTTGGTTTCTGCCATCACTTTATGGTGACAATCACAACAATATACTTCCCCTGGGACTAACTTAACCACGGTGAGGTAAAAAATGAAATTTGAACGCCATCATAGAATATTGAAAGAAATCAGTATTTCGGGAGTTGTAAAAGTTTCAAATCTGGCGAAAAGTCTCAAGGTAACAAAGGAAACTATTCGCTCAGATCTCAATGAACTTGCCGGACAGGGATATCTCACTCGCTGTCATGGTGGTGCATTTATTACCCTTGACTCTCTTGATAACGTTGCAAAAAACGAAATTGCTTATGTGCTGGAAAAATATGAATCAGCGCAGAAAATAAAAAAAGGTCTCTCTGCCATGAAGAATAATGTATGTGTTATTGGCTCGTTCAATGTTGATATTATCAGTTACCTACCGAGGCTCCCCTCGACAGGCGAATCATTACTTGCCGATAAATTTATTTTTTCGCCCGGAGGTAAAGGATGCAATCAGGCATTAGCTGCAAGCTATGCCGATTCTGATGTGCATTTTATTACTAAAGTAGGGTCAGACCATTTCAGTGATTACGCCATTAATTTTATAAACTCATCAAAAATCCATAAAAGCGTTATCTATCAGACCAAAGAAACACAAACAGGTACAGCTACTATTATGGTGAATGGAGATACCGGGGATAACGTCATCGCTATCTACCCCGGTGCTAACATGACAATTTCCCCTGATGAAATCACCATACAAAAAGAAGCCATCGTTCATTCAGATATTGTTCTCGTACAACTGGAGACAAATTACGAAGCGCTTCACCAAACCATTCGTCTCGCACAGAAAAATGATATCCCTGTCATTATAAATCCAGCACCATACAATGAAATGGTCAATACCATTATTGATAATATTGATTATATCACGCCAAATGAAACCGAAGCGGGTCTGTTGGCAAACATGTCCGTCAATGATATTGAGTCGGCAAAAAGTGCGGCAAAGATTATTCATCAGAAAGGCGTCAAAAATACCATTATCACCCTAGGGAGCAAAGGCTCCCTCGCTTATGACGGAACACAATTCATCTATTCTCCGGCATTCCCGGCAGTTGTAAAAAATACCGCAGGAGCGGGTGATGCCTTCAATGGTGCACTCGCATCTGGCCTTGCTAAAGGAAAATCACTGGCATCTGCATTGTGCTACGCCAGTGCATTCGCCTCGCTTGCTGTTGAAACACCCAATGCCTCTGACATGCCAGAAAACGAATCCGTTCTTCATCGCATTCAAGGTTCGCATTACAAACAAACTATCTCGACTCACTAAATCAAGGAGCAGACTATGAATAATACACAGAAAAAACTAAAGGTGCTCTTTATTGGAGAATCCTGGCATATTCACATGATCCATTCAAAAGGCTATGACAGTTTTACCTCCAGTAAATATGAAGAGGGTGCCACATGGTTACTGGAATGCTTAAAGAAAGGCGGAGTAGAAGTTGATTACATGCCTGCTCACACCGTGCAAATCGCATTTCCAGAAAGCATTGATGACCTAAACCGTTACGATGTCATTGTCATTAGCGATATCGGCAGCAATACGTTCCTGTTGCAAAACGAGACGTTCTATCAGCTAAAAATAAAGCCCAATGCTCTGGAATCAATTAAAGAGTATGTCAAAAATGGTGGTGGACTGCTCATGATTGGCGGCTATCTGTCATTTATGGGTATTGAGGCAAAAGCTAATTACAAGAACACCATTCTTGCCGAGGTTTTGCCAGTTATTATGCTTGACGGCGATGACCGGGTAGAAAAACCAGAGGGTATCTACGCTGAGGCTATTTCCCCTGAACATCCTGTCGTTAACGGATTCACCGACTACCCGGCATTTCTTGGATATAACCAGGTTGTCTCCAGAGAAGATGCCGATGTTGTCTTAACAATAAATAATGACCCGCTGTTAGTGTTTGGTGAATACCAACAGGGTAAAACCGCCTGCTTCATGAGCGACTGTTCGCCGCACTGGGGAACACAGCAATTTATGTCCTGGTCGTTTTATACCGACCTGTGGGTTAACACGCTTCAATTCATCGCCAGAAAATAAAAAACAATGGAGTAACGAAAGTTACTCCTTTTATAAAATATAAGGATTGATGTATGAACAAGAATAAGTACTCAACCCCCTTACTGATGCTTGCAACTATCTTAGCCGGTATGCTTTCCCCTATGCAGTCTGCCGTTAATGGGCAATTGGGACACTGGTTGCAAGATGGAAATGCTTGCGCAGTAATCTCGTTCGCCAGTGGTCTGGTCGTCATGTTTTTTATTATTATTGCGCGCAAAGAAACACGCCAGCAATTCGCGTCGATCCCAGCTCTGATAAAAACGCGGAAAATCCCTTTGTGGAATTGGTTTGCCGGATTATGCGGGGCGATGGTTGTATTTTCGGAAGGGGCATCAGCCAGCGCGTTGGGCGTTGCCACGTTTCAAACTGCATTAATTTCCGCCCTCCTCCTTTCCGGCCTGCTGTGCGACCGTTTTGGTGTCGGTGTGGACGAGAAGAAATACTTCACGCCATGGCGCGTTACTGGCGCATTGTTCGCTGTTATTGCCACGATTTTTGTCGTGTCACCACAGTGGCATTCAACCTCCTTTATCCTGCTCGCTATCCTTCCATTTTTGGCAGGATTACTCGCTGGCTGGCAGCCCGCTGGAAATGCCAAAGTTGCCGAGGCAACGGGCTCTATGCTGGTTTCCATTACCTGGAACTTCATCGTCGGCTTTTGTGTGCTGGGCGCTGCGCTGGCGATACGTGTCGCATTAGGTCATGTCACCGTCCAGTTACCCGATACGTGGTGGATGTATCTCGGTGGCCCGCTGGGTCTGCTGTCCATCGGGCTGATGGCGATTCTGGTCAGAGGCTTAGGGCTGTTGATGCTCGGTGTTGCTTCTACCGCGGGTCAATTGCTTGGCTCAGTGTTGATTGATGAACTTATCCCGTCACTGGGTAATACGGTCTATCTGGTCACGATCATTGGGACGCTGTTTGCGCTAATAGGCGCAATTGTTACCACCATCCCCGAATACAGAGCATCCAAAATGGCGCAAAAAATGGAGGTGTCAGGATGAAAGGTTTCCTGCAAACCGTAACAGGCCCCATTGCGCACACGGATATGGGGCTAACGCTCCCACATGAGCATCTGTTTAACGATCTGTCATCCGTTGTTGATGAACCACATTATGCTTTTTCACAGCAACTGGTAGGAAAAAAAGTCAGTGCTGACCTACAGTGGGGACTGAAACACGATCCCTACTGCTGCGCCGATAACATGGACAGAAAGGAGATTGATGATGTTATCTTTGAAATCAACAACTTTATGTCCTTAGGAGGCAGGACGATTGTCGACGCGACAGGTTCTGAATCTATCGGTCGAGATGTCTTGTCATTGCGAGAAGTGGCATTAAAAACCGGTTTGAACATCGTAGCTTCATCAGGACCTTATCTGGAGAAGTTTGAAAGTGCCAGGATCCACAAACCTGTCGAGTTGTTAGCCTCACTTATTGATAAGGAACTGAATCAGGGGATAGGCGAGACGGATATTCGCGCCGGCATGATAGGTGAAATTGGCGTATCACCCGCTTTTACGCAGGCGGAACGCAACAGTCTGCGAGCGGCTTCTCTGGCACAACGTAATAATCCTCATACTGCGATGAATATCCATATGCCAGGGTGGCTGCGGCTGGGTGATGAGGTGCTGGATATTGTCCTTGAAGAGATGAACGTCTCTCCGGCAAAAGTCTCGCTGGCGCATTCAGATCCTTCGGGAAAAGATGTTGCCTATCAACGAAAAATGCTCGATCGCGGCGTATGGCTTGAATTTGACATGATTGGCCTGGACATCACTTTCCCAAAAGAAGGTATCGCCCCAGGCGTTCAGGAAACCGCAGATGCGGTAGCACATCTGATTGAATTGGGTTACGCCGATCAGATAGTTTTAAGCCATGATGTTTTTCTCAAACAGATGTGGGCAAAAAATGGGGGGAACGGTTGGGGATTTGTCCCGAATGTTTTCCTCGCCTATCTGGCCGCCCGTGGAGTAGACAACGATACTCTACGCAGGCTCTGTATTGATAACCCAGCGCGGTTGCTCACGGCATAGCCAACAAAACGCCCGGTGCCTGACACCGGGCTATTAATCAAAAATCAGTATCCCGCCGTTAAATCATCCACGGAACGCGGGTCGGATGCGCCATACAGTGCGCCATCCGGTCCTACCATAATGCTCTGCGTGCTGCCCATCGCTTCCTTCAGTGCGACTTTCTGCCCTTTCTGCTCCAGCAGCTTAATGGTGTCCGGGCTAAACCCTTTCTCAACGCGCAGTTCATCGGGCAACCACTGATGATGGAAGCGCGGCGCGTTGGTCGCTTCGGCGACGTTCATTCCAAAATCAATGCTGTTGACTACCATTTGCAGCACGGTGGTGATGATTCGGCTCCCGCCAGGGCTGCCGGTAACCAGCCAGGTTTTCCCGTCTTTTACCACGATAGTCGGCGACATTGATGACAGCGGACGCTTCTTCGGCCCAACCGCGTTAGCATCGCCGCCCACCAGCCCATAAACGTTCGGCACGCCCGGCTTGGCGGAGAAATCGTCCATTTCGTTATTAAGCAGAATGCCGGTGTTACCCGCCACAATGCCGGTGCCGAAGGTGGTGTTCAGGGTATACGTCACCGCCACGGCATTACCGTCTTTATCCACCACCGAGAAATGGGTGGTCTGATTGCTTTCATACGGCGCGAGCTTGCCAGGTTTGATCTGGCTGGAAGGCTTAGCCTTGTTGATATCAATTTGATCGGCAAGCGATTTGGCATAGGCTTTGTTGGTCAGCGCCTGCCACGGTACTTTCACAAAATCCGGGTCGCCCAGATACTCCGAGCGGTCGGCGTAGGCATATTTCTCCGCTTCAGCCATTACCTGCATGGCATCAGCGCTGCCAAACCCGTACTTCTTCATATCGAAGTTTTCGAGAATATTGAGGATCTGCACAATGTGAATACCGCCAGAGGACGGCGGTGGCATGGAGAAGACCTGATATCCGCGATAGTCGCCGCTAATCGGCGTACGCTCCACGGCTTTATAGCTGGCTAAATCCTCTTTGGTCATCAACCCGCCGTTTTTCTGCATTTCCTCCGCAATCTGATCGGCAATTGCCCCTTTATAAAACGCATCCGGACCGTTCTCGGCAATCATCTCCAGGCTTTTCGCCAGGTTCGTTTGCACCAGCTTGTCACCCTTTTTCAGCGGCTCGCCGTCTTTCCAGAAAATGGCTTTGCTGTTCTCGTGATTAGGGAGCACTTCGCTGCCATAGGTTTTCAGATCGTCAGCCAGCGCGTCGTTAACCACAAAGCCTTCTTCCGCTAGCTTCATTGCTGGGCGCACGACTTTGTTCAGCGGCATCGTGCCGTATTTCTCCAGCGCCAGCGAGAAACCCGCCACGGTACCCGGCGTACCGGATGCCAGATGCGACGTTAGTGACTTTTTCGCATCGGCGTTGCCCTGTTCATCAAGGAACATATCACGGGTCGCGCCAGCGGGAGCCATTTCACGAAAATCGATCGCCGTGGTGTTACCGTCTTTGGTACGCAGCAGCATAAACCCGCCGCCGCCCAGATTGCCCGCCTGCGGATGCGTCACCGCCAGCGCGTAGCCAACGGCTACAGCGGCATCAACGGCATTCCCGCCCTGTTTCAGAATATCCACCCCAACCTGGGTGGCTAAAGCATCTACGGAAGCCACCATCCCCTGTTGCGCGCGAACGGGATGGAACACATCTTCCTCGACACCGTAGGATACCGGCGGTGGCGCAGCCGGCGCGGCAGCAACGCTAAAACAACTTCCTGAGAGCAGAGCAGCAATGGCTACCCGGCGTAAAAACGTCGGTTTTATCATCGTTATTCTCCAGATGTACGGGGGTCGGCCCCCACTAAGCCTGGTGCATAACTCTGAAATAATCATCGTAACGGCGAGAAAGGAGTAAACTTAAACGATCCCCGAGAGGAGAAAAGCGATGAAACGACTCTTACTTTTAGCCATGCTGTTGCCGTTTACAGGCTTTGCACAGCCCATCAACACCATGAATAACCCGAATCAACCCGGTTATCAGATCCCGAGTCAGCAGCGTATGCAAACCCAAATGCAATCACAGCAGATTCAGCAGAAAGGGATGCTCAACCAGCAGTTGCAAACGCAGACGCGCATGCAGCAACAGCATATGGAAAACCAAATCAACACCAACACCCAGCGCGTGCTGCAGTCTCAGCCGGGCGAGTTGAATCCTGGACAGCAGCAAATGCTGCCTAACAGCAACGGAGGGATGTTGAGTGGAACCCGTAATCCGGACAGCTCGCTGAATAAGCAACATATGCTGTCGGAGAAAAAGAACGGCGACATGCTGAAGCCCTCCAGCACGCCGCAACCTAACGTTCCGTTAAAAACGATTGGGCCTTAACTGGGCTGGAAATCCGGACCAATGGTATCAATGGCATCGGTACAGATGCTGTCTACGCCCCAGCGCAGCAGTTCTGCCGCGCGCTGGGGTCGGTTGACGGTATAAACCAGAATACGTAGCCCAGCATCGCGCAGCGCATCCACGCGCGCCTCATCCAGCAGCTTATGATTAAGATGAATAGAGACGCAGCCAAGCCGCGTGGTCAGCTCACGCCAGTCCTCGCGCCATTCATCCAGCAGCAAACCTCTCGGCAGTTCAGGCACCGCCTGCTGCGCAGCTTCTAGCGCATCAATTTCAAAGGATGACAACAGTGGTGACGTCATTCCCGCCCACAATTCACGTGCGGCCAGCGCCACGACCTTCCCGGTGAGCGCCCCCGTCCCGGTGGTGGGTTTAATCTCAATATTTGCCATCATGCCGTGCTGGCGACAGCGCTCAGCAACTTGCGAGAGCAGCGGCAACGGTTCGCCTTTAAACTCACCGCTAAACCAGCTGCCGGCGTCCACGCGCAATAGATCCTGCCAGTTCAATTCGCCAGCCACGCCCCAGCCGTTGCTGGTGCGTTCCAGGTTGTCGTCATGCAGTAAGAAGATCTCACCGTCTTTCGACAATTTAGCGTCAAACTCGATCATGGTATGCCCATATCGCGCCCCCACGTCGATCGCCGCCAGGGTGTTTTCCGGGGCTAACTTACCGCCGCCGCGATGGGCGACAATATGAGGGTAAGGCCAGTTATTCATACGCGTTGTCCTGTTTCGCCATCAAAAAGATGCAGATGATGTTCTGGCAGATGCAGCCACAGCGTGCTGCCTGCCGTCGGGCGATGCTGATGCGCCAACCGCACCACCAGCTTTTGCTCACCCCAACGTCCATGTGCCAGATTATCCGCACCCAGCATTTCCAGCGTGTCGACGACCAGCGGCACGCCGCCTTCGGCCTGCGAGCTTAGCGCAATATGCTCCGGGCGGATACCCAACGTCATGTTACGCCCAATACACTCCCTGGCGCTTCTGCCGATGGGCAACGTCATGCCGCCCTCCAGCTCAAAATGGGTACCCGTAGCGCTGATGCGCCCATCGAGCAGATTCATCGCCGGGCTGCCGATAAAGCTTGCCACAAAGCGACTGGCAGGCTTTTCATACACCTCAACCGGCGTCCCTACCTGCTCGGCAATGCCTTTGTTCATCACCATAACCCGCTGGGCGAGGGTCATCGCTTCAACCTGATCGTGCGTCACGTACAGCGAGGTGGTTTTCAGTCGGCGATGCAGATGTTGTAACTCCAGACGCATCTGTACGCGCAGCTTGGCATCAAGGTTAGAAAGCGGCTCATCGAACAGGAATACCGCCGGGTCACGTACAATCGCTCGTCCCATCGCTACGCGCTGGCGCTGGCCGCCGGAAAGTTCGCGCGGACGACGTTTGAGCAGCTCACCCAGCTCGAGAATACGCGCCGCCTCTTTCACCCGCTCAGCAATATGCTCCTTGCCCATCCCGCGGATTTTCAGCCCCCAGGCCATGTTTTCTTCCACGCTCATATGCGGGTAGAGAGCATAGTTTTGAAAGACCATCGCAATGCCGCGATCCTTCGGCTCCATCTCGGTGACGCGTTTATTATCAATCCAGATATCGCCGCCGCTTACCCGTTCAAGCCCGGCCACCATCCGCAACAGCGTAGACTTTCCGCAGCCGGATGGGCCAACCATCACGATAAATTCCCCGTCCGCGACGTCCAGCGTCAGCGGTTTAATCACCTGGGTTTTGCCGTCCCAGCTTTTGGTTACTGCCTGTAGTTTTAAACCAGCCATTTTTATTTCTCACTATCCACTAAACCACGCACAAACGCGCGCTGCATGGCTAACACGATGATTACCGGAGGGATGAGCGTCAGCAGCATGGCGGCCATTACCTGGTTCCACTGCGTGGTGCCTTCACCGGTGGCAATCATGCCTTTGATGCCCGCCACCGCAGTGCCCAAATTGACGTCGGTAATAATTAACAACGGCCACAGATACTGGTTCCAGCCGTAGATAAAGGTGATGACGAACAGCGCCGCCAGATTGGTTTTTGACAGCGGTAGTACGATATCGCGGAAAAAACGCATTGGTGACGCGCCGTCAATACGCGCCGCCTCAACCAGTTCATCCGGCAGGGTCATAAAGAACTGACGGAACAGGAAAGTCGCTGTCGCAGATGCCATCAACGGCAGCGTCAGACCCGCATAGCTGTCGAGCATCTTCAGGTTGGCGATCACTTCTACCGTCGGGAAAATACGCACCTCAACCGGCAGCATCAGGGTGATAAAAATCATCCAGAAGAACAGGTTGCGCAGCGGAAAGCGAAACCAGACGATGGCAAATGCGGAAAGCATAGAGACAGTAATTTTCCCTACCGTAATGCTGAACGCCATGATGAAACTGTTGAGCATCATCAGCCAGAACGGCGCGCTGTTGACGCCCACGCCGTTGACCCAGATGTATTTCATGTTTTCCAGCAGCTGCGAGCCGGGAACCAGCGTCATCGGCGTCTCAAACACCGCTTTGTTGTCCAGCGTCGCCGCGACAAACGCGACGTACAACGGAAACAGGATCACCATGATCCCCATAATCAACATGGCATGGCTGAATATTGTCAGCCCACGACGGTTCTCAATCATTGGTAACGCACCTTACTTTCCACATAGCGGAACTGCACCACCGTCAAAATAATGACCAGGAACATCAGCACCACCGATTGTGCAGCGGAAGAAGCCAGATCCAGCCCGACAAAACCTTCGCGATAGATCTTATAAATCAGCGTCGTGGTCGCCTGTACCGGCCCGCCTGCAGTGGCAGCATCAATCACCGGGAAGGTGTCAAAGAAGGCATACACCAGATTCACCACCAGCAGGAAGAAGCTCACCGGGGCAATGAGCGGCAGCGCCAGTTTAAAGAAGCGGCGAACCGGCCCCGCACCGTCAATCGCGGCGGCTTCGATCAGCGAGCGAGGAATAGACTGCAGTGCGGCAAAGAAGAACAGGAAGTTGTAACTAATCTGCTTCCAGACCGACGCAAACACCACCAGGAACATTGCCTGACCGCTGTTTTGCGCATGGTTCCAGTCATAGCCAAACTCACCGAGAAAATGGGTAATCAGCCCGCGCCCTGGGTTAAACAGGAAGATCCACAATACGGCGGCAACGGCGGGCGCAACGGCGTAAGGCAACAGCATTAACGTTTGGTAAAAACGGCTGCCGCGCACCACGTAATTCACCAACGCCGCAAAAAATAACGACACCAGCAGACCGCTTAGCGTGACTAACGTACTGAACTTAATGGTGGTCCAGAATGAGTCGAGGTAGTACGGGTCATGAAACAGCGCGACAAAGTTTTCCAGTCCGACAAACTGGCTGGAAAGACCAAACGGATCAACGGATTGTAGCGAGTACCACAGCGCTTCACCGGCAGGCCAGATAAAGAAAATAACGGTGATAACCAGCTGCGGAGCCACCAGTAAATAGGGAAGCCAGCGCGAACGGAACACCGGACGGGATGAGGACATGGAAGTTTGATTCCTGAACAGCGCCGGATGGCGCTACGCTTATCCGGCCTACGCGCATTTGTAGGCCGGGTAAGGCGCAGCCGCCACCCGGCATTTCACATTACGATTTGGTCGATTGCTCAAAGCGGCGCAGTAACTGATTGCCACGCTCAACGGCGGCATCCAGCGCCTGCTGCGGGTTTTTCTTCCCGGTCCAGACGCTTTCTAGCTCTTCATCCACAATGGTACGGATCTGCGGCATGTTGCCCAGACGCAGCCCTTTGGTGAACGGCAACGGCGGCTTGTTCAGCATCTGGCGGGTGGCGATATCAGCCCCAGGGTTCTTATCATAGAAGCCCTGCTCACGGGTCAGGTCGTAGGCAGCTGTGGTGATCGGCAGATAGCCGGTCTTCTGATGCCATTCGGCAGCAATTTCAGGCTTCGCCAGGAAGTTGAGGAACTTCGCCACGCCTTCGTAGGTGGCTTTGTCTTTGCCCTGCATCACCCAAAGACTGGCCCCACCGATAATTGCGTTCTGCGGCGCGCCCTTCACATCGGCATCGTACGGCATCATTCCGACGCCATAGTTGAATTTCGCGTAATGGCGGATATCAGCCAGCGAACCGGAAGAGGCGGTGGTAATGGCACAATCCCCGTTATAGAACTTCTCAGTGGATTCGTCCTTACGCCCGAAGTAGCTGAAATCGCCTTTTTTGTTCAGCTCTTCCAGCAGAGCGATATGTTTTACCTGTTCCGGTTTATTGAACTCCAGCACCGCGTCAGTACCGTCAAAACCGTTGTTTTTGGTAGCGACCGGCAGACCGTTCCAGGCACTGAAGTTTTCAATCTGAATCCACCCCTGCCAGCCGCTGGCGTAACCGCACTTCATGCCTGCCGCTTTCAGCTTCGCGGTGTACTCCGCCAGGTCCTGCCAGGTTTTCGGCGGCTGCTCAGGGTCTAAACCAGCTTTTTTAAAGGCATCTTTGTTGTAGTACAGCACCGGAGTGGAGCTGTTAAACGGTTGAGAAAGCAAATGTCCGCTTTTAGAGTCGGTGTAATAACCAGAAACCGTCGGTACGAACTGAGACTCATCGAAGTTGATGCCAGCCTCTTTGAATACTTCATAGACCGGTTTAATGGCTTTCGAAGCCATCATCGTTGCCGTACCCACTTCATAAACCTGTAGCAGCGCAGGCGCGTTTCCGGTACGGAAAGCGGCAATTCCTGCACTCAGGCTCTGCTCGTAGTTGCCTTTGTACTGCGGAACAATTTTGTAGTCGGGATTGGCGGCATTAAAACGTTGCGCCAGAGAATCAACTTCTTTACCCAGTTCGCCTTCCATTGAGTGCCAGAATGGGATGGTGGTGACCGCCAGTGCCTGACCTGCAAACGCCAGGCTAAGTGCCAGTCCTAAAGCTGTATGTCGTAACGATATCATCGGTTATCTCTCTTGTTGTGCCGGATGCGCGATATCACGCGTTTTATGCTCGCGGGGGTAACATGACATGCTCGAATGACAGAAAAATAACTTTTTTATTACAAAAAAAAGATAGTAAGGCGACAAACAGATGGCAAGGCGGTGAAAGCGTAGTGACAGGAAAATGCGGAGTGGTGCACAACAAAGCCGGGTAGCGGTATGCCTTACCCGGCCAGGATGGCGTTATCTGTTGCTGCAGGAGAAAGATTAATCTCTGCGCCAGCGTCGTTCGTACTCATTCTGTAAACGCTGCTGCTCTCGTCGCTCACGTTCACGTTGGATATCTGATTTATCATCTTCCCAGCCCGGGCATACCGAGCTGGTAAACACTTCGCAGGGCGAGTCGGATTGCGCTAACGGGTTGTCCGATTTCTCTTCCCAGATTGCGGGATCGCGCGGGTCAAACGCTGGCGGTGTCGAGGCCAGGGTAGTTAAAGAAAGCGTCAAAAACAAACTGCCAATCATCATGCAGGTACCTGAACGAATCATCCTTTCTCCATGTTCATTTTTTATTATTGATAACTATTCTCAATAATAACATAGCGCAATAAAAAGGGGCCACAGCGGGCCCCTTGTCTATTCAGAGAATGATTAACCGCCCAGATACGCACTGCGCACCGCTTCGTTAGCCAGTAGCGCATCGCCAGTGTCTTCCAGCACCACATGACCGTTTTCCAGCACGTAGCCGCGATCGGCGAGCTTCAGCGCCTGGTTAGCGTTCTGTTCGACAAGGAAGATGGTCATCCCCTGCTCGCGCAGTTGCTCAATGGTGTTAAAGATCTGCTGGATGATAATCGGCGCCAGACCCAGCGATGGTTCATCAAGCAGTAGCAGCCTCGGCTGGCTCATCAGCGCACGGCCTATCGCCAGCATCTGCTGTTCACCGCCGGACATCGTTCCCGCACGTTGAATACGACGCTCATGCAGGCGAGGAAACAGGTCATACACCCACTTGATGCGTTCCTGAAACTGGTCTTTCTCGGCAAAGAAACCGCCCATCGCCAGGTTCTCTTCCACCGTCATACGGGAAAACACGCGACGCCCTTCCGGCACAATCGCTACCGCTTCGCGCATGATTTTCGCCGTCTGCCAGTCGGTAATGTCTTTACCATCAAAGACGATTCGCCCGCTGGTCGCTCGCGGGTCACCACACAATGTGCCGAGCAGCGTGGTTTTTCCCGCGCCGTTGGCACCAATCAGAGTAACGATTTCACCCTGGTTGATATACAAGCTGACGTCATGCAGCGCCTGTATCTTGCCGTAGTGGGCGTTGACTTTGTCGAACGATAACATCGCCTTATCCATATTAATCCTCGCCCCCATTATGCTTCACCTAAATAGGCGCGGATAACATCCGGGTTATTACGAATCTGTTCCGGCGTCCCATTCGCCAGCGGCGTGCCCTGGTTCACCACGTAAATACGATCGGAAATCCCCATCACCAGCTTCATGTCGTGCTCAATCAACAAAATGGTGGTGTTGTGATGGTTACGCAGTTCAGCAATCAGCTCGTCCAGCTCTTTGGTCTCTTTCGGGTTGAGTCCCGCAGCGGGTTCGTCGAGCATCAGAATTTCCGGCTGGGTCACCATGCAACGGGCAATCTCCAGACGACGTTGATCGCCATAGGCCAGGTTACTCGCTTGACGGTTGGCGTGCTCCAGCAAACCAATACGCTCCAGCCAGGTGGCGGCGCGATCCAACGCTTCACTCTGCGCGCGACGGAACGACGGAGTTTTCAACAGGCCGGAGAAGACGCCGGTTTTCAGTTGCTGATGTTGCGCCACCAGCAGGTTTTCAATCACTGTCATTTCGCGAAACAGACGTACGTGCTGGAAAGTACGCACCACGCCCATACGCGCGATTTGCTGACCCGGTAGTCCTTCCAGGTGCTGGTCGCGCAGCTTAATCGTCCCGCCGGTCGGCTTATAAAAACCGGTCAGGCAGTTAAAGACCGTGGTTTTTCCCGCACCGTTTGGCCCGATTAACGAGACAATTTCCTGCGGTCTCAGTTCCAGTTCGACGTTGTTTACCGCCAGCAGACCGCCGAAGCGCATCATCAGGCCGTTAACGGATAATAATGGCTGACTCATGCCTGCTCTCCTTTTGCTTCCCCGTTTTTCAGCTTCAACTGTGGACGGGTCATCGGCAACAAGCCCTGCGGACGCCAGATCATCATCAGCACCATCAAACCACCCAGCATTAACATGCTGTATTCATTGAAATCACGCATCAGCTCGCGTGACACTACCAGCAGGATGGCCGCGAGGATCACCGCAAACTGTGAGCCCATTCCGCCCAATACCACAATTGCCAGCACAAAGGCCGACTCGGCAAAGGTGAAGGATTCCGGGCTGACAAACCCCTGGCGCGCGGCAAACAGCGTACCGGCAAAACCGGCAAACGCGGCGCTGATGGTAAAAGCGGTCAGTTTGATGCGCGTAGGGTTTAAGCCCAGCGAGCGACAGGCAATTTCATCTTCACGTAGCGCTTCCCACGCACGGCCCAACGGCATACGCAGCAGACGGTTAATCACAAACAGCGAGAAGACCACCAGCAGCAGCGCCACCAGATAGAGGAAAATGACGCGGTCAGAGGGATCGTACTTGACGTTAAAGAAGTTGCTGAAGGTATCCCAGCCGCCTTCACGGGCGGTACGGCTAAACTCCAGACCGAAAAAGGTCGGTTTCGGGATCTGGCTGATACCGTTCGGGCCACCGGTCACTTCGGTGTTGTTGAGCAGCAGGATACGGACGATTTCACCGAAGCCTAAGGTCACAATAGCCAGATAATCACCGCGCAGGCGCAGTACCGGGAAGCCGAGCAGGAAGCCCGCAGCAGCGGAAACCAGCCCCGCCAGCGGCAGACAGGTCCAGAAGCCGAGTCCGTAATAGTGGTTCAGCAGCGCGAAGGTGTAAGCGCCAATGGCATAAAAGCCGCCGTAGCCCAGCACCAGCAGGCCGGAAAGCCCCACCACCACGTTTAAGCCGAGGCCGAGGATGATATAAATCATCGTCAGCGTGGCGATATCCACCGTACCGCGCGAGACCATAAACGGCCACGCCACGGCAATCACCAGCAACGCCACCAGGAACAGCTTCTGTTTAACGGTGGAGCCGTCAATCGCTGGCAGAATAAACTTCGGTCCGGAGACGCTCTTCAGGCCCTTCTGGAAAGCTGGACGCAGCAACTGAAAGAGGAAGACCACGCCAGTACCAATAAACACCCACTGCCAGCGAATATCCGCCGCGGAATCCACCACCAGTTTGGTGCCGTCAAGCTCTAACTGAACGCCCATAAAGACGCCCGCCAGGACGAAGAACATGGCGGCAGAGAGCAGCGCCATTGCAAAATGCATCGGTTTCATACTTTCTCTACCTCCGGGCGACCCAGAATACCGGTCGGCATCACCAGCAGCACCAGAATCAGCAGCGCGAATGAAACGACGTCTTTGTATTCAGTACTCAGATAAGCAGAGGAGAGCGCTTCCGCGACGCCCAGAATCAGGCCGCCGATCATCGCCCCAGGAATGCTGCCGATGCCGCCAAGCACCGCTGCGGTAAAGGCCTTCATCCCGGCCATAAAGCCGATGTACGGGTTAATTACGCCATAGAATTGACCAAGCAGCACGCCCGCGACCGCCGCCATTGCCGCGCCAATCACAAAGGTCAGCGCAATCACGCGATCGGTGTTGATGCCGAGCAGGCTGGCCATTTTCAGGTCTTCCGCGCAGGCACGGCAGGCGCGCCCCATACGGGAGTAACGGATAAACAGCGTCAGCGCCAGCATCGCCAGGAAGGTTACAATCCAGATAACCAACTGCATGGTGGTGATGGAAGCAGAGAAGTTTTCGCTACTGCCAACGGTCCACTGCCCATTAAACAGGCTGGGCAGTGCCACATCGCGCGAACCTTCCGTCAGGCTGACGTAGTTTTGCAGGAAGATGGACATCCCGATAGCGGAAATCAGCGCGATCAGGCGCTTAGAGCTGCGCACGGGTCGATACGCCACGCGTTCAATGCTCCAGCCGTAGGCGCTGGCAATCACAATCGCGCCAACGAAGCCCGCCGCGACCAGTAGCCAACTGGAATCAATGCCCATCATCATTAGCGCAGCGATGATCATAAAGGAGACATAGCTGCCGATCATATACACCTCGCCATGGGCGAAGTTGATCATGCCGATAATGCCGTACACCATCGTGTAACCGATGGCGATCAGCGCGTAGGTGCTTCCCAGCGTGACGCCGTTAAACATCTGCTGCAAGAAATAGAGGAACTGCTCGGACATAAGGTAACCTTTTTATACCCGCCCATTTTACACGGGCGGTGGGATAACTCGTCTTCAGGTATTACTTCGCGACGGTCGATGAACCGTCCGCATGCCACTGGAAGACACCAAACTCAAATCCCTTCAAATCGCCTTTTTCGTCCCATTTCAGCGGCCCAATCACGGTATCAGCCCCGTGTGCTTTCAGATCTTTCACCAGGTCCAGCGGCTCTTTGCTACCGCTGCGATCCATTGCTGTCGCCAATGACTGGACGGCTGCATAAGTGATCCACACGTACGGTCCAGTTGGATCTTTCTTGTCAGCTTTGAGCGCATCGACGATAGCTTTATTCGCCGGATCCTGGTCATAGCGTTTTGGCATGGTCACCAGCATGCCCTCAGCGGCATCACCAGCAATGTTAGACAGCGACGCATTGCCGACGCCCTCTGGTCCCATAAACTGGGTTTTCAGCCCGACAGAACGTGCCTGGCGCAGCATTTGCCCCATTTCCGGGTAGTAGCCGCCGTAATAAACAAAGTCGATATTTTCTTTTTTCAGGCGAGCGATCAGCGCAGAAAAATCTTTTTCCCCGGCGGTGATACCGTCAAAGAAAACGATGTTGGCTTTGCCCGCTTTCAGGCTGTCCTGCACTGAACGCGCCAGGCCTTCACCGTATTGCTGTTTATCGTGAATGATGGCAATGCGCTGCGGCTTCACCTTCTCCAGAATGTATTTCGCGGCGGTCGGCCCTTGAGAGGAGTCCAGGCCCGCTGTACGCATAATGTGAGCGTAACCGCGCTGGGTCAGTTCCGGGTTTGTGGCGCCCGGAGAAATCATCAGAATGCCTTCATCTTCATAGATATCTGATGCGGGCTGCGTGGAAGATGAGCACAGATGTCCAATAACATACTGAATGCCGTCATTGACGATTTTGTTCGCTACCGCAACGGCCTGTTTCGGATCGCAGGCGTCGTCATATTCCACAGCGACCAGTTTGTCGCCTTTGACCCCGCCTTTGGCATTGATATCTTTAATGGCCTGACGTGCGCCATTAAATTCCATATCACCCCACTGCGCGACCGGACCTGACATCGCGCCGACAACAGCGACCTTGATATCTTCCGCCATGACCGCGTGTGACATTGCCAGTGCTATCACCCCTGCGATGATTGTTTTCGCATTCCGTTTCATTACCTGAATCCCCATTCGTGACGTAATTAATATTTTGTATTTATGTGGTTAAAAAGCAGTCTGTGCTTTTTTTGAACTGCACTATTTTTACCAGTCTCATTAATGGTTTAGCGCAGTCATTTAAGCAAAATCAGGCTAAAATCTCTATTTTTCAGTCGATTAAGAAAAGATAATATTCTGCTTTTCACTATAGATAAACAAAAAAAAGCACGTTTGTCAGCATAAAATAACGGTACAAAGAGCCGAATAAAATGCTGCATTCCAGGGTATTATTCTGCCTGTTTTTCAATCTCTACGGTTTCAAACTGTCATTACTGTTGTTACAAAATTATTAATCTGGTTATTCACATAAAAAAGAGAAAGCATCCGGGCGAATTATTTCGGTACACTCATTCCATCTTTTGTGATTTGGACATGCTGTTAATGAAGCTGACCATCGTTCGTTTAGATAACTTTAGCGACCAGGACCAGATTGATCTGGGCAAAATCTGGCCGGAATATTCCGCCTCATCATTAAGCGTAGATGAAACGCACCGGATCTACGCCGCGCGCTTTAACGAGCGTCTGTTAGGCGCAGTTCGCGTAACCCTGAGCGGCACGCAAGGCGCATTGGATTCCTTGCGCGTACGCGATATCACCCGCCGCCGCGGCGTCGGGCAGTATTTGATCGAAGAAGTGATCCGGGAAAACTCTGACGTGAGTTCATGGTGGATGGCCGACGTCGGCGTTGAAGACCGCAGCGTGATGGCCGCGTTTATGCAGGCGTTAGGGTTTACGGCCCAGGAAAATGGCTGGGAAAAAAGATAAAAAAGCCGGATGGCGCTGACGCTTATCCGGCCTACATGCTGGGAGAAAAAATAAAAAACCACCTCGCAATTTTCCAAGAATTTCGCGCTGCAGGAAGGCGGCAAGTTATGAAGTCCCCGGGAGCTTACAGAAGTAAGTGACCGGGGTTGAATAACGTAGCCAACGCACCTGCAGCGCGAAAGGCGCCAGGAAAATTACTTAGCGTCTGTCGCCGTACCATTCGCATGCCAGTCAAACACGCCGAATTCGAAGCCCTTCAGATCGCCCTTCGCATCCCATGACAGCGGCCCCATTACGGTTTCCACTGAGTTTGCTTTCAGGTATTTGGCAATTTCAGCCGGGTCGTCAGACTGGTTCAGACCGGCCTGCAAGGATTGCAGCGCGGCGTAGGTGGTCCATACGAATGCACCGCTCGGATCCTGTTTCTTGGCTTTGATCGCGTCCACAATCGGTTTGTTCGCCGGAACCTGATCGTAGTTCTTCGGTTTCGTTACCAGTAAGCCTTCTGCAGACTCACCCGCGATGTTAGACAACGACACGTTCGCTACCCCTTCTGGTCCCATAAACTGGGTTTTCAGACCCGCAGCGCGTGCCTGGCGCAGAATCTGCCCCATTTCCGGGTGGTAACCACCGTAGTAAACGAAATCGATATTCTCTTTCTTCAGACGCGCCACCAGAGTAGAGAAATCTTTCTCGCCAGCGGTGATCCCATCGAAGAACACCACGTCAGCGTTGGCTTTCTTGAGGTTGTCCTGCACGGAACGCGCCAGGCCTTCACCATACTGTTGTTTGTCGTGAACGATCGCAATGCGCTTCGGCTTCACTTTTTCAACGATATATTTGGCAGCAGTCGGGCCCTGATCGGAATCCAGACCGGTGGTACGTAACACCAGGTTATAGCCGCGCGCGGTCAGCTCCGGCGCCGTTGCCGCTGGGGTAATCATCAGAATGCCTTCGTCTTCATAGATATCTGACGCAGGCTGAGTGGAAGATGAGCACAGGTGGCCGATAACATATTTAATCCCGTCGTTGACCACTTTGTTAGCTACCGCTACCGCTTGTTTCGGGTCACAGGCATCGTCATATTTCACCATGACCAGTTTGTCGCCTTTCACGCCGCCTTTGGCATTGATATCTGCAATCGCCTGCTCTGCGCCAGTAAATTCCTGATCGCCATACTGCGCTACCGGACCGGACATCGCGCCGACGACAGCAACTTTAATATCCTTAGCAAACGCCATATTGCTCAAAGACAGGGCGATACATCCTGCCAATAACGCTTTACCCTTCATATTCATCCTGACAATCCCCATTATTGTGGTTATTACGTGTGTTGTGATGTTGTTGTTCAGCACTTTATTTCGATTATTGGATAGCCACCCGTGCTTTAGCAGCATACTCTGCTAAAACATACCCGATTTTTATTATTTTGGAATAGCTAAATTTGACATGCAGATAACAACTTGATGACAAAAAGCATAAACGTCAGGAGAGAGGGGGAGAGATAAAAACAAAAAACCCCGGATTTTCATCCAGGGTTTATCAGCATTTCCAGATCGGCTGAAGATTATGCTTCGATCGCCGCGCGCAATTTTTTCATGGCGTTCTTTTCAAGCTGACGAACACGTTCAGCGGAAACGCCGTAGCGATCGGCCAGTTCCTGCAACGTCGACTTGTTGTCTTCGTCCAGCCAACGAGCACGAATGATGTCCTGGCTACGCTCGTCCAGACCTTCCATTGCGTGGGTCAGTTTGTTCGCGGCCTGATCTTCCCAGTTATCTTCTTCAATGCCGTCGGCAAAGTTAGAAGATTTATCCTGCAGATACAGCACCGGGGCCATCGGCTGGCTGTCAGACTCATCGTCTGAAGACATGTCAAACGTCATGTCCTGCGCCGCCATACGGGATTCCATTTCGCGCACGTCTTTGCTGGAAACACCCAGCTCGCGAGCAACCATTTCAACTTCATCCTGGTTAAACCAGCCCAGACGCTGCTTGGTTTTACGCAGGTTAAAGAACAGCTTACGCTGCGCTTTAGTGGTCGCGACTTTAACGATACGCCAGTTACGCAGAACGTATTCGTGGATCTCAGCTTTGATCCAATGCACAGCGAAGGAAACCAGGCGCACACCCACTTCCGGGTTGAAACGGCGCACGGCTTTCATCAGGCCGATATTACCTTCCTGAATCAAATCCGCCTGCGGCAGGCCATAGCCCGCATAATTACGAGCAACATGAACAACAAAGCGCAGGTGAGACAGGATCAGCGTTTTAGCTGCTTCCAGATCGCCCTGGTAATGCAGCTTTTCAGCCAGTGCCCGCTCCTCGTCAGCCGACAACATCGGCCACGCGTTCGCAGCCCGGATGTAAGACTCCAGGTTACCAACAGGGGCTAAAGCTAAATTTTGCATTTCTTTGGTCATTCAAATCCTCTCAATCTTTTCATCTGGCGCATTGGCTAAAACCAATAGCAACAACCATGCCAGAGCTTATGAGCAACGAGAATATCATTCAATCTTTTATCAGACAGTGATTTTATCCACAAGTTCCATGTCGTAATGTGTATAGATTACGCACAAAATGTGACATCACAATGAATACGCCGGGAAGAGATCACAGGGACTCTTTCCCTGCAGAGCGAACTACTCAGTGCAGGGAAAGATTATACCAGAGATTTTTTAATCGGGGGTAAAGTGGCGTAAATGTTGAACCGTGGCAAGCCAGGCTGCCACCCAGCCAATCATCGAGCACACCAGCAGCAATAACAGACATTCATCGAATGATAAACCATTGATATCAAACTTGGTTCCAAATACCTGTGCCACTTCAGTTACCGCTGACGACAGACGCATCACCAAAATTTCTGACAAAATCAGTGAAAGAAATGCACCGGAAAAACCGAGCAGTGCCCCGCCGTAGAGGAACGGACGCAGGATAAATCCATCCGTCGCGCCAATCAGTTTTTGCACGTTAATGGTATCGCGACGCGCAAAAATACTCAGACGCACGCTGTTACCGATGACGAGGAAGACCGCCGCCACCATCAGCACGCCAATCATCGCGGAAACGCGTCCGACAAGGCCCGTCAGCGCCGCCAGGCGAGCGAACCAGCTGTCATCCATCCGCACTTCATCAATACCGTTGATTTGTGCGATGCGGTCACGCAACGTGTTTAGCGACTCCGTACCCTGGAAGTCCAGTTTCGGGATCACCACCGCCACGGCCGGCAGCGGGTTCTCTTCCAGCATATCCAGCGCACCGCCAAATCCAGACCAGTTACGGAATTCGCCCAGCGCGTCGTCACGGGAAAGATAATTCACTTTCTCCACGCCCTGCTCGGCCTGCAACTGACCAACCACCCGCGCCGCCGCATCATCATCCAACGTTTTTTGCAGGTAAACGGTGATCTGCGGGGACGGATAATACTGACTTGCTGCATGGTTTACGTTCTTATAAACCATGTAGCACACGCTTGGCAGCGTCAGGGAGATGGCAATAACCATCACCGTCAGGAACGTCGCCAGCGGCTTGCTTTTCAGGTCCTGTAACGCGCCCTGGAACGCATAACGTACCTGCTCATTAAAGACATTGGTTTTACGCGAGTTCGGCTTTGGCGCGGCCTTCGCACGCTTAGGCGCGTTGCGACCGCCATCACCCGGCGCACCGCCCGATTTACGAAAGCGATCCAGTCGGCCACCGAACTGTTTGATTTGGTTAATAGCGTCACGTCTATTCATGCGCCAGGCCTCCATGCAGATGTCCATCGCTCAGAACCATTTGGCGATAGGAGCGACGGGAGATCAGGCCAATATCGTGCGTGGCCATTAATACCGTGACCCCGACGCGGTTAAACTCTTCGAACAGGCGCAGGATCCCTTCCGACAGCGCGTCATCCAGGTTCCCCGTTGGTTCATCCGCCAGCAACACCGCTGGTTTATTCACCACCGCACGGGCAATGCCGACGCGCTGTTGTTCACCGCCGGAGAGCTGAATCGGGAAGTTTTTCGCTTTGTCCAACAGCCCGACCTTATCCAGCGCCGCTGACACGCGACGACGAATATCGTCCCCGCTGGCGCCCGCGATGATCAGCGGGATTGCCACGTTATCAAACACGGTTCTATCCATTAGCAGGTGGTGATCCTGAAAAATCATGCCAATCTGACGACGCAGAAACGGCACTTCGCGGTTTTTCAAACGGCTGATGTCATGCCCGCTAAAGTAGATTTTCCCGGCGCTGGGCCGTTCAATTCCACAAATCAGCTTCAGCAGGGTACTTTTCCCCGCGCCGGAGTGGCCGGTCAGAAACGCCATCTCGCCAGGCTGCATATGGAAGGTCACTCCCTGCAGCGCTTGTCTCCCACCGAGATAGGCCTTGCTGACATGTTCAAAGCGAATCATTGTTAATCCTCTCGGGCAAAAAGTGCCTCTATAAAATCGTCCGCTTTAAACGGACGTAAATCCTCGATACGTTCGCCCACACCGATATAGCGGATAGGGATGCCAAACTGATCGGCAACCGAGAAGATAACCCCGCCCTTCGCCGTACCATCCAGCTTGGTCAGAGTGATACCGGTTAAGCCCACCGCTTCATGGAACAGTTTGGCCTGGCTTATCGCATTCTGCCCGGTGCTGGCGTCGATAGTCAGCATAACTTCATGCGGCGCATCTTCGTCCAGCTTCTTCATGACGCGAACGATTTTTTTCAATTCTTCCATCAGGTGCGATTTATTCTGCAAACGCCCTGCGGTATCAGCGATCAGCACGTCTACGTTACGCGCCTTCGCCGCCTGGATGGCATCAAAGATAACGGACGCGGAATCCGCACCGGTATGCTGAGCAATCACCGGGATATTATTACGCTGACCCCAGACCTGCAGCTGTTCTACCGCCGCCGCACGGAAAGTATCGCCCGCCGCCAGCATTACTGATTTACCCTGCTGCTCAAACTGACGCGCCAGCTTACCAATAGTGGTGGTTTTGCCCACACCGTTGACGCCAACCATTAAGATAACAAATGGTGTTTTGCCCTCAACATTCAGCGGTTCGTCAACCTTCGCCAGAATCTCGCCCATCTCTTCTTTCAGCAGGCCGTACAGCGCTTCCGCATCTTTAAGCTGCTTGCGGCTGGCACCTTCTGTCAGATTCGCAATGATCTTACGGGTCGTTTCTACGCCCACATCGGCGATCAGCAGCTGCTCTTCCAGCTCTTCAAACAGATCATCGTCGATCTTTTTACCACGGAACAGACTGATAAATCCGGAACCGAGGTTTTCTTTTGTTTTCAGCAGGCTGCGTTTCAGACGCGCAAAGAAACCTTCTTTGGTTGGTTTTTCCTGCTCCTGGACCACCTCTTCTTCTACCGGTTCTTCTACAGCAGGTTCTTCTACCGGCGCCACCATAACCGCTTCTTCAGCAGCCTCAGCGGCCAGCGCCTGGGCTTCCAGCTCTTCGTCGGTCAGTTGCGGCTCGTTTTCAGCTTCTTCTTCAGCCGCCTCAACGATTTCCACGGTTTCCGCTTCGGCCTGCCACTCTTCGGCAGAAACTTCTTCGGTTTTCACCTCTTCCGGCAGCGGCAATTCTTCGCGTTCGATAACCACCGCCGCTGGCGTTTCCACTACAGTTTCAGCAACGGGTTCAGCAACCGGCTCAATTTCCGGCTGCGCTTGTTTGGCGACAGGTTCTTCTTCCGGCTGCAGTTTCTCAATTTCCGCAACCTGTTCAGTTACTTCAACGACTTCAGCAGCAAAGGCTTGCGTTTCCGCCTCGCTACGGGTTTCCTCGGCGCGCGGCTGTTCGTCAACGACGGTAGTTTCTTCAGCAACCGGTTGTTGTTCTTCGTTTTTTACTTCTGTCTCGTTTTCCGGTGCCTGCTCTTTTTGACCAAAGCCCAGCCAGGAAAAAAAGCCACGTTTTTTCTCTTTCGCCATTTGCGACTACACTCCCCCGCTGTTGCTTCATGGCACAGCGTCAACGCTATGTACATAGCAGCTAAAAAAATGATGAAATAGTCTATCACTTATACCCAATGAATTTCGAGTTACGTCAAGGCGGCAAGCGCACGAATCCCGATGAGCTTACTTTTAGTAAGTGATTCGGGTGAGTAAGTGCAGCCAACGAAGAGGTAACTTGAAAAGCGACGGGTTAACTTAACTCACATCACCGCCTGGAATGACATGCTATAGGCGGATTGAGCAATAATAGAAATGAAAAAACCGAATCACTCTGGTAGCGGCCAGATCCGCATTATTGGCGGGCAATGGCGTGGCCGTAAACTCCCGGTTCCGGACAGCCCCGGCCTGCGTCCGACCACCGACCGTGTGCGCGAAACGTTGTTTAACTGGCTGGCCCCGGTAATGGTCGATGCTCACTGTCTGGACTGCTTCGCCGGCAGCGGCGCGCTGGGGCTGGAAGCCCTCTCTCGCTATGCGGCAAATGCGACGCTTCTGGAGATGGATCGCGCGGTATCTCAGCAGCTACAAAAGAATCTCGCCACGCTGAAAGCCTCCCATGCCCGCGTCGTCAATACCAATACGCTGACATTTTTGGCTCAGACGGGTACGCCGCATAACGTGGTATTTGTGGATCCGCCGTTTCGCAAAGGGTTACTGGAAGAAACATTAACACTTCTGGAAACTCATGGCTGGCTGGCAAATGAAGCGTATATTTACGTTGAAAGCGAAGTAGAAAACGGTTTGCCGCCGGTTCCGGTGAACTGGTCGCTATACCGTGAGAAAGTTGCCGGACAGGTCGCCTATCGCCTGTACCAACGTGAAGCACGAGGAGAACACGATGTTGATTAACCTGGGACGCCTGCTGATGCTGTGCGTCTGGGCATTTTTACTACTGAATATTTTCCAACCCTTTCCACGCCCGCTTAACATCTTCGTTAACGTCGCACTGATATTTATGGTGCTGATGCATGGCATGCAGCTGGCGCTGCTAAAAAGCACCATGCCTAAAGATGGCCCGCAGATGACCAACGGAGAGAAAATCCGTATTTTTCTGTTCGGCGTCTTTGAGCTACTGGTGTGGCAGAAAAAGATTAAAGATCAGTTGAAGAAGTAACTGCGATCTTTTCGCCCGGCGGCACGTTGCGAGCCGGGGCGAAAAAATCTGTAGGCCGGATAAGGCGTAAGCCGCCATCCGGCATCAGTCAGATGACACCTTAGCGTTCAAGCGTAAAATCAACAAAACGCGAACCTTTGTAACTTAGCGTGCCTTTATCCCCGACCGTTAGCGCATGGTACTGCTGAGCATCCAGACGAAACGTCTGCTCCAGGCCGCCGTTTTGTGGCTTAAAGCTGGCTTCATAGCGCATGCTGGTTCCCGCCGGGCTCACTTCCTGTTGACGGGATCGTCGATCGTTAAGCGGTTTTTCCCGTTTGTTACTCACCACCACCTGCTTTTGCACCAGCGGCGCCGCATCATTATCGGCTTTTTCACGCCGCTGCTGAACAAAGCGAAACGACGCGGCGACAACAATTAAGATAATGATAACAATGAAAAAAAGTGGTGGTTTGCTCATAGTATTAACCCATCAGAAAATGCGGAAATAAGCATACATTGCCCGTTATGGTGTTGTCATCTGGCAGTGTCGACCTCTACACTGGACAGTAGAGCCGTAAGCA
The DNA here is from genome assembly GCF_030334295.1 of Citrobacter sp. Cf088. Lineage (NCBI taxonomy): Bacteria > Pseudomonadati > Pseudomonadota > Gammaproteobacteria > Enterobacterales > Enterobacteriaceae > Citrobacter > Citrobacter sp. Cf088. The sequence continues at coordinate 140,269 of NZ_JAOWEE010000040.1, forward strand.
CCCCGCTTACGAAAAAATAACGAATTCAAGGAACTAAGATGCTTTGGTCGTTTATCGCTGTCTGCCTTTCCGCATGGTTGTTCGTGGATGCTTCCTATCGTGGGCCCGCCTGGCAACGCTGGGTCTTTAAACCCCTGACGTTACTCCTGCTGGCGCTGCTGGCCTGGCAGGCGCCAATGTTTAACGCTATCAGTTACCTGGTGCTGGCTGGTCTGCTGGCCTCGCTGCTGGGCGATGCGCTGACGCTATTGCCGCGCCAACGCCTGCTGTACGCAGTGGGGGCATTCTTCCTGTCGCATCTGCTGTATACCATTTACTTCGCCAGCCAAATGACGCTGTCGTTCTTCTGGCCTTTGCCGTTGGTGCTGGTAGTACTGGGGGCGTTGCTGATCGCCGTGATCTGGACGCGTCTGGAAGAGTTGCGTGTCGCTATCTGCACCTTTATTGGCATCACGCTGATGATGGTCTGGATGGCTGGCGAACTGTGGTTCTTCCGCCCGACCGCTCCGGCGCTGTCGGCATTTATGGGCGCATCGCTCCTGTTCATTGGCAATATTGTTTGGCTGGGTAGCCATTACCGTCGTCGCTTTCGCGCCGATAACGCCATTGCCGCCGCCTGCTACTTCGCCGGACATTTCCTGATTGTTCGTTCGTTGTATCTTTAAAACGCTTGACTCTGGAGTCGACTCCAGAGTGTATCCTCCGGTTAATACGAAATGATTATCAACCGGAGGATGCCATGTCGACACCTGATACCAGTGGCAAAAAGGCCCCACAATTTTCTTCTTTCAAACCAGCGCCTGCGCCACAAAAGGCGGATGACTGCTGCTGCGAAGGAAGCTGCTCCACTACACCGCCCGTATCCGATACCGTACTAGGTACCCGCTATTCCTGGAAAGTGGCAGGCATGGACTGCGCAGCCTGCGCCCGCAAAGTAGAGAATGCGGTCCGCCAGGTCAGCGGCGTCAACCAGGTCCAGGTTCTGTTCGCCACTGAAAAACTGGTGGTCGATGCCGGTTCCGATATCCGCCAGCAAGTTGAAAACGCGGTGCAAAAAGCAGGCTATACCCTGCGCGATGAGCACGCGACGGACGCCGCCCCCGAGTCACGTTTTAAAGAAAACCTACCGCTGATTTCGCTGATTATCATGATGGCGATTAGCTGGGGGCTGGAGCAGTTCAATCATCCCTTCGGTCAGATAGCGTTTATCGCCACCACGCTGGTCGGTCTGTATCCCATTGCCCGTCAGGCCCTGCGTCTAATGAAAACCGGCAGCTACTTTGCCATTGAAACATTGATGAGCGTGGCCGCCATTGGTGCACTGTTTATCGGCGCGACGGCGGAAGCCGCCATGGTGCTGCTGCTGTTTTTAATTGGCGAACGCCTGGAAGGATGGGCCGCCAGCCGTGCCCGTAAAGGGGTCAGCGCACTGATGGCGCTCAAACCGGAAACCGCCACGCGCCTGCGTAACGGCGAGCGCGAAGAGGTGGCTATCAATACCCTCCGGCCTGGCGATGTTATTGAAGTTGCCGCGGGTGGGCGTTTACCTGCCGACGGCAAACTGGTTTCCGGTTTTGCCAGCTTTGATGAAAGCGCCCTGACCGGCGAATCGATCCCGGTTGAACGCGCCACCGGCGAGAAAGTCCCGGCAGGTGCCACCAGCGTGGACCGTCTGGTTACGCTGGAAGTGCTCTCCGAACCGGGCGCCAGCGCCATTGATCGTATTCTGAAGCTGATTGAAGAAGCGGAAGAACGTCGCGCCCCCATTGAGCGCTTTATTGACCGTTTCAGTCGAATTTACACTCCAGCCATTATGGCGGTTGCGCTGCTGGTCACCCTCGTACCGCCGCTGCTGTTTGCCGCATCCTGGCAGGAGTGGATTTATAAAGGACTGACGCTGCTGTTGATTGGCTGTCCTTGCGCACTGGTGATTTCAACCCCCGCAGCCATTACCTCTGGCCTTGCCGCCGCGGCGCGTCGTGGAGCGTTAATCAAAGGCGGTGCCGCGCTGGAACAGTTGGGTAGAGTCACACAGGTGGCGTTTGATAAAACCGGCACCCTGACCATCGGTAAACCGCGCGTCACAGCGATTCATCCGGCAAGCGGTATTGGTGAAGCTGAACTGCTGGCACTGGCGGCAGCAGTAGAGCAAGGTGCGACACACCCGCTGGCACAAGCGATTGTCCGGGAAGCACAAACACGCGAACTGACTATTCCTGTCGCAAGAGAGCAACGGGCTCTGGTTGGCTCTGGAATTGAAGCGCTGGTCGACGGCGAGCGCGTGCTGATTTGCGCCGCCGGTAAGCAGCCTGCTGATGCCTTTGCCGGGCAGATAAGCGAGCTGGAAAGCGCGGGCCAAACGGTGGTGCTGGTGCTGCGTAACGATACTGTACTCGGCGTGCTGGCCCTACAGGACACGCTGCGCGACGACGCTCGCAACGCTATCGCCGAGCTTGATCAGATTGGCGTGAAAGGCGTGATCCTGACCGGTGATAACCCGCGTGCAGCGGCCGCCATTGCCGGTGAACTGGGTCTCGAATTTAAAGCAGGACTCTTGCCGGAAGATAAGGTGCAGGCCGTTACCCATCTCAACCGACAATCGCCGCTGGCGATGGTTGGCGACGGTATCAACGATGCTCCGGCAATGAAAGCGGCTACCATCGGCATTGCGATGGGAAGCGGTACCGACGTCGCGCTGGAAACCGCCGATGCCGCCCTGACCCACAACCGCCTGCGCGGTCTGGTGCAAATGATTCAACTGGCGCGGGCCACCCACGCCAATATTCGCCAGAACATTGCGATTGCGTTGGGCCTGAAGGGGATTTTCCTCGTCACCACGCTGCTCGGGATAACCGGATTGTGGCTGGCAGTGCTGGCCGATACGGGGGCAACGGTACTGGTGACCGCTAACGCGCTGCGGTTGTTACGTAAAGGATAGTTTTTTGCCGGATGACGGCGTGGCCTTATCCGGCCTACGGGTTACACATTCTTTGTAGGCCGGATAAGCGTTAGCGCCATCCAGCAAACAAAACTAGTGACCTTTACGCAGCAGATAGCGGTACGGCAGCGAGTCGGTCTCTTTGGCCACCAGCTCATGCTCCATAAAGGTACAGAAGCCAGGAATATCGCGGGTTGTTGCCGGATCGTCGGCGACAATCAGCAGTGTTTCACCGGCCTGCATGCCACGTACGGTTTTACGCACCATCATCACCGGTTCCGGGCAGCGCAGTCCCTGGGCATCAAGAGTATGGTCGGGGGAAGTAAACAGGTCGCTCATCGTCGTCTCATTCATACAAAAACGGCGTTATTTTACGCTCTGTTGTGGCGTAAGCCAATCAGGTTAACGATTGCGTGAAAAACAACCATTGCAATGTGCTCTTAAAGCAGTATCATGCGACGGTTTTTTATTGGGTTCCCTCACCCCATCCAACAAAAAGGTCACAATATGACTCCGTTTACACAAACTCAGCGCCTAAAAGCGTTGTTCTGGCTATCGCTATTTCATCTGCTGGTGATCACCTCCAGCAACTATCTGGTGCAGCTTCCAATCTCCATTTTTGGTTTCCATACCACATGGGGCGCGTTTAGCTTTCCGTTTATTTTCCTCGCGACCGACCTGACCGTGCGTATTTTTGGCGCGCCGCTGGCTCGACGTATCATCTTTGCGGTGATGATCCCCGCGTTGCTGATCTCCTATGTCGTTTCGTCCCTGTTTTATATGGGATCGTGGCAGGGATTTGGCGCACTGCTGCACTTTAACCTGTTTGTTGCCCGTATCGCCGCCGCCAGCTTTATGGCTTACGCGCTGGGACAAATTCTGGATGTGCATGTCTTTAACCGCCTGCGCCAGAACCGTCGTTGGTGGCTGGCACCGACAGCGTCCACGCTATTTGGCAATATCAGCGATACGTTGGCCTTCTTCTTTATCGCTTTCTGGCGTAGCCCGGATGCCTTCATGGCCGAGCACTGGATGGAAATCGCGCTGGTCGATTACTGTTTCAAGGTGCTGATCAGCATTATTTTCTTCCTGCCGATGTACGGCGTGCTGCTGAATATGTTGCTGAAAAGGCTGGCAGATAAATCCGAAATCGCTGCATTGCAGACGAGTTAAAGGTTCATTTTCCGAGTTGTGATAAGATGGACGAATGAGCCGTTATGGCCGTTTATCGAAAGGAAGAAGTCAATGCGCAATCTGGTTAAATATGTCGGTATTGGCCTGCTGGTTATGGGGCTTGCAGCCTGTGATAATAGCGATACAAAAGCGCCAGCCGAGGGTGCTGCCGCAGAAAGTAGCGCCAGCGGACAACCGGTCAGCCTGCTGGACGGCAAACTCAGTTTTTCCCTGCCAGCGGATATGACCGATCAGAGCGGCAAGCTGGGCACCCAGGCGAACAATATGCACGTCTATTCTGACGCAACCGGCCAGAAAGCGGTGATTGTGATTGTTGGCGACAACACCAACGAAGACCTGGCTGTGCTGGCAAAACGTCTGGAAGATCAGCAGCGTAGCCGCGACCCACAGCTGCAGGTCGTCACCAATAAATCTATTGAGCTGAAAGGCCACACGTTGCAGCAGTTAGACAGCATCATCTCAGCCAAAGGCCAGACCGCTTACTCTTCCGTAGTGCTGGGTAAAGTGGACAATCAACTGCTGACCCTGCAAATCACGCTGCCTGCTGACGATCAGCAAAAAGCGCAGACTACCGCAGAAAACATCATTAACACGCTGGTTATCCAGTAACGGTTAAGACGATGACGCGGCCTCCGGTGACACCACCTGAGGCCGTTTTTTTAACCGCCAGGTCAGCAATAACGCCACCGCCACCAGCCCTGCCGCCGCCAGATAGATAACCGGCACGCCCGCCCACGTCATTACCAACCCAGCCAGCGGCCCGGTAACCCCCAACGATAAATCCATAAACACCGTATAGGTCGCCAGCGCAGCGCCCTGATTTTGCTGCGGGACGGCTTTTACCGCTACCACGCCCAGCGCCGGGAAAACCAGTGAGAACCCAGCCCCAGCCAGCAGAACGCCGATTTTCGCCATCCACGGCATGGAAGCCATCCCGACCAGCAGCAGCCCGACAATCTCGACGCTAAAGCAAATCATCGCCACATTCAGCCCGCCTAAACGGTTGATACCATTTGGGAACAACAGTCGAGTGCCGACAAATGTGCAGCTAAAAAGCGTCAGCGCGAAAGCTGCGCCGTCCCAGCCTTTGGCATCATAAAACAGGGTAATAAACGTGGCGATCACCCCAAATCCAGCGGAGGCCAGGGCCAGCGCCATACCGTACAACCAGACGCGCCCGAGCACCGCGCGAAACGGCAACGGTTTGCCTTTGCTGGCCTTCACCGCAGGACGAGGGAGCGCCAGCAGTATCGCCACCAGCGCCACGCCCATCACGGTCAGCGCCAGCCCCTGTAAGCCCCCCCAGGCATAAAACAGAACGCCCAGCGGCGCACCTATCGCCATCGCGCCATAGGTCACGATGCCATTCCAGGAAATCACCCGTCCGATGTGCATTGAGCCAACCACCCCCACGCCCCACAGCGTAGAGCCAGTTCCGGCAAAGCTCTGCCCAATCCCGAGAATCACCCGCCCCAGACACAGCAGCAGCAGACTAGCCAACGGCCAGCCGTTCGTTGATCCTGCCAGCAAATAGCCCAGACCACTTAAAAAGCAGCCACACAGCCCGAATACCACAATCTTCTTTGGCCCCAGCAGATCGGCATAGCGACCGGCATGCGGACGGCTCAGCAGCGTAGCGAAATATTGCAGGCTGATAACCAACCCAGCCCAGAAGGCGCTGAACCCCATCACATCGTGGACGTAGCCCGGCAATACCGCGAGCGGCAGGCCGATGGTCAGATAGCTGGCGAAGTTGAACATCACCACAGAGACAATGCGCAGGTTAAGGCGTAAACCGTTCAGCGTCGGTTCAGCGACGGGTTCGGGCATGGAGGGTCACCACGTTTTCACAACAGTGTTTCATTTCTACCATGTTGCAGACTATAAATCAGCAGCCAGTTTAGGAATATCAGTCACAAGCCAGCCGCTACACTTAGAGCCAACCCCATTAGGGCTATTTTGCTTGCCATTTCGAACCTGGGCAGTGCTCAGAATCCTCACGTACTGCGTGTACGCTCCGGTTCTTCCGCGCTGACCGTGTTCAAACTGTCTGCGCCAATAACGCCTACTGGGATGAGCTCTTAATGCAAAAACGCAAACAGGAAGAAAATATGACAACCGCTCAGCCCGATAAAACGGGTTTGCACATTTTACTCAAACTGGCTGCTTTGGTGGTGATCCTCGCCGGTGTTCATGCCGCGGCGGATATCATTGTGCAACTGCTGCTGGCCCTCTTTTTTGCCATTGTATTGAATCCGCTGGTCGCCTGGTTTATTCGCCGGGGAGTACGTCGCCCGGTTGCCATTACGCTCGTAGTGGTGGTGATGCTGTTCGTCCTCACGGCACTGATCGGCGTCCTCGCGTCTTCGATTACGGAATTCATGGCCATGCTACCCAAATACAACAAGGAGCTGACACGTAAGGTCCTGCATTTACAAGAGATGGTTCCCTTTTTAAATCTGCATATGTCCCCGGAGCGCATGCTACAACGCATGGACTCCGACAAAATAATGACCTTCACCACCACGCTGATGACAAGTCTTTCCGGCGCCATGGCCAGCGTCGTTCTGCTGGTGATGACGGTCGTCTTTATGCTGTTTGAGGTACGTCATGTTCCTTATAAGCTGCGCTTTTCGCTGAACAACCCACAAATCCATATTGCGGGGCTGCATCGGGCGCTCAAGGGCGTATCTCACTATCTGGCACTGAAAACGTTGCTCAGCTTATGGACCGGTGCCATCATCTGGCTGGGTCTGGCACTGATGGGGATTCAGTTTGCTCTGATGTGGGGCGTGCTGGCCTTCCTGCTAAACTACGTGCCCAACATTGGCTCGGTCATTTCCGCCGTCCCGCCCATGATCCAGGCGCTGCTGTTCAACGGCATTTACGAATGCGTACTGGTTGGTGCGCTGTTCCTGGTGGTGCATATGGTTATTGGCAATATCCTCGAACCCCGCATGATGGGGCATCGGCTGGGATTATCGACGCTTATCGTCTTCCTCTCTTTGCTGGTATGGGGATGGCTGCTCGGCCCGGTAGGCATGCTGCTCTCTGTGCCGCTAACCAGCGTGTGTAAAATCTGGATGGAAACGACCACCGGCGGCAGCAAACTGGCAATTTTGCTGGGACCCGGCAGGCCCAAAAGCCGATTACCGGGATAAACTTGCAAACAGCATATGAAGAGTGGTACACAACCCCATTATTACTAAAGGTTAGCCCTGATATGTACCGGATCGTTCTTGGGAAAGTTTCTGTTTTAAGCACTGACGCGCTGCCCGACGCACTGAGTGAACAGGCTCCACAAGGAGCCCACCGTGCGCGCTGGATTGCAGGCCGGGTGCTGCTTTCCCATGTTCTTTCGCCATTACCGGACATTATCTACGGTGAGCAAGGAAAACCCGCCTTTTCTGCCGACACGCCGCTGTGGTTCAATCTCAGCCATAGCGGCGATGACATCGTCCTGCTGCTCAGCGACGAAGGGGAAGTCGGCTGCGATATTGAAGTCGTTCGCCCGCGCGATAACTGGCAAACGCTGGCAAATACGGTATTCAGTCTTGGGGAACACGCTGAAGTTGAAGCCGAACACCCGGAGCAACAGCTGGCGGCGTTCTGGCGCATCTGGACGCGTAAAGAAGCTATCGTGAAACAGCGCGGCGGCAGTGCCTGGCAAATCGTCAGCGTCGACAGTACCGCGCTGACCTCCTCACTCTCCGTCAGCCAGTGCCAGATCGATACCCTGAGCCTGGCGGTGTGCACCCCCACGCCGTTTACCCTGACCGCCGACGCCGTACAGCGTCTGTAATGCCCTCATTCCCGTGCGCCACCGCGCCATATCGTAAGGTTGAAATCGGATGCAACGTATCACCATTACCCTCGATGATGATTTACTGGAAACGCTCGACGGCCTGAGTCAGCGCCGTGGCTACAACAACCGTTCCGAAGCGATCCGCGATATTCTGCGCGGCGCACTGGCGCAGGAAACCACTCAGGAACACGGCACTCAGGGCTTCGCGGTGCTCTCGTATGTTTATGAGCATGAGAAGCGTGACCTGGCGAGCCGCATTGTTTCTACCCAACACCACCACCACGATTTATCGGTCGCCACGCTGCACGTGCACATCAACCATGACGACTGCCTGGAAATCGCCGTGCTTAAAGGCGACATGGGCGATGTGCAGCATTTTGCCGATGACGTGATTTCCCAGCGCGGCGTGCGCCACGGTCATTTGCAGTGCCTGCCAAAAGAAGAGTAATTGCCTGTTTCGTTGCCGGATGGCGGCTACGCCTTATCCGGCCTACTCCGTTACCGTCTGTAGGCCAGGCAAGCGAAGCGCCCCTGGCAATAATGAGCAAACCAACTAGCAACTATGCCTGTTTGAGACTTTTGCTGAGCGTTTCGATGATCCATGTATTGACTGATACCTGTTCTTCCGCTGCCGCAAAACTTAAACGTTCTCCGAAAGACTCTGGATAGCGCAGAGTAAACGTCTTCAGCTTTTCCGGGTTTGCGTAAGGTTCTATCCCTGCGGCAGAGCAATCATCAAGATACTCTCGTAAGGAGATCTCCCCCTCTTTTTGCAGCCCCTGAATGCTGTCAGAGACAAAATCACAATAGCCTGACAATCCCAGGAACTTACCGCGAAACGCATTAAGCTCAGGGACATAATTAATCACCGCAGGTTGACCGGCGATTTCCATTGAGTTTGGCGTTTTGGGTTTGATCATGGTTTTACCCCTATACTTGTTAACCAGTCACGTACGTTTTCGACCGCGCCTTTATCTGTATCCGGAGAAGGATGTGGTCTATGAAAACTCGCAATGCTCTTATTTAAAAGAAATTTACATCGCGAGCCTCGTCCTTCTTTGATTTCGCCACCTAACGCCTTGATCAGTGACTCAATTTCCGACCACTTGATTCCCTGCGGCGTCGGTGCTTTAAAAAGCTGATCCAGCGTGTTCTTTTGCTTTTTGCGTAAAGACAACACTTTTTCCTTCATCGCATGTCCTTATGACTTCATCCTTTGAAGTCATATTATAACAGCATACAATGCAGTCAAGATATGAAGCCAACCAATTACGCCATCGTGCCAATCGTCTTTCTAAAGCGCAGCAGCGCTATCAGGAAGAACGCGCTGCCAATCGCCAACAGCGTCAGGAACTGCGGCCAGACGATGCCAAACCCTGCGCCGCGGTAAAGTATCGCCTGCGCGAGGCTGACAAAATGGGTAGTTGGCATAGTCAGCATTATGTCCTGCACCGCCTGCGGCATGCTTTCACGCGGTGTAGAACCACCAGAGAGCATCTGTAGCGGCAGCAGTACCAGAATCATCAGTAACCCCAGTTGCGGCATAGAGCGCGCCAGCGTGCCCATAAAAATACCGATCGAGGTGGTGGCGAACAGGCTCAGCGCCACGCCCAGCATAAACAGCGGTATCGAACCTTCAATCGGTACGCCGAGCACGCCTTTTACCATCAGCATCAGCGATAAACCGGAAACCACCAGCACCACCAGACCCATCGACCAGATTTTTGCCATCATGATCTCAAACGGCGTCACCGGCATCACCAGCAGATGCTCAATGGTCCCGTGCTCGCGCTCGCGAATTAGCGCCGACCCGGTAAGCACGATCGCCAGCATGGTGATGTTGTTGATAATCGCCATCACCGCGCCAAAGCGGGCAGGCTCCAGATTAGGGTTAAAGCGCATACGCATTTCCAACGCCACCGGCGGCTCACTATTGTCACGGTAACGCGCCACAAAGCTGTTCACCTCGCCGCTGATGATATTCTGGATATAGCTGTTGCCGGTAAAGGCCTGGCTCATCCGCGTGGCATCGACGTTAACCTGAATATCCGGCTGCCGCCCGGCCAGCACATCACGCTGAAAATCAGGTGGAATGTTCACGGCGAAGGTGTAGCGCCCGGCGTCCAGTCCGGCATCCATCTCATCAGCGGTGATCATCTCCGGCGGTAAAAACCATGGGCGATAAAAGCTGTTCACAATCCGGTTCGACAACTGCGACTGGTCCATATCGGCAATAGCAATCGGCGCCAGATGCAGCGAACCCGGCAGGACGGTCGCGGAAGAATAAACCGAAATCGTGAAGGCAAAGACGATCAGCGTCAGCATCGCTTTGTCACCCAGCAGGCTGCGCAACTCTTTGATGCCGAGGTTATAAATATTGCGTAATCGGCGCATCACCCCTCCTGTTTTTTCAGCAGTAATACGCTCAGACCAATCACCACCGGAATGGCTACCATCAGCGGAATAAACAGCTGCCAGAGTTCGGTCAGATCCAACGCTTTAGAGAACGTCCCACGCGCGATGGTCAGAAAATGGCTGGTCGGGTAAATTTCACCAATCCAGCGTCCAGGCCCTTCGAGCGAGGCGACCGGATCGATCATCCCAGAAAACTGCGTCGCCGGGATCAGCGTAATAATCGCCGTACCAAAAATGGCCGCGATCTGGCTTTTCATAAACGTGGAAATTAACAGACCCAGCCCGGTGGCAATGGTGACGTACAACAGCGCGGCCAGCGTCAGGGTTAAAAAACTCCCCTTATGCGGCACGCCGAACACAAACACCGACAGCGCGCACAGCAGCAGGAAGTTCAGCATCCCCAGCACGATGTACGGCAACTGTTTGCCGAGTAAAAACTCGCTGCGGGTCGTGGGCGTAACGTACAGGTTGATAATCGACCCCAGCTCTTTCTCACGCACTACGCTGAGGGCGCTGAGCATCGAGGGGATCATCATCAGCAGCAGCGGGATCACCGCCGGAACAATCGCCGGCAGACTCTTTACATCCGGGTTGTAACGATAGCGAGTTTCAATGGTCATCAGCCCGTTTTGCCCACTGGAATTGGGTTGACGCGCCATCACATCCTGCAGCCAGGTCTGATGCATCGCCTGTACGTAGCCTCTGACCGTTTCAGCGCGGCTCGGCATTGCGCCATCGACCCAGACGCCAATCTTCACCGGCGTGCCACGCGCGATATCGCGGCCAAAGTTTGGCGGGATCTCTATTGCTACCGCCACTTCGCCCGAACGCATCCGTTTGTCCAGCTCGTCATAACTGGTGAGCGGCGGCTGTTCGATAAAATAGCGCGATCCCGCCAGATTCAGCGTCCACGCCTGGCTGCTGACGGTCTGATCACGATCGAGCACCGAAAAACGCAGGTTCTCCACATCCATGCTGATGCCGTAGCCCATGATCAGCATCAGGATCACTGTGCCCATCAGCGCCAGCGTTGAACGTACCGGATCGCGTCGTAGTTCCAGCGCTTCACGGCGGCTGTAGCTGAACAACCGCTGCAGGCTAAAGCCCTGCCGCGGCGGCTGACTATTTTCATGCGCTATCGGAACATTGGCTGGCGGTAACTGAGCTTCCGGTGCCGGGCCTGCCGCTTCCTGTAACCAGGAGATAAACGCCTCTTCCAGACTGGCGGCGCCACGCTGTTTCACCAGTTCCTGCGGCGTGCCGCTGGCCAGTACTTTTCCGGCGTGCATCAGCGACATCCGGTCGCAGCGCTCCGCTTCGTTCATAAAGTGGGTGGAGATAAAAATGGTCACTTTGTCCTGCCGCGACAGATCGACCATCAGTTGCCAGAACATGTCCCTCGCCACCGGATCGACCCCGGAGGTCGGCTCATCAAGAATGAGCATTTCCGGGCGATGGATCACCGCCACCGCCAGCGACAGACGTTGACGGATCCCCAACGGCAGCGCGCCGGGCAACGCGTCTTCGACATCGGTCAGCGAAAAGCGCTCGCTCATCTCTTGTACCCGCCCGGGGATTTCTGCTTCGGGGATATGGAACAACCGCGCATGTAGTTCGAGGTTTTGCCGGACAGTTAGCTCGCTGTAGAGCGAAAACGCCTGCGACATATAGCCCACCCGGCGGCGGGTATCGATATTCTTCGGGTCAACCGCTTGCCCAAACAACCACGCCTCACCTTCGCTTGCGGGTAGCAGACCGGTGAGCATCTTCATGGTGGTGGATTTACCGCAGCCATTGGAGCCGAGAAAACCGAAGATTTCCCCGCGCGGAATACGAAAGTTAACGTGGTCAACGGCGACAAACTTACCGAAGCGCATAGTCAGGTCTTTCGCCTCGATGGCAATCTCTTCCTGCTCAGCGTGATACGGCGGGATCACCACCGGCTTATGCGCCTGGCGCTGGGCTTCAGGTAGCAGCGCGATAAACGCCTGCTCCAGCGTGTTGCTGTTGGTTTGTTCGCGTAACTGCTGGGCGCTCCCGGTGGCTAACACCTCCCCGGCGTTCATCGCTACCAGCCAGTCAAAGCGCTCGGCTTCTTCCATGTAAGCGGTCGCAACCAGCACGCTCATGTTGGTCTGCCGCTGGCGAATGCTGTTAATTAGATCCCAGAACTGGGCACGGGACAGCGGATCGACACCGGTGGTGGGTTCATCGAGAATTAACAGTTCCGGGTCGTGGATTAACGCGCAGCACAATCCCAGTTTTTGCTTCATCCCGCCCGAGAGTTTCCCGGCGGGACGGTCGCGAAACGGTGCCAGGCCGGTGCTGTTCAGCAGCTCGGTAATCCGCGCTTCGCGTTCCGCTTTATCATGACCAAACAGCCGGGCAAAGAAATCGACGTTCTCATACACCGACAGCGTATGGTACAGGTTTTTCCCTAACCCCTGCGGCATCCAGGCAATGCGCGGGCAGACATCCCGTCGATGTTTTGGGTCGCGCATATCGCCGCCCAGCACCATCACGTTGCCGTGTTCAATGACCCGCGCGCCGGAGATGAGCGACAGCAGACTCGATTTTCCGACGCCATCCGGGCCAATAAGCCCCACCATACAGCGGGCAGGGATATCCAGCGTGATGTTGTTCAGCGCGACCGTTTTCCCGTAATGCTGACTCACGCCGTCAAGGTTCGCCACGGGAGGAACGGGAACCAGCGCCAGATGCGTCATTGCGGCAACCTCACCACCAGGTCGTCAGGCCAGGGGCGATTTTCATCAACACGCACCCACGCCATGCCCGGCAGACCGGTTTTCACGTACTCCAGATGCTGCTGCAACAGCTCTGGCGGGATACGCGCTTTAACGCGGAACATTAGCTTCAGCCGTTCATCACTGGTTTCGACCGTTTTCGGTGTGAACTGCGCGACACTAGCCACAAAGCTAATGGTCGCCGGAATACGCAGATCCGGCGCGGCGTCCAGCACCAGGCGAGCTTCACCGCCAATCTTCAATAAACCAGCCTGTTCGGTAGGTAAGAAGAACGTCATGTAGACATCGCTGAGATCGACCATGTTCAGTACGCGACCGCCCGCGGAAAGCACCTCGCCCGGTTCGGCGACACGGTACTGCACGCGACCATCGCGCGGGGCTTTCAGCTCGCTGTCATCAATATCAGCGGCAATACGACGTTCGGTGGCCTGCGCGGCTTCTACGCGGGTTTGCGCCTGAATGATGCTGGTACGGGCGGCTTCAATTGCGGCTTTTGCCGCAGAGACCTGCGCCTTGGCGGATTCCAGTGCCGCGCGAGCACTTTCAGCCGCGGCCCTGTCGTCATCCAGCTGTTGCTCGGATACAGCCCCACGCAGGGATAGAGAACGGGAGCGAACGTGACGTTTAGAGACCGACTGCAGTTCCGCCTCGCGCTGTTTTACCACCGACTGCGCGGCGCGCATTTCACTTTGCCGCTGTTCCAGCAGCGCTCGTGCCGCAGCCACCGCGCTTTCGGCTTCTTTGATTTGCGCGACAGCTTCCAGCCGCTGCTCCTGCAGCACGCGGGTATCCATTTTCGCCAGCACCTCGCCCTGACGAACGAACTGCCCTTCCGATACGAGGATTGTGTCAATTCGTCCGGCAATCTTGGTGGCAATATCCACTTCGGTAGCTTCTATTCTGCCGTTGCTGGCCGCGAAACCTTCCGGAATCCCCGCAGGACGCAACATCCACCATGCTATTGCAGCAACCACCACCACAATACCCGCGCCCCACCACACCAGATGACGCTTAATCTTTTCCATATCCGACCCGCCGTAATCCCTGTTATCAAACGATGCGTGTCACAAAGCCCACTGAACAGCTATTCAGCAGGAGATTCCATCCGGGATGAGAAGGAATGAGAAATAATGGCCAGAGTGCGGACAGGCGTTATAGCAACGCACACCGCGAAGGAAGTGAGTGACGAAAATGCTGCGAAATCGGGTAGTAATGTTGTCATCATCAGCGTTCCTGGCCGGAAATGAAACACGCATACTCATAACTGCTGTCTATTGAATACTAACACCTGGATTCAATATGTCTATTCGGTTGTCGTTTCCAGTTCAGCCCTGGCACAAGAAATATTTCGTATATCAACGATTGATAAACAATCGCAACTATAAACATAATCAATGATTAGGCATCCTTATAATAGCGGCTCATTTACCGATCTCGTTATGGCGAGGCTCCTGTACAAATACAAGTTATCGCCCTGCTGGTATCGAGAGAGACCACTCAGGGAAATACAGGCATCCATCGAATCAAGGTGTTGCCAAGGTAACTTCTGACGATTTCACCATCGGGCAGATACGTTGTTCAGTGCTAAAACCAGGACGTAGGGATCTGCCTGCGCTAACCCTGTCTTGTTCGCCCCTATGAGAGATTTTTATAGGGAATTACACCATGTCATCTATGCCACTCTGCGCCGCTCATCATCCTATGCCGGATTTCAACGGCGACGCTATCGCCCAATATATGCGCACCGATTTTATTACTCTGCCGGACCATCTCAGCGTGAACGGCGCTCGCGAGTACTTTGTCTCCCAACTCACAACGGATGACATCCCAGGCCAGGTCTTTGTTGTGGCCGGAAAAGCGCTGCGCGGGGTGTTATCCATCAAGCGCTTATTGCAGGAAAAAGATACGTCGCTGAACATCAACCATCTTACGGACAGCTGTTTATTTCATGTAAAGCCTGATGATGAACGGGCGCAGGTCGTTGCCGAGTTAGCCGAACGCGAAGTCGATCTGGTTGCTGTCGTTGAGAGAGGTGAGCTGGTCGGTTGTCTGATGGAAAAAGAGATCGCTCATCTACAGGAAGATGATGTTACTGAAGACGTTCAGCTTCAGGGCGCCACGCTACCGCTGGAAAAACCCTATCTGGAAATTAGTCCGTGGACATTGTGGAAAAAACGTTCGGTCTGGCTCCTGCTGCTGTTTGTCGCAGAAGCCTATACCAGCAGCGTGCTTCAGCATTTTGAAGAGGCGCTGGAATCCGCAATTGCCCTGGCCTTTTTTATTCCGCTATTAATTGGTACTGGCGGCAACAGCGGTACGCAGATCACTTCGACGCTGGTACGTTCAATGGCGCTGGGAGAAGTGCGGCTGCGCGATATGGGCCGGGTGATCCGCAAAGAAGTTTCAACTTCGCTGCTGATCGCTCTGACGCTGGGCCTGGCAGGGTGCTTACGCGCGTGGATGATGGGCATCGGCATGGAAATCACGCTGATCGTCAGCCTGACGCTGGTTTGCATTACGCTGTGGAGCGCCGTGGTGTCATCAGTGATCCCCATGGTGCTCAAGCGTATCGGCATTGATCCCGCCGTGGTTTCGGCCCCGTTTATCGCCACGCTTATCGACGGTACCGGGTTAATTATCTACTTTAAAATCGCCCAGCACTTTCTTGGTCTGAACTAATGATAACGCCCGGCAGCTCAGGTTGTCGGGCGTCACAGTCAGGCTGGCGCTAAATCTTGCGCACACGCCCAGGCACTCGACCATGCCCACTGGAAGTTATAGCCTCCCAACCAGCCGGTAACGTCCATCACTTCGCCGATAAAATAGAGTCCCGGCACTTTACGTGCTTCCATCGTGCGCGATGAAAGCTCATTGGTATCAACGCCGCCCAGCGTGACTTCAGCGGTACGATACCCTTCCGTACCGTTCGGCTGCACCCGCCAATCGGTCAGCGTCTCAACCAGCGTTTGTTGATCGCGCACGTTAAGCTGTTTCAGCGAGACGTCCGGGATTTGCCCTAACTGCTGTAAACATTCCACCAGACGTTTTGGCAACTGCATAGCAAGCGTATTCTTTAAGCTCTGATTAGGGTGGGCGCTGCGTTGGTCATCGAGGAAGCTCGCAAGGTCAACATCCGGCAACAAATTAATGCTGACAAATTCGCCTGGCTGCCAAAAACTGGAAATCTGCAGTACGGCCGGACCAGAAAGCCCGCGGTGTGTAAAGAGCAGATTTTCACGAAAGACGGTGCCGTCCTCGGCGGTGATAACAGAGGAGACCGACACGCCAGAGAGCACCTGAAGCTGCTCCAGCAGTGGCTTATGCAACGTAAAGGGCACCAGCCCTGCGCGCGTTGGCAATACGTTCAGACCGAACTGTTCGGCAATTTTATAACCAAACGGCGTTGCCCCCAGACCCGGCATAGAGAGACCACCGGAGGCAATAACCAGCTTTTTCGTGCCCACGGTCATCCCGTTCAATTCGAGAATGAAATCATCACCCTCTCGCTCGACGCTCAGGACTTCGCTACGTAACCGCATAGTTACGTTACCTTTTTCACACTCGGCCACCAGCATATCGACAATTTGTTGGGCGGAATCATCGCAGAACAGCTGACCCAACGTTTTTTCGTGCCAGGCAATACCGTGTTTGCCCACCAGGTCGATAAAATCCCACTGCGTGTAACGCGCCAGCGCCGATTTGCAAAAATGGGGGTTTTGGCTCAAATAGGCGGCAGGCTCGACATAAAGATTGGTAAAGTTGCAGCGTCCCCCGCCAGACATGAGAATCTTACGCCCTGGCTTTTTACCATTATCAATCAGCAGTACGCGACTACCTGCTTGTCCTGCCTGCGCGGCACAAAACATACCCGCTGCGCCAGCGCCTATAATAACGGTATCAAACCTTTCCACGTTGCGATCCTCTCTAAAAAGCGGGTGTGAATTGTAAAGATTCCTCAGTGGTCGCACCAGCACCAAACTACCGATAAAGGGTATTTATCTGAAATATATAGGATAATTCTTTAGTGGTGTAAAACAAAGCAGGAGACAAATCAAAAAAACTCTATATTTCACTTTGCCCGCGCCGCCAAAGTCACTGATAATGCGCCGCGTTCATGTCCTCAAAATGGCGTAACGTCCTATGCTACATTTGTTTGCTGGCCTGGATTTACATACCGGGCTTTTACTATTGCTTGCTCTGGCTTTTGTGCTGTTCTACGAAGCGATTAACGGCTTTCATGATACAGCCAATGCTGTCGCAACCGTGATCTATACCCGTGCAATGCGTTCGCAATTGGCGGTGGTCATGGCTGCGGTGTTCAACTTCTTTGGTGTTTTGCTGGGCGGTCTCAGCGTGGCGTATGCCATCGTGCATATGCTGCCAACGGATCTGCTGCTCAATATGGGATCGTCACATGGCCTCGCCATGGTGTTCTCCATGCTGCTGGCGGCAATTATCTGGAACCTGGGTACCTGGTACTTTGGTTTGCCTGCATCCAGCTCCCACACGCTGATTGGCGCCATTATCGGTATTGGTTTAACCAATGCGCTGATGACCGGCACTTCTGTGGTAGATGCACTTAACATTCCGAAAGTAATGGGTATTTTTGCCTCGCTTATCATCTCGCCGATTGTCGGCCTGGTGGTTGCAGGTGGTCTTATTTTCATTCTGCGTCGCTACTGGAGCGGTACGAAAAAACGTGCCCGTATCCACCTGACGCCAGCAGAACGTGAAAAGAAAGATGGCAAGAAAAAGCCGCCGTTCTGGACGCGTATTGCCCTAATCCTCTCCGCTATCGGCGTGGCGTTCTCTCATGGCGCTAACGACGGGCAGAAAGGCATTGGTCTGGTGATGCTGGTGCTGATTGGCGTAGCGCCTGCGGGCTTCGTGGTGAATATGAATGCTTCCGGTTACGAGATTACCCGTACCCGTGATGCCATCAATAACGTCGAAGTCTTCTTCCAGCAGCGTCCTGACCTGCTTAAACAGGCCACAGGCGTAGACCAGTTGATTCCGTCCCCGACGGACGCGGCTCCAGCGACGACGACAGAGTTCCATTGCCACCCGGCGAATACCATCAACGCGCTGGAACGTGCGAAAGGTATGCTGGCGAACCTGGAAACCTACGACAAGTTAAGCGTCGAACAGCGTGGTCAGCTGCGCCGTATTATGCTGTGCATTTCTGATACCACGGATAAAGTGGTTAAGCTGCCTGGCGTAAGCACTGACGATCAGCGTCTGCTGAAAAAACTGAAAGCTGACATGCTGAGCACCATTGAGTATGCGCCTATCTGGATCATTATGGCCGTCGCACTGGCGCTGGGCATTGGTACCATGATCGGCTGGCGTCGCGTAGCCACCACCATTGGTGAGAAAATCGGTAAGAAAGGCATGACCTATGCCCAGGGGATGTCGGCACAGATGACTGCCGCAGTCTCTATCGGTCTCGCCAGTTACACCGGTATGCCCGTTTCCACCACCCACGTTCTCTCTTCTTCCGTTGCGGGGACGATGGTTGTTGATGGCGGCGGTTTACAGCGTAAAACAGTGACCAGCATTCTGATGGCCTGGGTCTTCACCCTGCCAGCCGCAATTCTTCTTTCCGGCGGGCTTTACTGGCTCTCTCTGAAGCTTATCTAAGCGAATGCACGGTAAAAAAGCGGGTCAGTTTTCTGACCCGCTTTTTTTGTATCTGTCGTTGGCATCAGTGCCAGATAATCAGCGCAACCATGCTGATTAGCACCAGGCCACATAGCGCGCTGGTGAGGATGAACTGACCGCGAACCCGCTCACAGCGGCGAATAAACTCATCATCATGATGATCGCGGTAACGCTGAGCGTAGATATACCACACCAGACGCATCTGCTTGTTCGGTTGCCCATGCGAGGTAAAAAAGCCCCCACCATCTACATACTGGTAAAGCAATGGATCGCAACCACGAAGTACCACTAACAGTGCGCGTAACGAAGAAAAATAGCGCGCCATATTAACAATGCAAACGACACATAAAGCCCAGAACAATGCAATGGTGCTTATCATACCTCCTCCCCGGCGACCCGCCCACGGAACTCCTTTCCGGGACTACCGCTCCCCGATACCCTGCCAAACCATTCAGTGAAGAGTACAGCCGAACCGTTCGTATTAGTATCACGCATCCGAACGCCTCTCTAGATAGTGTAGGAGATTAGTTAATTTTTTTGCCAGAAGGTTAATCGCTATCAATGCAATTAACTAAAAAATTTGTTTAACTGCTTGGCAAGCAAGGCGGATTGACGGATTATCCTGGTCGCTATAATGTAAGGATAGTCCTTATATGGTACGTTTTTACGACTGGGCTAGCCCCGCGCGCAAGGTTCGCAGGATGCGGATGACGCGGCGGCAGGTAAACGCCAGCAGGCTAGTCATCGACAACTTATGGAAGGAGTAACACTATGGCTTATAAACACATTCTTATCGCGGTTGATCTTTCTCCGGAAAGCAAAGTTCTGGTTGAAAAAGCGGTCTCTATGGCGCGGCCTTACAATGCTAAAGTCTCCCTTATCCACGTTGACGTAAACTATTCCGACCTGTACACCGGGCTTATCGACGTGAATCTGGGCGACATGCAGAAACGCATTTCTGAAGAAACCCACCACGCGCTAACCGAGCTTTCCACCAACGCAGGCTACCCTATCACCGAAACCCTGAGCGGTAGCGGCGACCTGGGTCAGGTTCTGGTTGATGCCATCAAAAAATACGACATGGATCTGGTCGTTTGTGGTCATCACCAGGATTTCTGGAGCAAGCTAATGTCCTCCGCGCGCCAACTGATCAACACTGTCCACGTCGACATGTTGATTGTTCCGCTGCGTGACGACGAAGAAGCATAAAACGCTGGCCGTCGGGAGATTACCCGACGCGCTACAAGTCGTTAAGCCTGTAAACGCCCGCCTTTGCGGGCGTTTTTGTTTTTATCATTCAGACACAATTAGTACATCAATCCAACAAATAAATCATAATTAGTGTGATCAACTAATTGGATCGAAAACCATCTCTATAATACTCTACTCCTGCGGCCAATAACCGCAGTCTATAACAAAATAAGACTTTTTCGGCGCGTTTAAGCATACGCGTTCATACTTTTCGGGATGGCTTTGAAAGGCGATGGAATATGAATAAAACTGCACCTACGGGCTTGCTGCAGCAACCTCGTCCGTTCTTCATGATCTTCTTTGTGGAATTATGGGAACGATTTGGCTATTACGGCGTTCAGGGCATCCTGGCGGTATTTTTTGTTAAGCAGCTCGGTTTTTCGCAGGAACAGGCATTTGTCACCTTTGGTGCATTTGCCGCGCTGGTCTACGGCCTGATCTCGATCGGCGGCTACGTCGGCGACCATCTGTTAGGCACTAAGCGTACGCTGGTACTCGGCGCCATTGTGCTGGCGATCGGCTACTTCATGACCGGGATGTCACTGCTTAAGCCCGACCTGATTTTTATTGCTTTGGGTACCATTGCCGTCGGTAACGGGCTGTTTAAAGCCAACCCGGCAAGCCTGCTGTCAAAATGCTATCCACCGAAAGACGCCCGTCTGGACGGTGCTTTCACCCTGTTTTATATGTCGATTAACATCGGTTCACTGCTGTCGTTGTCGCTGGCACCGGTGATTGCCGATAAGTTTGGCTATGCGGTGACCTATAATCTGTGCGGGGCCGGGCTTATTGTCGCGCTGTTGGTCTACTTTGCCTGCCGTGGAATGGTGAAGAATATCGGTTCAGAGCCAGACCATAAGCCGCTGAATTTCCGTAATCTATTCTGCGTGCTGGCCGGAACGGTAGTGATGGTATTTATCTGCGCCTGGCTAATGCACAACGTGCAGATTGCCAACCTGGTGCTGATCGTCCTGTCGATTGCCGTGACGATCATCTTCTTCCGTCAGGCCTTCAAACTGGATAAAACCGGGCGCAACAAAATGTTTGTGGCCTTTATCCTGATGCTGGAAGCGGTGGTGTTCTACGTGCTGTACGCGCAGATGCCAACTTCGCTGAACTTCTTTGCTATCAATAACGTGCACCATGAAATTCTTGGTTTCGCCATCAACCCGGTAAGCTTCCAGGCGCTGAACCCGTTCTGGGTGGTACTGGCGAGTCCGGTACTAGCTGCAATCTATACCCGTCTGGGCAACAAAGGTAAAGACCTGACCATGCCGATGAAGTTTACGCTCGGTATGTTCCTGTGCTCGCTGGGTTTCCTGACCGCCGCTGCAGCCGGAATGTGGTTTGCCGATGCGCAGGGGCTGACGTCGCCGTGGTTTATCGTGCTGGTGTATCTGTTCCAGAGCCTGGGTGAACTGCTGATTAGCGCCCTGGGGCTGGCTATGGTCGCCGCTCTCGTGCCACAACACCTGATGGGCTTTATTCTCGGGATGTGGTTCCTGACCCAGGCAGCAGCCTTCCTGATGGGGGGTTATGTCGCGACGTTCACCGCCGTACCAGAGAACATCACCGACCCGCTGCAAACGCTGCCTATCTATACCAACGTCTTCAGTAAGATTGGTCTGGTGACCCTGGCCGTAACGGTTGTGATGGCGATTATGGTGCCATGGCTGAACCGCATGATTAATACGCCGAGCACCGAGCAATAACCTTCAGTGCCGGATGGCGGCTATTGCCCTATCCGGCATTTTCACTCACTATCCTTTACGCGCGTCTATCCACTCCTGCACTTCCACCACAAAGGTGTCCGGCGCTTTGCGGTACATTTTGCGCGCCAGGTCCAGAATCGTATGCTGACCGAGCGCTTCTTCCATCCGCTGCTGGGCCATGTCCATTACCGAACGCACACCACAAATGCCTTCACAGGCCCACTCTGGTGGATGCTCCTCAAATACCGCCAACCGCTGGCGAATTTCACGACATTCAAAGATGCGCTTATCACCATCAATAGCATTCACCACATCCAGCACAGTGATGTGTTCAGCAGGTTTAGCTAACTGGAAACCACCGCCCTTGCCTTCAATGCTGCGCACCAGACCCGCTTTGGACAGACGGGTGAAAATTTTTGCCAGATAGTCATATGGCACACTTTGCAGTTCGGCAATTTCCCGCACGCTCATATCCCGCGCGTCGCCCTTACTGTCGACCATACACATCAGGCTATGAATGCCGTACTCAACCCCAGAACTGTAGAATGCCATTCTCTTATCTCAGTCAAAATTAATCTGAGTTTATTGTAGCTTTTTCGTTTCACTCATTCCAGACAGCAAAGTAACCCCTCTTCACAATAAAAATTTAAATACATATTTATCAAATAGATAATAAAAAATCCTCACCCTTTGAGGCAAAAAGGATCTCAATCGCATTGCAATTCATAACTACGACAAATAAAATCCGAGTAAATAATTCGTAGTCACCAGTGAGAAAACTCCAATGCGTAAACAAATTCTGATCGTGGGCGCCGGCTTTGCCGGTATGTGGGCAGCATTAAGCGCCGCACGACTGGCGGATAAACATCAGCAGGCCATTGATATTACAGTAATTGCGCCACAGCCAGAGCTGCGTGTCCGCCCACGTTTTTATGAAAGCGCCGTTCATACGCTGGTCGCACCACTGCAACCGCTGTTTGACGTTACCGGCGTCAACTTCCTGCAAGGTCACGTCGAGCAAATCCTCCCGGACTCTAAAGAGGTGAGCTGGAAAGATGCCAACGGTGACATTCATCTGCGCCGCTACGACCGCCTGGTGCTTGCCAGCGGAAGTCACGTAAACCGCGACGCCGTCACCGGTGCCGCCGAGCACGCGTTTGACCTCGACTAACTTGAGAGCGCCGCCGTACTGGAGCAGCACATTAACGATCTGGCATTACAACCGGAAAGTGAGGCTCGCAATACGGTAGTGGTCTGCGGCGGCGGCTTTACCGGCATTGAAATGGCGCTGGAATTACCAGGTCGTTTGCGCGAAATATTGGGCGCTGATGCTAAGACCAGAGTTGTCGTAGTTGAACGCGGCGCTCAGCCGGGCGGACGCTGGAGCGAGGAATTACGTGACGTGATTATCGAAGCCTCTGCTGAACTGGGTGTCGAGTGGCTGGTCAATGCGGAAGTAGAGTGCGTGGATGCCTCTGGCGTCACGCTGAAAGATGGACAGGTGATTTCTTCCCAGACAGTTATCTGGACCGTCGGCGTACAGGCTAATAGCCTGACAGCACAGATTAACGCCCCGCGCGATCGCCAGGGCCGTCTGCATGTAAATGCCAATCTGCAGGTTGTGGGTCACGATGATATCTACGCCACTGGCGATGTAGCCTATGCCGCCACCGACGACAAAGGCAATCATGCGCTGATGACCTGCCAGCACGCCATCTTGCTGGGTAAATTCGCCGGTAATAATGCCGCGGCAGACCTGTTAAACATAACACCACTGCCATATCGTCAGGAAAACTACGTCACCTGCCTGGATCTCGGTGCCTGGGGTGCGGTGTATAGCGAAGGATGGGATCAGCAGGTGAAACTGACGCGTGCAGAAGCGAAGAAGCTGAAGGTGTCGATTGTCAGCGAGCTGATTTACCCGCCGAAGGCGGACCGCGCGGTAGCGTTTGAGATTGCCGATCCGCTGGCACCGTTTGTTTAACCCGTGATGCCGGATGCGGCTACCGCCTTATCCGGCCTACTAACGGCACTGAGCTGTAGACCCGATAAGCGTAGCGCCATCGGGCACTATTGCTAACCATCTGGCCTATGCCGTTCCCGCATAAATATCGAATCGATGCCCTTTAGTAACTACCGCGTTTGGCGTAGCGACATCCGCCAGCGGCGGCGCGTAGTCCGGACGCTTCACCACCACACGTTTGGTGGCTAACTGACGAGCAGGCTCCAGCAACCCATCCGCATCCAGATCCGGCCCCACCAGCGACTGAAACACGCGCATCTCTTTTTTCACCAGCGCGCTTTTCTGCTTATGTGGGAACATCGGGTCGAGGTACACCACCTGCGGGCGCGGCGTGATATCGGTTAACGCCGTCAGGCTCGACGCGTGAATCAACTGCAAACGCTCCTGCAGCCACGGACCGATTTCCGGGTCGGCATACCCGCGCGCCAGGCCATCGTCAAGCAGCGCAGCAACCACCGGATTACGTTCCAGCATTCGTACGCGACAGCCTACCGAGGCCAGTACAAACGCATCGCGCCCCAGCCCTGCGGTTGCATCGACCACATCCGGCAGGTAATCGCCTTTAATGCCGACCGCCTTCGCCACCGCTTCACCGCGGCCACCGCCAAACTTGCGCCGATGGGCCATCGCACCGCCGACAAAATCCACGAAGATACCGCCGAGCTTAGGTTCATCGCGTTTGCGCAGTTCCAGATGTGCTGTCGTCATCACCAGCGCCATCAGGTTATCTTCATCGTGTTCCAGTCCCCAGCGGGCGGCCAGAACAGATAAGGCGCCGTCTCCGGCGCCTGTTTCATCGACTAAGCAGATTTTCACGTGAATAATCAGCCTTTAATCCCGTAATGCTCCAGCATTGCATCCAGCTGTGGCTCGCGGCCACGGAAGCGCTTGAACAGTTCCATAGGCTCTTCAGAACCGCCACGGGTGAGGATATTATCGAGGAACGATTGTCCGGTTTGACGGTTGAAAATCCCTTCATCTTCGAAGCGAGAGAAGGCATCCGCCGCCAGTACGTCGGCCCACAGATAGCTGTAGTAACCCGCCGCGTAGCCACCAGCAAAAATGTGGCTGAAGGCATGCGGGAAGCGGCCCCAGGTTGGGCCCGGCACCACTGCGACCTGTTTTTTAATTTCCGCCAGCGTGTCGAGGATTTTAGCCCCTTGCTGCGGGTTAAATTCCGCGTGCAGACGGAAATCAAACAGACCGAACTCCAGTTGACGCAGAATAAACAGCGCCGCCTGGTAGTTTTTCGCCGCCAGCATTTTATCCAGCAGTTCCTTCGGCAGCGGTTCGCCAGTTTCATAATGGCCGGAGATAAACGCCAACGCTTCCGGCTCCCAACACCAGTTTTCCATAAACTGGCTCGGCAGTTCGACCGCATCCCATGGCACACCGTTGATACCGGAAACGCCCGCGGTTTCGATACGGGTCAGCATATGGTGCAGACCGTGGCCGAACTCGTGGAACAGGGTAATCACTTCATCGTGGGTAAACAGCGCGGGTTTGCCGTTCACCGGACGGTTAAAGTTACAGGTCAGGTAGGCAACCGGTTTTTGCAACGTGCCGTCACTTTTACGCATCTGGCCGACGCAGTCGTCCATCCACGCCCCGCCGCGTTTATGTTCACGGGCGTATAGATCGAGGTAGAAGCTGCCGCGCAGCTCGTTATTTTCGTCATACAGCTCGAAGAAACGAACTTCCGGATGCCAGACGTCAACATCGGTGCGCTCTTTGGCAATGATGCCATAAATACGTTTAACCACTTCAAACAGACCGTTAACGGCTTTGTTCTCCGGGAAATAAGGACGCAGTTGCTCGTCGCTGATACTGTAGAGATGCTGTTTTTGTTTCTCGCTGTAGTAAGCGATATCCCACGGCTGCAACTCATCAACACCAAATTCCGCTTTCGCGAAGGCGCGCAGTTGAGCCAGCTCTTTCTCCCCCTGCGGACGGGCGCGTTTCGCCAGATCGGTCAGGAAGTCGAGGACCTGCTGCGGGTTTTCCGCCATTTTGGTGGCCAGAGATTTAAAGGCGTAGCTTTCAAAGCCCAGCAGCTGTGCCAGTTCGTGGCGCAGCGCGAGGATCTCTTCCATTATCGGGCTGTTATCCCATTTGCCAGCGTTCGGCCCCTGGTCAGACGCGCGGGTGGAGTAAGCGCGATACATCTCTTCACGCAGTCCCTGGTTGTCACAGTAGGTCATCACCGGCAAGTAGCTTGGGATATCCAGCGTTAACAGATAGCCTTCCTGCTCTTTGGCTTCCGCCTGGGCCTTCGCCGCAGCCAGCGCGCTTTCCGGCATACCAGCCAGCTCGGCTTCATCGGTGACTAACTTCGTCCAGCCCATCGTGGCATCAAGGACGTTATTGCTGTACAAGTTGCCGAGTTCAGACAGACGGGTGGCGATTTCACCATAGCGCTGCTGTTTTTCCTTCGGCAGACCAATACCAGAAAGCTCAAAATCGCGCAGCGCGTTATCGACCGCTTTTTTCTGCGCGGTACTCAGGGTGGCGTAATGATCGCCATCACGCAGGTCGCGGTACGCTTTGTACAGGCCTTCATGTTGTCCAACCCAGGTGCTGTATTCAGACAGCAGCGGTAGCGTTTGTTCGTAGGCTTCGCGCAGTTCCGGGCTGTTTTTCACCGAGTTCAGGTGGCTAACAGGAGAGAAAATACGCCCCAGCACATCGTCAACTTCCGCCAACGGCTGGCAGAGATTTTCCCAGGTGTACGGCGCGCCCTGCGCAACCACGCGTTCAACGTTTTCGCGGCAATCGTTCAGCGCCTTAGTGACGGCAGGCACGACATGCTCAGGCTGAATTTTAGAAAACGGCGGCAGTTCGAAGGGAGTCAGCAATGGATTGGTCATTAGCGCGGTCCTGTTGAAAAGAGTGAATGAAGCGCGTATCCGGCGCTGTGCATATTAATTTGTACAATGGGGTTAAGTGTAGAGGATTTCAATGCTAACCGTGACGGAAAGACGCCCGGTGGTGCTGCGCTTACCGGGCCTACGGGTAATCTGTGCCGATCTGCTGTAAACTGTGGCAAATCGTCATTTCAGCGGAATTTCATTACCCATGCTCAGTTATCGCCACAGTTATCACGCAGGCAACCACGCCGACGTCCTGAAACACACCGTCCAGAGCCTGATCATTGAATCGCTCAAAGAGAAAGAAAAACCGTTTCTCTATCTGGACACCCATGCTGGTGCTGGCCGTTATCAGCTGAGCAGTGAGCATGCCGAACGTACCGGTGAATATCTGGAAGGGATCGCCCGTATCTGGCAGCAGGACGATTTGCCTGCCGAACTGGAACCCTACATTGGCGTGGTGCAACACTTCAACCGTAGCGGTCAGTTGCGCTACTACCCGGGCTCTCCGTTAATTGCTCGCCAGCTGCTGCGCGAACAGGATAGCCTGCAATTAACTGAACTGCACCCGAGTGATTTTCCTCTGCTGCGCGGCGAATTCCAGAAAGATGAGCGCGCACGCGTGGCCAAAGCCGATGGTTATCAGCAGCTGAAAGCAAAATTGCCACCGGTTTCACGTCGTGGGCTGATCCTTATCGATCCACCCTACGAAATCAAAAGCGACTACCAGGCGGTGGTCACCGGTATTAACGAAGGCTACAAGCGTTTCGCGACCGGCACCTATGCGCTGTGGTATCCGGTGGTTCTGCGCCAACAAATCAAGCGCATGATCCACGATCTCGAAGACACCGGCATCCGCAAAATTCTGCAAATTGAACTGGCAGTGCGCCCGGACAGCGATCAGCGCGGTATGACAGCGTCTGGCATGATTGTGATTAACCCGCCGTGGAAGCTGGAGCAGCAGATGAACAACGTTCTGCCGTGGTTGCACAGCAAACTGGTTCCGGCAGGAACCGGTCATACCTCGGTAAGCTGGATCGTGCCGGAGTAATCGCAGCCATCGGTGGAACCTTTTAATATCAGGTATACAATCGCGAATATTTTGGCGGATGGCGTAACGCTTCTCCGCCCTACAATGAACATGAAGGAGCGGTCATGACCAAGCACTATGATTACATCGCTATTGGCGGCGGCAGCGGCGGTATTGCCTCCATTAACCGTGCAGCAATGTACGGCCAGAAATGCGCACTCATTGAAGCCAAAGAGTTAGGCGGAACCTGCGTTAACGTGGGCTGCGTACCAAAGAAAGTGATGTGGCATGCCGCCCAGGTTCGTGAAGCGATCCACATGTACGGGCCGGATTACGGTTTCGACACCACCATCAATAAGTTCGACTGGGATAAACTGATCGCCACGCGTACCGCTTATATCGATCGTATTCATACCTCGTACGACAATGTGCTGGGCAAAAATAATGTCGATGTGATTAAAGGCTTTGCCCGCTTTGTGGATGCCAAAACCATTGAAGTGAACGGTGAAACCATTACTGCCGATCATATTTTGATTGCTACCGGTGGTCGCCCGAGCCATCCGAACATTCCGGGTGTGGAATACGGGATCGACTCCGATGGCTTCTTTGAGCTGCCCGCGCTGCCGAAGCGCGTTGCGGTCGTCGGCGCAGGTTACATCGCCGTTGAGCTGGCAGGCGTGATTAACGGCCTGGGTGCCCAAACGCATCTGTTCGTGCGTAAACACGCGCCGCTACGCAGCTTCGACCCGATGATCGTCGACACGCTGGTCGAGGTAATGAACGCCGAAGGCCCGACTCTGCATACTCACGCGATTCCGAAAGCGGTCGTTAAAAACGCTGACGGCAGCCTGACCCTGCAACTGGAAGATGGTCGTAGCGAAACGGTAGATTGCCTGATTTGGGCAATTGGTCGTGAACCAGCCACCGATAACTTCAACCTGGCAGTTACTGGCGTGAAAACCAACGAAAAAGGCTACATCGTCGTTGATAAATATCAGAACACCAGCGTGCCGGGAATTTATGCCGTCGGCGATAACACCGGTGCCGTTGAGCTGACGCCGGTTGCCGTTGCCGCGGGCCGTCGCCTGTCTGAGCGTCTGTTTAACAACAAACCGGACGAACATCTGGACTACAGCAATATCCCGACCGTGGTCTTCAGCCATCCGCCAATTGGCACCGTGGGCCTGACCGAGCAGCAGGCTCGTGAACAGCACGGCGATGACCAGGTGAAAGTGTATAAATCATCATTTACCGCGATGTATACCGCTGTCACTTCACATCGTCAGCCGTGCCGCATGAAGCTGGTTTGCGTCGGTCCGGAAGAGAAGATTGTCGGTATTCACGGTATTGGTTTTGGAATGGATGAAATGCTGCAAGGCTTCGCGGTCGCACTGAAAATGGGCGCAACCAAGAAAGACTTTGATAACACCGTTGCGATTCACCCAACGGCAGCAGAAGAGTTCGTTACCATGCGTTAATCAATAAAATACCGGATGGCGCTTTGCCATCCGGTTTTCTCTTATTTACCCTGCATATACGGCGTATACACCCCGTTCAGACTCTCAAGAAACGCCACGATATCGTCGATATCTTCCTGCGGCAGTTCTTTACCCACCTGATAGCGCAGCATCAGTTTGACCGCGCCATCAAGCGTTGGCACATCACCGCGATGGAAATAAGGTGCCGTCAGCGCAACATTACGCAAGCCAGGGACTTTTTGACGCAGCTTGTCACGTAGTTCATTAGTGACGTTCATGCGGCCAATATCTGCGGCAGTGACCTCGCCGAAATTAAAGTCCTTTTTCAAACCCAATGGCTCAAATGAACGCCCGCCTAAAATAATACCGCCATGACAGGTCGCGCACTTATTATCTTTAAACAACTGATAGCCATGTTTCTGCTGGGCGGTTAACGCCGCTTCATCACCGCGTAGCCATTTATCAAACGGCGAATTTGGCGTAATTAGCGTTTTCTCAAACTCAGCAATCGCATCGGTAATATTATCTCCGCTGAATCCCTGCGGATAAACCGCGATAAACTCTTGTTTGAGTTGCGGATCCTTATCCAGTTTCTGGATAATTTCATCCCAGGATTTAGACGCCATCTCGATAGGGTTCAACGGCGGGCCGCCTGCCTGCGCCTGCAATGTTGGTGCTCGACCATCCCAGAATTGTTCCACGTTGAAGACAGAGTTAAATACCGTCGGCGCGTTGATAGGACCAACCGCGCCGCCTACGCCGATTGACGTTTTGCGACCATCTACGCCCCCCGCATTCAGGGCATGGCAGTGCGCGCAAGAAATCGTGCTGTCACCGGAAATACGCGGGTCGTGGTAAAGCGTAAAGCCCAGCGCCACTTTACGGGCATCGGTCGGAATGCTTTCCGGTATCGGCTGCACAGGCTCGTTACGATGCTGCGCGGCGGTATCGTTACTGGCATAATACTGCTCGCGCTGTTTCGCAATCCAGCCCAGGATCTCTGCTCGCTCTGTATCGCTTACCTTGCCAGCCCAGTGCAGTGCGGTATAACGCGTCGGCGGCATGGTGTCGTACTGCATCACCCATTCAATTTTATTCAGATCGCTTTGCGAAACGGGTTTATTTGCGACCAGCGCCGCACGAACGGCCTCAAGATTGAATGATTTGTATCCCAGTTGAATATCGTAATTCATCAACTGCTTAGCGACAGGAAAAGAAGAATAGAAAGGTAATTCAGCTGAAGGCGTGTGACAATAATCGCATCCTTTTTCGCGTAAAAAACCTAATACTTTATTATTTTCTTCCAGCGTAGAGGCCCGAACATCTGCCTGTTTACTACGTTGATTATCGTGATACCACACATAACCGGATAATCCAAAATAACAAATCACGACGCCAGCTATGGCTATCGCGGTAAGACGGGTAATGATTTTCATTATTTTACCCTCACCGTTGTGAGTTATTGTGACCCAGAAAAATTAGAATAATGAGTGCATAGTCTTTATCAGACTTAACCATCATAGAAAGTAAGGGATTTATTATTTTGATAAGTATCAAGCAATTACATGGGGGATAACTATCGATAGAATAGCCTGTGCCTATTACGGAGATAAGCCGTTATGGTTTTCCGTTCACAACTCGTTGCAATCGAATGTTCTGAAAATGAAATATCTTCAGGTCACGCAGAATTATGAATTCTTCATTATATTCATTGGGATAGTCTTATTTTCTAAATAATATGCAGCACTAAAATGTGATCAACCGCACGCTTTACTCACCAGACACCGAAGCGAATGTCTACGCTTAACTGACGACCGGGCAATAGCCTTAATCTTTCAACGTCCATCGGAGGTCTTTCTCATTATGCTCAACCAGAAACTACCCCACGCCCCTTCAGAAGAAATGACGATCGATATCGATCTGCTTTATGAAATGGATCCGTGCGAGTTAAAGCTGGATGAAATGATTGAGGCAGAGCCAGAGCCGGAGATGATTGCAGGGTTACCCGCGTCAGATGCGTTAACCCCCGCCGATCGTTACCTCGAGCTGTTTGAACACGTCCAGTCATCCAAACTATTTGCTGATAGCAAAACCTTCCCTGATTGTGCGCCCAAAATGGACCCACTGGACATTTTGATCCGCTATCGCAAAGTTAAACGCCACCGCGACTTTGATCTGCGACGTTTCGTCGAGAACCATTTCTGGCTACCGGAAACGCCCTCCAGTGAATATGTGTCCGATCCGGCAAGCTCGCTGAAAGAGCATATCGATCAACTGTGGCCTGTGCTGACGCGCGAGCCGCAGGATCATATTCCCTGGTCCTCGCTGCTGGCGTTACCGCAATCATATATTGTGCCCGGCGGACGTTTTAGCGAAACCTACTACTGGGATTCCTACTTTACCATGCTGGGTCTGGCAGAGAGCGGTCGCGAAGATCTGCTGAAATGTATGGCGGATAACTTTGCCTGGATGATTGAAAACTATGGTCATATCCCCAACGGTAACCGTACCTACTACCTGAGCCGTTCGCAGCCACCGGTCTTTGCGCTGATGGTGGAACTGTTTGAAGAGGATGGCGTGCGCGGCGCGCGTCGCTACCTTGAACATCTAAAAATGGAATACGCATTCTGGATGGATGGCGCCGATTCCCTGGTGCTCAACCAGGCCTACCGTCACGTGATCAGAATGTCGGACGGCTCTCTGCTCAACCGCTATTGGGACGATCGTGATACGCCGCGCGATGAGTCATGGCTTGAAGACGTTGAGACCGCCAAGCATTCAGGTCGCCCGCCCAATGAGGTGTATCGGGATTTGCGCGCGGGTGCAGCCTCTGGTTGGGATTATTCCTCGCGCTGGCTACGCGATGCAGGCCGCCTTGCCAGCATACGCACCACGCAGTTCATCCCGATTGATCTGAATGCCTTCCTCTACAAGCTGGAAAGCACTATCGCCAATATTTCCGCGCTGAAAGGCGACAAAGAAACGGAAGCGCTGTTTCGCCAGAAAGCCAGTGACCGTCGCGATGCGGTAAACCGCTATCTGTGGGACGATGAAAACGGCTGCTATCGCGATTACGACTGGCGGCGCGAACAAATGGCCCTGTTCTCTGCCGCCAGTATTGTGCCGCTGTATGTCGGTATGGCAACACATGAACAAGCCGACCGGCTTGCTAACGCGGTTCGCAGTCGCCTGCTCACGCCCGGTGGGATTTTAGCAACCGAGCATGAAACTGGGGAACAGTGGGATAAACCCAACGGCTGGGCGCCGCTGCAGTGGATGGCGATTCAGGGCTTCAAACTGTACGGTGACGACCATCTCGGGGATGAAATCGCCCGTAACTGGTTGAAAACGGTGAATCTCTTTTATCAGGAACACCACAAACTGATCGAAAAATACCATATAGCCGACGCAGCGCCGCGCGAAGGCGGCGGCGGGGAATATCCGTTGCAGGACGGCTTTGGCTGGACCAATGGCGTGGTGCGCCGACTCATCGGTTTGTATGGCGAACCCTAGCGGTTAACAGTCTGAATCATCAGGTTGTCAGTTAATCGCATCGTACAGCTCGGCGTGAATTTTCTGCCATTTCTTGTTCTCAGGGCTTGGCTGGGCGCGAACACGCAGCTCGGCCTGCTCAAGATCATATTGCTGACGCGCAACGACCGCAGGCACCGAACAAAAACTTTGCAGATAACTTTTATGTAGCGATGTGAGCGACGCTCCATTTGACATCGCATGGCTGAGCGTAGTCATAAACTGTCGGCATGGTTTGCTTTCATCCATCTGCGAAGGGTAACGCAGCAGCAGTCTCAACACCTCGGTATTGCCCGCTGAGAACGCCTGCTCCGTCCACGCCAGCTTCCAGTCCATCCCACCCTGCAGGAACAGTGACGTCACGCGGGTGTCATTGCGATCGATAGCCGCCCGCATGTTAAAGGCATCCCAGGTGATACCCATTCGGGTCACCGCCTCCCGTGCGCTGGGGGCGTCACGTCGCGGATCCTCTTGCACAATTTCAACGGATTGTCCGGATGACGCCTGTGGCGCTGGCGAAGTGAATAACCAGAACGCACCCAGCGAAATCGCCAGCACCATCACGCCGACCGCTACCCACAACATGCCGGAAATCAGCTGTTCACGTTCTTCCGCCGAGCGTTTGGCCCGCTTCTCCGGCGGATCAATACTGTCTGCAATTTCATGCTTATCGCCTCCCGCTTGCTCGTCTTTTTGCTTTGCCGTTTCCCAAAACTGGCGGACCATGGACTCATCAGATTCCAGATACGACGCAGGATTAATGCGCGTACGCCGTTCTTCAAATGCCCGTTGCACAGGATGAGTTATCTGCCGGTACTGGTAGTCCAGCAACAGCAATTGTACTGACGTCAGCGGCTGCTGCGCGATAACGCAGTTACGAGCCAGGCGGCAATCATCCAAAAACATGCGTAGCGTGATGCGCGGCTCAACAAACGACATCAGCACCGAGGTATCGTTAAAAATCTGCGTAAAGTGGCGAACGAATAATTTCTTATCGACGACCATCAGTGCCAGCTCGCTAAACATCATACCGTCCAGCGCATCTCGTCCTTCGCCTAACTTTAGCCAGCGACGCAGACGTTCACCGCCAAAGTGCTGTTTCAGGAAGCTGTTGAGAGGATGCTGATCCGGCCATACCCGCGCAATCAGGGATTTGAGGGTTAATTCTATTGCGCGAAGTTGACGCTGCGCCCGCATCTGAGCATCCGGCTCTACAGGTGCAATTTCGGTTTGATACTTCAGGATGGGCTGTTGCTGGCGCAATTGTTCCAGAGAGGCCACAAAGCGCAGCGCTGAAATCAGCTGGTTTTCACTGACATCCTGGCCATTTTCATATTGGGGTACACTCTGTTGAAGATGGCGTAGCCGCAGAGTGAACTGGCTCAATTGCGCATCATTCATCTGCAACCGTCTGGCGACAGCCCCCCAGCCGCCCAGATTCAGTCGTGCCTGATCCAGTTGTTCGAGAAACCACCGAGGGTCTTTGCCTTCTGTGACATGTACGCCTAACAGCAGTAATATTTCTGTCGACGCCTGACGGATAATCCCCAGACAATGTTCAAAGGGTGTACACGTCGCTTGTAACGCGCTATTGGTCATCATCTTCCCTAAAAGGACCCAAAACGTGCGGCCTCATCATGGTATGTAATTATCTTTTTTAAACGCAACGTTGTGCCGATGTAGACTAAAACACATTCATATAGCAAATAAATAAGTTTTACAGTGACTTCCGCACAATCATTGAAAATTATTCTGGAGATAAGCCTGTGCCTGTATTGCAAACATCACGTCTACTCTGCCGCCCACTGACAGAAAATGACTGGACGTTCTTCTTAACGCTACAGCAGAATCCAGATGTGATGCGCTTTGTCACTGACGCGCGTACTGAAGAGGAGATACGGACAGCCTTCAACTCCCGCCTGCCTGAATGGTCTCCCGGCAGCCCGCACTGGCTATGTCTGGTCCTGTGCGATAAGGCATCGGGAGCACCGCTTGGGGTGACTGGGTATATTCATGAAAACAATGAATGTGCCGAGGTCGGTTTTCTGCTCGCCCCTGAAGCGCAGGGGAAAGGTTATGGTACTGAATCCCTGCATGCAGTTTGCGATTTTGCATTTACCACCGGAGGGCTACGCCGGCTTACGGCCCGCGTCACCGCAGGAAACGACGCTTCGCGGCGTCTACTGGAAAAGGTCGGGTTCATTCACGAAGGCACTCTACGGGAAAGCTACTGGCTGCATCAAACCTGGAATGATGACTGGATTTTCGGCCTGTTAAAACACGACTATCAGCCACCCGCAGCATAAGACGTTTTGCTGAAAAAACTGGCTGTATGGCAACTGGCGTAACGAGGGTGGTTTCTTAAAATAGGTCTCTTTGTACAGAGATGAATATGCCACTCCATTCAACGTATTTCACGCCCGCCTGTGTTGCATTTATTAAACAATGGCAAGGCCTGTCACTGGAAAAGTATCAGGACAAAAATGGTGTCTGGGTGATTGGCTACGGGCACGAAATCACATCCGATGAAAGCTTTCCTGCGCCTGTTTCGGTAACGCAGGCAGAAACACTACTGCTCGCGGATCTGGAAATCTGCGAGGAATTCATACACCAAAAAATGCCGCAAATAAAAGAAAGGTTTCAACAGGAAGTGTTAATTGCGTGGATGCTCAGCGTGGGGATAAGCCGGTTTTGTGCTGCAGAATTCTGCTCGGGGGTTATTTCACAGCCAGAAACGTTCTGACTGTGAAATATTCGCCCGTTAAATAGCGTCGTTTAACATCATTGCCGCCTGCGTACGGTTTTTTACCTCGAGGCGCTGATACAGCGATTCAAGATGGGCTTTGACCGTTCCGGTGCTGATATTTAACAATCGACCAATTTGTTTATTTGATTCTCCGGCGGCAAGCATAGTCAGAATCTCTCGCTGACGCGCACTAAGCGATCTGATATTTTGCCCGCTGTACTCGGGGGTTGCCATGCAATCTCTGGGGATAAATACCATTCCCATCGCAATGCTATTGAGAGCCAGCGTGAAGGTTTCCGCGTCAGAGTCGCGTGGAACAATGGCCAGCACATTCAATTGCGTAACCTCCTGCAGCCATTTTTTACGGCAGTCCGTTGCTGTTACCAGCACTTTTACTGTCGAAAAGCGTTGCGCTATCTGCTGTAGCAAGTTACGGCAGAACTCAGCGTCCTGGTCGCCATCCAGCATTATCAGTGCATCAGGGGTGTCTTCCAGTTTCTGCCAAAGGTCATCTGCCTGACTGACACCCTGAACATCCACTCCTGGAATACGCTCTTGTAAACTTACATTCATTCCATGAATAAATATCGACTGCCTGTCAAACATTATTACCTGCATTACTTATCTCCGTCTGAATAAGATACTAGCCTTAACACGCGGAAGGGTATTACCCGAGGGGTAAAATAAGAAGTCACCATTTGGCAGGGGCCATTTTACCGATAGACGGAGAAGAAAAAAGTAGAAATCGAAAATAGTTACAGCTCAAACCAAATAATCACACAAAGGGACAAAAGTGGCGCTAAACATTAAGGAAATCCTTAATATCCAATACTCAAAATCAGCTTATTAATATTAATTTTTTGGAGTCTATATTTTCTAATAAAAATAAGGAACTCACAGTAACAGACAAATATGTTACAAAATAAAATGTCGCATCAATTGATCATCACCTGTGGTTTCCCCAGGCAGTATTGCTGTATCAATCGACACTAAAGGTTGCGGGCGATTGCATCACTCCGATCAGATCTTCAAGTGGAACGGGTCTACATAAATAATACCCTTGTAAAAAATCACAGCGTTTCATGCGCAGATAATCGGCCTGAGCCTGAGTCTCAACGCCCTCGGCAATCATTCGCAGACCCATCTTCTGCGCCAGCTCAATAAGCGTATCGACAATGCGGGTATCGCCCCCCTCACCAATCTGGCTGACAAACAGTTTATCTATCTTAATAAACTCCGGTTCCAGCGCGTGGAGGTAACACAGATTCGAGTATCCCGTCCCGAAATCATCTAACGCTACGGCGATATTGGATTTTCTCAACGCGGCAAACCACTCGCTTAGCTGAGGGGTAAAGTGCAGAGGGCGTCTTTCGGTAATTTCGATAACCAGTTGAACCTGAACCGGGGCAAGCTTTTGCATGAGCGCCACGGCGTCCGACTTAAAACGCGGATCGAGGCAGTTTTCGGGGCTCAGATTTAGGTTAAGATAAAGTCCATTAGGGAAAAGGGGGAGCCGCGACTGCAGGTCGGCAATGACTTGCTGAATAAGTTGATGCGTCAGCGAGGCGATAAGACCATGCTCTTCCGCAAGGGGAATAAATATATCAGGGGGAATAGCGCCATACTGGGGATGCGTCCATCTGGCAAGCACCTCAATACCTGCAATTTCACCCGTCTGGCTGTTAAAAATGGGTTGATACACCGGTCTGAACTGGCGCTGAATAATGGCTGCATTCAGCGTTTTTACCGGTGCACAGGTGAGGAAACGGGCCAGTAATTCGCTGGCGTCAGAGAATAATATCGGGAGTTGCCTGGTTGTGGTAATCATCACGAGCCTCAAGCGTGCGGTGGCCTATTGAGGACAACCGCACAGCAATCATCAGAACCTGACCCAATCGCCCTGGCCGTTATTGGTATCTATTGAACAATAACGCTATTTAGCGAACATTCATTGAAAATAGAAAGCAAAGATAACGATAAAAAAAGCCCCTCGCGCTGCATGCTCGGGGCAAATACCTGGGTTGACATCACTCACTCAGGTTATCTATTTTCTCCCTTTTTTTGACAGCATGAGTTGGGAGTTCGCTCACTTTGTAATAAACGGGAATGACATCAGGATAATTGATGACATAACCCTGACCTCTTATATTAAGGATAAAATCCCTGGGTAACCCCAGCAGGCCAAGTTTATTATTAAGATTGTGCAGGACTTGCCATAATCTTTGTGCAGAGGGGCTCAGATTATGCGCTTCCCAGATTTTCTCAAATAACTCTTCTTTCGGTACCGGCTGGCTCCTGGCATTTATTAATAAATACAGGAAAAGCCTGAGCATTGTTTCATTAAAGTAAATTGACGCAAAAACGATGTTTTTCTCGGTATGGCTACCCGTAAGCCGATACAGTCGGCGATTAGAAATGTCAAAATGAATTTCAGCACCAATCATAAATCCATATAGACGATAGCCCATATCTTATACCCACGTTAAATGAAGACGAACATGCACCTCTACATATAAGCGTTGAGATAATCCATACCGTTTGTATGGTGGATTATATGACTGCTATAAATGCTTTCCAATCTTCATCCCAATCTACTATGAGGAAGCGGTCGTTTAGTATTCGTTTATGGTAGATTTGAGGTTATAAATGAAATTCACGATTTATTATTCTTCCTATGCGAAATTTTTAGCACATAGGCCATGTTTTCACATACGCGATCGAACGCTCAATTTTTAATGTCGAATTTTTAACATTTCAAAGAATTAAATTCTGAATCTGTGGAGGATGGGGAAGTGATCATGGTTTCTTCTGAGACAAATCCGCTGTCGAAGAAAAATGAGTTATTCAGAAAGTTTATCCCGGATTTCTTTCGGCACCGCGATCGCTGAATTAGATTGCAGATAATACCGGTAAACGCCACCAGCTATATTTTTACCTGGAGTGGCGCACCGGTTTTCTATTGCTCAAAAGCTGCATAAGATACGAGCGATTTACAGAAACATTCCGCCCGATACTTCGATACGCTGCGCTGTCATCCAGGCCAGCTCATCGCTGAGCAACGCGGCAATCGCGTCGCCAATATCATCCGGCAAGCCCGCGCGTCCCAGCGCCGTTTGCGATGCCACATATGCATTCAGCTCTTTATTATCCCGCAGTCGACCGCCGCCAAAATCGGTTTCAATCGCCCCAGGCGCGATGATATTTACTGAAATACCCCGCTCTCCCAGTTCTTTCGCCTGATAACGCGTCAGTACTTCCATCGCCCCTTTCATTGAGGCATAGGCGGCATACCCTGGCAGTGCAAAGCGCGCCAGTCCCGATGAAACATTCAGGATCCTGCCGCCATTCTGGATCAACGGCAACAGACGTTGGGTCAGGAAGAAGGGGCCCTTAAAGTGAATGTTCACTAATTGATCAAACATCGCTTCGGAGGTATCGGCAAAAGCGCCATACAGACCAATTCCGGCATTGTTCACTAAATAATCAAACGCCTCACGATTCCACATGCTTTTCAGTTGCGCTTGTAACTCATGGGTAAAGGACTCAAAGCCAGCCACATCGCTGACATTCAGTTGTATTGCCGCAGCTTTTCTGCCTTTTTGCTCAATTTCAGCAACCACATCCAGCGCCGCCTGCTGCTGGCTGTTGTAGGTAAAGATAATGTCCGTTCCTCTGTCAGCCAGCTTAAGTGCGGCGTTTTTACCGAGCCCACGACTACCACCAGTCACTAATGCGATACGTTGCGTCATAAGAAACCTCATTTCCGACGTTGTGATGATTGAGATAAAGCTTATTAGGTGATAGAAAAACAATAAATGTCGTCTGTTGCGCATTACTGTTTCATTTGGAACAACAATAGGGCATGAGAATGGATAAAATTCACGCAATGCAGTTGTTCATCCGCGTCGCAGAACTGGAGAGCTTTTCGCGTGCGGCAGACACCCTTGGTCTTCCTAAAGGTAGCGTATCGCGCCAAATCCAGGCCCTGGAAAATCATCTGGGCACGCAGTTGTTGCACCGCACTACCCGCCGCGTTCAGCTCACACAAGACGGTATGATCTATTACGAACGCGCAAAAGATTTGTTGAGCAATCTGGATGAACTGGATGGGCTATTTCATCACGATCCATCCAGCATCAGCGGCAAGCTGCGCGTCGATATGCCGGTTGGCGTGGCGAGAAACCTAGTGATGCCCCGCTTACCCACTTTCTTGCATCAGTATCCAGGCCTTGAGCTCGAACTCAGCAGCAGCGACCGCCTGGTGGATCTGGTCCGCGAAGGTTTCGACTGTGTGGTACGCGTAGGTACGCTGAAAGATTCAGGGCTGATTGCGCGCCCAGTGGGGAAACTCACGCAGATTAACTGCGCCAGCCCACAGTACCTCGCCCGCTTTGGTTATCCGGAAAGCCTGGAGGATTTAGCTTCACATGCAGTGGTGCACTACTCGGTCAATTTGGGAACGCGTGCGCAAGGTTTCGAAGTGGCGACAGAAAACGGCACGCAATGGGTTAAAACCGGCGGTATGCTAACGGTAAACAGTACCGAAACCTATCACGCGGCATGCCTTGCCGGTCTGGGCATTATTCAGGTGCCGCGCGTTGGCGTGCGTGATGCCCTGCGCGCCGGCACGCTGGTCGAAGTGTTGCCGCAATATCGCGCCGAGCCAATGCCGGTCTCTTTGTTATATCCGCATCGACGCAACCTCTCTCGCCGGGTACATCTGTTTATGGAATGGCTGACTGGCGTGATGAAAGACTATGTGGATTAGTCCATTTTTCAGGATGCGCTCCTGAGCAGGCTATAATGTCATGAGTGAACAAAATAAGGACAACCGATCGGATGACGCAGGAACAAGACGCAAAACACCCTACGCCAGAACATAAACCAGCCTCCGCCGCGCCGGAGAAAAACGCTAAAGCGAACCAGGCGCTGAAAACGGCTCTGACCTTCGCCGATAAAATTCAACGTCAGCCCATCATCGCCCATCTTATTCGTGCCGCAGAGCGGTTTAACGATCGTATGGGAAATCAGTTTGGCGCCGCCATTACCTACTTCTCGTTTCTCTCGATGATCCCGATCCTGATGGTGTCGTTTGCCGCCGCGGGTTTTATTCTCGCTTCGCACCCTACACTGTTGCAGGATATCTTCAGCAAGATTTTGTTGAACGTCAGCGATCCGACGCTCGCCTCTACGCTGAAAAACACCATTAATACCGCCGTACAGCAACGTACCACTGTAGGTCTGGTAGGGCTTGGCATCGCGCTCTATTCCGGCATTAACTGGATGGGAAACCTGCGCGAAGCGATTCGTGCTCAGTCGCGGGATGTCTGGGAGCGTACCCCACAGGATCAGGAAAAAATTTGGGTCAAATATCTGCGTGATTTTATCTCATTGATTGGCTTACTGATTGCGCTGATTGTTACCCTGTCCATTACCTCCATTGCCGGCTCCGCCCAGCAGATGATTATCTCTGCGTTGTATCTCGACGGTATCGAATGGCTGAAGCCCGCCTGGCGGCTGATCGGCCTGACCATCTCTATTTTCGCCAACTACTTGCTGTTCTTCTGGATTTTCTGGCGGCTACCGCGTCACCGACCGCGTAAGAAAGCGCTCATACGTGGCACATTTATCGCGGCTCTGGGGTTTGAAGTCATCAAAATGATCATGACATATACCCTGCCGTCACTGGTGCAATCGCCGTCAGGCGCGGCGTTTGGTTCCGTGCTTGGATTGATGGCGTTCTTCTACTTCTTCGCTCGTCTGACTCTGTTTTGCGCTGCCTGGATTGCCACCGCAGAATACAAAGACGACCCGCGTATGCCGGGGAAAACGCAGTAGCCACCGCCGGATTAGTTGTGAATTACCGGATGGCGTCGCACGCGTCTTATCCGGCCTACGGGTGAGTTTTGTAGGCCGGA
Organism: Citrobacter sp. Cf088; assembly: GCF_030334295.1. Classification (NCBI taxonomy): domain Bacteria; kingdom Pseudomonadati; phylum Pseudomonadota; class Gammaproteobacteria; order Enterobacterales; family Enterobacteriaceae; genus Citrobacter; species Citrobacter sp. Cf088. Next base: position 181,603 of record NZ_JAOWEE010000040.1, read on the forward strand.
TAAGCGCAGCGCCATCCGGCAATTATAATGCCGCCCGATCTCACCGATTTAGTGAATAAATCCAACCCGTAACTTTTATTTAACCAAAAACTAGTTTTATCATCTAAGTTTTAAATTATGTGAAGCATTTCATGGAAGTGAAATCTCAAGCCTAAAAATTATCCCCTTTTTGCTCCATTTTTGACCGATCTCAAAGTTTGTTACAGATTGAAATGTCTCTTTTGCTGTGCGTAATATGGCCTTTCGTTCGGCCAAAAATAAGAAAATATTATGCAAGCAACAGCCACAACACTCGACAACGAACAGGAACACACCCCGGTCAACTCGCGCAATAAAGTCGTCGTCGCCTCGCTCATTGGCACCGCCATTGAGTTCTTCGACTTCTATATTTACGCCACCGCCGCAGTGATCGTGTTCCCGCATATCTTCTTCCCGCAGGGGGATCCGACTGCCGCGACGCTACAGTCCCTGGCGACTTTTGCTATCGCCTTTGTGGCACGACCGATCGGTTCTGCGGTATTCGGGCATTTCGGCGATCGCGTCGGCCGTAAAGTCACGCTGGTTGCCTCACTGCTCACCATGGGGATCTCGACGGTTGTGATTGGCCTGCTGCCGGGCTATGAAACTATCGGCATTTTCGCCCCACTGCTGCTGGCGCTGGCGCGTTTTGGCCAGGGGTTAGGTCTGGGCGGTGAATGGGGCGGTGCTGCGCTGCTGGCGACGGAAAACGCGCCACCGCGCAAACGCGCGCTGTACGGATCATTTCCGCAGTTGGGCGCACCTATCGGCTTCTTCTTCGCCAATGGTACCTTTCTGCTGCTCTCCTGGCTGCTGACCGACGAGCAGTTCATGAACTGGGGTTGGCGCGTACCGTTCATCTTCTCTGCGGTACTGGTGATTATCGGGCTGTACGTTCGCGTTTCGCTGCATGAATCCCCGGTCTTCGCCAAAGTAGCCGCGGCGAAAAAGCAGGTGAAAATCCCGCTGGGTACCCTGCTGACCAAACATGTTCGCGTGACGATCCTCGGCACGTTCATCATGCTGGCAACCTATACGCTGTTCTATATCATGACCGTCTATTCGATGACGTTCAGCACCGCAGCCGCGCCTGTAGGACTTGGCCTGCCGCGTAATGAAGTGTTGTGGATGCTGATGATGGCGGTGATTGGCTTTGGCGTCATGGTGCCGGTGGCGGGCCTGCTGGCCGACGCATTTGGTCGTCGCAAGAGCATGCTCATCATCACCACGCTTATCATTCTGTTTGCGCTGTTTGCCTTTAAACCACTGCTCGGCTCTGGCAATCCGGTGCTGGTTTTCGCCTTCCTGTTGCTGGGCTTAAGCCTGATGGGGCTGACATTTGGTCCGATGGGCGCGCTGCTGCCGGAGCTGTTCCCGACCGAAGTGCGCTACACAGGGGCGTCGTTCTCGTACAACGTTTCGTCGATTCTTGGTGCTTCCGTTGCCCCATACATCGCTGCATGGTTGCAGGCGAACTATGGTCTGGCGGCAGTCGGTACGTATCTGGCATCAATGGCGGCGTTAACGCTGATTGCGCTGCTGTTAACCCATGAGACACGGCATCAATCGCTGTAATTTGATTGCCTGATGGCGCTATGCTTATCAGGCCTACAAACTGCAATCCCCCGTAGGCCGGATAAGGTGTTTACACCTCATCCGGCGCTCTCATCACTTCTTCATCTGCGACAGGATTGTCCGGCACTGATTAGCATCCCCTTCAGAAGGTGAAATCAGCGCCAGCAGGGCCGCCGCTGGCGTCACCAGCGTTGCCAGCGCAGCAGCAACCGCACCGCGCGCAATCAGCGGTCCGGCCTTCACGCCTGCCTGCGGATTCTTAAAGGTGCCGCGAACATACAACGGCGAACGCAGAGTAATAATACGAATCCCTTTGCTCTCCGGATCGATGGTTAAATCCAGTTGCTCCGACGCAAAGCTTGCCGTACCGGTGACATTAATGACTGCGTTTTCCGTATCAAAAGCAAAAATCTGCGGACGCGCCACGCCGTTAACAATATCCAGATTCGCCGCCGCGCAGTTCACCCGCACTTCGTCATCGCCAAATATCTGCCCGACAAGATAGTTCCCCAGATTCAAGCCCACAATTTCCATCAGATTCCGGCTGATCAAACCGTCATTCATCAGCAGTTTCAGGTTGCCATTGCTGTTACCCAACAGCGCCGCCACCGAGTTTCCGCTCCCACTAAACCTGGCGTCACCGTTCATTTCACCAAGCGTTTTTTGCATCAGTTCCACATCCGGCATCAGTGCTTTAAGCTTCAGGCGGCGAGCCTGGATATCCGCCTGCCCCCGCATCGGCTTTTTATCCCCTTCCAGATGGATGCTGGAAACAATGCTGCCTCCCGCAAGACCAAATTTCAGCGGTTGCAGGCGCAGGTCGGCATTTTTCAGGATGATATGAGTGGAGAGATCGCTGATCGGTAGGCTACTGCCATGCTCAATACGCCGTCCTTTGAAACGCACGTCAGCGTCCATTACGTTCCATTTGTCAGTTTCAAAACGGTCATACGGCAACACCTTGTCCGCAGGCTGAACGCTCTTCTCACCTTTGCGCTGTTCAGATTGTTTTGCCCGTTCCGCGCCTTTGCCTGAATCCACCCCGATCAGCGGCCCCAAATCGGCCAGCCTCAGCTGGCGTGATTCCACATCGCCCTTCAGCATGGGTCGCGGCTTGCCGGTGGTGTAGGCTAGCGTTCCGTGAATATCGCTGTCGCCAATGCGACCATTGAAATCGCGATAATCAAAAACAGAGGATTTTTCCGGGTCAATTTTCGCTACCAGACGTCCGTCGGTTTCAAACGGCGGCGTATCCGGGAGCAGCACGCCGGTCAAATCGTATAAATCCCCTAGCGAATCTCCCGAGAATTTAAGTCGTAGATCCGCCCCACCCATGTTCATCGGATCGTTTATCGTGCCGATAAACGCTACGCGCGTATTGCCCGAACGGAAATCAGCCTGAATCGGGAAAGGCGTATCTTCACCACGCAGCGCCAGCATTCCGCCAATTTTTCCGCTACCGTTTAGCGGTTCGCCGTTATATCGCCCTTGCGCTTTCAGACCAAACACGTAGTCCTCGACGTGGGCGTTGCTCTCTTTACCTTTTGCGCCGGTCACTTCGCTAAAGGGCAACGGTTTACCCAGCGGATCGACCAGGATCTCAATCTCCGAATTCGTCACCTTATCGTTAATGGCGATGCGTCCCTGGTCAAACAGAATGTTATCCAGCCGGAACGACCACGCGGATGGCGGCGCATTAGGATCGCGGTTTTCGTCCCCAGCTAAGTTAAAGGTCCAGTTATTGTTTTTCTCCGACAGGCGGATCAGCCGCGCATCGGGTTTGACCAGCTTGACCCACGGGAGCCAGACGGTTTTTGTCAGCAGTGCCAGTGGGGCGAGCGTAGCTTCAACACGCGGGAGATGCACCATGGTAACGTCAGGAATGTCTGGCGGGTTGCCGAGGATGATATCTTCAGCATGAACATGCGGCCACGGAACCCAGCTACGCCAGCCGCTTTCCTGCTTCTGGCGTTCCCAAACCACGCCCAGGTCACCCCGTATAGCAAAGGGCCGGTTGAGTTCTGTAGAGACTTTCTGGTTGATGGTCGGTTTGAGCCGGTTCCAGTCAAATGTCGCAATCACAATGATGAGTACGACGATCAACAACAAGAAAACCCCTATTACTGAAGTGGTTATTTTACCTGTTTTCGTCATGTCTAACCTCTCTACTTCCTTCCTTGCCTGTCCTAAAGATAGTCCAGCAGGATGAAAAGGAGGTGTTCTACGTCCTCATCAAAGCGACAGAATCACCTCTTCAAGCGTGTCCAGAGGTACTGGACGAGAGAGAAAATAGCCTTGCGCGGCAAAAGCTGGTGAGTTTTGCACATCACGCCACTCTTCCAGCGTTTCAACGCCTTCGACAATCACGCCGCGGCAATAGCGGTTCATCAGCTGTAATAGTAGTGTGAAGAGATTACGTCCCTCCGGCGTCTTACGCAGCATGACGAACAGGTCTCGCGCCACTTTGATATAGTCATAATTCACTTCACTAAGCGCCGAGAAGTTCGCCATTCCGGTACCAAAATCATCCAGCCAGAGCGGGCCAAACTCGCACATTGAGGCGAAGGACGACCCCTTCGGTAAGCGGATATGTTCCACTAACTCAAAACGCAGCCACGGCAGGCCTTCAATGATTTTCAGGATTTCGGGATCCTGGCGCATCGCAATGAGCGTTGGTCCGTCGACGTTCACGGAAGCCAGCAGGTTGTTGGCTCTGAAAAAGTCCCCTTTCAGCTCAAGTTGAAGAAGTTGCTCTATCACCACATCAACACGATGTCGGACGGTTACTTCGGCAAAATAGCGGTCTGGCGCAATACGTTGGGATGGATTATCAGGATGGCTCACGACAGTCAGCAGTTCAACGGCCATCAGTCGTCCGTTGGTCTGGTAAATTGGCTGGTAGGTGTAAGCACGCTCGCACTGCAGCCAATAGCGTCTCTCCTGCAAGTTTTCAATACTCGCATCGAGCGTAATGAGCTGCTGGGTAACCTGCTTTATCATCTGAGATGTCCTGTAAATAAGAGTGTGACTGACCGGACTCGTCAAAGGTTATCGGCGCTCAGACGCAGAACTTTACGTTCAGCTGTGCGCAAAAATAAAAACTAAGCGGCAAAAACAACGCAGAACACGTGCTGGCTCAAAAAAATAATGGAACGATGTTTTAATATAGTTGACCGCTTAACACCCACAGCGCACACTAACGCTAATTTTTTTCAGAGCAGGTTACGACTATGTCCAGAAAGATTGCCGTGATTGGCGAATGCATGATTGAGCTGTCACAGAAAGGCGCTGACGTTCAGCGCGGATTCGGTGGCGACACGTTGAATACATCCGTTTATATCGCCCGTCAGGTCGATGCTACGGCACTTTCCGTACACTATGTGACTGCACTGGGTACCGACAGTTTTAGCCAACAAATGCTGGAGTCCTGGCAGGGTGAAAACGTGGATACCTCATTAACCCAGCGCATGGAAAACCGCCTGCCGGGTCTCTACTACATTGAGACCGACAGCACTGGCGAGCGCACCTTTTATTACTGGCGTAATGAAGCCGCCGCAAAATTCTGGCTGGAGAGCGAGCAGTCTGCCGCGATTTGCGAAGAGCTGGCGACATTTGATTACTTGTATCTGAGCGGAATCAGCCTGGCGATTTTAAGCCCGGCAAGTCGTGACAAGCTGCTGTCGTTGCTGCGTGAATGCCGTGCCAACGGTGGAAAGGTCATTTTTGATAATAACTACCGCCCGCGTCTGTGGAGCAGCAAAGAAGAAACCCAGCAGGTGTATCAGCAGATGCTGGAATGCACCAATATCGCATTCCTGACGCTGGACGATGAAGACGCGCTGTGGGGTGAAAAACCCGTTGCTGAGGTGATTGCCCGTACTCACGCAGCTGGTGTACAGGAAGTGGTTGTGAAGCGTGGCGCAGACTCTTGCCTGGTTTCCATCGCGGGCGAAGCGCTCATCGATGTTCCGGCCGTTAAATTGCCGAAAGAGAAGGTGATCGATACCACTGCGGCCGGAGACTCCTTCAGCGCCGGATATCTGGCGGTACGTCTGACCGGTGGCAATGCCGCTGATGCCGCAAAACGCGGCCACCTGACGGCAAGCACCGTGATTCAGCACCGCGGGGCGATTATCCCACGCGACGCTATGCCGCAATAACGTCGATTATCCGGTCTGCATACCGTAGGCCGGGCAAGCGAAGCGCCCCCGGCATCTCCAATGCCGGATGGCGGCGTAACCGTCTTATCCGGCTTACAGGTTATTGTACCGGCGGGATATCTGTCACTTCAGGGTGTGATTCATCCGTTTCAACAGATGTTGCCGCTGCGGTAACGGGCGCCATAATGCTATCCCACGTCGCCTGCAGATCCTTCATATTGAATTCAGGTTCACCCTTCGGCTGCAGCAGAATTAACGCCATATCTTGCGACAGCTGCTGTCGCAGGTCCTGATTCAGCATCTCAACACTCAGGCTGTTGAGGAAGCTCTGGCGTAAACGCTGATACTGTTCAGGCGCAATATCCACCACCTGATTTTGCAGCGAGCGCAAACGCTGGCTGATCAAAATATCGGTATCGGTACGACCATAGGTGGCAAACAGCTTCTGCAGTTCCAGATTCTTTTGCGCGACCAGCGCATTGAACTCTTCTTCCGGAAGTCCTTTATCACGCACTTTCGCCAGCTCACGCGCAACCGTACCCAGATTGGCGTTCAGTTTATCGTTTGGCGACTCAACGTTAATCGCACACTGCGCGCGCAGGAACAGCACCCGGCAGTCAAATCCGAGGCCAATATCTTTGGCATTGTTTTTGGTTAGCTCTTGCTGAATGTGCCAGAATAGCGCCTCACGAGCTAAATCAGCGCGCCAGTAACGTAACAACGCGGCAGATTCACGGATCGGTTGCCACGGCATATCCCACATAATAGACAGGCGATCCTGGCGTACCGCATCAGTCATAATGCTTACGGCTTCTGCTCGCAGCGGAGAGAGCGTGGGTACCGGTGCAGGCGTTTCGCGTTTTCCTTTTAACTCGCCAAAGGTTTTATTGATTTGCTCAGCTACGCTGCGTGCATCAACGTTACCGACGATGATCAGCGTCATCGCGTCCGGGGTATACCATTTCTGGTAGAAAGACTGAATTTTCGCCGCATCTATAGGCGTCTTCAGCGGATCGGCTGGATCGTGGCCCAGCAACGTTGATCCCTTCAGGCGATAGCGCCACCATCCCTCTTTGGTATCTGACGGCCAGGTTGCAACCATATCTTCGCTGCTCAGCGCATGATTGACCGTTTCAGAGGTGATGCTCAGATTGCCGGAGATATTCGCCAGGTAAGAAAGTGACTCTTTCAGTAGATCGTTACGGCTGTTTGGCAGACTGAGGTTGTACAACGTGGAATCATAGGAAACGATAACCGGCGGCATGGGACGTTTGGGATCGAACCCCTGCTGCCACAATGAACGGGCTTGCGTGGCATCGAGGCCACCGCTTTGCGTCAGCGCGATACGTGGGATCGCATGGCTGAAACCACTCTGTTGCGTACTTTCGGTGAGTGAACCGGTATTAACCAGCAGGCGGACCTCAATACGGTCGCTGGGGCGCTGGGGAGTGGCTAACACTTGCCACTGTAGACCATTTGCCAGCGTGCCCTGTTGCCACGCCGGGTCAGGCTGGAGCGCATCTGCCTGCACATAGCCGGCAGTGGCCATCATCAGCAAGCCGCCCGCTAAAAGTCGAATTTTTGTGCCCTGCATGTGAACCCCTGATCAACTATCCTGGAAATAAAAAGACAGCCCTCGAAAGGACTCTCTGAATATGACGTTAAAAACACTTCGTGTTAGACCGCGAGAACATAAAAATGTCACGGAAGAAGTGAAAAAATCCCGAGCCGCCGAATCGACGGTTTCAGGCACAGGGGGTAATTATGCGCAAACGCCCGCAGTCCTGGAAGGGACTACGGGCATAAGTGACGAGATTAAGAGGATAAATCGTGCGTTTTGCCATCCGGCGCACGATTATTCAGCACATCGTCCAGCTTTTTATGGTCCAGTTCTTTGACCCATTTAGCGACGACGACAGTTGCCACACCATTACCGACCAGGTTAGTCAGCGCACGTGCTTCAGACATAAAGCGGTCAATACCAAGAATCAGTGCCAGACCCGCAACCGGCAAGTGACCCACCGCAGAGATCGTCGCGGCCAGAACAATGAAGCCACTCCCGGTCACACCCGCTGCACCTTTTGAGGAGAGCAGGAGCACCACCAACAGGGTTATCTGATGGAAGATATCCATATGGCTGTTGGTTGCCTGAGCGATAAACACCGCCGCCATCGTCAGATAGATTGATGTCCCATCAAGGTTAAACGAGTAGCCCGTGGGTATAACCAACCCGACAACCGACTTCCGGCAGCCCAGTTTTTCCATCTTATCGAGCATACGCGGCAGCGCGGATTCAGAAGAAGACGTACCCAGTACGATCAGCAGTTCTTCACGGATATAGCGGATGAATTTGAAAATGCTGAAGCCGGTTGCGCGAGCAATGGAGCCCAGAACCACAACCACAAACAGAATACAGGTGATGTAGAAGCAGATTATCAGCTGACCCAGTTGCACCAGCGTTCCGACGCCATATTTACCGATGGTAAAGGCCATGGCCCCGAAAGCACCGATCGGCGCCAGGCGCATGATCATATTGATGATGCCGAAAATAACCTGCGAGAAGCTTTCAATCACGTTGAAAATCATCTGGCCTTTGCTGCCCAAACGGTGCAGCGCAAAACCAAACATTACCGCAAACAGTAATACCTGCAGGATGTTACCGCTGGCGAACGCGCCAATCACGCTACCCGGGATAATATCCATCAGGAAGCCTACGATCCCCTGGTCTTTTGCCTGTTCAGCGTAAATGGCAACCGCTTTAGCGTCCAGCGTCGCCGGATCGACGTTCATTCCGGCACCGGGTTGCACCACGTTGACGATGATAAGGCCGATGATCAGCGCAATCGTACTGACAATTTCAAAATAGAGCAGTGCAACCGCACCGGTGCGGCCTACTGCTTTCATACTTTCCATGCCTGCAATGCCGGTCACGACAGTACAGAAGATGACAGGTGCGATGACCATCTTGATGAGCTTAACGAAAGCATCACCAAGCGGCTTCATTTGGGCGCCTAATTCAGGGTAGTAATGGCCAAGGAGAATACCAATGGCAATTGCTGTCAGGACCTGAAAGTAAAGGCTTTTGAATATAGAGGTCTTCATAGGGTGTCCTTAAAGTAAAAACCACAGGTCTTGTAAGGTTTTGTTTAACCTGCGGCCTTAAAGTAACACCCACTCAACATGACAGAAATGCACCTGGATCATAATTGATACAAAAATGTTAAAAATTTTGAGCTGGCTCGCACAAGCGAGACCTTTTTTAACTTTTGTAATCAGCGCTTTCCGGTGCCAGATAACGTTCTTCAAAGATATTTGCCGGAACGGGTCGGGCAAACAGGAATCCTTGCGCCACTTCCACCCCGGCTTTTGATAACCATTCGCGTTGCGCTTCGGTTTCAACGCCTTCGGCGATCATCTGCAAGTTGAGGCTATGTGCCAGCTGAATGATGGCGGAGATCATGCTGCAATCTTCGGGCACGCCATCGACAAACATCTTATCGATTTTGAGTACATCCACCGGCAGCGACTTCATATGCTGTAGCTGTCGCAGGCCCGCATACCCCATGCCAAAGTCGTCCAGGGCGATGCGCACGCCCGCGTTGCGCAGCGGTCGCAAAATGGCCACTGCGGCGTGGGGATCGTCAATATGCCGGCTTTCAGTCACTTCCAGAATTAATGTGCCTGGCTTAATGCGATAGCGCGTCAACAGCTCCAGCAGATCAGACACCATACTTGGGTGCATCAACTGGAGAGCGGATAAATTCACCGAGAGCGGCAGCATGAGACCGCGTTCTTGCCAGGCTGACAGCTGGCGGCATGTTTCTTCCAGCACCCAATAACCGACGGTCACCATCAGACCACAAGACTCAATTCTGTCGATTAACCCTTCCGGCAGCTCCCAGCTACCGTCCGGCTGCTGCATCCGCAATAATGCTTCTGCGCTCAATACCTTGCCGCTGGACATCTCTACCTGGGGCTGCATCCAGAGCGCAAATTGCTGGTTATCCATGGCGGTTAAAATATCGTTCTCTTGGGTTAAACGCTGCTGCGCCTCTTCCATCTGCAACGGATCAAAGAACTGAATTTGGTTTTTACCTTTATGACGCGACGTTAACACGGCTGACAGGGCGCGGCGGTAGAGCTGCTCTGCGGTTAAATCACCATAAAACATCGCCACCCCAATGTTGCAGGTAGGACGTAGTTGAATACCCTGAATCGGTAACCGCTCATTAACGATAGTGAGTACTTGCTGACCTAGCGTAATAGCGTGCCAGGGTTCTTTTACACCATGGGCGATAATGGCAAAGTCATAGCCACTCACCTGGGTAAGCACCATCCTGGGAGCCAATACCGACTTCAGTTTTTCGACCAGCGTAAGTAACAGGATTTCTCGCTGGGTTTCGGTTAACACCCCCGCGGTGTCACGTAGGGTTTCGCAAGTGACAATCATCAGCGCCGTCGTCTGTTGGCGGGTAACAACCTGCTCCAGCAGCCCCATTAAAAACGACTTATTGGGCAGTTCGGAAACCGGGAAACGCATTGCAAAGTCGCTTTGCTCTTCGCTATGTCGCTGAATCAACTGCTGATTAAGATTGTAGCTACGTACCAACATACCAATCTCATCATCCTGATGTAGACGCGGCAATGCCAGTTGATAACCAATCAGGTCCTGCTGCTGAATGTCGTTCAGCTCACGGGCAATTTTACGTAAGGGGTGCACAATCAAGCGGTTAATGCACCAGGAGATGGCGACGGTCAGTATTAGCGACAAAAGTAAGTAAATGGTCACTAACGTCGAGAGCGTACTCATCACGAATTTGTACATGCGGTACGAATCCGCCTGCAGCACCAGATACGCCAGCGGTTGTGGGTTAGCGGAACGTTCAAGAGAATAGATCGGCAGCGAAATTTGTACCGGAAGCTCAAACAGGCGGGTCACCGTAACCGGAACCGGACGTTCGGGTATAAAGCTCATCCGCAGCGCCTGAAACTGATTAGGCAGCACCACATCGGCGCGACTTACCACGCCTGCTGGCCGAATACTTCTTAAAATAGCTTCCGCTTCGGGAATATCCCCTTTCAGGATAGTGTTCGACAGAGGTTCACGAACAGAGCGAGCGATACTTTCCAGTTGCGTAGCCGTGTTATAGCGGTTTTGCTGGACCAGATGGAACAACAAAACGGTGCAAAAAATAAAAACGAACACCATAACAACGGCCGCAACCATTGCCATCTGCTTAATTGTTAACGAGCGACTGACACGCAAACTGACTCTCCACGGATAGACGAAACTGCCGTCAGAGTATACCCGATCGTAGCGGTATTAAGAGAGGCGGTATCTGAAAACTTCCCAGCGTGCATTATCGCGACAGGATAGGCACCTGGCGACGAGATTTATCTGCATTTAAGCCGAAAAAGGCCGCAAGGTTAGTCCCTGCGGCCTGGTTCGGGCGCATGTTGCCAATACGGCAGGCAGACGCCCGCAAAGTGCATTACTTCCTGTTACGCAGCCAGTTCACAATCAAGCTGGCAATAATGCCAGCGATAATTGGAGCCGCTAAATCGTGCCAGAAAGCCACGCCTAACTGTGCGAGCGTCATATAGCCGCCTGTGTTGCAATGGCAACTGTTCGCGGCTATTCTTAACTTGTCTGGAGTCAAGTTAGCCCCCGTTTAGTTGCCTGGTTTATACCGAACAACGTGCGGGGGTTTTCTCTTTCCAGCAACCGATGCCGCCGGGGATCAAGCCCCCGCAACATTGCGCCTCACCGGGAACTCCCGGCTTGCCGCTGATTCTACGGTAGCCCACTCGCCATATCACTGCGCAATATTGCGCTCTGCGTAGCGCTTCGCATTTCACCGGTTTTCTCGCCAGTACGCTGGAAAGATTCTTGCCAGCTGGCAACATTCCTGCCGACAATTAATGCCAGCAGATACATAACCTATTGATATCTATCAGTTCACTTTCTGGCACAGCGATTGCTATTTGACTGTGAGCTGTTCTGTTCCGAATCAAAGGAGATATCATGTCTGACTGTCGTACTTACGGATTCAACACCCAGATCGTTCACGCGGGGCAACAACCCGACCCTTCAACTGGCGCGCTCAGTACGCCTATTTTCCAGACTTCAACGTTTGTTTTTGACAGCGCCGAACAAGGTGCCGCCCGCTTTGCGCTCGAAGAGTCCGGGTACATTTACACCCGCTTGGGTAACCCTACCACTGATGCGCTGGAGAAAAAGCTGGCGGTACTGGAACGAGGTGAAGCCGGGCTGGCAACCGCGTCCGGTATTTCTGCTATCACCACAACGCTGTTGACGCTTTGTCAGCAGGGTGACCATATCGTTTCCGCCAGCGCGATTTACGGTTGTACCCACGCGTTTTTGTCGCACAGCATGCCGAAGTTTGGGATTAACGTCAGCTTTGTCGACGCGGCAAAGCCTGAAGAAATCCGCGCCGCCATGCGCCCGGAAACCAAAGTTGTATATATCGAAACGCCCGCTAACCCGACGTTGTCGCTGGTCGACATTGAAACGGTAGCCGGTATCGCCCATCAGCAAGGCGCATTGCTGGTGGTGGATAACACCTTTATGTCGCCGTACTGTCAGCAGCCTTTGCAACTGGGCGCGGATATTGTGGTGCACAGCGTCACCAAATATATCAACGGTCACGGGGATGTGATTGGCGGCATCATTGTTGGTAAGCAGGAGTTTATCGACCAGGCGCGGTTTGTTGGCCTGAAAGATATCACCGGCGGCTGCATGAGTCCTTTCAATGCGTGGTTGACGCTGCGCGGCGTTAAAACGCTGGGCATTCGTATGGAGCGTCACTGTGAAAATGCGCTGAAAATCGCCCGCTTCCTCGAAGGGCATCCGTCCATTACCCGGGTGTATTATCCAGGCCTGTCATCGCATCCGCAGTATGAGCTGGGCCAGCGACAAATGAGCCTGCCAGGTGGAATTATCAGCTTCGAAATCGCCGGCGGCCTCGAGGCTGGCAGACGGATGATCAATTCTGTAGAATTATGCCTCCTCGCGGTCAGTCTCGGTGATACCGAAACCCTCATTCAGCACCCAGCGTCTATGACACATTCGCCCGTTGCGCCAGAGGAACGGCTTAAAGCAGGTATTACCGACGGGCTTATCCGTCTTTCTGTGGGTCTTGAAGATCCAGAAGATATTATTAACGACCTTGAACACGCCATCAGAAAGGCAACATTCTGACCAATATGGCCTGAACCGACGCCGTTCGGTTCAGGTTGTTGAGAATCAAGGCACAACAGTCTGGCAATACGCGCAATCCTCTTTCGGGGAGAACGTGTATTTTGGGCAGGGGGTTCTATGCAGGACAACACATTACAATTAAGCAACAATACAGCAACCGCCGTACCATTCTCAAAAAAAATACCATTTACGAAATACGATTTTGGCTGGGTATTACTGTGCATAGGCATGGCCATTGGTGCCGGAACGGTACTGATGCCGGTACAAATTGGCTTAACCGGCATTTGGGTATTTATCGTCGCCTTTATTATTGCTTATCCGGCAACTTATATTGTGCAGGATATTTATTTAAAAACATTATCAGAAAGTGAAACCTGTAATGACTACACGGATATTATCAGTCATTATCTGGGAAAAAACTGGGGCGTATTTCTTGGCGTCATCTATTTTCTGATGATTATTCACGGCATATTTATTTATTCCTTATCCGTGGTTTTTGACAGCGCCTCATATATCAAAACCTTCGGCTTGACCGAGTCCGATCTTTCACAGTCGATAATCTACAAAGTGGCCATTTTTGCCGTGCTGGTCGCCATTGCTTCCGGGGGAGAAAAACTGCTATTCAAAATCTCCGGCCCGATGGTAGTGGTCAAAGTGGGTATCATCATCGTATTTGGTTTTGCGATGGTTCCGCACTGGAACTTCGCTAATATCAGCGCCTTCCCTGAAGCCTCGGTGTTCTTTCGCGATGTGCTGCTGACTATCCCGTTCTGCTTCTTCTCCGCGGTGTTTATTCAGGTGTTGAACCATATGAACATCGCCTACCGCAAACGGGTGGCGGACCGGGTACTGGCCACGCGTATGGCTATACGCACGCATCGGATCAGTTACATTACGCTGATAGCGGTCATCCTGTTTTTCTCTTTTTCTTTTACCTTTTCCATTAGCCATGAAGAAGCCGTTTCGGCCTTCGAACAAAATATTTCCGCACTGGCGCTGGCGGCACAGGTCATTCCGGGACAGATTATTCATATCACCTCAACGGTATTAAATATCTTCGCCGTATTAACCGCGTTCTTTGGTATTTATTTGGGATTCCACGAGGCGATCAAAGGAATTATTCTTAACGTACTGAGCCGCGTTATTGACGTGGAAAAAATTAATCCTCTGGTGCTTACGCTGGGTATTTGTACCTTTATTGTTATCACCCTGGTGATTTGGGTATCATTTCGCGTGTCAGTACTGGTGTTCTTCCAGTTAGGCAGCCCGCTGTACGGGATTGTGTCGTGTATTATTCCGTTTTTCCTGATCTATAAAGTCACACAGCTGGAAAAACTACGCGGGCTGAAAACCTGGCTAATCCTGTTGTACGGGATCCTGCTGTGCCTGTCGCCATTACTGAAGCTGATTGAATAACCCGCGTAAACTGCGCCGTCAGCTCCTGGCGGCGCTTAGCTCACACTCTCCAGTTGATAGCTGCGAATTTTATTCAGTACCGTGGTATGTGATACCCCCAGCGCTTTGGCGATATGCCGCGACGACACATTCTCTTCCATCATCTGTTCAATAAGCTGGCGTTCCGCATACAAAACCTGCTCTTTAAAAGGACGTTCTGTCGGGCCTTGCTCAGCGGCGGGCAAATTCACCATCCCTAATTCTTCGGGCGTAATGACATCGGATTCCGCCATTAGCATCAGACGAATAATGGTATTTTCCAGTTCGCGCACATTTCCCGGCCAGCTGTGATGGTGCAAGGCATCAAAACAAGCTTTATCCAGAATGATCCGCCGCTGGAATTCCTTTGCGTATTTCTGCACAAAGTGGCGAATCAACAGACTGATATCCTGAGGACGCTCCCGCAAGGGCGGAATAGTCAGGGAAAGTACATTGATGCGGTAATAGAGATCGGCGCGCAGCAGACGTTGTTCCACCATATCTTCCAGATTGGCGTTGGTTGCCACAATAATGCGTACATTAACCGGAATAATTTGCGCCCCGCCAACGCGACGGATCCCGCCATCCTGCAGGACGCGCAATAATTTAGCCTGTAAGCCCAGCGACATTTCACCAAATTCATCGAGAAAAAGGGTGCCTTTATCGGCCATTTCAAACAGCCCTTTTTTGCCTTTACAATCCGCGCCGCTAAAAGCCCCTTTCTCATAACCAAAGAATTCACTCTCCATAAGCGACTCAGGTAGTGCAGAGCAGTTGACCGGAATAAACGGATAAAAACGTCGCTGCCCGGAATTATGGATAGCCCGGGCCAGCAGCTCTTTGCCGGTACCCGTATCGCCACGGATCAGAACGGTATATTTGCTGTCAGCAATTTTTATCGCCTTTTCGATAAGCGCGTGCATGCTCTGGCTGCTGCAAATAATGTCAGAGAAATAACGCGGGCGTTCCGGCTCCGGCGTTGACAGCTCGCTTATCTCTTCACAGAGGTAGGCGACATTAATAATATCGGCGCGCTGGCTTAAACAGGATTGCACACAGGAAATATCCTGTAGCTGGCGGCACCAGGATTTAATCAGGATCCGTCCAGGTGTGACTTTCATGGAGATGATATTGATATCGCAGCAGGAAAATTCCTTCAGGACATCCTCAACCATCGACAGACGATCAATTGTTTTAATATCCCAGCGTATCGTGACCACATTTGCTCCTGATAGTTAGCAACTGCGAAATAGATATTTCTGTGACGAGAGGAAACCTGACTACATTTTAGACGCTGTGGAATAATGTTCTGCCAGAGGACTCACATTGTGGACGGAAAAACAAAATATAAAAAAACCGGAGCACAAGGCTCCGGTTATCGGGTCATAACCCACGTTTATTGCTGTGGGTTTTCGTCCTGGTCAACGGCGAAACAGGCCACCAACTGACCGCCATAGTCTTTTAACTGTGGCTGAAGCTGAGTACACGGACCAAAGCGACGGCGGCAACGGGCGTTGAATGCGCAGCCTGGTGGTGGATTCAGCGGGCTTGGCAGCTCACCGGTCAGCTTGATACGCTCGCGGCGATCGTCCGGGTTCAGGCGCGGCGTTGCGGAGAGCAGCGCCTGAGTGTACGGATGCCGTGGATTATTGAAGATCTGATCCTTGGTTCCTTTTTCCACACAGCGGCCTAAATACATCACCATCACTTCATCGGCAATGTGCTCTACCACCGACAGGTCGTGCGAGATAAAGACGTATGACAGCCCCAGTTCCTGTTGCAAGTCCATCATCAGGTTCAGCACCTGCGCACGTACGGAAACGTCCAGCGCCGAGACAGGTTCGTCGGCAATCACCACATCCGGGTCAAGCATCAGACCGCGGGCAATGGCGATACGCTGACGCTGGCCGCCGGAGAACATATGCGGATAGCGGTCGTAGTGCTCGGTTTTCAGCCCCACTTTCGCCATCATCGCCAGCGCTTTTTCACGACGCTCCTCTTTGCTAAGCGTGGAGTTGATCAGCAACGGCTCTTCCAGAATCTGCCCTACTTTTTTACGCGGGTTCAGGGAACCATAGGGGTTCTGGAACACTATCTGGATTTTCTGCCGACGCAGCTTCTGCGCCTGCGGGTCATGCTTGAGTAAATCCTGACCCTGGTAATACAGCTCACCGCCAGTCGGGATTTCAATCATCGTCAGCAGACGGCCAAGGGTGGATTTCCCACAGCCCGACTCACCTACTACCGCCAGCGTTTTACCGCGCTCCAGAGTAAAGGAAACGCCATCCAGCGCTTTCACCAGGCGTTCCGGGGCGAACATGCCCTTCTTCACCGGGTAGTGTTTTTTCAGGTCAATTGCCTGCAACAGCGGCTGTTGCGCGGCGGCCTTTTGCGTACTCATAGCCCAGGCCTCCCGGCATCATCAAGTGGGTAGTGGCATTTTGACTGACGACCGCCTTCCAGCAGGTTCAGTTCAGGTTCTTCAGCGCGGCATTTGTCGGTCGCATAGGGGCAGCGTGGATTCAGCAAACAGCCGCTCGGGCGGTCATATTTACCGGGAACCACGCCCGGCAGTGAGGCCAGACGCGCTTTGTCCTGAGCAAACTCCGGCAGCGCGCGCAGCAGCGCCTGGGTGTAAGGATGACGCGGCGCGCGGAAGATATCCTGCGCGGCCCCGGTTTCCACTACCTGCCCAGCATACATCACGATGATTTTGTGTGCCGCTTCAGCCACCAGCGCCAGATCGTGCGTGATTAAGACCAGCGCCATGTTCTCTTTTTGCTGCAATTCCAGCAGTAGCTCGATGATCTGCGCCTGAATGGTCACATCCAGCGCCGTTGTCGGTTCATCGGCAATCAGCAGCTTCGGACGACAGGCAATCGCCATCGCGATCATCACGCGCTGACTCATCCCACCGGACAACTGGTGCGGATAGACATCCAGACGCGAGGCCGGATCGGGGATCCCCACCAGCGTCAGCAGGTCAATTGCCCGCTGAATACGCGTTTTTTTGTTGCCGCCCTGGTGCACCTTGATGGCTTCCATAATCTGGTAGCCGACGGTGTAGCAGGGGTTAAGACTGGTCATCGGGTCCTGGAAGATCATTGCCACTTCCGCACCCACCAGTTGGCGACGCTCTTTCTCAGAGATGCGCTTCAAGTCGCGACCATTAAACTCCAGATTTTCGGCCATAACGCGGCCAGGGTAGTCAATCAGTCCCATAATCGCCAGCGAGCTGACGGACTTACCAGAACCAGACTCCCCAACAATGCCAACCACTTCACCCTGATTCACACTGTAGCTAATGCGGTCTACGGCGCGGAATTCGGAACCTACGTCGCCGAAATGCACCGATAATTTATCTACATTTAATAACGCCATCTCGAACCTCTTACTGCTTCAGTTTGGGATCGAGCGCGTCACGCAGACCGTCACCCATCAGGTTAAATGCCAGCACCGTCAACAGGATCGCCAGCCCCGGGAAGGTCACAACCCACCAGGCGCTTTGGGCAAACTGCAGAACGTCAGAGAGCATGGTGCCCCATTCCGGCGTAGGCGGCTGTGCGCCCATCCCCAGGAAGCCGAGGGCAGCCATATCGAGAATGGCGTTAGAGAAGCCAAGCGACGCCTGAACAATCAGCGGCGCAAGACAGTTAGGCAGAATATTGACGAACATTTGGCGCATCGCGCCGGCTCCCGCCACGCGGGATGCGGTGACGTAGTCGCGGTTAACTTCCACCAGCACAGCGGCGCGCGTCAGACGCACATAGTGCGGCAATGCTACAAACGTCAGCGCCAGCGCAGCGTTGCCTATCGAGGGACCAAATACTGCCACCAGCACCAGCGCCAGTAACAGGCTCGGCAATGCCAGCATGATATCGACCACACGCATGATGACGTTATCGACAATTCCACCAAAGTAGCCAGCGATCAGCCCAAGAACCACGCCCATCAGCAGGGAGAGTACAACCACCAGACAGCCAACCAACAGCGACAGACGCGCACCGTACATCAGGCGGGACAGCACGTCGCGGCCCACATCATCAGTACCAAACAGATGCGCCATGGTACCGCCTTCCTGCCACGCAGGCGGAGCTAGTAGCGTATCGCGGAACTGGTCTGCCGGGTTGTAGGGTGCAAGGACGTTGGCAAAGACCGCAATCAGGATCATCACCACAACGTACACCAGCCCAACAACCGCACCTTTGTTGCGTTTAAAATAGTGCCAGAACTCCTGCAGCGGCGTCATCGGCACCGGTGCGGCAATAACTTTATTTTCAGTAACCTGTGACATGATGGCCCCTTACTTCTTATGCCGAATACGCGGGTTCACCACGCCGTACAGCAGGTCTACCAGCAGGTTGACGAGGATAATCATCGTCGCGACCAGCAGTACCCCCCCCTGCACTACCGGATAATCACGGCGTTGTAGCGCATCGATCAGCCAACGTCCCAGCCCCGGCCACGAGAAGATAGTCTCGGTCAGGATTGCCCCTGCCAGCAACGTACCAACCTGCAGGCCGATAACGGTGACAACGGGCAGCATCGCGTTACGCAGAGCGTGAATGATGATGACGCGCATACGGGTCAAACCTTTAGCGCGCGCGGTGCGGATGTAATCCTCACCCAGCACTTCCAGCATCGATGAACGGGTCATACGCACAATGACCGCCAGAGGTATAGTGCCCAGCACCATTGCTGGTAGGACCATATGCGCCAACGCATCGATAAAGTTGCCCTCTTCACCCCAGATGGCGGTGTCGATCAGCATAAAACCGGTCAGCGGATTGGAATCATCAAGGAACACCATGTCGCTCACCCGCCCAGAAACTGGCGTCAGGTTCCACTGCACGGAAACCAGCATGATCAGCATCATGCCCCACCAGAAAATCGGCATGGAGTAACCGGTCAGCGCCAGGCCAACGGCGGTATGATCGAAAATGGAGCCGCGCTTAACGGCAGCAAGTACACCCACCGGGATACCCACTGAGACGGCGAAAATCATCGCGCAGACGCCGAGTTCCAGCGTGGCTTTGAATCGAGGTACGAACTCTTCCCACACCGGTAAGCGGCTTTTCAGTGAGATACCTAAATCGCCATGCATAACCCCCCAGATATAGTGGAGGTACTGCTGCCACATCGGCTTATCCAGACCGAGTTCAGCCAACAGTTGAGCATGACGCTCAGGGGAGATCCCACGTTCACCTGCCATGATCATAACCGGATCGCCGGGGATCATATGGACGAAGGCAAAGGTGAGAAGAGTGATACCGATAAACGTGGGGATGACGAGTCCCAAACGTCGGAGAATGAACTGCAACATAACCCGGATTCTCTCTAATGACGCACGGCCTGGAACCGTGAGTCTGTATTGCTCACAAATCTTATCCCACGCAAACTGCATCGCGGGTAAAGCATTACGCCGGAGGGCGCTGCGCTTATCCGGCCTACACAATACCGGGGCGCAGCGCTTCCTTAATTGCTTTTAATTATTCGACAGAGACGTTTTCGAAGTGGTGTTTGCCTAATGGATCAACCACATAGCCTTTCACTTCTTTACGCACTGGTTCGTACACGGTGGAGTGAGCAACAATCAGAGCCGGGGCCTGATCGTGCATAACAACCTGAGCTTGCTTGTACAGTTCAATACGTTTGTTGTGATCGTCGGTCGCACGCGCCGGTTGGATCAGGTCTTCAAACGGTTTGTAGCACCAGCGAGAGTAGTTGGAGCCGTCTTTCGCTGCCGCACAACTGAACAGGGTGGCGAAGAAGTTGTCCGGATCCCCGTTGTCACCGGTCCAACCCATCATCACCGCCTGATGTTCACCCGCTTTGGCGCGTTTCAGATACTCGCCCCACTCGTAGGTCACAATCTTGGCCTGAACGCCAATTTTCGCCCAGTCAGCCTGAACCATTTCTGCCATACGACGTGCATTCGGGTTATATGGACGCTGTACCGGCATAGCCCACAGCTCAACGGTAAAGCCTTTGTCCTGACCGGCTTCCTTCAACAGCGCTTTGGCTTTCTCAGGATCGTAGGTGTAGTCTTTAACGTCGTCGTTATAGCCCCACATGGTCGGTGGGATCAGGTTTTTCGCGGCAACGCCAGCACCCTGATAAACCGCTTTGATGATCGCTTCTTTGTTTACCGCGTAGGTCAGCGCCTGACGGACTTTCACATCATCAAACGGTTTCTTCTCGGTGTTGAAAGAGAGGTAGCCAACGTTCAGACCGGCCTGCTCCATCAGGTTGATATTTTTATCCTGCTTCATGCGCGCGATGTCAGCCGGGTTCGGGTACGGCATCACCTGGCACTCGTTCTTCTGCAGTTTGGCGTAACGCACAGAAGCGTCTGGCGTAATGGAGAAGACCAGACGGTCGATCTGCGGCTTAGTGCCCCAGTAACCTTCGAATGCTTTATACAAAATACGAGAGTCTTTCTGGTACTGCTGCAGCTGGAACGGACCGGTACCGATTGGGTTCAGATCCACTTTCTCCGGGGAACCGGCTTTCAGCATGTTGTCCGCATATTCTTTGGAAAGAATAGAAGCGAAGTCCATCGCCAGGTCAGCCAGGAACGGTGCTTCCGGGCGAGTCAGCACGAACTGAACGGTTTTATCATCCACTTTTTTCACTTCGGAGATCAGGTCTGGCAGACCCATCCCTTCGAAGTATTCATAGCTGCCGCCAGAAACTTTATGGTACGGGTTCTGGGCATTTTTCTGACGATCGAAAGAGAACACCACGTCATCGGCGTTTAAATCGCGCGTCGGTTTGAAATCTTTGTTGTCCTGCCACTTCACGCCCTGACGCAGGTGGAAGGTATAGGTTTTACCGTCTTCGCTGATTTCCCACTTCTCAGCAAGTCCCGGGATCACTTCAGTTGTGCCGGTTTTGAACTCGACCAGGCGGTTATAGATCGGCACGGAGCTGGCATCATAGGTGGTACCAGAGGTGAAAAGCTGCGGGTTAAAGCCTTCAGGAGATCCTTCTGAACAATAAACCAGAGTTTTAGCCTGTACGCTTGCTGCGACGGTCATAGCCACCAGGCTCAGACCAAGCTTCAGCATCCCTGACTTCTTCAAGGAAATACTCATTCTTCTGCTCCAAATGTGATGTTTGTTGTTTTACCCATTTGCGATGGGTTTGCACCGCCTGGCCTTTTTTGTTTTTTACCCGGCCGGGTCAGCGTTAAGAGGATGGGGATTCCGTTCACATAAGCGACTGAGTTGCAGTGCGGATTCTCCATGAAATGCCCCTCATACCCTACAATCTGTCAACAGAATGTGAAAACGTCAATACAGGTAACCGCGATTTACACCAACGGTGAGAATTGGCAAACAAAGATTAAAAAAAGTGCAAGCGGGTATTTTCAGCAGGGAAATTTGTGCTACGCGCACTATGCCAGAATAAACATCTTCATACTTCGCAACATTTGGAGATTAACATTTATGCAATTTATTCAAATTTTCCCAATGAATGCTGCATATCTGAGCGATTAATGCCATGAACGTTAAAACGCACAGCGGAAAATGCCAGCGCCAGCCATAAGTAGCGCAAAAAAAGTTTCAAGCAAACATAAAAAAAGGCAATGGAATATGTCACAGAATCGTTAACTGTCAGTGGGAAGTGATGCACAATTTTTGCAGATAAAAGGAAGGTCAAAGGTGGGGTTGGAATAACGCCATACACGCCGGGATGAAACTGAGTCTGTAGGCCGGATAAGGCAAAAAACCCTGCTCGTTGAGCAGGATTTAAATTTGGTCGGTGATAGAGGATTACTCGCCACTACGTGGCTCGCCCTGCGGGCCGTTGCTGACGCAACGTTCTCTCGCTACGCTCGAGTCGAACCTCTTACCCCCGGAGGTTCTCATCCTCCTGGGCTATAAAGCAAAAAACCCTGCTCGTTGAGCAGGGTTTTAAATTTGGTCGGTGATAGAGGATTCGAACCTCCGACCCCTTCGTCCCGAACGAAGTGCGCTACCAGGCTGCGCCAATCACCGAATGCGGGGCGCATCTTACTGCTCAGCCGCGCGCCCGTCAATCCCTTAGTATCAAAATGCCATTTGATCGGCGAGAAAGTCAGCAGCTCTGTTACTGGGCTGTAACCTTCTTCGCGTCCGGGATACGACACCAGTTGTTATTCTCGTTAATCCCCCCATTTGGCGAGGTATAACCAAGGCAACCCAGAACGGTATCGTACAATTCCACATGACGACGCGGCACCTTCATATCCGCCTCCTGCTTCAGGTGCGCAAACGCCTTCGCATGGTCAGGGTCTTCCAGATATTTGTCAGACATCCACACCATCATAGGAACGCGGAACTGCTCAGGCGGCGCCATTTTACGCGGCGTTCCGTGCAGGTGCTCACGTTCGTTAATTGACTCACCGTGATCGGCGGCGTAGAACACAATCGCTTTCTTATCGCGCAATTGATCAAACACTTTGGTAATAAAGTGATCAACGTAGGTTACCGAATTATCAAATGAATTAATCATCTCAGCTTTCGAGCAGCCACTATCCACGTTGACACACTCCGGCTTCCACTGTGCATATTCGCGGGTGTAGCGCTGGGTGTAGTTAAAATGCGAGCCCTTGGTGTGCAGAATAATCAGACGCTTTTCGCCATCATCAGTCTTCTGTAAAGATTGCTGCATCTCATTAATCAGCAGCATATCGTCAACGTTTTTGCCACGGTTACGCGGCTCAGCGCCAATCTGCTCACGATAGGCAATGTTCTCTGCCATAGTATTGCTGTAGAACCACATCTCGCTTTGCATCGCGTAAAGATCGGTCTTGAACCCTAACTGGCCGAGCACGGAAAAGACGTTTTGTTCTTTCAGAGTACGCTGCGGGTTTTCTTCCGCCCCGCCCTCGCGCACAAACATACAGCGCAGCGAAAGTTTAGTTGCCGTATCACAGGAATATCCTCGGAACGCGGCCAGATTTTTCTCCTGGGCGAGCCTTGGCGTGGTATTGCGCTCATAGCCAAAAATCCCCATATGATCCCAGCGGGTCGTTTCGCCGATAATAAAGACCACGTAGGTGTCGTCGAGGTTTTTGGGCGCAACATAGGTAAACTTCTTCGCCGGGTTCATCAGCGATTTGTTGTCTGAGGATTCATCCACCTGTGCCCAGGCGTACAAACCCAGCGCAGAGAGCCAGTTTGACGGCAGATAGGAATTCGCCACAACCCCACCATAGCTGGGTAAATCGATTCCTGTTTCTCGCTCAACGCTTCTCTGTTGCATGCTCAGCAAGCGAATCGGCGCCCATACCATCAGGCCAGCCAACAATACCACCGCCACGCTACGCCATCTCATGCCAGGCGTGCGGATCTGTTTCATCAGGGTATAGCGGCAGCGATTACTCCAAATCAGAACCAACGGTAAAATGCTGACCGAAACCAGCCACACGATAAAATGCCAGCCAACAACTTCTTTCGATAAATCAATATCCGTTGTCATTACGGAGGCAATAATACCGTAGCCAATGACCACGTTCAGGAAGGTCATGTAATAGCTGGCGCCGGCAGAGCAGAGCACCACAAACGTTGCCAGTACACGCCAGGCGCGTCGGCCAAATAAAGAGAGAATACGGAGTAAAAAGAAGGTCACCAGCACAGTGCCAGCTAATTCAACAACCGCAGAGAGTCCTTTCCAGACGGTAAACTCGTGCGCATATCCGCTAAAACGACGGAAAAACACAGCGCAATTCATAAAAAGACCGATATAGATCGCCAGCAAGAAACTCAGCTTCTGCTGCGTCATCGATTTGATATATCTCATGCAAACAAACCCTGGAGGAAGGGATAAAAACACCCTGCGCAAAAGCCTGTCAGGCCATACAGGGGAAAAGTGCGACAAATGCAGATAATAAGACAATTCTACAGCGCAGGTAAGTAGACCACAGGAGGGAAGAAAAGTGCTTATAGAGAATGCAAACGGCGCATATATTTTTGTAAATATATGCGCCGGGCATTAATCAGACCACTAATAGATCAGGCGTGTGCCTCGGTATAGACGCTACGCTGCGGCTGACGAATAGTGGTAGAAAGCGCCAGCGAGATAATTAACAGCGCAAAGATAACGCAGAAGGTCACATAGAATCCGCCGAACAGCGAGGCGATAATGGAACCACAAATGCTGCCGATACCGAAACCTAAGTAAATGACACCGTAGTTTTTAGCCAGGTTGTTCAAACCGAAGAACTCACTCACCAGTGACGGGAACACGGTGATGGTGCCGCCAAAGTTAAATGCCACACAGGCAATCGCCGTAAAGAAGGTCACATCATTCAACGGCGCGAACAGCAGTGCCGCCATACCCACCAGCGAAACGACCTGCCCAATGGTGATAACGCGAATACGAGAGATTTTGTCGGACAGAATCCCCAGAACCAGACGACCGGACAGGTTAGCGATAGAAATCACGGTCACCGCGTTTGCCGCCGTTGCCACATCCATATGTGCCAGACTTTGTGCGATATCTTTCGCCACGCCAATTACGTACAGCCCGCTCATACACGCCGTCAGGAACATGACCGCCAGCATCCAGTACTGCGGTTTACGCATGGACTGCGCCAGGGTGTAGTCATTCTCAACCACGCCATTTTTCGTTTTCACTTCCTGATTCGGGGCGTCTTTCATCAGCGTGGAGCCAAAGACGATCATTACCAGCACAATCGCGCCCCAGATCATGAAGGTTTTTTCCAGACCCACGGTGCTCAACAGTTGGCTGTCGATGAATTTAAAACCGAGGCTGCCAAGACCGTAAGAACCGATAGCGAAGGCGGAAATCAGCCCTTTACGCTCCGGGAACCATTTTACACAGTTGGAAAGTGTTAACAGGTAGCCTGCGCCATCCGCCAGACCAACCAACACACCAGCGCTCAGCCACAGCATAATCAGGCTGTCAGAGTGGGCGGTTAAGAAGAAGCCAACACCGAGTAAAATACCGGAGGCCATGGTGACGCGTTTCACGCCAAAACGTTCCTGCAGTTTCCCGGCGACGGAAGAAGAAATTGCCAGCCCGAGGCTCAGCAGGCCAAAGGAAAAGGCAACCTGACTCACCGGCGCATCAAGCTTAGAAGAAAGCGCACCGTTAAACAGGCTCCAGGTATAAACAGAACCTAAAGCAAATTGGGTAATGATGGTGCCGATCAGTGTCAGCCAGCGGGTACGCTGATAATCAGAAGTTTTCATGGCAGTCTTCCTGCATAAACAAAATGGGAAATTCTCTGCCAACAACCATACCGAAGCGTTTTTATGAGCAGGGGAAAACGGCATGAAATGCCGCCAGGACGGAATGAAATGCCTGGAATGCGGAATGAATGACGAGACAAAAAGTCGGGTTACTGAATTTTATCGCATGAGTTAGTACACGCTATCGCTGGAGTGCGTGTGATTGTTGATCTCAACATGTAATCAAGATGTTTATGTGATGATTGTTTACGTTAAAATTTGGCGCTCACTCCCATGGTGTACATATAGTCGCTGTTGTTGGTGCTATTTTCCGCCTGCGACAGCGCCGCGTAAGCCGCCATGTGCGGGTTCAACAGCATATCCGCACCGACGGTAACATCTACCCAGTTACCATCCTGACCCGCCGCCGTCATGCGACTGAGACCCGACTGCGCCTTCCAGATATTTTCGCCAAACTGCTGGTTATAGCTGATTTGCGCCCACGGTCGCACATCACCGAACTGCGAATTGACTCGCCAGCCCAACGAGCTCACGCTGGCATGCCACAGCGGATCGTTCTGCGTTGCCGACGTCGCGCTATCGCCAAATTCGTTGTAAGTAGATGTGGTGGAACCGTCATAATGCAGCGCGGCAACCGGACCGGTTGTCACCTGCCTTGAAAGCGGGAAGTTCCAGCCCATACTCATGCCACTGGTGGCATCCATTGGCGTCTCATCCGCCAGATTCACCACGGGCCCCGCCACGTTCTGAGTGGAACGAATACGTTCTTCCAGAATGTCGTTATAACGTGGTTGGTGATCGCTGTCCCATGTATAACGTTCAGCCGTATGCCCTGACAGCGCATCAACGATATATTCTTGTTGCCAGCCATATGCTGTATTGATGGACAGCGCACAAACTATGACGCTCGCCAGAGTTAACCTTTGGCGACCACTACTGTTTCTTATAAGCATCAACGCGACTCCAGAAAAGAGCCGAATTCGGCGATATTATTGTCATTGTGTGAAGTATTTGGGCCAGCAGGCCTTGTATTAAATATTGTCTTTTTAGCTGGCGCGTCAAGGCGGGCCGAATGAAATTTTTACGCCAGTAAAAACAGCGAGGAAGAATATGCAGCGTTGCGGATGGGTCAGTCAGGATCCACTTTACATTGCCTACCACGACAAGGAATGGGGCGTCCCCGAAACCGATGGCAAAAAGCTGTTCGAAATGATCTGCCTCGAAGGCCAGCAGGCCGGGTTATCGTGGATTACCGTACTCAAGAAACGGGAAAATTATCGCCACGCTTTCCACCATTTTGACCCGGAAAAAGTGGCAGCCATGACCGAAGAGGATGTGGAAAGGCTGGTACTGGATGCCGGCATAATTCGCCATCGAGGAAAAATTCAGGCCATTATCGGCAACGCTCGCGCCTTTCTGACGATGGCACAAAACGGAGAGTCGTTTAGCGAGTTCGTCTGGTCATTTGTTGATAACCAACCGCAAGTGACCCGCGCCGCCAACCTGAGCGATATTCCCACCTCCACGCCTGCGTCAGACGCGCTGTCTAAGGCGTTAAAAAAACGCGGATTTAAGTTTGTCGGCACCACCATTTGTTACTCCTTTATGCAGGCATGCGGCCTGGTCAACGATCATGTCACCAGCTGCATCTGTTATCCGGGAGAACAACATGATTCGTGAATCAAAGGCTGAAGATCTACCGGCGATTCTAACGCTGTGGATGGAAAGCACAATCCATGCCCATCCGTTTATCGAAGAGCGCTACTGGCGCGAAAGTGAATCCGTGGTGCGGGATGTTTATCTGCCAGCCGCGCAAACCTGGGTGTGGGAAGAAGAAGGCGAGCTCAAAGGTTTTGTCAGCGTCATTGATGACCGCTTCCTCGGCGCGCTGTTTGTCGCGCCTGCCGCCATCAGAAGCGGGATCGGCAAAGCGCTGGTGCAGCATGTGCAGCAGCGCTTTTCGTTACTCAGCCTGGAGGTCTACCAGAAGAATCAATCAGCGGTGAACTTCTACCATGCGCTGGGTTTTCGCATTGAAGACGGCGCATGGCAGGAAGAGACTCACCATCCCACATGGATTATGGGCTGGCAGGCGGATCAAACGCCGTAAGCGTCAACGTGGGTCCGTTGTATTTTTCAAGCCACGCCAGCGCGGTGTTGCCTGCGCAGCCATTCCCCAGCTTCGAGCTGGGGAGATCTTTGGTCAGCACGTTGACGGCGCCATTTTTACAAATACCGTCAGCTGTCGGCTCCAAATCCGGCCAGGCGCCTTCATGAATACAGATGACGCCAGGTTTGATGCCCTCCGTCACCACAGCCCCCGCCAGAACGTGTCCACGCTGATTCCACACCCTGACCGTATCGCCATCCGCAATGCCGCGCGCGTGGGCATCCTGCGGATGAATCGTTACCGGCTCACGATCCGCTACCGCATACTGCTCACGCAACGCGCTGTAGTTAAGCTGACTGTGCAAACGGTGCGCCGGATGGGCGGAAAGCAGCTGTAGCTGGCCCGGTTCGGCGTTACCGAACCACTCATCCGGCTCCAGCCACATCGGGTGCCCCGCACAGTCCGCGTAGCCGTAACCAGCAATCCTCGCGGAGTAGATTTCAATTTTTCCGCTGTCCGTTTTCAGCGGATGAGCCTGCGGGTCGCGGCGAAAATCCGCAAAACGGATAAACTGCGCGCTGGCGGCATTTTCCAGCATTTCGATCAGGGCGTTGCGCTGCCAAAACTCGGCGAAAGGCGGCAATGTCACCTGCTGACTGGCCCCACGTTGCCCGGCAATATTGTAAAACGTCTCCAGCCATTCCAGCTCGCTTTTGCCTTCGGTGAATCGCTCGTAACCGCCCTCTTCCCAGCGTTCACTCAGCTCGGCAAAAACATCATAATCATTTCGCGCTTCGTCCTGCGGCGGCACAACCTGCTTCATCGGCACCAGGTGCTGGTTGCTGTAGTCGCCGGTCATGGTCAAATCATTGCGCTCAAAGGAGGTGGTCGCTGGCAGTACGATATCGGCATGCTTCGCTGCGGCGGTCCAGAAACACTCCGAGATAACCACCAGCTGCGGTTTTTGCCAGGCGCGAATTAAACGGTTAGTGTCCTGATGATGGGTGAAGTTAGCACCACCAGCCCACCACAACATGCGGATGTCCGGGAAATGGCGGTCCATGCCGTTGTGCTGGTAAAAACCACCGGGATTTTCCAGCGCTTCAACAATTCGCGCCACCGGGATTTTATCTACCGCGTCGGTACCGCCTTTAACGCTGCCCTGCATTGAAGCCAGCACCGCAGCCCGGCGCGTTGGATTGCCGCCGTTGGCAAAATGGTACGACAGCCCAAAACCGCCGCCTGGCGTCCCGATTTGCCCGAGCATGGCGGCCAGGGTGACGATCATCCAGTGTTTCTGCTCACCATACTGTTGGCGCTGCATCCCCCATCCGGCCATCAGCATAGTGGTATTTTGGTGAAATATCGCCGCAAGTTCGCGTATTTTTGTTGCGGGTATACCGCAAATCTCCGCAGCCCACTCTGCCGTTTTCACAACATCATCAGATTTACCCAGCAGATAGTTTGCAAAACGGTCATAGCCGGTGGTACACCGGGCGAGAAAATCCTCGTCATGCCAGCCGTTTTCCACCAGCGTATGCGCGATGCCCAGCATCAGCGCCACGTCGGTCCCCATATGCGGGGCAATCCATTCCATCTTATCGCCAAAGAAATCGACGCTTTCCGATCGCATCGGATCGATACAGATCAACCGTTTACCGCTGTCGCGCAAAGCCTCAAAGTAAGCGAGCCCCTGCTCATCGGACGCGTTCCAGGCAATCTTCAGTGTATTCAGCGGATTAGCGCTCCATAACACCACCACCTCGCTGTTCTCAAGCACCACAGGCCAGCTGGTTTGCTGCTGGTAAACCTCGTTACCGCCCACCACGTACGGCATGATCGCCTGCGCAGCCCCCGTCGAATAATCCCCCAGATGCCCGGTATAACCGCCTGCCAGCGCCATATAACGCTGTAGCAGAGTTGCCGCTTTGTGTAACACGCCGTTAGAGCGCCAGCCGTAGGAACCGGCAAAAATCGAGGCCGGGCCGTAGCTGTCACGGATACGTTTATGCTGCGTATGGATAAGATTCAGCGCGTCGTCCCAACTGACGCGAACAAATTCATCCTGCCCACGCACGCCCTGGGGATTCTCCGGCGAGGCGAGAAAGCCTTTACGCACCATTGGAAAACGTACCCGCGTTTTACTGTGAACCTGGTCGCGCACCACGGTTTGCAAAGAGTTGGGATGGGAAGTGGGCAACGCGCCACGCGAGGAGAAAACCGTCTCACCATCGGTGTCGACGAGAATTGGTCCCCAGTGGGCGGCGGTTAACACCGAGTAATGTGCGGGTGAATTAGCCAAGATGGCGCTCCTGAATGCGATGTGACGGCTTTTTTATTATGCCGTTCAATGTTACTTACAAATTTCAGAGTCTTCCCTGGAATTTTCTTCATGTTCACACGTCATAATCAACCGCCACGGTCGCTGTGGCAAAGAAGAAAAAGTCATTAAGGAATTAAGATGAAGAAACGTGTTTTTGTTATTGCTGCCATCGTGAGCGGCGCCCTGGCGGTTTCTGGCTGCACAACAAACCCTTACACCGGCGAACGCGAAGCGGGTAAATCCGGCATTGGCGCGGGTATTGGCTCTCTGGTCGGCGCGGGCATTGGCGCACTCTCTTCTTCGAAGAAAGATCGCGGTAAAGGCGCACTGATTGGCGCGGCGGCGGGTGCGGCCGTTGGTGGTGGTATCGGCTATTACATGGATGTGCAGGAAGCAAAACTGCGCGAAAAAATGCAGGGAACGGGCGTCAGCGTGACGCGTAGTGGCGATAACATCATTCTGAATATGCCGAATAACGTCACCTTCGACAGCAGCAGCGCCAACCTGAAACCTGCTGGTGCCAACACCCTGACCGGCGTGGCAATGGTACTGAAAGAGTACAATAAAACCGCCGTCAACGTGCTGGGCTTCACCGACAGCACCGGCAGCCAGGATCTGAATATGCGTCTGTCTCAACAACGCGCGGACTCCGTGGCCAGCGCCTTGATCACGCAAGGGGTTGCCGCTAATCGTATCCGCACTCAGGGCATGGGTCCGTCAAATCCGATCGCCAGCAACAGCACGGCGGAAGGTAAAGCGCAGAACCGTCGCGTAGAGATTACGTTGAGTCCTGTGCAGTAATCGTTGAGCTGGGTGGCGGCTTCGCCTTACCCGGCCTACGTTCGACATGTAGGCCCGGTAAGCGCAGCGCCACCGGGCAAATTACTTGCTTCGTCAGATTTTCCCGCTAAGGTATTCACACGAAATTCAGGGAAATCAGCGATGAGCAAATCAACACGGGCAACCATCAGCGATGTGGCGAAAGCCGCAAAAACCGGCAAGACCAGCATTTCACGCTATCTCAACGGTGAAAAGCACCTGCTTTCCGACGCGCTACTGGCCCGCATTGAACAAGCCATTGCCGATCTCGACTACCGTCCCAGCCTGATGGCAAGAGGCCTTAAACACGGTCGTACCCGCCTGATTGGCCTGATCATCGCCGATATTACCAATCCCTACTCCGTCAACGTGTTAAGCGGCATTGAAGCCGCCTGCCGCGATAAAGGCTTTACCCCGCTGGTGTGTAACACCAACAACGAAGTGGATCAGGAACTGCATTATCTCGACCTGCTGCGCAGCTACCAGGTCGAAGGGATTGTGGTCAACGCCGTCGGGATGCGCGAAGAGGGGCTGAACCGCCTGCAGCAGTCTGCGCTGCCGATGGTGCTGATTGACCGTAAAATCCCCGATTTCGCCTGTGATATGGTCGGGCTGGATAACACCCAGGCGGCAACGGTTGCCACGGAACATCTGGTCGAACAAGGTTTTGAAGCCATCCTGTTCCTCAGCGAACCGCTCGGCATGGTGAATACCCGCCGCGAACGCCTGAGCGCTTTTCGCGCCACCCTCGCACAGTACCCCGGCGTTATCGCGCAAAATGCCGAAGTCCCGCTCACGGACAATACGCAACTGGACGACACCCTGCGCCAGTTCCACCAGCAGCACCGGGGAATGCGCAAAGCCGTTATCTCAGCCAATGGCGCTCTCACACTGCAGGTTGCCCGCGCCCTGAAACGCATTGGCCTTAACTGGGGCAGCGATATCGGCCTGCTCGGTTTTGACGAACTGGAATGGGCCGAACTGGCGGGCGTTGGTATTACCACGTTGAAACAACCTACCTGGCAGATTGGCTACACCGCCGTTGAGCAGGTTGTACGCCGGATCGATGGCGGCTCTGCTGCCATTCAGGAACAGGTCTTCTCCGGCGAACTAATCGTTCGCGGCTCTACCGCCCGTTAAATTTCCTTCGTGATGGTGATCATAAATTCAACATCATAAGCTTTTCTTTGGAACCGGTTCCATCTAGCGTTATAGCAAGAACGCTAGTCTGGAGTTTCCATGAAAAGAAAAATTATGGTAGTCACCGCCGCTTACGGCCACGACCAGGTACGGGCCGCTGGCGGGCAAACGGCAATGCTGCCCATTATCGCTGAAGCCGGTGCTGACGGCGTCGAAATCCGCCGCGAATTGCTGACCGACGCCGAGCTGCACACGCTGTCTACGGTGGCATCTGCTATCGAAATCTTCGGCCTGCTGGCCTGTTACTCAGCGCCTGAGCCGTTGTTCCTTGAGGACGGTAGCCTCAATCCCCGACTTCCTGCGCTACTTGAAGAAGCACAGGCCCTGCAGGCGCTGTGGCTAAAAGTCTCCCTCGGTCATTTCTCCCATACCGAACAGTTCAACGTGTTACGTGAATGGCTGGACAACAGCGGAATGGAACTGGTTGTCGAAAACGATCAGACCGCCTGCGGACGCCTGAAGCCGATGCAGCGCTTTAACGAAGCCTGCCAGACGCAAAATCTGCCGATATCTCTGACCTTCGATATGGGCAACTGGCTGTGGGTGGGCGACTCCCCGGAACAGGCGGCGCAGAAACTGGCGTCAACCGTTGGGTATATCCATGTCAAAGCCGCCGTTGCACATCGCGACAGCTACCGTGCCGTACCGCCTGATGCAGCCGATCCGCGCTGGCTGACGCTGTTGAAAACGCTGCCGGGCGATGTTCCACGCGGCATTGAGTTTCCCCTGGAAGGGCTGGATTTGGCGGCGGTTACCCGCCGTTACGTCGAGTTGTTACGCGAGGAGTAACGCATGAAAAATTCACTGGATGTGGTAACGATTGGTGAAGCGATGGCGATGTTTGTCGCCACGCAAACCGGCGAACTGGCGGATGTGGAGCAGTTTATCAAGCGCGTTGCTGGCGCTGAACTCAATGTGGCGACCGGTCTTGCCCGGCTGGGCCTGAAGGTCGGTTGGGTAAGCCGTGTAGGCAACGACAGTTTTGGCCGTTTTATCGTTAAGTCGCTGGAAAAAGAAGGGATTGATGCGCAGGGAGTCACCCAGGACGGGCGTTACGCTACTGGCTTTCAGCTTAAATCTAAGGTCGAAAATGGAACCGATCCCATTGTGGAATACTTCCGCAAAGGTTCCGCTGCCAGCCACCTCAGCATTGAGGATTATCACGAAGCCTACTTCACCAGCGCGCGCCACCTACACCTGAGCGGCGTAGCGGCGGCACTTTCTGCCAGCTCTTATGAACTGTTAGCCCATACCGCCCGCACACTGAAAGCACAAGGGAAGACCATCTCGTTCGACCCGAATTTACGCCCTGTGCTGTGGAAAAGCGAAGCCGAGATGGTGGAAAAACTGAACCGTTTGGCATTCCAGGCCGACTGGGTTTTGCCTGGATTAAAAGAGGGCATGATTTTAACCGGTCAGGAGACGCCTGAAGCCATCGCCAACTTTTATCTGCGCCACGGGGTGAAGGCCGTGATCATCAAAACCGGGGCTGATGGCGCCTGGTACAAAACCGCCGGCGGTGAACAAGGCTGCGTTGCACCGGTAAAAGTCGACAACGTGGTTGATACGGTCGGCGCAGGTGATGGTTTTGCCGTGGGCGTTATTAGCGCCCTGCTGGAAGGCCGCTCGCTGCATCA
Organism: Citrobacter sp. Cf088; assembly: GCF_030334295.1. NCBI lineage: Bacteria > Pseudomonadati > Pseudomonadota > Gammaproteobacteria > Enterobacterales > Enterobacteriaceae > Citrobacter > Citrobacter sp. Cf088. Next base: position 215,305 of record NZ_JAOWEE010000040.1, read on the forward strand.
GGCTGTGACCCGCGGCAATAAAATTGGCGCACTGGCCATTCAGGTTCAGGGCGACAGCGAAGGATTACCCACACGTGAACAATTAGGGGAATAAATTCCCGGCCAACTCTGTCTCTGTACCCTACATTCAGAGGCGGCGTATCAGTATAACCAGAGGGCAGTCTATGAATAGCTCAACTAATGCAGCAAAACGCTGGTGGTACATCATGCCAATCGTGTTTATCACGTATAGCCTGGCGTACCTTGACCGCGCGAACTTCAGCTTCGCCTCCGCCGCAGGTATCAACGAGGACCTCGGCATTACCAAAGGGATCTCTTCCCTGCTGGGCGCGCTGTTTTTCCTCGGCTACTTCTTCTTTCAGATCCCGGGCGCAATTTACGCCGAACGCCGCAGCGTACGAAAACTGATTTTTGTCTGTCTGATCCTCTGGGGTGCCTGTGCGTCGTTAACCGGCATGGTCAGCAATATTCCAATGCTTGCCGCCATCCGCTTTATTCTTGGCGTCGTTGAAGCCGCGGTCATGCCCGCAATGCTGATTTATATCAGTAACTGGTTTACGAAGTCCGAGCGTTCGCGCGCAAACACTTTCCTGATCCTCGGTAACCCGGTTACCGTCCTGTGGATGTCCGTGGTTTCCGGGTATCTGATCCAGGCGCTGGGCTGGCGGGAAATGTTCATCATCGAGGGCTTCCCGGCCATCATCTGGGCGTTCTGCTGGTGGGTGCTGGTAAAAGACAAACCGTCTCAGGTCGGTTGGCTGTCAGAATCTGAAAAAGCCGCCCTTCAGGCACAACTGGAAAAAGAGCAGCAAGGCATCAAAGCCGTACGGAACTATAGCGAGGCTTTCCGCTCACGTAACGTCATCCTGCTGTGTATGCAGTATTTCACCTGGAGTATTGGCGTCTATGGTTTTGTCCTGTGGCTGCCGTCGATTATCCGCAACGGCGGTGCAAATCTGGGGATGGTTGAGGTTGGCTGGCTGTCATCCGTACCTTATCTGGCGGCGACGGCGGCGATGATCCTCGTTTCCTGGGCCTCCGATAAACTGCAAAATCGTAAGCTGTTTGTCTGGCCACTGTTACTGATAGCTGCTTTCGCTTTTATCGGCTCCTGGGCCGTGGGCGCAGACCACTTCTGGATTTCTTACACGCTGTTGGTTATTGCGGGTGCGGCAATGTATGCCCCTTATGGTCCTTTCTTTGCCATCATTCCTGAAATGCTGCCGCGTAACGTTGCCGGGGGTGCAATGGCGCTGATTAACAGTATGGGCGCGCTAGGCTCATTCTTTGGTTCATGGTTTGTCGGCTACCTCAATGGCGCTACCGGCAGCCCGTCCGCCTCGTACATTTTTATGGGGGTAGCGCTTTTTGTCTCAGTATGGCTAACTCTCATTGTGAGGCCGAGTCCTGCCATTGAACACACCGTCGACACTGTGGCAGAACCGCGTAATCAAGGCGGAGGGCGCTGGGCATAGTGAACTATGCCCAAGCCAGACAACGAAGAGTTCGTGGTTCTGACGCGTGTCCCGAAGGGCTGGGGCTATTTTTGCCCATTGCGGCGTTACTCCCAGCTCGTTTGGTTCACCAAACTTCTCTGCTCGTGCCTTGCACTGGGCAAAAATAACCGCCAGCGACGTGCGTGTGCAACGGCAGGACTCGGCCTGAGCCTGCTAATAATCAACAGCTACCTATTGGCGCACGCCACGCTTAAATTTTAACTTACGGAGATTTGCATGAAGCCGTCCATTATTCTCTATAAAGCGTTACCTGACGATTTACTGCATCGCCTGGAAGAGCATTTTACTGTGACTCAGGTGCCTAACCTGCGCCCGGAAACGGTCGCACAGCACGCTGAGGCTTTTGCCAATGCGGAAGGTCTGCTGGGCTCCAGTGAAGCCGTCAATACCGCTCTACTGGAGAAAATGCCGAAACTGCGTGCGACCTCCACGATTTCCGTCGGCTATGACAACTTCGACGTCGATGCCCTTAACGCGCGTAAGGTGCTGTTGATGCACACGCCAACCGTACTGACAGAAACCGTCGCCGATACGGTGATGGCGCTGGTGTTAAGTACCGCTCGCCGCATGGTAGAAGTGGCTGAACGCGTGAAGGTCGGTGAATGGACCAAAAGTATCGGGCCGGACTGGTTCGGTACGGATGTGCACCACAAAACGCTGGGGATTGTCGGCATGGGCCGCATTGGGCTGGCGCTGGCACAACGTGCGCATTTCGGCTTTAGCATGCCGATTCTCTATAATGCGCGCCGTCATCATCAGGTAGCAGAAGAACGCTTCAATGCGCGCTACTGCGACCTCGATACGCTGTTACAAGAATCCGATTTTGTCTGCCTGATCCTGCCGTTAACCGACGAAACGCATCATCTGTTCAGCACCGAACAGTTTGCCAAAATGAAGTCTTCCGCCATTTTCATTAACGCCGGACGTGGGCCGGTGGTCGATGAAAAAGCACTGATTGCCGCCCTGCAAAACGGCGAAATTCATGCCGCTGGCCTGGATGTGTTTGAGCAGGAGCCATTACCGGCAGACTCACCGCTGCTGTCGCTGCCAAACGTGGTTGCTGTGCCGCACATTGGTTCAGCCACGCATGAAACGCGCTATAACATGGCGGCCTGTGCGGTGGATAACTTAATCGATGCGCTGCAAGGACGCGTTGAGAAGAACTGCGTAAACCCGCAGGTCGCGCGATAAACAAAAGGCCGGGTAGCGCTTACACTCACCCGGCCCTTCATATCTTACAGCGGCTTAATTACTGAGCGGCATTCACCGCAGCAGTCCAGGCCTGGTTAAATGCTTGATGTTGAGCAGCCAACGGGCCAATCAGCGTGTTGTACTGACTTGCCTGCTGTGACGTTGGGAACTGGATACCGTTGGCGACAAAGCTCACCTGCGTATCCTGCTGCGCCACAAAATCACCAACCTGCACTAACTGCTGCGTGAAGATTTGCGCTGCAGGGATCAGCGGCTGTAACGCCTCTGCAGGTACAGTAACGACTTTATTGTAAACCTGGTCAAAGACCGGCTTCAGATCTTCGCCCTGCTTCAGCGCGCCATGCGCAGCATCTGCCTGTAGTTTCGCATTCTGCAACTGTTGCCCTAATACACCTAGCGCACCATTTGCCTGACGCAGCGGCTCACGCTGAGTCACATAATCCTGAGGAACACGAATCGCATTTACGCTATCAACCACCGGACGCAGACCGGAGTCCATCGCCTGATTAACCTGCTGCGAATAGCCATACAGAATCGCGTAATCGGACACAAACGGGCCAAACTGTTTTTTCTGATCGGCGGTCAGCGTTGGTAAACGCTCTCCGCTACGCATTGCAGTATTCTGCAGAAAATCGATAAACGCTTTGCGTTGATCGCCTTCTTTATCAAAACACCCACTCAGGCCAACTACCATTAAGAGCGCCAAAACAGGCGCAAACCAGCGAGAGCAGGACTTACCTGTCGCCATTTTAATACTCCTTTCACCCAAAAATGCGCACAACGACACCCGCGTGCCTGACGTTAACAAGGATAGTCCAGGTCAGCCCCGCAAGATACCCTTTCCGCATAATCTTGTGGGGGAAAATAACCGTTCCCACCACCGTTCGTTTTGCTAAACAATGCTGCATTTACTACTCGGCGTCATATTTTAGTCATCTTTACAATCGGAATCGATCGTTCGGAGATCCCGACCTTTATCAGTTTGTTAGCCAGTAACAGATTGTCACCTGCGATCTGCTGAAACGAATCCATCTCTCAAACCCCGAATCCGACTTCATTTTTTGCGACTACTCTTAATGAGCTTCGAAGAAATTCACGATCCCGCTGTGTGATTTGTAGGAGTTCTCAATGGAATACAAAGATCCTATGTTTGAACTGCTGAGCAGTCTGGAGCAGATTGTTTTTAAAGATGTATCGCAGACGGTCACTCTGACGCAAAAAACCAACCCTTTCACCGAATTTGAACAGTTACGACGAGGGACAGGTTTAAAAACAGATGATTTTGCCCGAGTAATGGGCGTGACAGTCGCGATGGTTCATGAATGGGAGTCTAAACGCGTAAAGCCTTCCACTACCGAATTGAAGTTAATGCGCCTGATCCAAGCAGATCCAAGATTAAGTAAGCAACTGATGGATTGAACTATTTTTCAATTTTGCTTAAAAACGGTCCTGTAACGGGGCCGTTCCCTTACGAAGGTTATCCACAAAAAAGAAAATAGTAGTTGCATCCACATGCGTAAAATGAGTTAATGCCCTCAACGGTTTGACGTACAGACCATTACAGCAGTTAGTAAGGCAAGTCCCTTCAAGAGTTATCGTTGATACCCTTCGTAGTGAGCATTTCCTTTACTGTTAAAAAATCTGTAAAGCACGCCATATCGCCGAAAGGCACACTTATTTTTTAAAAGGTAATACACTATGTCCGGTAAAATGACTGGTATCGTAAAATGGTTCAACGCTGACAAAGGTTTCGGCTTCATCACTCCTGACGATGGCTCTAAAGACGTGTTCGTACACTTCTCTGCTATCCAGAACGATGGCTACAAATCTCTGGACGAAGGTCAGAAAGTTTCCTTCACCATCGAAAGCGGCGCTAAAGGCCCGGCAGCTGGCAACGTAACCAGCCTGTAAGCTTAAAAAGCTCAAGATTCTGAATCCCTGCCAAACGGCGGGGATTTTTTTTATCTGTACTTCTTAAAACGCCTCGCCCACACGCGTCTTTGCATTACTTTACCCGCCGCCCCTTTGACCTTTCCCTAAGGGCAAGCTTTATAGTGAGCCAGTCTGTATTCCACAACGTTCACAAGGAATTGAAGCTATGTCGAAATCCTCATTACTGCTGGTTTTAGGTTTACTCACCACCGGTAGCGCGTTCGCCGCAACCCCTGAAGCCACTTTTTTGGCGGAACACGGGCTCAGCGGAAAATCCGTCGAGCAAATCGTCGAGGCCATTGACCAGTCTCCACAGAGCCGCCCACTGCCCTACTCGGCATCCGTCACCAGTACTGAACTGAAGCTCTCTTCAGGCGATCAGATCTATACCCTGCCGCTCGGTGACAAGTTCTATCTGTCATTTGCCCCTTATGAATGGCAAACACATCCTTGCTTCAACCACAGCCTTTCCGGTTGCCAGGGCGAAATGCCGGAGAAGACATTCAATGTCAAAGTGACGGATAACAAGGGTGATGTAGTGCTACAAAAAGAGATGAAGAGCGGTCGAAATGGCTTCGTCGGGGTTTGGCTACCGCGCAATATGGCAGGCACCATCGCAGTAAGCTACAACGGCAAAAAAGCGGAGTATCCCATTAAGACCATGGAAGACAGCCAGACCTGTCTGACTAAATTACAGCTGCGCTAACAACATAAAAAAATGCCGGATGGCGCAATGCTTATCCGGCCTACTGGTGTTTATCTCGTAGGCCGGATAAGGCGAAGCCGCCATCCGGCATTTTCTAAGTCAGCTCAGGACCGTTACTGTAGCAGCGAAATATCCGCCACGCGCAGGAACAGTTCGCGCAGTTTTTCGAGCATGGAGAGACGGTTGATACGCAGATCTTTATCTTCTACGTTGACCATCACTTTCTCGAAGAACGCATCAACCGGCTCACGCAGTTCCGCTAACTCAACCAGCGCTTCCTGGTAATGGCCAGCGGCGAAAACTGGCTCCAGCTTATCGCGCAGCACCACAACCTGCATCGCCAGCGCAATTTCTTCCGGCTCTTTCAGCGTTGCCGCATTCACACGGTCATTCAGCGTTTCTTCAGACTTCGCCAGGATGTTCGATACACGTTTGTTCGCGGCAGCCAGCGCGGACGCGGCCTCCAGTGTACGGAAGTGCGAAACCGCCTTCATACGTGCGTCGAAATCAGCCGGACGAGTCGGACGACGCGCCAGCACGGCCTGAATGGTATCGACGGTATAACCTTCGTCCTGATACCAGGCGCGGAAGCGACCAAGCATAAAGTCGATAACGTCATCCACCACGTTGGCGTTGGTCAGCTTGTCGCCATACAGACGAACAGCCTCTTCCGTCAGCGTTTGCAGATCCAGATTCAGGTTCTTCTCAACGATGATACGCAGCACGCCCAGCGCAGCACGACGCAGCGCAAACGGGTCTTTATCGCCTTTCGGATGCTGACCAATACCGAAGATACCCGCCAGGGTGTCCATCTTGTCAGCAATCGCCACGGCACAAGCAACCGGATTAGACGGCAAGTCATCACCGGCAAAACGCGGCTGATACTGCTCGTTCAGCGCCACAGCAACATCTTCCGCTTCGCCATCGTGACGCGCGTAGTGCATTCCCATCACGCCCTGGGTGTCGGTGAACTCGAAGACCATGTTGGTCATCAGATCGCACTTGGACAGCAGGCCAGCACGCGTTGCGTGGTTAACGTCAGCGCCAATTTGACCAGCAATCCAGCCCGCCAGCGCCTGGATACGGTCAGTCTTGTCGCGCAGCGTACCCAGTTGCTGTTGGAACAGCACGGTTTGCAGACGCGGCAGATGGTCTTCAAGGCGTTTTTTACGGTCGGTATTGAAGAAGAACTCGGCATCAGCCAGACGCGGACGAACAACCTTCTCGTTACCGGAGATAATCTGGGTCGGATCTTTCGATTCGATGTTGGCAACGAAGATAAAGTTCGGCAGCAATTTGCCGTCGTTCGCATAAACCGGGAAGTACTTCTGGTCACCTTTCATGGTGTGTACCAGCGCTTCAGACGGAACAGCGAGGAATTTCTCTTCGAATTTCGCGGTAAGCACTACCGGCCATTCTACCAGCGAGGTGACTTCTTCCAGCAGGCTTTCGCTCAGGTCAGCGTTACCGCCAATCTTACGCGCCGCTTCTTCAGCATCGGCTTTGATTTTCGCTTTACGCTCAGCGTAATCCGCAATGACTTTGCCTCGCTCACGCAGGATTTCCGGATACTGATCGGCAGAATCGATAGTGAATTCCGGCTCGCCCATAAAGCGGTGTCCACGGATCACACGATCGGACTGAATGCCCAGAATCGTTGCCGGAATCACTTTGTCGCCCAGCAGCAGAGTCACGGTGTGAACCGGACGCACGAAGTGAACGTCAGACGCGCCCCAGCGCATCAGTTTCGGGATCGGCAGCTTCGCCAGCGAAGTGGCAATCATGTTTGGCAGCAGCGTTTCAGCGCTTTCGCCTTTCACATGCGCGCGATACAGCAGCCATTCGCCTTTGTCGGTAGTCAGACGCTCAGCCTGATCAACCGTGATGCCGCAGCCACGTGCCCAACCTTCTGCCGCTTTGCTCGGTTTGCCTTCAGCGTCAAACGCCTGGGCAATGGCCGGACCGCGTTTTTCAACTTCACGATCGGGTTGAGATTCCGCCAGATTCGCGACTTTCAGCGCCAGGCGACGCGGTGCAGCAAACCACTCAACGTTGCCGTGCGCGATGCCAGCGTTGTCCAGCTCCGCGGTAAAGTTTGCAGCAAAGGACTCAGCCAGGCTGCGCAGTGCTTTTGGTGGCAGCTCTTCAGTGCCGATTTCCACCAGAAAAGTTTTCTCAGACATGGCCGCCTCTTATTTGTCTTTGTTGCACATCGGGAAGCCAAGGGCTTCACGGGAAGCGTAGTAAGCTTCTGCCACTGCTTTGGTCAGGGTGCGAATGCGCAGGATATAGCGCTGACGCTCGGTGACGGAGATGGCTTTACGCGCATCCAGCAGGTTGAAGCTATGGGCGGCTTTCAGAATACGTTCATACGCAGGCAGCGGCAGCGGATTTTCCAGCGCCAGCAGTTGCTGCGCTTCTTTCTCGTACTGCTCGAAGCAGGTGAACAGGAAGTCCACGTCGGCGTATTCAAAGTTGTAGGTGGATTGCTCCACTTCGTTCTGATGGAACACGTCACCGTAAGTGGTTTTACCCAGCGGGCCGTCGCTCCAGACCAGGTCGTAAACACTGTCTACGCCCTGAATGTACATGGCCAGACGTTCCAGACCGTAGGTAATTTCCCCGGTTACTGGTTTACATTCCAGACCACCAACCTGCTGGAAGTAGGTGAACTGAGTCACTTCCATGCCGTTCAGCCACACTTCCCAACCCAGACCCCAGGCACCCAGCGTCGGGTTTTCCCAGTTATCTTCCACGAAACGAATATCGTGAATGGTCGGGTCCATACCCAGCTCTTTCAGAGAACCCAGGTACAGCTCCTGAATGTTGTCCGGTGACGGCTTAATCACTACCTGGAACTGATAGTAGTGCTGTAAGCGGTTCGGGTTTTCGCCATAGCGGCCATCGGTCGGACGACGGGAAGGCTGCACATAAGCAGTCGCCATCGGTTCCGGCCCCAGCGCACGCAGGCAGGTCATTGGGTGAGATGTTCCCGCGCCGACTTCCATGTCCAATGGTTGAACAATGGTGCAGCCCTGGCGAGCCCAGTAATCCTGTAAGGTCAGGATCAAGCCCTGGAAGGTCCTGGTATCAAACTTTTGCATATTATTTCGTGCTGGATACGTGTGGATTTAAAGGAAGCGATCAGTATACCCGCTGGCTGCAAGATATACAGTACGAAACGGGAAAAAGGGGGAACTTAGCGCATGGAAAGGTGCAAAAACTGCCCGTCTGCATCAAAAGAACAGACAAAACTCTCTTTACGGAAGGTAGAACCACGCATCTCATAGCTGCCCTGGAATTGCTCCAGGCCGGAGATATCAATTTTCTGCGCGCCAGTGTTGTAGCGTTGCGCCGCCTCATTTTTGCACAATGACTCCATATCCAGCGAACGTGTGGCACTGACCTTAACCTTTTGCGCTTTCTGCGCGGGTGCAGACGGTTGTGTGTCAGCGCACGCTACCAGCAAAAGGGTAGCGATTGTGGGAAAGAAATACTTCATCATCATTTTATTACCGCCTGGTTTGCTGGTCAGTCTTATTATTAGTGTCTGGAAACAGATCCTATTTTGAGAATCTCATCAGACCATCTCAAGCTTTAGCGTAAGAACTCGGATTATTCCAGTGAGCTACGTTCGCAAAATATCGGTCAGACTTTTTTTAATGGACACAGAGGAACTGATGCAGCCCAAAATTTTCTGGATTGATAACCTGCGCGGGATAGCCTGTTTAATGGTCGTGATGATCCACACCACGACCTGGTACATCACCAATGCGCAAAGCGTCAGCCCGTTGAATTGGGATCTGGCTAACGTGCTCAATTCAGCCTCTCGCGTCAGCGTCCCGCTGTTCTTTATGATTTCGGGTTATCTGTTTTTTGGCGAGCGTAGCGCCAAACCGCGCCATTTCCTGCGCATCACGCTCTGCATTCTGTTTTACAGCAGCGTGGCGCTGGCCTATATCCTGCTGTTTACCTCGATCAACGCTGAGCTGTCGCTGAAGAACCTGCTGCAAAAGCCGGTGTTCTATCATCTGTGGTTTTTCTTCGCGATCGCCGTCATCTACCTGGTTTCTCCGCTGATACAGGTGAAAAATATCAGCGGCAAGATGCTGCTGGCGTTGATGGTGGTGATAGGCGTGATTGCCAATCCCAATACCGTCTCGCAAAAAATTGGCGGTTTTGAATGGCTACCCATTAACCTGTACATCAGCGGCGACACCTTCTATTACATCCTGTACGGCATGCTGGGCCGGGCGATTGGCATGATGGATACGCAAAAGCGCGCGCTCAGCTGGCTCTGTGCGGCGTTATTCATTACCGCAGTATTTATTATTTCTCGTGGCACATTGCATGAACTGCGCTGGCGAGGCAATTTTGCCGACACCTGGTACCTCTACTGCGGCCCTGCGGTATTTATTTGCGCCGTCTCACTCCTGACGCTGGTCAAAAATACGCTCAGCACACGTACTCTGCCGCTACTGGGCCTTATTTCTCGCCATTCATTGGGCATTTATGGTTTTCATGCGCTGATCATTCACGCACTACGAACCAACGGAATTGAACTCAAAAACTGGCCACCGCTGGATATGCTGTGGATTTTCAGCGCCACGCTGGCAGGCAGTTTACTGTTGTCCATACTGTTGCAGCGCATCGATACGCGCGGGCTGGTGAGTTAATCCCCCATATTTTGCAGACGTAGCAACAAAACTTGCCCCAGTAAACATATGATGAATGCCACCGGATACAGCCCTTTTTCGAGGGGCGATAACGGGGCGTTCCAGACGCCCACCAGCAGCAACCCTATCGTGATGAGTGCGACCATTTGACATACAGAGGCGAAGCGATCGTCGCTCTGATCGAGATTTTCAGCACGCTGATAAACATATGTCACAAACATTCCCGTCATCAGCACGCCGAAAAAATAGCCTTTGCCACTCAATAACGGGCATGCCCGCCATAAGCCAATACTGTAAGTCAGTATGCCTGAGAGAAATAACATCCATGGCAACAGCCTTGTCGTCTTCATTGGGATCTCCTTATCCATCATGGATACAATATGAATAACCCGCTAAAGACAACACAGAAAAATGGCACTACGCCGGACTTTCAGAATAAATCCATGCGTACTAACTATTTATTGGATTGAAATATACATTTGATAAATCCCCTCTGTTTACCAGAGGGGAACGAGGATCAGGACATCAGCGGTTGCAACTGCTGGTAGATTCGGCGGAAGGTTTCCCGACGTTGTTGGTAAAGCGCGTGGCGCCCGGCGTCAGGATAATGCGCTTGTTCCAGCGTAAGCTGAGGCAGAAGGTCTGATAAAGGCCGCTGCGGATTCATGGCAATTTGCGCCAGTCGCGCCGCACCAAGTGCAGGGCCGACATCACCGCCGGTACGATAATCCAGCTGCAATCCGCTGATGTCAGATAGCATCTGACGCCAGTATTCACTGCGCGCCCCGCCGCCAATCAACGTAATGCTGGCGGGCTGCACGCCGCAGGCATGTACCACGTCCATACCGTCAGCCAGCGCAAACCCCACACCTTCCAGCACCGCCTGCGCCAGTTCTGCCGGACCATGCTGATGCGTCAGACCGAAAAATACGCCCTTGGCCTGCGGATTGTTATGCGGCGTACGTTCACCGGAAAGATAAGGTAAAAACCAGACCGGCTCCGCGAGTTCATCAGCCTGTTGCGCAGCGTCAATCAATGCAGGAACGCTCGCCAGTCCGGTTAATTTTGCCGCCCAGTCCAGACACGATGCCGCACTTAACATCACAGACATCAGATGCCATCGCTCAGGCAAAGCATGGCAAAAACTGTGAACCGCACTTTCCGGTTTGCTAAGGAAACCATCACTCACCGCAAAATAGACACCGGACGTCCCCAGCGAAAGCATCGCCTGACCGGCATTCATCATGCCTACGCCAACCGCCCCCGCCGCGTTATCACCACCTCCGGCAACAACCGCAACCTCCTGCATTCCCCAGGCTTTAGCGACGTCTGGCAACAAGGTTCCGGTAATCTCGCTGCCTTCATAGAGCGCAGGCATATGTGCGCGAGTCAGTTTACAGGCAGCCAGCATGACATCGCTCCAGTCACGCTCCGCGACATCCAGCCACATTGTCCCTGCCGCATCAGACATATCGCTGGCAAAATCACCGGTCATGCGCAAACGCAGGTAATCTTTCGGCAGCAGGACTTTATCAATCTGGTTGAAAATCTCCGGCTCGTGGCGTTGCACCCACAGCAGTTTTGGCGCGGTAAAGCCAGGCATCATCAGGTTGCCGGTGATCGCACGAGACTGCGGAACCTGATTCTCCAGCATCACGCACTCTTCACCACAGCGACCATCGTTCCACAGAATAGCCGGACGCAATACCTTCTGTTGCTCATCCAGTAGCGTCGCGCCGTGCATCTGTCCGGCAATCCCCAACGCTTTCACCTCGCGAAGCGAATGCTGCTGGCCCAATGCTTTCACAGCCCGATCCGTTGCCGACCACCACTGCTCAGGGTCTTGTTCAGACCATAACGGATGCGGGCGCGAGACGGTGAGTTTCTCCGTGTGCGAAGCGACCACATCCCCCTGCTCGTTGAGCAGGATGGCCTTTACGCCCGATGTGCCAAGATCTATCCCGATATACATAAGGCATCGTTCCTTAAAGAAAGGCCCGGTAGCGCGAGCTGACCGGGCTTACGGACGTTCTCAGAAACCCGTTATTTGTCGAACAAATAATGGTTCACCAGATTTTCCAGCAATTCCTGATGACCGCTCTGGTGCACCGGCGCCAGGTTATGTTGTTCAGCGTACTGCGCAATTTCCGTCAGCGTCATCTGCCCTTTCAGAATTTGCTGGCCCAGCTCACCATTCCAACCGGCATAACGTTTTGCCACGCGCTGATCCAGACCACCGTCTTCAATCATACGGGCCGCAATTTTCAACGACAGTGCCATGGTATCCATCGCGCCAATATGACCATAGAACAGATCATATTTATCGGTACTCTGACGACGCACTTTGGCATCGAAGTTCAGACCACCGGTGGTGAAACCGCCCGCTTTCAGGATTTCGTACATCACCAGCGCGTTCTCTTCTACGCTGTTCGGGAACTGATCCGTGTCCCAGCCCAGCTGCGCGTCACCACGGTTGGCATCGACAGAGCCAAACAGACCCAGCGCGATAGCGGTGGCGATTTCGTGATGGAACGAGTGGCCAGCCAGCGTGGCATGGTTAGCTTCAATATTCAGTTTGATCTCTTTTTCCAGACCGAACTGCTTGAGGAAGCCGTAGACGGTCGCCGCATCGTAGTCGTACTGGTGCTTGGTCGGTTCCTGCGGTTTCGGCTCGATAAGCAAAGTGCCCTGGAAACCGGTTTTGTGTTTGTGTTCCACCACCAACTGCATGAAGCGACCAATTTGCTCACGTTCCTGACGCAGATCGGTATTCAGCAGCGTCTCATAGCCTTCACGACCACCCCACAGAACGTAGTTTTCACCGCCTAACTTGTGCGTGGCATCCATGGCCGTAACCACCTGCGTGGCGGCCCAGCTGAACACTTCTGGATCCGGGTTTGTTGCCGCACCCGCGCCGTAGCGTGGGTTGGTAAAGCAGTTTGCTGTTCCCCACAGCAGCTTCACGCCGCTCTGTTCCTGTTTTGCCGCCAGCACATCAACCATCTGCGCAAAGTTGTTTTTGTACTCTTTCAGTGAAGCCCCTTCAGGCGAGACATCCACATCATGGAAGCAGTAGTAAGGCACGTTCAGCTTGTGGAAGAACTCAAATGCCACGTCCGCTTTGCGTTTCGCCAGCGCCAGTGCTTCACCAGGCTGCTGCCACGGACGATCGAAAGCGCCCATACCGAACATATCCGCACCGTTCCAGCAGAAGGTATGCCAGTAGCAGGCAGCAAAACGCAGATGATCTTCCATACGTTTGCCCAACACGATTTCGTCAGGATTGTAATGGCGAAATGCGAGCGGGTTGGTGGATTGAGTACCTTCAAAACGAACACGATCAAGTTGGTCAAAATAAGCCGGCATAATAAGCTCCATAATCAGGTAATACGGTAAGTAAACTGCGATATGGCTATACTGGAATTTCCTGATTTATTGCTCAATTACGTTATTTCACACCGCTATTAAGAGAATACCCAAACGTGCGCTGGCTCCCAAAAAAACGCGCTGAAAAACGAAATAAAAAAGCGATCGCGATCGAAGGTTAGCCATTAAACAAAAAACCGTAATGCGCAGATGAAAAATGACAATTGTCATCCCGCTGACAGTATGTAAATTTTGCCTGGCCTCAGGCAATCAGGAAATTTGTCACGCTTCATCAAGCAGTCGTACCGGCGGTTTTGCTAGTATCGACAGGCCCACGTTAACCTTTCCAGGACAGGTTCTTATGTTTGATAAACGTCACCGCATCACTCTGTTATTTAATGCCAATAAAGCCTATGACCGTCAGGTGGTAGAAGGAGTGGGTGAATATTTACAGGCATCGCAATCCGAGTGGGATATATTCATTGAGGAAGATTTCCGCGCCCGTATCGATAATATTAAAGACTGGTTAGGCGATGGCGTTATTGCCGATTATGACGATGATGACATTGCGCAATTACTTGCCGATGTCGATGTTCCGATCATCGGCGTTGGGGGTTCCTACCATCGGGAGCAAGATTACCCCCCGGTACATTACATTGCTACCGACAACCACGCGCTGGTAGAAAGCGCTTTTCTGCATCTGAAAGAGAAAGGGGTTAACCGTTTTGCGTTTTACGGCCTGCCTTCCTCAAGCGGTAAACGCTGGGCCGCAGAACGTGAATATGCCTTTTGCCAGTTGGTGGCTAAAGAAAAGTACCGCGGCGTCGTCTACCAGGGGCTGGAAACTGCGCCGGAAAACTGGCAGCACGCGCAAAATCGTCTGGCAGACTGGCTCCAAACGTTGCCGCCGCAAACCGGCATTATCGCGGTCACCGACGCGCGGGCACGACACGTCCTGCAAGTCTGCGAGCACCTACATATTCCGGTACCGGAAAAGCTATGCGTGATAGGAATAGATAACGAAGAACTGACCCGTTACTTATCACGGGTAGCGCTGTCATCCGTGGCTCAGGGAGCCCGGCAGATGGGCTACCAGGCCGCAAAACTCCTGCACCGCTTGCTGGCGAATGAGGCGCTGCCGCTGCAACGCATTCTGGTTCCTCCGGTGCGCGTGGTTGAGCGGCGCTCAACCGATTACCGCTCCTTGACCGATCCTGCCGTCATTCAGGCGATGCACTTTATCCGCAATCATGCCTGCAAAGGGATTAAGGTTGAGCAAGTTCTTGATTCAGTAGGGATTTCACGTTCAAATCTGGAGAAGCGTTTTAAAGAAGAGGTCGGAGAGACTATCCACGCCGTGATTCATGCCGAAAAGCTGGAAAAAGCGCGCAGTCTGTTGATTTCTACCACGCTTTCAATCAACGAAATTTCACAGATGTGTGGCTATCCGTCTCTGCAGTATTTCTATTCGGTCTTCAAGAAAGAGTACGACACGACGCCAAAAGAGTATCGCGATGTGAACAGCGAAGTGTTGCTGTGAGGATTATTGCCGGATACGGCGAAGCCGCCATCCGGCACACAGAATTACATATGCGCGGCGATTAAACGCTGGTTATCCTGATACATTGCGAACAGATAGTTGTTGTAGCTCTGTCCTTTAGTGGAATAACCCTTCAGCTTATGGATCATCGCGGTAGCGGTGACTTCCTGATCGGCTTTACGCAACTGCGCACGTGATTTACGGAAAGAAGAGTAAGCCGGGTGCGTGTTCAGGTTGATGACGTAAGCATTCACCGACTCTTTCACCGATTCAAACTGTGAGTAGCCTTTCACCTTACCTGGGGCATTGTTACAGCGACCTTTGCCACATTTCATGCCAAACAGGTTGTTATTGCTACGCGCCAGCTTCGACGTACCCCAGCCGCTTTCGGCCGCAGCCATGGTTGCCACCATACTGGTCGGGATAATGTCTACGCGCTCAAGCAGCGTATTCCACGGAATTTTACGCGTGTTGCCAGACCAGCTCACCTTGTAGCGCTTCGCGATGTCTTTCATACGCGTACGCTCAGTCGGTGACCAGCGGTTCTGGTACTGTTTTGAAATCAGCCAGTTACGGTCCGCAGTAATGGCAGCATTTTGACTGGTAATATAAGGCATAACCGTCCGGAGAAACGCTTTTTTCCTTGGTGTTCCGGAAGGGTATTTTCGCAAATCAGGAAGTGAACTACTCTTTGCACTATTGCGAGAATACTCTTGTTTACTGCTAACCTGTTTATTACTTGCCTTGGTTATCTGAGGCTTGTGACTCGTTGTCGCCGTGTGTGTCTTTGCCAGCACCTCACCCGAAAATGCAACGGTGAGTAACATAAGAATCATTGCCCCATATCGTCGAATGGGAGTCAATATCATTAGGTCTCCTGGTCGGATTTATACATTCCAACACCTTATATTTTTCACAAAAATGAGAGATGAATCTCAAATCATATCAAAAATAGCCGTCAAGAGCACCCAAAGGAATAGTCCAATTCTGAAACTATGTCACGCATTAACGGTTCAGGGTGCCATTAATTCGAAGAAAATGTGGAGGTTATCGCAAAATAAGTTCATTTTTTGAACGCGATCGCTCACCCTCACTTCTCCTCCTGGCGGAATCGACTCAAAGGATGAGTTTCCAGCCTGATTTCACTGGCAAACTGGCGAAAACAGCAGCACCAAGGACAGCATTATGAAACTTGCCGCCGTTGCGCTGGCGCTCATGCCCGGCATTGCCATCGCCTCATCATGGACTTCTCAGGGATTCCCCAACTTCGAAGCGGAAGGTACGGGTAAATTCGTCAGCCATGCAGCGTTGACGAAGGGTACTCGTCCTTTAATCCTAAATTTTGACCAACAGTGCTGGCAGCCTGCTGATGTGATAAAACTCAACCAGATGCTATCGCTAAAACCGTGTGAAGGCGCGCCGCCGCAGTGGCGTTTATTCAAAGACGGCGATTACACGCTGGAAGTCGATACCCGCTCCGGAACGCCAACGTTGATGCTCTCGGTAAAAAGCGCCGCAGACCCTGTCACGACCCAGATTCGCCAGTGCCCGAAATGGGATGGTTCGCCGTTAACACTGGATGTGAGCCAGACCTTTCCGGAAGGTGCCGTGGTGCGCGATTACTACAGCAAACAAACGGCAACGGTAAAGAATGGGTCGATTACCCTACAACCTGCCGCAGCCAGTAACGGGCTGTTGCTGCTGGAGCGGGCAGAAACCGATGCCCCGGCTGCTTTCGACTGGCATAACGCTACGGTGTATTTCGTTCTGACGGATCGCTTTGTAAATGGTGACCCAGGCAACGACCACAGCTACGGACGTCGCAACGACGGCATGCAGGAAATTGGCACTTTCCACGGTGGCGATTTGCGCGGACTCACCAGTAAACTCGACTACCTGCAACAGTTGGGCGTCAACGCCTTGTGGATCAGCGCACCGTTTGAGCAAATTCACGGTTGGGTCGGCGGTGGCACCAAAGGCGATTTCCCCCACTACGCTTATCACGGCTATTACACTCAGGACTGGACCACGCTCGATGCGAATATGGGTAATGAAGCTGACCTGCGTGCCCTGGTTGAGGGTGCGCACCAGCGCGGCATTCGTATCCTGTTCGATGTCGTCATGAATCATACCGGCTACGCCACGCTGGCGGATATGCAGGAGTATCAGTTTGGAGCGCTGTACTTGTCGGGCGATGAACTGAAAAACACGCTCGGTGAACGCTGGACGGACTGGAAGCCAGCCGCCGGGCAAAACTGGCACAGCTTTAATGATTACATCAACTTCAGCGATAAAACAGGTTGGGAAAAATGGTGGGGGAAAAACTGGATCCGTACCGATATTGGCGATTACGACAATCCTGGCTTTGACGACCTGACCATGTCACTGGCCTTCCTGCCCGATCTGAAAACCGAATCCACCACACCTTCCGGGCTGCCAAACTTTTATCAGCACAAACCAGATACGCACGCTAAAGCTATTGCCGGTTACACGCCCCGCGATTATCTGACGCACTGGCTCAGCCAGTGGGTGCGTGATTACGGGATTGACGGCTTTCGGGTTGATACCGCCAAACACGTCGAGCTTCCCGCCTGGCAGCAATTAAAAACACAGGCCAGCGCAGCGCTGGCTGAGTGGAAGAAAGCCAACCCGGATAAAGCGCTGGATGATAAATCTTTCTGGATGACCGGCGAGGCCTGGGGTCACGGCGTGATGCAAAGCGACTATTACCGTCACGGCTTTGATGCGATGATCAATTTCGACTATCAGGAGCAGGCGGCAAAGGCCGTCGATTGTCTGGCAAATATGGATGTCACCTGGCAACAAATGGCTGAAAAATTGCAGGATTTCAACGTCCTGAGCTATCTCTCCTCGCACGATACGCGTCTGTTTCGCGAAGGTGGAGACAAAGCCGCCGAGCTATTGTTGCTGGCGCCTGGCGCGGTACAACTCTTTTACGGCGACGAGTCGGCCCGACCCTTTGGACCAACAGGCTCAGACCCATTGCAGGGCACGCGCTCAGAAATGAACTGGCAGGATGTGAGCGGGAAATCTGCCGCCAGCGTCGCACACTGGCAGCGCATCAGTCAGTTCCGAGCCAGACATCCCGCCATCGGCACCGGTAAACAGACTACGCTTACCCTGAAGCAGGGATACGGATTTATCCGCGAGCATGACGACGATAAGGTGATGGTGGTGTGGGCCGGCCAGCCCTGATCCCAACAGGCTTCCCGCTGTGCATACGGCGGGAATCCCAACACAAAATAAAAAACCAGCCAGGCAAACATCTGCAGCACAAAACATCAATCCGGTCCGCTTCCCCTGATTTGCACCCTGCCATGGGTAGCGCTATGGTTAGCCACTTTACTACTCAGTTCGACAGACCCCCTGCTATGACATTCTCACTTTTTGGCGACAAATTTACCCGCCATTCAGGCATCACCCGCCTGATGGAGGACCTCAACGACGGTTTACGCACCCCAGGTGCCATCATGCTCGGCGGTGGTAATCCGGCGCAAATTCCAGAGATGCAAAATTACTTCCAGTCTCTGCTGACAGATATGCTGGCAAACGGCAAAGCCACTGATGCGCTTTGCAATTATGACGGTCCGCAAGGGAAAACCGAGCTCCTGTCTGAGTTGGCGAAACTGCTACGTGAGAAGCAGGGTTGGGATATCGAGCCACAAAATATTGCACTGACAAATGGCAGTCAGAGCGCGTTTTTCTACTTATTCAATCTGTTCGCCGGACGCCGCGCTGACGGAACAACGCAAAAAGTGTTATTCCCATTAGCCCCGGAATACATTGGCTATGCCGATTCCGGGCTAGAAGAAGATCTTTTCGTCTCCGCGCGTCCGAACATCGAACTGTTACCGGAAGGCCAGTTTAAGTATCACGTTGATTTTGAACACCTGCACATCGGTGAAGAGACGGGGATGATCTGCGTGTCACGCCCGACTAACCCGACAGGCAACGTGATCACAGACGACGAGCTGATGAAGCTGGACCGGCTGGCCAACCTGCATGGGATCCCGCTGGTGATTGATAACGCCTATGGCGTACCATTCCCTGGCATCATCTTTAGCGAAGCGCGTCCGCTGTGGAACCCCAACATTGTGCTGTGCATGAGCCTTTCCAAGCTGGGCCTGCCAGGTTCCCGCTGCGGCATCATTATCGCCAATGAAAAAATCATCACTGCGATTACCAATATGAACGGCATCATCAGCCTTGCTCCTGGCGGGATGGGACCGGCGATGATGTGCGAGATGATTAAACGTAACGATCTACTGCGCCTGTCCGAAACGGTAATTAAACCGTTTTACTATCAGCGCGTTCAGGAGACGATTGCGATTATTCGCCGCTACTTATCAGAAGATCGCTGCCTTATCCATAAACCAGAGGGCGCGATTTTTCTTTGGCTGTGGTTCAAAGATTTGCCCATTACTACTGAACTGCTGTATCAGCGCCTGAAAGCGCGCGGCGTACTGATGGTTCCCGGTGACTACTTCTTCCCGGGGCTGGATAAACCCTGGCCACATACCCATCAGTGCATGCGGATGAACTACGTGCCAGAACCAGAGAAAATCGAAGCTGGTGTGAAGATTCTGGCTGAAGAGATCGAACGCGCCTGGCTGGAAGGCTAACGCAAACCCGACCCAAGTGCGGGTCGGGCTCACTTCACAGCGGTTGTGAACGCAGACGCTGTCGCTGAATACTGACGGCATCAATACACTGCAACGCGCTGGTCGGGCAGGCTTCTACACACGCTGGCCCCGTCTCACGATGCCAGCACAAATCGCATTTTATCGCCTGCACCCGCGACGAACGGGCAACGACATTCATTGCCCCCAAACGGGCAGGCCAGCACACAGCTTTTACAACCAATACAACGTGTCTGTTCAACGAAGATATGCCCATGTTCACGACGAATGGCGTGCGTTGGGCAAACATTCGCACAGGGAGCGTCTTCGCATTGATGGCAGGCGACCGCCGTTGTAAAGGTGTCATCTTTGATTACCCGAATCCGCGGTATAAACGCAGAAGAAGAGACCGACGCACAGTCCTGGTTTTGCTGGTGCGCGACGACGCAGGCAACTTCGCAGGTACGACACCCAATACATTTTGCCGCATCCGCCATAATAAACGCGTTCATTGTCCCCTCCCTCTGCGTGAAAACCACAGAGTGCCAGAGAGGTCGCCCTTGTCGCTTTGATCGGACAGGGGAAACGGTTAAATATTGTCAGGTGCCTGAATAACTATGGATCTCTGCCTAATCGCGAACGGTAAAACCCAGCTCATTTGAAATCGCCTGCGCGGTTTCCCGTAGTGGCTTGAGTAGATTTTTTTCCCCTATCTGCTTAAGTCGCGAGGTAGAGAGTGAAATTGACACCGCGTACGGCACCCGACCATGAATATCAAACACCGGCACGGCAATACAGGAAACGCCCAGTTCGTTCTCTTCCCGATCCATCGCCATACTGCTTTCGCGGATCTGCGCCAATTCGTCGTACATCGCCGGTAAACCGGTAATGGTATTGCGGGTCAGGGGCTGAATAAGATCCTGATGGCTCTCCCAGTAGGCTTCCACATAATCCGCATGCCCAAACGCCATGTAAATTTTACCCATCGCCGAGCAATACAGCGGCATATGTTGGCCGATATAAGCGCGGGTACGCAGCATGCCCGTCGTCGGTTCCAGCTTATAAATCAGAATCGCGTGGTCATCTTCACGGCTTGAGAAGTTGATGGTTTCACCGGTGGCGATATTCAGCGCTTCGAGGTGCGGCGCAGCAACATGGATGATGTTCAGTGACGACAACGCCTTCTGACCCACGGCAATAAATTTGGTGGTCAGGCGATAACTCCCTGCCGCTGGCGCGGGGGTGACATACCCACAGGATTGCAGCCCTTGCAGGAGTCGATGCACAGTACTTTTGTTCAGCCCTGCCAGTTCAGACAAATGCGCCAACGGGCACCCATTCGGATAGTTACTCAGAATCTCAATCAACATCAAACCACGGAACAGGCTCTGACTTCCGGCTGGCCTCTCTTTGTCTTGCGTCATTTCACTCTCTTTTGTGCCCATCGCTTCCGCTCCCCTTTTCGTCGCGCTCTGATGGTAGCGCAAAGTGTGTTTCAGTTCACGATCTGAACCGAAAAAACACAACTATTTGATTTTGATGATTTTAAAAAATAGACCACCCCGTTGATCTGTCAAAATTTGATCGCTATATTTGAAATCAGATTTCGCATAGTGAAATTTAGAGATAAAAAAGCGATCAAATTTAAACAAGGAAACAGGAATGAAAGTCACTTTTGAGCAGTTGAAAGATGCGTTCAATCGGGTACTGCTGGCACGCGGTATCGCCGTTGAAACCGCCGATGCCTGTGCCGAAATGTTTGCGCGCACCACCGAGTCCGGCGTGTATTCACACGGCGTGAATCGTTTTCCTCGTTTTATTCAGCAATTAGATAACGGCGACATCATTCCTGAGGCCAAACCGCAACGCATTACTAGCCTGGGAGCGATTGAACAATGGGATGCCCGGCGTTCGATCGGAAATCTGACGGCGAAAAAGATGATGGACAGAGCCATTGAGCTGGCCTCCGATCACGGTATTGGCCTGGTCGCACTGCGTAACGCCAACCACTGGATGCGCGGCGGCAGCTATGGCTGGCAGGCGGCGGAGAAAGGTTACATCGGTATCTGCTGGACTAACTCGATTGCCGTCATGCCGCCGTGGGGTTCGAAAGAGTGCCGCATTGGTACTAACCCGTTGATCGTCGCGATCCCCTCATCGCCAATCACCATGGTTGATATGTCGATGTCGATGTTCTCCTACGGCATGCTGGAAGTGAATCGCCTGGCCGGTAGCGAACTGCCGGTAGATGGTGGCTTTGATGATGAAGGCAATCTCACTAAAGAGCCGGGCGTTATCGAAAAAAACCGCCGCATTTTACCAATGGGTTACTGGAAAGGTTCAGGTCTGTCGATTGTGCTGGATATGATCGCCACCCTGCTTTCAGACGGTTCTTCCGTGGCCGAGGTCACCCAGGACAACAGCGATGAATATGGCGTTTCACAGATTTTTATCGCCATTGAAGTGGATAAGCTTATCGACGGCGCCACCCGCGACGCCAAACTGCAGCGCATTATGGATTTCATCACCTCCGCCGAACGCGCCGATGAAAACACACCTGTCCGCCTGCCGGGCCACGAGTTTACAAAGCTGCTGGAAGAAAACCGCCGCAACGGTATCACCGTTGATGACAGCGTCTGGGCCAAAATTCAGACCCTGTAAGGAGCAACACCATGATCTTCGGACATATTGCTCAGCCTAACCCATGTCGTTTACCCGCGGCGATTGAAAGGGCACTCGACTTTCTGCGCAGCACAGATTTCCACAATCTGGAACCGGGCGTGGTAGAAATCGACGGTAAAAATATCTTCGCGCAGGTTATCGATTTAACCACGCGTGACGTTGCCGAAAATCGCCCGGAGGTGCATCGCCGCTACCTGGATATTCAATTTCTGGCCTGGGGCGAAGAGAAAATCGGGATCGCGATTGATACCGGGAATAACCAAATCAGCGAATCGTTATTAGAACAGCGCGATATTATTTTTTATCACGCCAGCGAACATGAATCTTTCATTGAAATGATTCCGGGAAGTTATGCCATATTTTTCCCGCAGGATGTTCATCGCCCTGCATGTCATAAAACTGTCGCCACGCCGATCCGCAAAATAGTCGTGAAGGTTGCTATTTCAGTTTTATAAAAAGGAGCACAACATGAGCGTTAATAATGCCGGTTATATTATCGGTGCGTACCCCTGTGCACCCTCATTTCACCACAAGAGTGAAGAGGAAGAGAAGGAATTCTGGCGACAGCTCGCCGATACTCCGGATATTCGTGGTCTGGAGCAGCCCTGCCTTGAACATCTTCACCCGTTAGGCGACGAATGGTTATTACGTCATACGCCGGGCGACTGGCAAATCGTGGTCACCGCCATTATGGAAACCATGCGCCGTCGCGGCGCAAACAGCGCTTTTGGGCTGGCCTCCAGCGACGAAGAACAGCGTAAAGCCTGCGTGGCGTATTACCGTCATCTACAGCAGAAAATCAACCATATCAATACGGCACACGCCGGAAAAGTGATTGCGTTGGAACTGCATGCCGCCCCCAATGCCAGCAACCCAAATGTTGCACAGGCCACCGACGCGTTTGCCCGTTCGCTGAAAGAAATTACCTCCTGGGACTGGTCCTGCGATCTGGTGCTGGAACATTGCGACGCCATGACCGGCATTGCGCCGCGCAAAGGCTTTCTGCCGTTAGACAATGTGCTGGAGGTCATTGCCGGGTATGACATCAGCGTGTGCATTAACTGGGCGCGATCGACCATTGAAGGGCAGAATCCCGCCCTGGCGCTGGACCACACGCAGCAGGCCAAACGGGCTGGAAAACTGGGCGCGCTGATGTTCTCCGGTACCACGCTTGCGGGGGAATACGGTGAGTGGCAGGACTTACACGCGCCGTTTGCCCCATTCTGCCCACAAAGCCTGATGACCACCGACCATGCCCGCGAATTATTCGCCTGTGCAGAAGCCGAACCACTGCAATTTGCCGGTATTAAATTGCTGGAAATAAACGCCAATGCAGATGTGAACCATCGCGTAGCAATATTGCGCGACGGTATCGCCGCATTAAATAAAGCAAAACTATAAAAATAAAATACTACTCTACGAGAATATTAATATGAACATGACCTCTCGCCCTACACTCAAAGATATACCCCGTCAGCGCTGGCTGCGGATTATTCCACCTATTCTCATCGCCTGTATTATTTCTTATATGGACCGCGTCAATATCGCTTTCGCGATGCCGGGCGGAATGGATGAGGAATTAGGTATTTCCGCCACCATGGCAGGACTGGCTGGCGGTATTTTCTTTATCGGTTATCTGTTTTTACAGGTTCCCGGCGGAAAAATTGCCGTTCACGGTAGCGGCAAGAAATTTATCGGCTGGTCGCTGGTTGCCTGGGCGGTTATTTCCGTCCTCACGGGGTTAATCACTAATCAGTACCAACTGCTGGTTCTGCGCTTTTTACTCGGCGTTGCCGAAGGCGGCATGCTGCCGGTGGTGCTGACGATGATCAGTAACTGGTTCCCCGACGCCGAGCGTGGTCGCGCCAATGCGATTGTGATTATGTTTGTGCCGATTGCCGGGATCATTACCGCTCCGCTCTCGGGCTGGATTATCACCGTTCTCGACTGGCGCTGGCTGTTCATCATTGAAGGTTTGCTTTCCGTCGTTGTACTGGTGTTGTGGGCCTATACCGTTTACGACCGTCCACAGGAGGCGCGCTGGATCTCTGAGGCCGAGAAAAATTACCTGGTCGAAACGCTGGCCGCCGAGCAAAGAGCCATTGCCGGAACGGAAGTCAAAAATGCCTCTCTGGGCGCGGTGCTTTCCGATAAAACCATGTGGCAGCTCATCGCGCTGAACTTCTTCTATCAGACCGGGATTTACGGTTACACCCTGTGGCTGCCGACCATCCTCAAAGAGTTGACGCACAGCAGCATGGGACAGGTCGGTATGCTCGCCATTCTGCCGTACGTCGGGGCCATTGCCGGGATGTTCCTGTTCTCTTCTCTCTCTGACCGCACCGGTAAACGCAAGCTGTTCGTCTGCCTGCCGTTGATTGGCTTTGCCCTGTGCATGTTCCTTTCCGTGGCGCTGAAAAATAACGTCTGGCTGGCTTATGCCGCGCTGGTCGGCTGCGGCTTCTTCCTGCAATCGGCAGCGGGCGTGTTCTGGACCATTCCGGCGCGTTTGTTCAGTGCGGAAATGGCCGGTGGCGCGCGTGGAGTCATCAACGCGCTGGGCAACCTCGGCGGCTTCTGCGGTCCTTATGCGGTCGGCGTACTCATCACCCTGTATAGCAAAGATGCGGGGGTTTACTGCCTGGCTATCTCACTGGCTCTGGCCGCGCTGATGGCGCTGCTGCTGCCAGCCAAATGCGACGCCGGTGCCGCTCCGCTAAAGACACTGAATCCACATAAACGTACAGCGTAAAACAATGCCCGGTGGCGCTGCGCTTACCGGGCCTACAGGTAGCAACCGTCCCAGGCCGGATAAGCGCAGCGCCATCCGGCAAAAATGAGATAACAAGATGAGTGAGAAAGAGACCTTCTGGCTGGGTATTGATTGTGGCGGTACGTATCTGAAAGCCGGGTTGTATGACGCCAAAGGTCATGAACATGGCATTAACCGGCAATCGTTGCAGACCGCATCGCTATTGCCCGGTTACGCCGAACGCGATATGCACCAGTTGTGGCAACAGTGTGTAGCCACGATCGCCGGGCTGTTAGCGCGCACCGGCGTCTGCGGCGATCAAATCAAAGGCGTCGGTATTTCCGCTCAGGGCAAAGGCCTGTTCCTTCTCGATAAGCAGGATAAACCGCTGGGCAATGCCATCCTCTCTTCCGACCGCCGGGCGATGGACATCGTTCAGCGCTGGCAGCAGGATGGGATCCCTGAGCAGCTCTACCCGGTCACCCGCCAGACATTGTGGACCGGGCATCCGGCATCATTGCTGCGCTGGGTGAAAGAGAATCAACCTCACCGTTACGCGCAAATTGGCTGCGTCATGATGGGCCATGACTATCTGCGCTGGTGCTTAACCGGCGTCAAAGGCTGTGAAGAGAGCAATATTTCCGAGTCGAACCTCTACAACATGACTTCGGGTCAGTACGACTCGCGCCTGACCCAGTGGCTGGGCATCAGTGAGATCGACAATGCGCTACCGCCGATTGTCGGCTCAGCAGAAATATGCGGGGAAATCACCGCTCAGACAGCCGCCATAACCGGTCTGGCGGCGGGCACGCCCGTCGTCGGCGGACTGTTTGATGTGGTTTCCACCGCACTCTGCGCCGGTATCGAAGATGAATACACCCTCAACGCGGTGATGGGTACCTGGGCCGTCACCAGCGGGATCGCTCACGGTCTGCGCGACCACGAGGCCCATCCCTATGTTTATGGGCGCTATGTCAACGACGGGCAGTACATCGTTCACGAAGCTAGCCCGACCTCTTCCGGCAATCTGGAATGGTTTACCGCCCAGTGGGGCGAACTCTCTTTTGCTGAGATCAATCAGGCCGTCGCCAGCTTACCGAAAGCCGGTAGCGAGCTTTTCTTCCTGCCCTTTTTGTACGGCAGCAACGCCGGGCTGGAGATGACCAGCGGCTTTTATGGCATGCAGGCAATACACACTCGCGCCCACTTATTACAGGCCATCTACGAAGGCGTGGTTTTTAGCCACATGACCCACCTCAACCGCATGCGCGAACGTTTTACGAAGGCGCATACCCTGCGCGTCACTGGCGGTCCGGCGCACTCCGACATCTGGATGCAAATGCTGGCAGACGTCAGCGGTTTACGTATCGAATTGCCGCAGATTGAAGAGACCGGTTGCTTTGGCGCTGCGCTCGCCGCCCGCGTCGGCACCGGCGTTTATTCCAACTTCAGCGACGCCCAGCGCAGCCTACAGCACCCGGTGCGCACGCTATTGCCGGACGCCGCCGCGCAGTCGAGCTACCAGCGTAAATACCGCCAATACCTGGATTTAATTACCGCACTACAGGGCTACCACGCCCGCATTAAGGAGCACGAATGATGAGTCGACCATTACTGCAACTGGCGCTCGACCACACCAGCCTTGAAGCCGCACAACGCGACGTCGCGCTGCTACAAGAGAACGTCGATATCGTTGAAGCGGGGACGATTCTCTGCTTAACCGAAGGGCTGAGCGCCGTGAAAGCACTGCGTGCCCAGTGCCCGAATAAAATCATCGTCGCCGACTGGAAAGTGGCCGATGCGGGCGAAACCCTCGCGCAGCAAGCCTTTGGAGCAGGTGCAAACTGGATGACCATTATCTGTGCTGCGCCGCTGGCGACGGTAGAGAAAGGTCATGGCATCGCGCAGTCCTGCGGCGGCGAAATTCAGATGGAGCTGTTCGGCAACTGGACGCTGGATGATGCCCGCGACTGGTATCGCGTTGGCGTTCGCCAGGCGATTTACCATCGTGGCCGCGATGCTCAGGCCAGCGGACAACAGTGGGGAGAAGCAGACCTGGCGCGTATGAAGGCGCTTTCTGATATTGGTCTGGAACTGTCGATTACCGGTGGGATCACGCCCGCCGATCTGTCGTTGTTTCGCGATATTAACGTCAAAGCTTTTATTGCCGGGCGCGCGCTGGCGGGAGCGCAAAACCCAGCGCAGGTTGCTGGCGAATTCCATGCGCAAATCGACGCCATCTGGGGAACACTGCATGCGTAATCATCCATTAGGTATCTATGAAAAAGCGCTGGCGAAAGACCTCTCCTGGCCGGAACGGCTGGTGCTGGCAAAAAGCTGCGGTTTTGATTTCGTCGAGATGTCGGTGGATGAAACCGATGAACGTCTGTCGCGTCTCGACTGGAGTCCGGCTCAGCGCGCATCGCTGGTGAGCGCGATGCTGGAAACCGGCGTAGCGATCCCGTCAATGTGCTTGTCCGCCCACCGTCGTTTTCCCTTTGGCAGCCGCGATGAAGCCGTGCGTGAGCGGGCGCGAGAAATAATGAGCAAAGCCATTCGTCTGGCGCGCGACCTGGGTATTCGCACCATTCAGTTAGCCGGTTACGACGTCTATTACGAAGAACATGACGCAGGAACGCAGCAGCGCTTTGCCGAAGGACTGGCATGGGCAGTCGAGCAAGCCGCCGCCGCGCAGGTGATGCTGGCGGTAGAAATCATGGATACCGCGTTTATGAACTCGATCAGCAAGTGGAAAAAGTGGGATGAAATGCTGTCATCGCCGTGGTTCACCGTTTATCCGGACGTGGGCAACCTCAGCGCCTGGGGGAATGACGTCACTGCCGAATTGACGCTGGGCATTGACCGCATCGCTGCTATCCATCTGAAAGACACGCTGCCGGTAACCGAAACTCATCCGGGCCAGTTTCGCGATGTGCCGTTTGGCGAAGGGTGCGTGGACTTTGTTGGCATCTTCAAAACGCTGCATCAGCTGAACTATCGCGGGTCGTTTCTGATTGAAATGTGGACTGAAAAAGCGAAAGAGCCGGTACTGGAAATTATCCAGGCACGGCGCTGGATAGAAGCACGCATGCAGGAAGGAGGATTTCCATGTTAGAACAACTGAAAGCCGAGGTGCTGGCGGCAAACCTGGCGCTCCCGGCTCATGGCTTAGTCACCTTTACCTGGGGCAACGTCAGCGCAGTGGATGAAACACGTAAACTGATGGTGATTAAGCCATCCGGCGTGGAATATGAGGTGATGACCGCCGACGACATGGTGGTAGTGGATATTGCCAGCGGCAACGTAGTGGAAGGCAACAAAAAACCGTCGTCCGACACACCAACCCATCTGGCACTGTATCGTCGTTATCCACAGATCGGCGGGATCGTCCATACCCATTCTCGCCACGCGACGATCTGGTCGCAGGCGGGTCTGGATCTCCCGGCATGGGGCACCACGCATGCCGATTATTTCTATGGTTCTATTCCGTGTACGCGTCTGATGACCGCTGAAGAGATCAACGGCGAATATGAATATCAAACCGGAGAGGTGATCATTCAGACCTTCGAGCAGCGCGATCTCAATCCGCTGCAGGTTCCGGCGGTATTGGTGCACTCCCACGGACCGTTCGCCTGGGGTAAAGACGCCGCAGACGCGGTGCATAACGCTGTGGTGCTCGAAGAGTGCGCCTACATGGGGCTGTTCTCTCGCCAGTTAGCCCCGCAGTTGCCGGATATGCAGTCTGAGTTGCTGGATAAACATTATCTGCGCAAACACGGGGCGAATGCGTATTACGGACAATAACGGCTCAGGCGCTATTAATATGTTCTTTGCAATAGCGCCGTTTCCACGCCGCGGGCGTCAGGCTGGTGTGCTTGTGGAATATTTTGCGAAAATACCCCACATCATTAAATCCACATTTCATCGCCACTTCGGTTAGCGACAGCGAATCGCTGATTAACAGTTTTTCTGCCGCCCTTACCCGCTGACGGTGCAACGCTTCGGTTAGCGTCAGCCGGAAAGCCCCACGGAAAACACGCCCCAGATAGTCCGCATTGCAATGCAGCTCTTTCGCCAGAGTTGAAGCACTAATCGGCAGGTGGAACCGGGTGTGAATGATTTGCTGCGCTTTCCAGGCTAGCGCATTACCGGGGCTTTCGGCGAGGTGCTCGCTGGCAGCCGCAGAAATTTGCTGCAAAATTAGCAGCAGGATCAGTTCCAGCGCCATGCTGCGATGAATATTTTCCTGCTCGCGTAAGAACTGGCGAAACAGCGAAATAATATATTGGGGCTCGCCCACCTGGGTATGCTGAGGTATAGCAAGTAACGATCCTGCTATTGATGCTTCATTTTCTGCTGTCACCTCAAAGTGCAACCAGTAAAATTTCAAATCAGCCGGAAATTGCCCAACGCCAATATGCAAGCGCTGCGGCCACAGCAGCAAACTTTCTCCGGCATTCACGCAAAAAACTGTCTGACCTTCGCGAATTGTTAATGTCCCTTTTTCAACAAAGATAATTTCCCAGGATTGCAATTGTCGCGCAGGATGACTGCCCACGCCCCGGGAAATAAATAGCCCACCATTTTGCACTTTAATCGGAAGAGACATGGATAATTCGAGCATATATATTCAAATTCCCGCTTTCTACATTATTTAAACCGCTCTTTACCATTGATTATTTACGATAAATCCGCTTTCCGCCGGATCGAAATCACATTTTTATAATGAAGTCGGAATTGTCATCTTTTTATACTTTTCTCTTCCCTTGTTGACCCAAACATTTCGTGCAGAATAAATAACGTATTTTGCAAATTACAAACAAATAACCCGCAACGTAGCGGGTTACTTTCTGAACATCCTCTCCGGGAGTTATTTATGACTTCGGCTCCGATT
Source organism: Citrobacter sp. Cf088 (assembly GCF_030334295.1). NCBI lineage: Bacteria > Pseudomonadati > Pseudomonadota > Gammaproteobacteria > Enterobacterales > Enterobacteriaceae > Citrobacter > Citrobacter sp. Cf088. The sequence continues at coordinate 245,222 of NZ_JAOWEE010000040.1, forward strand.
ACAACATCTGATTTGGCACAGCGCGCCCAGGACGACAAATTATCCCTGCGTGAAAAAATTGGTTATGGGCTAGGCGATGCTGGCGGGACGGTAATTACCTGCCTGATCATGAACTTCCTGACATTTTTCTACACCGATGTCTTCGGGTTAACGCCTGCGCTAGTCGGCACATTATTTATTGCCCTGCGTGTATTTGACGCCATTTCCGACCCCATCATGGGCGTGCTGGCCGACCGTACGCAAAGCCGCTGGGGGCGCTTTCGCCCGTGGCAACTGTGGGTTGCGATTCCGATCGGTATTATTGGCGTGCTCACTTTTACCGTCCCGGACGCCAGCATGGGGGTCAAGATCGCCTGGGCATTCGGCACCTATCTCCTGCTCTCTGTCGGCTATACCGCCATCAACGTACCGTATTGTGCGCTGATCAACACCATGACGACCCGCCATAACGAGGTGATCGCCTGTCAGTCCTGGCGCTTTGTGCTGTGCGGCGTGGCGGGATTCCTGGTTTCCGTTGGTCTGCCGTGGATGGTGGATATTCTGGGTCAGGGCAATGCCGCGCAGGGTTATCAGTTTGGCGTGGGCATCCTGTGTGCCATCGCGGTGGGGATGTTCCTGTGCTGTTTCTTCTGGGTTCGCGAGCGTGTGCCGCTGGCGATGATGGGGAAATTTACCCTGCGTGAACACATTGGCGGGCTGCGCAAAAACGATCAGCTATTGTTGATGCTGGTAATGTCTTTCCTGCTGATCAACGTCTTTAATATTCGCGGCGGCGGGTACATGTATTTTATTACCTACGTGCTGGAAGGCAGCACCGCCTATACGTCGCTGTTTTTCACCATGGTCACTTTCGCGTCCATCATCGGTTCAGTGATCGTCAGCCCCCTGACCCGCCGCATCGATACCGTCAAACTCTATTACTACACCAATCTGGTGCTGACGGCCCTGGCGATACTGATGTGGTTCCTGCCAACCGGCCCGGCTTATCAGACGCTGTGGCTGGCAGTCATCCTCGGTAACGGCATTATTTTAGGCTTCACGCTGCCGTTGCACTTCTCACTGATGGCCTTCGCCGACGATTACGGCGAGTGGAAAACCGGCGTACGTTCCTCCGGCATGAATTTCGCCTTCAATCTGTTCTTCATCAAGCTGGCCTGGGCCTCAAGTGCGGGGATCATCAGCCTGCTGTTTATTTTTGTCGCCTATCAGCCAGGCGCTGGTAACCAAACCACCAGCTCGCTGCAAGGAATTACCGCGATGGAGACGCTGCTTCCCGCACTGTTCCACCTGCTGTTGGCGCTGTCTATCCGCATCTGCAAACTCAATAATCCGATGATGTCGCGCATTGCCACCGATCTGCGTCAGCGTCATGTACAGCCTTAAGGAGCACGAAATGAACGTACTGGAAGTCGACCTGCATAAGCTCACCGTCAGCGATCCGTTCCTCGGACAATATCAGCAGTTGGTGCGTGACGTGGTGATCCCCTATCAATGGGATGCGCTCAATGACCGCATTGCAGAGGCGGAACCAAGTCATGCGATAGAGAATTTCCGTATCGCCGCGGGCCTGCAGGATGGCGAATTTTACGGCATGGTTTTTCAGGATAGCGACGTAGCAAAGTGGCTGGAGGCCGTTGCCTGGTCCCTGTGCCAGAAACCCGATGCGGAACTTGAAAAAACGGCCGATGAAGTCATTGAACTGGTGGCGGCCGCCCAATGTGAAGACGGCTATCTCAATACGTACTTCACAGTGAAAGCACCGGATGAACGCTGGACCAACCTCGCCGAGTGTCATGAGTTGTACTGTGCAGGTCATTTGATCGAAGCAGGCGTCGCGTTCTTTCAGGCAACGGGTAAACGCCGTCTGTTAGAGGTGGTGTGTCGCCTGGCGGATCACATCGACAGCGTGTTTGGACTCAGGGAGAATCAACTGCGCGGCTACCCAGGACACCCGGAAATCGAACTGGCGTTAATGCGCTTATACGAAGTGACCCAGCAACCACGCTATATGGCGCTGGTAAATTACTTTGTGGAACAGCGCGGCGCACAGCCCCATTTCTATGACGAAGAGTACGAAAAGCGCGGCCAAACCTCTTACTGGCATACTTACGGTCCGGCATGGATGGTGAAGGATAAACCCTATAGCCAGGCTCATCAGCCCATTTCAGAACAGCAAACGGCGATCGGGCATGCGGTGCGCTTTGTCTACCTGATGACCGGCGTCGCTCATCTGGCACGCTTAAGCCAGGACGAAGGCAAGCGTCAGGATTGCCTGCGTCTGTGGAAAAACATGGCCCAGCGCCAGTTGTACATTACCGGCGGGATCGGTTCACAAAGCAGCGGCGAGGCGTTTAGCAGCGATTACGATCTGCCCAACGACACCGTGTATGCGGAAAGCTGCGCCTCAATCGGCCTGATGATGTTCGCCCGCAGAATGCTGGAAATGGAAGCCGACAGCCAGTATGCCGACGTGATGGAGCGCGCCCTGTATAATACCGTATTGGGCGGGATGGCGCTCGATGGCAAGCACTTCTTCTATGTGAACCCGCTGGAAGTACATCCTAACTCATTAAAATTCAATCATATTTATGACCACGTGAAACCTGTTCGTCAGCGCTGGTTTGGCTGCGCCTGTTGCCCGCCGAATATCGCCCGCGTGTTAACCTCAATTGGCCACTACATCTATACACCGCGTCAGGACGCGCTGTATATCAATATGTACGTGGGCAATAGCATGGAGGTCCCTGTTGTAAACGGCTCGCTTAAACTGCGTATTAGCGGAGATTACCCATGGCATGAGCAGGTAAAAATCACCATCGAATCACCGCAGTCGGTTTATCACACCCTGGCTCTGCGCCTACCAGACTGGTGCTCCGCGCCGCAGGTTTTGTTGAATGGTCAGCCGGTTGAGCAGGATATTCGCAAAGGCTATTTGCACATCAGTCGAACCTGGCAGGAAGGCGATACGCTCAGTTTGACCCTGCCAATGCCGGTGCGTCGGGTATACGGAAATCCATTAGTGCGTCATGTTGCCGGTAAAGTCGCCATTCAGCGTGGACCACTGGTATATTGCCTGGAGCAGGCCGACAACGGCGAGGAATTGCATAATCTGTGGTTGCCAAAAGAGAGTGAGTTCAGAGTATTCGAAGGTAAGGGATTGTTCAGCCATAAAATGTTAATTCAGGCTGAAGGTGTGAAGCAAAGTGCAGCCGATGCAGCACAACAATCGTTGTGGCACTACGATGTTTCCCCAACTTCGCGTCAGGCGCATACATTGACGTTTATTCCGTGGTTTAGCTGGGCAAACCGTGGTGAAGGCGAAATGCGTATCTGGATAAACGAGCAGTAATAATAAGGCGGATGGCGGCGGTTAGCCCCCATCCGTCAATGTCTCATGAAAAGATTGCCCTCCTCCCTGAGGACAAACGGGTGAGAATCAGAAACGCCAGGTCAGACCGGACATAAAGGTAAAGCTGTCATCGCGATCAACCATCGGGCTATTTTTAATGTCATCCGGCAGTGCGCTATAATTGGCGCTTGCCAGCAGCGTCAGGTTAGTGGTCAATGCGTATTTAGCGGACAGGCCAACATACGGTGTCCAGCTATCGCCTGGGGAATAGCTTGATAAGCCACTACGACGGGACTCATTACCCGATATGCCGTAGTAGTATTCATTGAAGTTTTCGTCATAGTAGAGCACGCCAATCGATGGCGTCAGCGTCAGCTTGCCCATCGGCATTGGACGGAACAGTGAAACTTCCCCTACCCAGCCATTACTGTTGTCCAGCACATCCGCAGCGGCGGAGACTTTCACGCTACCCCATCTTTCATGGTGATACCACGCGGCACCCGCCATTGCAGTTGCGTCACGCTTATCCAGCTTTTTCATCGCATGATCGTCATTATCGCCGGGATCAAACTCAAGCGGCATATAAGAGGCAGTAATACTAAATTCATTACTTTCACTCTTAGACAAAATATAACCTAGCGTTGTTTGCCTAAAATAAAATGATTCACTTTCGTAACTGACTAGCGGTACTGCGTGAACATTATCATTATACCCGCGATAAGGTGATTCATTATATACAGCACCAGCGCCAATAGAAAACTCTGCGGCAGTTGCACTCGCCATAAAAGAAAAGGCGAGCAGCGCCACAATATTGTGTTTAATTAACATGCCAACATTCCATTTTAAAATAAGCTACAAAACTGGTGCATAATAATGCTTACAATTTCATCGGTGCAAGGTTCATATTTATATAGTAATATATAAAAAATTATATATATTGGGCTTGGCGATGAATAAATTACAACTTAAACACCGGGAGTTGAAGATTATTTCGGTAATCGCTGCCAGTGAAAATATCAGTCATGCCGCGACTGTTCTCGGCATCGCACAGGCCAACGTCAGTAAATATCTTGCTGATTTTGAATCAAAAGTTGGATTAAAGGTGTTTGACCGCACCACCCGGCAACTGACCCTCACGCCGTTTGGTATAGCGTTACTTCCTTACATCAATGACATGTTAGACAGAAACGAGCAGTTAAATAATTTCATTGCTGATTATAAGCACGAGAAACGTGGAAAAGTAACGGTATATGCACCAACCGGAATTATCGCTTACTTATCGCAACATGTTATTGCAAAAATTATGGATATTGGCGATATCAGTCTGGTGCTAAAAACCTATAACCTGGAACGTAAAGCCTTTTATGAAGGAGTCGAATTTCCAGATGACTGTGATGTTTTAATTACTTATGCACATCCAAAAGATGAATCTTTGGTCGCCAGTTTTATTACCAAATATGTGGTTACCGCTTTCGCCAGTAATCAATACCTGGCCCAACATCCCATCAGCACTCCTGAAGAACTTGAGCATCACTCCTGTATTCTGATTGATTCCATGATGATTGATGATGCTAACATTTGGCGATTCTCCTCCCCCGGAGGTAAAGAGATGCATGACTATCGCGTAACGGGTAATTATGTTTGCGACAATACGCAATCTGCGCTGTCGTTGGCGCGAAACCATCTGGGCATTGTTTTTGCACCGAAGGCGAGCGTACAAAAAGAAAGTCAGCCTAACGGGCTGGTTCCGTGTTTCTCCGGACAGCATGAATGGTGGCTGGATCTGGTGGCGATTTTCCGCAAACGTGAATATCAGCCATGGCGGGTACAGTTTATTCTTGATGAGATGTTGGCGGAGATTCGCCGGCAACTTGCTCAGTCTCTGGATCAGCAGACTGAGCAAGCAAAATAGCCTGAGTTTAATGATCGAGATACAGGTAATGTACCCAACTGGTCATGCGCAACAAGACTTTGCGCATGACGGACACATGTTCGAAGTGGTCAGAATAAACCGCGACCTGCGCGTAGATCCCATCAGGTAACGCGCTAACCTCCGCATTATCATTCAGCTCAATCGTGGCGATTACCCCTTCCGAACCGGGCGTAGAATTTAAGGATTGCAGCGCCCCATTCGACTGGTATGTCCCGCCCGGCACTGCCGGACTAATTGCAGCCAGTTTACCGCTGAATACCTTACCCGGCAGCGCGTTAAATACCACTTCCGCTTCATCGCCAGGTTCCAGACGCAGCAGCGAGTTCTGACGGAACTGGGCGATAATTTGCCTTTTTTGATCCGGGATGAATACCATCACCGGACGCATCGGCAGCGCGGCGGCATAGGTTCCCGGGCGCATCAGCACCTGCGTCACATAGCCATCGCTGGGTGCGCGAACCACAGTCTGGTCCAGGTTGAACTCCGCTTCGGCTAACTGCGCTTTCAGGCTGGCAATTTGCGAATTCTCGCCCAGTATCAGGCTGTCTAACTGACTCTGGATTTGCTGCTGCTCCGCGACGGAAGATTTCACCGACGCTTCCTGCGCCAGATAGTTTTGCCGCGCCGCATCAATATCGCGTTCAGAAAAAGGATTCACCTTCGCCTGACTACCCTGCGCATAGCGCTGGTAATCTTTTGCCAGTTTGTCACGCGTGGCCTTTGCCCGCTGCGTGTTGGCTATCATTTCGTCTAACTGCGCAACCAGAGCCTGCTCTTTATGCTGTGCGGTGACAATATCAGCTTTCAGGCGATCGACCCGTGCCTGATAACGCCCTGGATTAAGCTTAAACAGAACCTCGCCTTTTTTGATTAGCGTATTCTTCTTATCCGTCACTTCTGTCACTACACCCGTTACCTGCGGCACCACGGGAATAGAAATTACCGCCTTTTGTGCTTTAAAGGTATACGGATGGTTATAATTCATCAGTAATATAAGCCCGCAAACAATGAATATACCGCCTAATGCTGCGGTAGGAACTGTCCATTTATTTACAGGAATTTTAAAAATTTTAAATATTGACCATGCACACGCCACATAGGTCAGAACAATTAGTAAATCCATCGATATTACTCCGCCGGAGAGGTCTTGGCCTCACCCAGTTTCTTTTCCAGATCCGCAACCCTTGCCTGAAGCTGGATCAGGGAAGAATCCGCGCTCTGCATACCCCATCCGCGCTCCGGACGATAAAGCGTTGCCCAGATCCATAAAAAGGGCCAAATAACATGTAAGGTAAACAAACTAACCCAACCCGCAACATGTATTGCGTCGGCATGGGGGTGGTTACGTTTCTTTGCAATTAGATAGGGAATATCATGCAGAATAATAATCCCGTAAAAAATGACCAGGAATACAAAAATAAGCACTCCTAATGCAAAATAATTAAGGAACATATTTGCCTCAGGGATTTAAATTAAGGAATTCAGATGCAATTTGATTTAAACAATAGAGTTGATAATAGTATTGGAATGACCAGACTGGATGCAATTTTCTTATTTATATAACGATATATGGGTTTCTATATATACACGTCGTCTTTCGAGCTGCAGGACATAACTTGATGCCCGGTACGCTAAACGCGACCGGGCAGTAAGAGACGTGAAATTAAAACAGCCCCAGTGGTTTATCAGAGTAGCTCACCAACAGGCACTTGGTTTGCTGATAATGTTCAAGCATCATCTTATGCGTCTCGCGCCCGATGCCTGACTGCTTATAGCCACCAAACGCCGCATGTGCCGGATACGCATGGTAACAGTTGGTCCAAACTCGCCCTGCCTGAATCCCACGTCCCATTTTGTACGCCAGATTTCCATTACGACTCCAGACACCAGCACCAAGCCCATATTGGGTGTCATTAGCGATTTCCAGCGCCTCTTCCATGGTTTTAAACGTTGTGACAGCCAGAACCGGCCCGAAGATCTCCTCCTGGAAAACCCGCATGTTGTTCTTACCAAACAGAATGGTTGGTTCGAGGTAGTACCCCTCTTTTAACTCGCCATCCAGCTGCTTGCGCCGCCCGCCGGTGAGAACATCTGCTCCTTCTTTCTTACCAATGTCGATGTAATTCAGAATAGTTTCCAGTTGACCATGCGACACCTGCGCGCCCATTTGCGTCACGCTGTCTAACGGGTTGCCGCTACGGATACTTTCCACCCGACGAATGGCTCTTTCCATAAAACGTTCATAAATGGATTCCTGAACCAGCGCACGACTCGGACAGGTACACACTTCGCCCTGGTTGAAGGCAAACAATGCAAAACCTTCCAGCGCTTTGTCAAAGAACGCATCTTCTTCATCCATCACGTCCGCGAAGAAGATATTGGGTGATTTCCCGCCCAGTTCCAGCGTGACAGGAATAATGTTCTGCGTGGCGTACTGCATGATCTGCTGCCCAACTTCCGTTGAGCCGGTAAACGCCACTTTCGCAATACGTTTTGACGTCGCCAGATACTCACCGATCTCCCCACCCGCGCCGTTTACCACGTTCACCACGCCAGGCGGGAGCAGATCGCCGATGACTTCCATCAGCAACAGTACGGACAGCGGCGTCAGGCGCGCAGGTTTAAGCACCACGCAGTTACCCGCCGCCAGCGCGGGTGCCATCTTCCAGCTGGCCATCAGCAGCGGGAAGTTCCACGGGATAATTTGCCCTACCACGCCAAGAGGTTCATGGAAGTGATAAGCCACGGTTTCGCTATCAACCTCGCTGATTCCCCCTTCCTGCGCACGAATACAGGAGGCAAAATAGCGGAAATGGTCAATTGCCAGCGGCACATCGGCCGCACTGGTTTCGCGGATGGGTTTACCGTTATCCCAGGTTTCAGCCGTTGCCAGCAGCTCCAGATTTTGCTCCATACGATCGGCAATTTTGAACAAAATCGCCGCCCTGTCCTGCACGGAAGTCTGCGCCCATTTATCTTTTACTTTATGCGCGGCATCCAGTGCCAGATCGATGTCCTTTTTGCCGGAAGAGGCCACTTCGCACAGTAATTGCCCGGTTACCGGCGTCAGGTTTTGGTAATACTCGCCGTCCACGGGGGCGACCCAGTCACCACCGATAAAGTTATCGTATCGGGCTTTTAACTTCAGGGGGTAACCATACTCGCCGGGGTAAATACGCGTTGAAGGGGGGTTATTGGTCATGACCGTCTCCTTGCTGTAGGGGTATTACAAGGGTAGACGGGACTGGCGAATTATTCGCCAGCCTTTTACTGCTTTACGACAGGTATCACGAATTACATGGCAGCACGATAAATCGCCATGATTTCTTCATGTGTCGCCTGAATCGGGTTAGTGAAACCACAGGCATCTTTCAGGGCATTAGTCGCCAGAACGGCAAAATCTTCTTCCTTCACGTTCAGCTCACGCAGACCGGCCGGTATATTCACTTTCTGCGCCAGTTCGCGGATCGCCGCGATGCAGGCTTCTGCCCCTTGCTCTTCGCTCAGACCAGCAACTTTCACACCCATTGCCGAGGCGCAATCGCGCAGGCGGGCGGCAGCAACTTTACTATTAAATACCTGTACATGCGGCAGCAGTACGGCATTACATACTCCGTGTGGCAGATCGTAGAAGCCACCCAGCTGGTGCGCCATTGCATGCACGTAGCCAAGAGAGGCATTGTTAAAGGCCATACCTGCGAGGAACTGCGCATAGGCCATGGCTTCGCGCGCCTGAGCATTACTGCCCTCTTCAACGGCGACCGGCAGGTTTTGCGCAATCATGGTGACCGCTTTCAGCGCACATGCATCGGTAATCGGCGTGGCAGCAATCGACACGTAGGCTTCGATAGCGTGGGTTAACGCATCCATACCGGTAGCCGCCGTCAGAGACTTCGGCATGCCGACCATCAGCGAGGAGTCGTTAACCGACAGCAGCGGCGTAACGTGCTTATCGACAATCGCCATTTTAATGTGGCGTACTTCATCGGTGATGATGCAGAAGCGGGTCATTTCAGATGCCGTACCCGCCGTGGTGTTGATGGCGATCATCGGCAGCTGCGGTTTTGCAGAACGGTCTACACCTTCGTAATCGCGAATATCCCCACCATTAGCCGCCACCAGCGCAATACCTTTTGCACAATCGTGTGGAGAACCGCCACCGAGAGAAATAACGCTATCACAGTTGTTTTCAGTCAACATTTGCAGGCCAGCGGCAACGTTGCTGGTTGTGGGATTAGGATGCGTACCATCGTAAATTACGCTGAAAATATCACGTTCCTGTAATGCCTTTTGAATCTCGCCAGCCATACCTAATTTCGTCAGCATGGCATCCGTGACAATCAGCGTACGGCGAAAACCATATTCCGCCATTGTATTCATTGCGTCTTTTAATGAATCAGCGCCGATTACATTCACGGAAGGAATAAAAAATGTTGAAGCAGCCATTGTACGATCCTTAATTACTCTAAAAGAGTCAGGAAGCATACGAGTGAAATATCCAACAGAATATGATCATGGTTGTTATTTTAATAACAACCACAATTAAAAAGCACATTAGGTTCATAATCTAATGTGCTTATTTCAATCAATATCTATTTTGTATTAATTCATTTAATTCCTGAATTAATTGTTTCATTACTTTTCGGGGAACAGCAATGCATCGCGTAATAAATGATCATTTCCCCGACGGCGAGTAAAACCAATGCGATCAAAATATTCCAGAATCTGAATAGCCAATTTGCGCCCGATGTTAAGCCTGTCGCGAAAATCAGCGGCACATGTCGATCCCCTTTCCTGATCCAGTTCGCGGATCATATTGGCAAAGGCCACTATCCGATCGTTACGGTAATAACGATCTTTCACGATCGCGGTGATGATGCCTTGCTGCGCCGCTTGTCGTAACACCACACGCATCATTTGCTCATCCGTGCCCGTCTGTTTTGCCAGGTCGCGCACCCACCACGGCTCATCGCCAAAAAGCGGTTCTGCTTTTTGCCAGATAGCCTGCTGCTCATCGCTGAAACCGGCCTTGTGATCGGGCAAATGCAGCCAGCCATGATGACTATGGATGACGCCGCTCTCGCGCATCTTTTCAATCAGCAGCAGGACCAGCGCTTCATCTTCCATCGGCAAAGCCATCCGGCGCAGGCGTTCGCGCCCAGGTCCAGGCTCATCGCGGTGCTGGTCGTGGTAAGTCGCCAGCGTATCGAGGATTTTGCGCTGCCAGCGCGCTGCAACAGTGGCATCCAACAGACTGTATCCTGCCTGAATAAAACCATGCTGCTCGATCAACGGACGCATGCCGTTACCGTTGAGCTGACGCGCCCAGGCGAAGTCGGGAATATTTACCGCTCCACGCGTCAGGTGCAGCGCCAGAGCGTCACCATCACTCTGTGCGTTTTCCAACGCCGACAGCCACTGCAAATATTCCGGCTTACGCTTCCCGCGACGCGGCGGATTGAGCGTGACCACGCGCGCACCGGCCAGCGTCGTGCGAGCCGAAATATCGCGCAGCACCAGACGATCGTTATCGGCGAGCCAGAGCGGCGTATCAAACACCAGTTCCGCCAGCGTCCCTTCAAGCAGCGAGATTCTCCCGGTAACGTGGCTGGCAGCGTGGTGAATATGCAGAGGTTGCCACTGCATCAGCGGTGCCGCATGTTCTAAAGAAACAATCACGCGGGTAAACGCCTCTGGCGGCGCATCAGCAAGCAGCCAGTCGCCGCGGTTAAGTTCTTCTTTTTGCGCATCACCGGCAATATTTAGCGCAATACGTTGTCCCGCCTGCGCGCGATCGGTGGCCTGATTTTGTGCATGCAGGCTACGTACGCGCATCGGTTTGTTGACGCCCGTGAGCCACAGTGTGTCACCGACATTCACTTCACCGCTGAGCGCCGTCCCGGTCACCACCAGTCCCGCGCCTTTGACCGTAAAGGCACGGTCAATCGCCAGGCGAAAGCTGTGATCGCGGGCATGCTCGCGCGACGTTAATTGCAGCAAATGTTCGCGCAGTTCCTCGATGCCACGGCCTTCACTGGCGGCAGTGACGAAAAGCACCGACTCCGCGAAACCATAATTCCCCAGCGTGGCCTGAATTTCCGCACGCACCTCTTCAATTCTTGCTTCGTCCACGCGGTCGGCTTTCGTAAGCGCCACGGTGATCTGCGGATTACCCGTCAGTTGCAGAATTTGCAAATGCTCACGCGTTTGCGCCATCACGCCGTCATCACACGCCACCACCAGCAGCGCGTGATCAATCCCACCAACACCCGCCAGCATGTTAGACAGAAACTTTTCGTGTCCGGGTACATCGATAAATCCCAGTATCCGCCCGTCCGGCTGCGGCCAGTAGGCATAGCCGAGATCGATGGTCATGCCGCGCTTTTTTTCTTCCGGCAGACGGTCGGCATTCACGCCGGTAATCGCCTGTAATAACGTTGTTTTTCCGTGGTCAACGTGTCCGGCGGTTGCAATAATCATTTCAGCATCATCTCCATAAACCGGGTCTCGTCTTCAAGGCAGCGCAGATCCAGCCACATGCGGCCATCATAAATCCGGCCAATGATCGGCACGGGCAGTGCACGCCAACGGGCGGCCAGTGCTTCGAGGCGGCTACCGCGTCCGTCATGGGGGGTAAAGGTTAATGCCGCGCTGGGCAGCCTATCAACCGGTAGCGAGCCGCTGCCAATTTGCGACAGGCAAGGCATGACGTTCAGGGCGAATTCGTCACCGTAATGCTCGGCAAGCCGTGCCTTTAAGTGTTGGGCCTGCGCGTGGACAGCCTCCTGCGAGCGAGTGAGCTGGCGTAACGTCGGCAACTTCTGCGCCAGCGCTTCCGGGTGCAGGTAGAGTCGCAGCGTCGCTTCCAGCGCAGCCAGTGTCATTTTATCAGCCCGTAATGCGCGTTTCAGCGGATGGCTCTGTAAGCGAGCGATCATCTCTTTTTTACCGACGATAATCCCGGCCTGCGGCCCGCCCAGTAATTTATCGCCAGAGAAGCTCACCAGACTGACGCCAGCGGCAATCAGCTGTTGCGGCATCGGCTCCTGCGGTAATCCATACTGGCTGAGATCGACCAGTGATCCGCTGCCGAGATCCGCCACCACCGGCACATCCAGTTCCTTGCCAATAGCGGCCAGCTCAGCCTCATCCACCGACTTCGTAAAGCCTTCAATGCTGTAATTACTGGTATGGACTTTCATCAGCAGAGCGGTATTTTCATTCACCGCCTGACGGTAATCTTTCGCATGGGTCCGGTTGGTGGTACCGACTTCGCGCAGAACACATCCGGCCTGGCACATCACGTCCGGAATACGAAACGCGCCGCCAATTTCCACCAGCTCACCGCGCGAAACGACCACCTCTTTGCCGTTGGCCGTGGCGGCCAGCATCAGTAAAACCGCTGCCGCATTGTTATTGACGATACAGGCGTCCTCCGCTCCCGTCAGACGACAGAGTAAATCCGCCAGCGCCCGATCCCGATGTCCACGTCCGGCATCATCCAGGCTGTATTCCAGCGTCACTGGCGTGCGCATGGCTTGCACCACCGCCTCGATCGCTTCTTCGGCCTGCGACGCTCGCCCAAGGTTGGTATGCAGCACCGTTCCGGTCAGGTTAATCACCGGACGCAGCGCGCTTTGCGATTCTCGTTCCAGCCGGGCGCTGGCTTCTTGCGCCCAGTCCTCACACCATGCCGGGAGCGCGTGCGTGTCGCGAATCGTATCTCTGGCTTCGTCAAGCATATGACGCAGCAGGTCAACCACCCGGGTATGACCGTGAGATTCACGTAAGGCTGGGAAGGCGCTATCGCGCAATAAACGATCGATAGCGGGAAGCTGGCTGTAGAGTGAACGCATGTCGGTTGTCATGAAAGGGCCTGGCTGTTGGTGGCCCTCTCCACCGCGGAGAGGGCTATCGATATAGGAAGGATTGTACCGTGACTTTGCTCAGGCAGGTATTATCTGCATCAAGCCTTTGGCGGTTCTGTGCGGGCAAAACTTTCGCGTTGAAAAAGCGTTTCCACCAGTTTGACCAGACGTGGGCGGTCCACACACCAGCCGGGCGCGACCCGACGGAAATTGAGATAACCGACGGCACAGGCAATCGCGATGGTAGCCAGGTTAACCGTATCCGTTTTCAGCGTACCGTCCGCCAGATAGCCTTCCAGCATATCCAGACTGCGGGTGATCTTCTCCCGCTGGCGTAACAATTCAGTTTCTGACTGCTGCGCGGCGGGGCGAGCCTGCTCGCGCACCGAGACTAATCCCGCATCCATAATACCGTCGGCCAGCGCTTCCAGTTGACGAACTTTGAGCGCCGCTAACGGTTCACCCGGTAGCATGGCTGGCGCAATATCCAGCAGCTCTATGTATTCTGCGATGATCGGAGAGTCAAACCAGTACTCACCCTCATCGGTGACCAACGCGGGTACTTTTCCTAGCGGGTTATAACGCGCCACGCCACTATCCGCGCTATAGGGAAGTTCATTCACAAATTCGAAGGTGATGCCCTTTTCCAGTAACAGAATAGAAATTTTACGCACAAAAGGGCTGGTATAGCTGCCAATGAGTTTCATGCCGGGTCCTTTTTGCCAACAAAAATATCAGTATGGCTCAGGTCGCCGTAAATGGCAGGTGATGACGATCTCAATGATCCAAATAAAGGTAATGCATCCAGCTGGTCATGCGCAGCAGCACTTTACGCATCACTGACACGTGAGCGAAATGGTCGGAATAGACCGCCACCTGGGCATAGATACCGTCCGGCAGCGCATCCACATCGGCATTAGGATCCAACTCAATCGTAGCCAGCACGCCATCGGTACCCGGCACCACCGTTAAGGACTGTAATGCCCCCTGCGCCTGATAAGAGCCGCCCGGCACAACCGGAAGAATGGAGGTCAACTTGCCGGAGAAAACCTGACCAGGCAGCGCGTTGAAGACCACTTCCGCTTCATCACCCGGTTTAAGACGCAGCAACGAGTTCTGGCGGAATTGCGCCACAATTTGCCGTTTCTGTTCTGGAATAAATACCATCACCGGGCGCAGAGGTAGCGCGGCGGCGTAGGTCCCGGGCCGAATAAGCACTTGCGTAACATAGCCGTTGCTGGGGGCACGGACGATAGTCTGCTCAAGATTGTATTTGGCTTCAGCGAGCTGAGCGCGCAGAGACGCAACCTGAGATTGCTCCCCGTTGACCATACTGTCTAACTGACTCTGAATCTGCGTCTGTTCGGCAACGGAACCTTTTACCAGCGCGTCCTGTGCCAGATAGTTCTGCCGGGCGTTGTCGATATCGCTTTCAGAGAAGGGATTAACCTTCGCCTGGCTGCCCTTCAAATAGCGTTGATAATCTTTATACAGACGATCGCGTTCAGCGGAAACGCGGGTAGTGTTGGCGACGGCTTCAGAAAGTTGGGCTTTCAGATTGTCGATGTTGTGTGTGGCGGTAACAAGATCAGCCTGCAGTCTGTCAACACGTGCCTGATAGCGGCCTGGATCGAGTTTAAATAACACTTCGCCTTTTTTAATCAACTGATTATTTTTATCCGTTACCTCACTAACAATTCCTGTGACTTGCGGAGTGATCGGAATTGAAATAACCGCTTTTTGCGCCGTAAAGGTATACGGGTGGTTATAGTTCATTAATAAGATCAGTCCCGCAACAATGAATACCCCACCTAATGCAGCAGTAGCGAGCGTCCATTGGTTTACAGGAATACGGAATATTTTAAAGATGGCCCAGGCAAAGGCCACATAGGTCAGGACTATCAACAAATCCATGATTAAATCTCCGGAAAGGTGGAGTAATCTGTTTTCTTCTCCCCATCCAGTCTTTTTTCCAACTGGGTGATGCGCGCTGCCAGTGCGGCAATCTCGGGGTCTGGGTCCTTTCCGTTCGACATGATGTGTGATTGCATGCCCCACCCACGTTCAGGCTGGTAGAGCGTCGCCCAAATCCACAGGAACGGCCATATTGCATGGAGTGTAAACAGGCTAATCCAACCCGCCGTATGAATGGCATCAGCATGAGGATGGTTGCGTTTTTTAGCCATGTTATAGGGAATATCGTGAATGGCGATGATTCCGTAAAACAGAACCAGAAAGACGAAGATCAGCACGCCCAGTGCGAAATAATTTAGAAACATACCTGCCTCGAATTCACGCTAATTAGAGTTTTTTTATGCCGGCAGCCGCATGCACCCAGGCTGATGTTTTGAACATAACTGCAGTTTGGGGTTTTCGCCATACCACAAAATAAATATTTTTTCTGGTGAGAAGTTGCTTTCTTTTGCAATAAAAATATCGGGGGGTAGAACCTGCTGTAGATCACATCCGAGCAAATGCAGATGAAAATACTTTGCGATCTGCATCACAAAGATTCAACAAACAGCAAAGGATAAAATGTGAATCAGTTCACATTTACCCCCCATTTTTGGCGAATTCTGATCCAGTGATGTTTTTTTGTACCGATATTTTGTGATTAAGATCACATTAACTAACGCCATACACCCTATATTTACGTGACGAATATCACATAAAAGGTCGTCGACTGGACAGTTGAACGATTCAGTGCCAGATTTCGCAGTATCTACAGGGTCCGGCTACCTCCTGCCGCTACATTAACAAACCTCGGGCTTTCAGCCTGCGCGATAGCAAACATAAGAAGGGGTGTTTTTATGTCATCCGATATTAAGATCAAGGTGCAAAGCTTTGGTCGATTCCTCAGCAACATGGTGATGCCAAATATCGGCGCGTTTATCGCGTGGGGTATTATCACCGCATTATTCATTCCGACAGGGTGGTTGCCGAACGAAACGCTGGCGAAGCTTGTCGGTCCTATGATCACCTATCTGCTGCCGCTGCTGATCGGTTATACCGGTGGTAAGCTGGTTGGCGGCGAACGTGGCGGCGTGGTTGGTGCTATCACCACCATGGGCGTTATCGTCGGTGCAGATATGCCAATGTTCCTCGGCGCGATGATCGCAGGTCCGCTGGGCGGCTGGGCTATCAAACATTTCGACAACTGGGTAGACGGTAAGATCAAGTCCGGTTTTGAGATGCTGGTGAATAACTTCTCCGCAGGCATCATCGGGATGATCCTCGCCATTCTGGCATTCCTTGGCATTGGCCCATTGGTTGAAGCACTGTCCAAAATCCTGGCGGCAGGCGTTAACTTCATGGTTGTCCATGACATGCTGCCGCTGGCGTCTATCTTCGTTGAACCGGCGAAAATCCTGTTCCTCAACAACGCCATCAACCACGGTATTTTCTCACCGCTGGGAATTCAGCAGTCCCATGAGATGGGCAAATCCATCTTCTTCCTGATTGAAGCTAACCCGGGTCCGGGTATGGGTGTTCTGCTGGCATACATGTTCTTCGGTCGCGGCAGCGCTAAGCAGTCTGCGGGCGGCGCGGCAATCATCCACTTCCTGGGTGGTATCCACGAAATTTACTTCCCGTACGTGCTGATGAACCCACGTCTGATCCTGGCCGTTATCCTCGGCGGTATGACTGGCGTATTTACCCTGACTATCCTGAACGGCGGTCTGGTTTCTCCGGCCTCTCCGGGTTCTATCCTGGCCGTGCTGGCCATGACGCCGAAGGGCGCTTACTTCGCTAACATCGCTGCTATCTGTGCTGCTATGGCAGTCTCCTTTGTGGTTTCAGCCATTCTGCTGAAAACCAGCAAAGTGAAAGAAGATGATGACATTGATGCCGCAACCCGTCGTATGCACGACATGAAAGCGGAATCCAAAGGCGCATCTCCGCTGGCGGCTGGCGACGTGACCAACGACCTGAGCCATGTGCGTAAAATCATTGTTGCCTGCGATGCCGGTATGGGTTCCAGCGCCATGGGTGCGGGCGTACTGCGTAAGAAAGTGCAGGATGCAGGTCTGTCTCAGATTTCCGTCACTAACAGCGCGATTAACAATCTGCCGCCGGATGTGGATCTGGTCATTACCCACCGTGACCTGACCGAACGCGCGATGCGCCAGGTGCCTCAGGCACAGCACATTTCGCTGACCAACTTCCTCGACAGTGGCCTGTACTCCAACCTGACCGAACGTCTGGTCGCTGCACAGCGCCACAACGTGAACGAAGAGAAAGTCCGCGATCACCTGAAAGACAGCTTTGAAGAGGGTGATACTCACCTGTTCAAACTGGGTGCGGAGAATATCTTCCTCGGTCGTAAAGCCACTAACAAAGAGGAAGCAATTCGCTTTGCTGGTGAGCAACTGGTGAAAGGCGGTTACGTTGAGCCAGAATACGTCGAGGCGATGCTGGACCGCGAAAAACTGACTCCGACTTACCTCGGCGAGTCCATTGCAGTACCGCACGGAACGGTTGAAGCCAAAGACCGTGTGCTGAAAACCGGTGTGGTGTTCTGCCAGTACCCGGAAGGCGTTCGCTTCGGTGAAGAAGAAGACGATATTGCCCGCCTGGTGATTGGTATCGCAGCACGTAACAACGAGCACATCCAGGTGATTACCAGCCTGACCAACGCGCTGGATGACGAATCCGTGATCGAACGTCTGGCCCATACCACCAGCGTGGATGAAGTTCTGGAGCTGCTGGCTGGTAAAAAAGCTTAACGGTTAAGTATCTCCAAAATAGTTCGAGCTGCAGGAAGGCGGCAACGCAGTGAATCCCCAGGAGCGTACATAAGTACGTGACTGGGGTGAGCAAGGAGAGCCAACGCATCTGCAGTTCGAAATATGAAGGCGATATCCTCTCCCTTGTGGAGAGGGTTAGGTTGAGGGAAAAGCCTCACCCCAGCCCTCTTGGGTAAAAACATTGATGAAGGTTAATACTATGAAAGCATTACATTTTGGCGCAGGTAATATCGGTCGTGGCTTTATCGGCAAACTGCTGGCGGACGCGGGGATACAGCTGACGTTCGCGGATGTAAATCAGGTCGTACTCGATGCCCTGAATGCCCGTCATAGCTATCAGGTTCATGTCGTAGGTGAAAACGAACAGGTTGATACCGTCTCCGGCGTCAACGCCGTGAGCAGCATCGGCGATGATGTCGTCGACCTGATTGCCCATGTAGATTTAGTCACTACCGCCGTCGGTCCAGTCGTGCTTGAGCGTATCGCTCCGGCCATCGCCAAAGGGCTGGTTAAACGCAAGGCACAGGGTATAGCTACTCCGCTGAATATCATCGCCTGTGAAAACATGGTGCGCGGAACGACCCAGTTGAAAGGCCATGTAATGAACGCGCTGGCAGATGAAGACAAAGCCTGGGTTGAAGAACATGTTGGCTTCGTCGATTCCGCCGTGGACCGCATTGTTCCGCCTTCGGCTTCAGCAACCAATGACCCGCTGGAAGTTACCGTAGAAACCTTCAGTGAGTGGATTGTCGACAAAACACAGTTCAAAGGTGAACTACCAAATATTCCAGGAATGGAATTAACTGATAACCTAATGGCATTTGTCGAACGTAAACTCTTCACGCTAAACACCGGGCATGCTATAACCGCGTACCTCGGAAAATTGACCGGTCATCAGACCATCCGTGACGCGATTCTCGACGAGAAAATCCGCGCAGTGGTAAAAGGTGCGATGGAAGAGAGCGGCGCGGTACTGATCAAACGCTATGGTTTTGATGCAGCAAAACATGCGGCATACATTCAGAAAATCCTCGGTCGCTTTGAAAACCCGTATCTGAAAGATGACGTTGAGCGCGTGGGTCGTCAGCCGCTGCGTAAGCTGAGCGCGGGAGATCGTCTGATTAAACCGCTGCTGGGTACGCTGGAGTATAGTTTGCCGCATGCGAATCTGGTTATCGGTATTGCGGCAGCGATGCACTATCGCAGCGAAGAAGATCCGCAGGCACAGGAACTGGCCGCGCTGATTGACGAAAAAGGTCCACAGGCCGCGCTGGCGCAAGTTTCCGGGCTGGATGCCAACAGCGATGTCGTGCTTGAGGCTGTTAACGCGTATAACGCAAAGAAATGATGCAGGACCTGGCGCAGGATATCCTGCGCCTGAATAATAGATTGTCAGATATGCAGGCAATAATGGAACAAACGCAGGCCTTTGAAAATCGTGTGCTTGAGCGTCTGAATGCTGGCAAAACCGTACGCAGCTTCCTCATCACCGCCGTAGAACTGCTCACCGAGGCGGTGAATATTCTTGTGCTTCAGGTATTTCGCAAAGACGACTATGCGGTGAAATATGCTGTAGAACCACTGCTTGACGGCGACGGTCCGCTGGGCGATCTTTCCGTTCGCCTGAAGCTCATCTACGGTCTGGGCGTGCTCAGCCGACCGGAGTATGAAGACGCCGAGCTTCTGATGGCGCTGCGGGAAGAGTTAAACCATGACGGCAATGAATATGCGTTCACCGACGACGAAATTCTTGGTCCGTTTGGCGAACTCCACTGCGTGACGGCACTCCCGCCGCCACCGCAGTTTGATACCTCAGACTCAGGTCTGCACGCGATGCAGATCCAGCGCTACCAGCAGATGGTGCGCTCCACGATGGTACTTTCCCTGACCGAGCTGATTTCTAAAATCAGCTTAAAAAAAGCCTTTCAAAAATAAGACGATGCTTGCTTATTTCTCTTCCTGCTGCGGTCGATAAAGCTGCCGATAGTACGCCAGACGTTGCAGATACAACTGCGCATTCTCCTGCGGTATTTCAGAAGGGACAACGTTGCGTGGCGGTGTTTTATTCAGATACTCGCGAAAAGCCTGGCTTGAAGCCATAAAATCGACCGTCTTATCAATTAGAGCCGAAACGTTCTCACCTATTTTCGCCATAATCTTCCCTCCTCCATGTATTAACCGCGCTCAGCCTGCGCGGTTGATCATTTAAGTTTAGGATCGGTTTGGCAAATACATTAAGGAAAACGTGCTTCACTATGAACCCGCCAAAAAAATGCGCCATGGTCGATCTTATCGCTTAAAATTCCTTATTAATCAAAATAGTAATATTTTCATTAGCTGAATAATACTTGCAACATTTGATTATTTATCTTCGATTAGTTGTGAATAATCCCGCTCTGCGCGCATACTATAGGATATTCATCCTATTTTTATCAGAAGCTATCCTATGAAAGAAGTCGAAAAAAACGAAATTAAACGCCTGAGCGATCGTCTGGACGCTATCCGCCACCAGCAGGCTGACCTGTCTCTGGTTGAAGCCGCCGACAAATATGCCGAGCTAGAGCAAGAGAAAGAAACTCTGGAAAACGAGATTGCGCGTCTGCGTGAAGTCCATGGTCAGAAGCTGAGCAAAGAAGCGCAAAAACTGACGAAACTCCCTTTCCGTCGTACCATCACCAAAAAAGAACAGGCCGACATGGGCAAACTGAAGAAGAGCGTGCGCGGCCTGATTGTCGTTCACCCGATGACCGAGCTTGGCCGTGAAATGGGCCTGAAAGAAATGACAGGCTTCGCGAAGAGCGAGTTCTGATCTCCCACCGGGCAACATCCGCTTGCCCGGTCCTTCACTTCCCCTCGCAATTGGCCCTACCAATTTTAGCCAGATCATACCAGTACCTCACATTTCATTAAAATGTGAGTACAATATCGTTGCCAATAAATAACATTTGATTAACCATTCATTGTCATTACCCCTACACAACAATATTGGCAGGGCCACTTTTACACATAATGTGACGAAGATTTGAGCAAAGACTCATTCCATTATGTCGGCGGCCCCCAGGAGACCTGCAATGAATCTCTGGCAACAGAACTACGACCCGGCCGGTAACATCTGGCTTTCTAGTCTGATCGCATCGCTCCCCATCCTGTTCTTTTTCTTCGCCCTGATTAAGCTCAAGCTGAAAGGCTACGTTGCGGCGTCATGGACGGTGGTGATCGCTTTGTCGGTCGCCTTGCTGTTTTACAAAATGCCGGTCGATCACGCTCTGGCATCCGTAGTGTACGGTTTCTTCTACGGTCTGTGGCCAATTGCCTGGATCATTATCGCTGCGGTATTCGTCTATAAAATCTCGGTGAAGACTGGGCAGTTCGACATTATCCGCTCCTCGATACTCTCGATTACCCCAGACCAGCGTCTGCAAATGCTGATTGTCGGTTTCTCCTTTGGGGCATTCCTCGAAGGGGCGGCAGGCTTCGGTGCTCCGGTAGCGATTACCGCCGCGCTGCTGGTTGGCCTTGGCTTTAACCCACTGTATGCGGCAGGCTTGTGCTTGATCGTAAACACCGCTCCAGTCGCTTTTGGGGCAATGGGCATTCCGATTCTGGTTGCCGGTCAGGTTACCGGGCTGGACAGCTTCGAGATTGGCCAGATGGTGGGCCGTCAACTGCCGTTCCTGACCATTATCGTGCTGTTCTGGATTATGGCGATTATGGATGGCTGGCGTGGTGTCAAAGAAACCTGGCCTGCGGTGATGGTCGCTGGCGGCTCGTTTGCTATCGCGCAGTATCTCAGCTCTAACTTTATCGGACCGGAACTGCCGGACATCATCTCTTCTCTGGTTTCCCTGGTCTGTCTGACGCTGTTCCTGAAGCGCTGGCAGCCGGTACGCATCTTCCGCTTTGGTGATATGGGCGCTTCGCAGGTCGATATGGATCTGTCGCGCACCCGCTACACCGCCGGGCAAATTATCCGCGCCTGGTCGCCGTTCCTGTTCCTGACAGCTACCGTCACGCTGTGGAGCATACCGCCGTTTAAAGCGCTGTTTGCACCAGGCGGCGCGATGTACCACTGGGTGGTCAATATTCCGGTTCCGTTCCTCGACAAGCTGGTTGCCCGTATGCCGCCGGTCGTACACGAAGCCACAGCCTACGCGGCGGTGTACAAATTTGACTGGTTCTCCGCGACCGGTACCGCAATACTGTTTGCCGCCCTGCTGTCCATCGTCTGGCTGAAGATGAAGCCGTCTGCTGCGCTTCAGACCTTTGGTAGCACGCTGAAAGATCTGGCGCTACCTATCTACTCCATCGGGATGGTGCTGGCATTCGCCTTTATCTCTAACTACTCCGGGCTTTCATCCACCCTGGCATTGGCCCTGGCGCACACCGGCAGCGCATTTACCTTCTTTTCGCCGTTCCTCGGCTGGCTGGGGGTATTCCTGACTGGATCCGACACCTCATCAAACGCACTGTTTGCCGCCCTACAGGCCACGGCCGCTCAGCAAATCGGTGTTTCGGATGTATTGATGGTGGCTGCAAATACCACCGGCGGCGTGACCGGAAAGATGATCTCTCCGCAATCTATCGCTATCGCCTGTGCGGCAGTGGGATTAGTGGGAAAAGAGTCTGACCTGTTCCGCTTTACCGTGAAGCACAGTCTGATTTTCACCTGCATGGTGGGTGTGATTACCACGCTGCAGGCCTATGTCTTAACCTGGATGATTCCATGATTGTGATGCCCAGACGCCTGTCAGACGAGGTCGCATCTCGTGTGCGGGCGCTGATTGAAGAACAACAGCTGGAAGCGGGCATGAAGTTGCCCGCTGAGCGCCAACTGGCCGTACAGCTTGGCGTGTCGCGCAATTCGCTGCGCGAGGCGCTAGCAAAGCTGGTAAGTGAAGGCGTGCTGATTAGCCGTCGTGGCGGTGGGACGTTTATCCGCTGGCAGCATGAAGCGTGGTCCGAACAAAACATTGTTCAGCCACTGAAAAGCCTGATGGCGGATGACCCTGATTACAGCTTCGATATTCTCGAAGCCCGCCACGCCATCGAAGCCAGCACCGCCTGGCACGCAGCTATGCGTGCCACTGCTGCCGACAAAGAGAAGATCAGGCTCTGTTTCGAGGCCACACAAAGCGAAGATCCAGATCTCGCCTCGCAAGCAGACGTTCGCTTTCATCTCGCCATTGCAGAGGCCTCACACAACGTGGTGCTGTTACAGACCATGCGCGGTTTCTTCGACGTATTGCAGTCTTCGGTGAAACAGAGCCGCCAGCGTATGTACCTCGTGCCGCCCGTATTTTCACAACTGACGGCACAGCATCAGGCCGTACTGGATGCGATTGTTGCCGGAGATGCCGACGGCGCGCGTAAAGCGATGATGGCGCACCTCAGTTTTGTCCACACCACGATTAAACGATTTGATGAAGATCAGGCCCGCCAGGCGCGAATCACCCGCCTGCCCGGTGACCCTGGTGAGAATAGCAGGGAGAACAACACATGATTATTTCAGCAGCCAGCGACTATCGCGCCGCAGCCCAGCGCATCCTACCCCCCTTCTTGTTCCACTATATTGACGGTGGGGCGTATGCAGAGCACACTTTGCGCCGTAACGTGGCAGACCTGTCGGAGGTAGCCCTTCGCCAGCGCGTGCTGAAGAATATGTCCGACCTGAGCCTGGAGACAAAGCTGTTCAACGAAACGCTCTCCATGCCGGTGGCCCTTGCACCTGTCGGTCTGTGCGGCATGTATGCGCGTCGGGGCGAAGTTCAGGCCGCCGCCGCCGCTGATGCCAAAGGCATTCCGTTTACGCTTTCCACAGTATCCGTATGCCCGATTGAAGAAGTCGCCCCGACTATCAAGCGTCCGATGTGGTTTCAGCTGTATGTTCTGCGCGATCGCGGCTTTATGCGTAACGCCCTGGAACGCGCTAAAGCGGCGGGTTGTTCCACGCTGGTCTTTACCGTCGATATGCCCACACCTGGCGCACGCTACCGTGACGCCCATTCCGGGATGAGCGGCCCAAATGCCGCACTGCGCCGCTACTGGCAGGCAGTCACCCATCCACAATGGGCATGGGACGTTGGCCTGAACGGTCGCCCGCATGATTTAGGCAATATTTCGACGTATCTTGGCAAACCCACCGGCCTTGAGGATTACATCGGTTGGCTGGCGAATAACTTCGATCCGTCGATTTCATGGAAAGACCTCGAGTGGATCCGCGAATTTTGGGATGGTCCGATGGTGATCAAAGGGATCCTCGATCCTGAGGATGCTCGCGACGCCGTACGTTTTGGCGCCGACGGCATCGTTGTCTCTAACCACGGTGGGCGCCAGTTAGATGGCGTGCTGTCTTCAGCCCGCGCGCTGCCCGCCATTGCCGATGCGGTAAAAGGCGATATCGCGATTCTGGCAGACAGCGGGATCCGCAACGGTCTGGACGTCGTACGCATGATTGCGCTGGGTGCGGATAGCGTGCTGCTGGGCCGTGCTTATCTGTACGCGCTGGCAACCCACGGTCAGGCCGGTGTGGCGAATCTGCTGAATCTGATCGAGAAAGAGATGAAGGTGGCAATGACCCTGACCGGTGCAAAATCGATTAGCGAAATCAGTCATGATTCGCTGGTACAAGAACTGGGAAAAAGCCTGCCTGCTGCGCTGGCACCTCTGGTTCAGGGTAGCGCGGCGTAACAATATCCCCATAAAACCCACTTTCTGCATGGTCGGTCTGTTCTCAGCCCGGCCATTTTTTATCCAAAAATAACGACCAGTTAACATTTATAACCAATATATTTGACAACTTTTTATCCACCTGTCAGATGTATATACAAGCTAATACAAGGGCGAAATATACAGATAACAACCATCATAACGGGCGAGGGTAACATGGCTTATTCCGGAAAAGTGAATATCCAGCAGGCGATAGATGACAGTCCTTTTTCGCGCTTCCACTGGGTCATTATTGTCCTGGGTTTTCTGGTCCTGGCCATCGACGGCTTCGATACGGCGGCGATGGGCTATATTGCGCCCACGCTCTCAGCCGACTGGGGCATCAAGAAGCAGGACCTTGGACCGGTGTTAAGCGCCGCGCTATTGGGCCTGTCATTTGGTGCACTGCTGGCCGGGCCGATTTCCGATCGTATGGGCCGTAAGCGTGTTCTGGTCTTTTCCTGTCTGTTTTTTGGCCTCGCCAGTCTGGGAACTGCCTATGCCCAGACGCTGAATATGCTCACATTTTGGCGCTTTCTCACCGGGCTGGGTCTTGGTGCTGCAATGCCCAATGCCATCACCCTGGTGTCAGAATTTGCACCAAAACGCTGTCGTTCAATGGCGATTAACACCATGTACTGCGGCTTTCCGTTAGGGGCTGCAGGCGGCGGGGTGATCTCCTCCTGGCTTATCCCTAACTACGGCTGGCACAGCGTCCTGCTTGCCGGTGCGATCGCCCCGCTGGCCCTCACCGTATTGTTGGTGCTGTTCCTGCCGGAGTCGGTGAAGTATCTGGTTCACCGCGGTAAAGGGGTTGCACAGGTTAAACGCATTGCTCAACGCTTTATGTCGGGAAGTCTGGAACAGGTTACCCAGTTTTATCTGGATGAAGACCGCGTCACGGTCAAAAAAGGCAGCGTGGCACAGCTATTCAGTATGCCCTGGCTGCCGGGCACGCTGATGCTCTGGATGACCTACTTTATGGGATTGGTTATCTATTACGTGCTGTTGAGCTGGATGCCAACGCTGATGCTGGGAATGGGCTATCCGCTGGCTGAATCCGCCTGGCTGACCTCACTGTTTACCTTCGGCGGTACCGCAGGGATCCTGCTGGCCGGTTGGTTAATGGACCGTTGGGAAGCGCATAAAGTGGTGTCACTCGGCTTTATTCTGACGATGCTGTTTGCCCTCGCTCTCGGGTTTGAACATAACCATATTATCCTGTTCGGCGCACTGATCTTCCTGATGGGGATTACCATGAACGGCGCGCAGTCCGGGCTGCAGACGCTGGCCGCCACGTTTTATCCGACCCACTGTCGCGCGACGGGCATTGCCTGGATGCAGGGCGTGGGTCGCTTCGGTGGCGTAGCCGGAACGATGATGAGCGCCCAGCTGCTTTCCCTGCAATGGCAGGCAGACAGTATATTAATGTTCCTCAGCCTTCCGGCGCTGGTTGCGGCTGCCGCAACGATTTACAAACTGCAACGCTATAAACCGCACGCGCTGACCGTCGCATAGTACCCGCGCTTTCTGCTATTCTGCCCCCCGTTATCAAGGGGGCAGTATGCTTAACATCGTTTTATTTGAACCAGAAATCCCGCCAAATACCGGCAATATTATCCGTCTTTGCGCCAACACCGGCTTTCGTCTGCATATTATTGAGCCAATGGGCTTTACCTGGGACGACAAGCGCCTGCGTCGCGCGGGGCTGGATTACCATGAGTTTACCGCCGTGCTGCGCCACCCTGATTACGCCAGCTTCGTCGCCGCAGAAAATCCGCAACGTCTGTTTGCCCTGACCACCAAAGGTACGCCAGCGCATAGCGCAGTAAGCTATCAGGATGGGGATTATCTGATGTTTGGCCCTGAAACTCGCGGTCTGCCACCCAGCATCCTCGACGCGCTGCCAGCCGAACAAAAAATTCGAATTCCGATGATGCCGGACAGTCGCAGCATGAACCTGTCAAATGCGGTGTCGGTGGTGGTGTATGAGGCCTGGCGCCAGTTAGGTTATCCCGGCGCGGTATTGCGTAGTTGATTTTTGTCGGATGGCGGCTGACGCCTTATCCGACCCACGAGATTTGTAGGCCCGGTAAGCACTGCGCCGCCGGGCATAGCTCGAAATCAGATGCCATCACCGTATTCGAAAGTATGATGAATCCCGTTGAAATGCTGATCCATATCCATAGACGGTTTATCGCTGTCAGGCTTACCGACGATGCGTGCAGGTACGCCTGCCGCAGTGGTATGCGGGGGTACCGGTTGTAAAACCACGGAACCTGCGCCAATCTTCGCGCCGCGCCCGACTTCAATGTTGCCGAGAATTTTTGCTCCCGCGCCAATCATTACACCTTCACGAATTTTCGGATGACGATCGCCGCCGGCTTTACCGGTCCCGCCGAGTGTGACGGATTGCAGAATAGAGACATCATTTTCAATCACTGCCGTTTCACCGACCACAATGCCGGTTGCGTGATCGAGCATAATCCCACGGCCGATTTTTGCCGCCGGATGAATGTCTACCTGGAAGGTAACGGACACCTGATTTTGCAGGAAGATCGCCAGCGCCTGACGCCCCTGATGCCACAGCCAGTGACCGATACGGTAGGCCTGAAGCGCATGAAAACCCTTCAGGTACAGAAGTGGGGTGGAATATTTATCGACAGCCGGGTCACGCGTACGTACCGCCTGAATATCACAGGCCGCTGAGGCAATCATTTCAGGATCGGCGGCATAGGCCTCTTCCACGACTTCGCGAATCGCAATGGCGGGCATGATTGGAGAAGCGAGTTTATTCGCCAGCATATAGCTTAGCGCACTGCCGAGATTTTCATGTTTGAGCAGCGTTGCGTGGTAAAAACTGGCCAACATTGGCTCACATTCCGCCAGTGCCCGGGCTTCCGCTTTAATGTTTTTCCAGACGATATCCAGTTCTTCACACGGCATTGCGTACTCCAGAAGGTAGCAAAACGACCGACCCGTTCTTCGCGGGTCGGGTCGTTAGATTGAAACGGTTCCTTACGGCTAGTGGCTGCTTCGCTCGTCCTTGCGCGCACGACCTAATAACGTCAATGCTGCCTCGCGCGCGTTTTTTCCGCAATACAATACTTGATAAATTTCCTCGGTTATTGGCATCTCGACACCAAAACGGTGCGCCAATTCACGAACTTCTTTCGTATTGCGGTAGCCTTCAACCACCTGACCAATCTTGTCCTGCGCGCCCTGCACGTCCATACCCTGGCCGAGCATCATGCCAAAACGACGGTTACGCGACTGGTTGTCGGTACAGGTCAGCACCAGATCGCCTAAACCCGCCATCCCCATAAAGGTGGCAGGATCGGCACCCAGCGCCGCGCCAAGGCGAGACATTTCGGTCAGTCCACGGGTGATCAATGCGGTACGCGCATTCGCGCCAAAACCGATGCCGTCAGACATCCCCGCACCAATCGCAATGACGTTTTTCACCGCGCCGCCAAGCTGCACGCCAATGAAATCCGGGTTGCTGTAAACGCGAAAGCTTTTGCCGCAGTGCAGCAACTGCTGGAGATCGTCAGCAAAGGCGTCGTCCGTCGAGGCCAGAGAAATCGCCGTCGGCATGCCCGCAGCCAGCTCTTTGGCGAACGTCGGACCGGAGATGACCGCCAGTGGAATAGCATCCCCCAGTGCTTCGCGTGCGACGTCCTGCAGCAGACGTCCCGTTTCCGCCTCCAGACCTTTTGTCGCCCAGACCAGTCGTGCGTCAGGACGCATCAATGGTTTGATGTTTCGCAGCACTTCGCCAAAGACGTGGCTCGGCACCACCACCAGAATATTACGACTGGCGGCCAGCGCAGTGGCTAAATCACTTTCCAGGCGCAGTGTGTCAGGAAAAGGCACATCAGGGAGGAACGCGACGTTGCAGCGATCGTGCTCAAGGGTCGCGATATGTTTCGGATCATGGCCCCACAGGACAACCTGATGGCCATTTCTTGCCAGGGTGATGGCAAGAGCGGTGCCGTACGAGCCGGCACCAATCACAGTCATTGAAGCATTACTTTGGTTCATCAGGCATCCTGATGTTCTTCAGTACCTTCGCCAGCCTGCTGCTGTAAATAGTTCATGAACAGCGCATCAAAGTTGACCGGCGCAAGGTTCAGTTGCGGGAACGTACCGCGTGATACCAGGCTGGTGATGCATTCACGGGCATACGGGAACAGAATGTTCGGGCAGTATGCGCCCAGGCAATGCGCCATCTGAGTCCCTTCGATACCACTGATGGAGAAAATACCGCCCTGCTGAACTTCGCACAGGAACGCAGTTTCTTCACCCAGGGAAGCCGTTACGGTGACACGCAGCACTACTTCATACACGTCATCTGCCAGTTGGGTAGATGCGGTATCAAGATCCAGTTTAACCTCTGGCTGCCAATCTTTCTGGAAAACATGCGGTGCATTTGGCGCTTCGAAAGACACATCCTTGGTATAGATACGTTGGATCTGGAAAGCCATTTCAGTGTTATTTTGTTCTGACATGTTTAGAAAACCCTTAGTGTTGTCCTTTAAATACTTTCAGTACGCCTTATCGCAGCAGGGGATCCAGTCCACCACGCGCATCCAACGCATACAAGTCGTCACAACCGCCAATGTGCTGTGCATCAATAAAAATCTGCGGAACCGTCGTACGGCCACTGCGCTTGATCATCTCTTCACGCTTTACGGCATCGCCGTCAATCGGAAGCTCCTGGAAACTCACACCCTTGCTGTTCAACAGCGCTTTTGCGCGATGGCAAAACGGGCAGGTTGCTTTGGTGTAGATCTCAATATTGGCCATGACTTATCTCCAGTGTTCTTTTTACCCTGCGGCATGAAAGAAGACGGGTAAATTACTTGCCGCGAACCAGTGGCAGATTCTCACCACTCCAGCCCGCTACGCCGTCTTTCAGTACGGATACCTGCTCAAAACCGGCTTTAATCAGCGCAGTTGCTGAATCCTGGCACTGCATGCCTGAACCATCAACCACAATCACAGGTTTGTTTTTGTGTTTTTCAAGTTCGCCAAAATTGTTGGCTTTGATTTCGCTCGGCAGCAGGTTAGTGGAGCCTGCGATATGGCCTTTGCGGAAGTCGTCGCGCTGGCGTAAATCCACAACAACGGCGTCTTCTTTGTTGATGAGACGTGTAGCTTCGCCGCGAGTAATCACCTTCACTTTTGAGGTCAGGCTCTTAAACGTGGTAAATAATACAGCCGCCAGTAACGCAATCCAGGCGATACTCAAGACAGGGTGGCGACTAACAAATTGCATAATTTCTTGCATGGGGGGTAACAACTCCCGACTCAGTGATTAAAAAACCAGGAAAGGAGTATACCTGCGCGTTGGCGCAAATACAGCCAGAGCGTGCATTGGATTGCATTTTTGCGGGGCGCTACGGAAAAAAAAATGTAAATCGGTGTTCCCCTTAGCACGCGATCCCCCATTATTTGATCTTCGGGGGCTACTTTATCGATTCAGCTGTAGTAAAATTACGCAATTATTTTTTATCTCTTGAGTGTGAGGTTGTCGCAATGTCGGTTTCTAAAAAACCTATGGTACTGGTGATTCTGGATGGCTACGGCTATCGCGAAGACAGCCAGGATAACGCCATTTTTAGTGCTAAAACCCCGGTAATGGATGCGCTGTGGGCAAAACGTCCGCATACCCTGATTGATGCGTCCGGTCTGGAAGTCGGCCTGCCCGATCGCCAGATGGGCAACTCCGAAGTGGGTCACGTCAACCTGGGCGCGGGCCGTATCGTGTATCAGGACCTTACCCGTCTGGACGTTGAAATCAAAGAACGTACTTTCTTCGCTAACCCGGTGCTGACCGATGCGGTCGACCAGGCAAAAAATGCCGGGAAAGCGGTACACATCATGGGTCTGCTCTCTGCTGGCGGCGTTCACAGCCACGAAGATCACATCATGGCGATGGTAGAAATGGCCGCTGAACGCGGCGCTGATAAAATCTATCTGCACGCTTTCCTTGATGGTCGTGATACTCCGCCGCGCAGCGCTGAACATTCACTGCAGAAATTCGAAGAGAAATTTGCCGCGCTGGGCAAAGGCCGCGTAGCGTCCATTATCGGTCGTTACTACGCTATGGACCGCGACAACCGTTGGGATCGCGTTGAACAGGCTTACGATCTGATGACGCTGGCGAAGGGCGAGTTCCAGTTCGCTACGGCGGTTGAAGGTCTGCAGGCTGCTTATGCCCGCGACGAAAACGACGAATTCGTTAAAGCCACCGTGATCCGTGCCGAAGGTCAGGCAGATGCTGCTATGGAAGATGGCGATACGCTGATTTTCATGAACTTCCGTGCTGACCGTGCGCGTGAAATCACCCGTGCGTTTGTTAACGCTGATTTCGACGGCTTCGCCCGTAAGAAAGTCGTTAACCTCAACTTTGTGATGCTGACCGAATACGCGGCAGACATCAAAACTGCGGTTGCTTACCCACCAGCATCTCTGGCCAACACCTTTGGTGAGTGGATGGCGAAGAACGAAAAAACGCAGCTGCGTATTTCCGAAACTGAAAAATATGCGCACGTGACCTTCTTCTTCAACGGCGGCGTAGAAGAGCCGTTCAAAGGCGAAGACCGCATCCTGATCAACTCTCCGAAAGTTGCGACCTACGATCTGCAACCGGAAATGAGCTCTGCTGAACTGACCGAGAAGCTGGTTGCAGCGATTGAGAGCGGTAAATACGACACCATCATTTGTAACTACCCGAACGGCGACATGGTTGGTCACACCGGGGTGATGGAAGCAGCGGTTAAAGCGGTTGAAGCGCTGGATCACTGCGTTGAGCAGGTGACTAAAGCGGTTGAGTCCGTTGGCGGCCAGTTGCTGATCACCGCAGACCACGGTAACGCAGAGCAGATGCGCGATCCGTCCACCGGTCAGGCACATACTGCACATACCAACCTGCCCGTTCCGCTGATTTATGTCGGTGGTAAGAACGTCAAAGCAGTCGAAGGCGGCAAACTTTCTGATATCGCCCCGACCATGCTGACGCTGATGGGTATGGAAATCCCGCAAGAGATGACTGGTAAGCCGCTGTTCATCGTGGAATAATCCCTCCCCATGAGGGGAAAGGCGATTAATACCATCACTCGGGCCGTGAAACCGCGTAAGTTTTCAGTCAGGCCCTTGTTCTACGCCAGCGCGCTTAGCGCTGGCGTATTGCTGTGCGCCTTTTCCGCCCACGCGGACGAACGCGACCAGCTTAAATCTATTCAGGCCGATATCGCGGCAAAAGAACGCGCGGTACGCCAACAGCAACAACAACGTTCCACTCTCCTCGCTCAGCTTAAAGCTCAGGAACAAGCCATCGCCGTTGCCGCAAGGCAGTTACGCGAAACGCAGAACTCACTGGCACAGCTGAACGCGCAAATCGCAGAGATGAACGCAGCACTCGCGAAGCTGGAAAAGCAACGAGCAGCGCAAGAGCGCAGTCTGGCAGCCCAGTTAGACGCCGCGTTTCGCCAGGGTGAACACACCGGTATTCAGCTCATCCTTAGCGGCGAAGAAAGCCAGCGCGGACAGCGCCTGCAAGCCTATTTCGGCTACCTGAACCAGGCGAGGCAAGAAACTATCGCGCAGTTGAAACAAACCCGCGAAGAGGTCGACTCGCAAAAAGCCGAGCTAGAAGATAAGCAAAGCGAACAGCAGACGCTACTGTACGAACAGCGCGCTCAGCAGGCTAAGCTGGAACAGGCACGTAACGAACGCCAGAAAACGCTTTCGAGTCTGGAATCATCGATTCAACAGGGTCAGCAGCAGCTAGGCGAAATGCGCGCCAACGAATCGCGCCTGCGCAACAGCATTGCTCGCGCCGAAGCCGCAGCCAAAGCACGCGCGGAACGTGAAGCCCGCGAGGCGCAGGCCGTACGCGATAAGCAACAGGATGCATCACGGAAAGGCTCAACCTACAAACCGACCGAAAGTGAAAAATCTCTGATGTCACGTACCGGCGGTTTGGGTTCGCCACGCGGCCAGGCATTCTGGCCCGTTCGGGGTCCAACCCTACATCGTTATGGCGAACAACTGCAGGGTGAGCTACGTTGGA
Source organism: Citrobacter sp. Cf088 (assembly GCF_030334295.1). NCBI lineage: Bacteria > Pseudomonadati > Pseudomonadota > Gammaproteobacteria > Enterobacterales > Enterobacteriaceae > Citrobacter > Citrobacter sp. Cf088. The sequence goes on from NZ_JAOWEE010000040.1 coordinate 277,905, forward strand.
AGGGGATGGTTATTGGCGCATCCGAAGGCACCGAAGTTAAAGCCATTGCCGATGGTCGCGTCATTCTGGCGGACTGGTTGCAGGGCTATGGCCTGGTGGTCGTCGTTGAGCACGGTAAAGGCGATATGAGCCTGTACGGTTATAACCAGAGCGCACTGGTCAGCGTCGGTACGCAGGTTCGCGCCGGGCAGCCTATAGCACTAGTGGGTAGCAGCGGCGGTCAGGGCAGGCCGGCACTCTATTTCGAAATTCGTCGCCAGGGTCAGGCGGTCAATCCACAGCCGTGGTTGGGAAGATAAGTTTTGCCACAACAATTTCGTCGTCTACTACTCTCTCTCGCCAGCCTGCTGGCCTTCGCAACACCTGTTTTTGCTGGCAAACTCGCCATCGTCATTGATGATTTCGGCTATCGCCCACACACTGAAAACCAGGTACTGGCGATGCCTTCTACCATCTCCGTTGCCGTTCTGCCTAACGCCCCACATGCACGTGAAATGGCAATCAAAGCGCATAACAGCGGGCATGAAGTCTTAATCCATCTGCCAATGGCACCGCTGAGCAAGCAGCCGTTAGAGAAAGATACTTTACGCCCTGAAATGAGCAGCGAAGAGATTGAGCGAATTATTCGCGACGCGGTAAGCAAAGTACCGAATGCGGTCGGTCTGAACAACCATATGGGCAGCGCGATGACCTCCAGCCTGTTTGGCATGCAGAAGGTGATGCAGGCGCTGGAGCGCTACGATCTCTACTTCCTGGACAGCATGACCATTGGTAACAGCCAGGCAATGCGCGCAGCGTCAGGAACCGGTGTGAAGGTCATCAAACGCAAAGTCTTCCTGGATGACACGCAAAACGAAGCCGATATTCGCCGTCAGTTTAATCGTGCCGTCGAGCTGGCGCGCCGCAACGGTTCCGCAATCGCCATTGGCCACCCTCACCCGTCTACGGTTCGTGTCCTGCAGCAGATGCTGTATAGCCTGCCAGCCGACATCACGTTGGTTCGCCCAAGCAGCCTGCTCAATGAACCGCAGGTGGATACCTCCAGACCAAACCTCACGCCACCGAAGAACGGTACACCTGATGCGCCGCGTAATCCTTTCCGCGGGGTGAAATTATGCAAACCGAAGCAGCCGTTAGAGCCAGTGTACGCCAGCCGCTTCTTCAGCGTGCTCGGCGAAAGCATTACCCAAAGCACGCTGGTGCAGTATATGCGCCTGCAGTGGCAGGGCTGGCAATAATCAGTCTTTGCTATCCAGCGTTAAATGAGCCAGGCGGCGCGGCGTCAGTGCTTTATCGCGCCACTGGCTAAAGCGGATGGCCCACAACAGCACCTGATAACCCAGCTTAACGCTGCAAATATTGCTTACCATACGCTTGAACATACCCGACACGAATACTTCAGCAATCATGCGCTGGCGGATTTTCTCGTCTGGCTCTTTACGTATGCAATGACAAACGCGTAGCGCTTCGTAAATCACCTGCTGTTTGAATTCCGGGTAAATGGGAATACGCCCGGCGTAGTCGTGATTCATCTTATCCAGCAGACGGGTAATTTTGATGTAGTGGCGCTGGTAAGCAAGGTTTTTCAGCCCGGTGCGCGGCAGACGGCTAACAGATGCGCCGTGCAGGAAGTATTTATACAGAGGGATTTCCGTGTAACGCGCGCGCTTCGCATTAAACATAAACTCCGTCGTCCAGATAATATCCTGGTGATGCAGGCCAGACAGGAAGGTCAGCCCCGCGTCGCGGATAGTCTGATGACGATAAACCCCCATCCAGACAACGTGTCGCCAACGGCGGCTGGCTAATGCTTTGCGTAACCAGTCTGGCCCAGTCATCACGCCGGTAGAACGAATACGATCGGTAGGAATGGATGCCCAGGTGTGGCCCGTCTCGGCAATACACCAGTCAGCGTTGCACTGCGCAACATCCAGGTTGTCTTTCAGCGCCATAGTCATCAGCGTTTCATACATTTCCGGATAGGCAATATCATCGCCGTCTACGTACGCGATGTACTCCCCCCTGGCGACTTTCATACCGGTATTGCGCGCCGCCGAAACGCCCCCATTGCGCTGGTGCAGCAGATGAACGTGCGGATAACGATCCGCATAAGACTGAGCAAGCTGCGCAGAGTTATCCGTAGAGCCATCATTAACAATGATGATCTCCAGGTTCTTCCAGGTTTGCGCAATCAGCGAATCCATACACGCAATGAACGGTTCACCCGTGTTGTAAAGCGGCATAATGACGCTCAGGAGACCAGGGATATAGGTCATATCAAATCCAGCCAGACAATAGAGTAATCGGCACTTTTTAGCATATTAAGCGGTAGATTTTCAGAAAAAATTATTAATTCTTTAGCGGAAAATGCGCCGGGCGGGAGAGATTGTGCAGGCAAAAAACGCCCCGGATGATTAATGATAATCAACATCCGGGGACAACACACAGAATCCACAGGGTGGATACGGTTAATCCCAGCTCAGGATCACTTTCCCTGACTGGCCTGAACGCATCGCGTCAAAGCCCTGCTGGAATTCATCGATGGAGAATCGGTGGGTGATGATCGGCGACAAATCCAGACCAGACTGGATCAGTGCAGCCATTTTGTACCATGTCTCAAACATCTCACGACCGTAGATACCTTTAATAAACAGTCCTTTAAAGATAACTTTGGTCCAGTCGATGGACATATCAGATGGCGGAATACCCAGCATAGCAATACGGCCACCGTGATTCATGGTGTCCAGCATAGCGCGAAACGCTGGCGGCGCCCCCGACATCTCCAGGCCCACATCAAACCCTTCGGTCATACCCAGTTCAGCCATCACGTCGGTCAGATTCTCTTTCGATACGTTGACCGCGCGGGTGATACCCATTTTGCGCGCCAGCTCAAGGCGATACTCATTAACGTCGGTGATCACCACGTGGCGTGCGCCAACGTGCTTCGCGACCGCCGCCGCCATAATACCGATTGGACCCGCACCGGATACCAGTACATCTTCCCCAACCAGATCGAACGACAGCGCCGTGTGCACTGCATTACCGAACGGATCGAAGATAGACGCCAGGTCGTCGGAGATATTGTCCGGGATTTTAAATGCGTTAAATGCCGGGATCACCAGGTACTCCGCAAAGCAGCCCGGACGGTTTACACCGACACCGGTCGTATTGCGGCACAGGTGAGTACGTCCACCGCGGCAGTTACGGCAATGTCCGCAGGTGATATGACCTTCGCCTGAAACGCGATCGCCGATTTTAAAGCCTTTAACTTCCTGACCGATGCCAACAACTTCGCCGACATATTCATGCCCAACGACCATCGGTACTGGGATGGTTTTTTGCGACCATTCATCCCAGTTATAAATGTGAACGTCAGTCCCGCAGATGGCTGTTTTACGGATTTTAATCAGCAAATCGTTATGACCGACTTCCGGTTCAGGAACGTCAGTCATCCAAATGCCCTCTTCCGCTTTCAGTTTGGATAACGCTTTCATTTCACATCCTCAGGCAATAACGCCCAGTTGTTTACCAATGCGTGTGAACGCCTCAACAGCACGCGTAATCTGCTCAGGGGTATGCGCCGCAGACATCTGGGTACGGATACGCGCCTGGCCTTTTGGAACCACCGGATAGAAGAATCCGGTAACGTAAATTCCCTCTTTTTGCAGTTCACGAGCAAAGTCCTGAGCGATCACTGCATCACCCAACATCACCGGGATAATCGCGTGATCGGCACCGGCCAGAGTAAAGCCAGCGGCAGACATTTGCTCACGGAACTGACGTGCGTTCGCCCACAGGCGGTCGCGCAGGTCGCTGCCAGCCTCAACCATTTCCAGCACTTTAATGGAGGCCGCAACAATCGCTGGCGCCAGTGAGTTGGAGAACAAATAAGGACGGGAACGCTGACGCAGCCACTCAACAACTTCTTTGCGCGCTGCGGTGTAACCACCGGATGCGCCGCCGAGTGCTTTACCCAGCGTACCGGTGATGATGTCCACGCGACCCATCACGTCACAGTATTCATGGGAGCCACGACCATTTTCGCCGACAAAACCGACGGCATGGGAATCATCAACCATGACCAGCGCGTCGTATTTATCCGCCAGATCGCAAACGCCTTTCAGGTTAGCGATCACACCATCCATAGAGAACACGCCATCAGTGGCGATCAGGATATGACGAGCGCCCGCTTCACGCGCTTCTTTCAGGCGAGCTTCCAGTTCCACCATATCGTTGTTGGCGTAACGGAAACGTTTTGCTTTACACAGACGAACGCCATCAATGATAGAAGCGTGGTTCAGGGCATCGGAAATAATTGCGTCTTCTGCGCCCAGCAGCGTTTCAAACAGGCCGCCATTGGCGTCGAAGCAGGAAGAGTAAAGGATGGCATCTTCCATACCGAGGAATGCCGCCAGTTTTTGCTCCAGTTGCTTATGGCTATCCTGGGTACCGCAAATAAAGCGAACCGAAGCCATACCAAATCCGTGAGAATCCATACCCGCTTTTGCTGCTGCAATCAGTTCTGGATGATTAGCCAGTCCCAGATAGTTGTTCGCACAAAAGTTAATAACGTGGCTTCCGTCCGCCACGGTGATATCCGCCTGCTGGGCAGATGTAATAATGCGCTCTTCTTTAAACAATCCTTCCGCACGTGCGGTGTCGAGATCGTTGGTTAACTGTTTGTAAAAATCCCCACGCATTTCAATTCTCCAGACTGGGCAAATTTCAGCACATATTACCCAAAGCTATACGTTGATACGAGATGACGCATCATCACTTCTTCAAAATGAAGCATAAATCACGTGTACCCGCACGGCTTATCGGTGAATGGCTGAAGCCTGAGCCATGTAGTGATATGATAGAAAGTATTCGTGTCTGAGATTGTCTCTGACTCCATAATTCGAAGGTTACATTTATGATCATCGTTACCGGCGGCGCGGGCTTTATCGGCAGCAACATCGTTAAGTCCCTGAATGATAAAGGCATCACCGACATCCTGGTGGTGGACAACCTGAAAGACGGCACCAAGTTTGTTAACCTGGTGGATCTGAATATTGCTGACTACATGGACAAGGAAGACTTCCTAATCCAGATTATGGCCGGGGAAGATTTCGGCGATATCGAAGCGATTTTCCACGAAGGCGCATGCTCTTCCACCACCGAGTGGGACGGCAAGTATATGATGGATAACAACTATCAATACTCCAAAGAGCTACTGCACTACTGCCTGGAGCGTGAAATCCCGTTCCTGTACGCATCCTCTGCCGCCACCTATGGCGGGCGCACTTCTGATTTCATCGAATCCCGTGAATATGAGAAACCGCTGAACGTCTATGGCTACTCAAAATTCCTGTTCGACGAGTACGTGCGTCAGATCCTGCCAGAAGCCAACTCACAGATTGTTGGCTTCCGCTATTTCAACGTCTACGGACCGCGTGAAGGCCACAAAGGCAGCATGGCAAGCGTTGCTTTCCACCTCAATACCCAGCTTAACAATGGCGAAACACCAAAACTGTTCGAAGGCAGCGAAAACTTCAAACGTGATTTCGTTTATGTTGGCGATGTGGCTGCGGTAAACCTGTGGTTCCTGGAAAACGGGGTATCCGGCATCTTTAACCTCGGTACCGGTCGTGCGGAATCTTTCCAGGCCGTTGCTGACGCAACGCTGGCGTACCACAAAAAAGGCAGCATTGAGTACATTCCATTCCCGGAAAAACTGAAAGGCCGCTACCAGGCGTTTACTCAGGCAGACCTGACCAACCTGCGCGCAGCGGGCTATGACAAGCCGTTTAAGACCGTTGCCGAAGGCGTAACGGAATATATGGCTTGGCTGAACCGCGACGCGTAAGAAGTTAGCATGAAAATACTGGTGATCGGCCCGTCATGGGTGGGCGACATGATGATGTCGCAAAGTCTCTATCGCACGCTCAAGGCGCGCTATCCCCAGGCGATAATCGACGTGATGGCACCTGCATGGTGCCGTCCGCTGCTGTCGCGGATGCCGGAAGTCAATGAAGCGATCGCGATGCCGCTTGGGCATGGCGCTCTGGAAATTGGCGAACGGCGTAAGCTCGGTCATAGCCTGCGTGAGAAGCGCTATGACCGCGCTTATGTGCTGCCTAACTCGTTTAAATCCGCGCTGGTGCCCTTTTTTGCAGGTATTCCACATCGTACCGGTTGGCGTGGTGAAATGCGCTACGGCCTGCTCAACGATGCGCGCGTGCTGGACAAAGACGCATGGCCGCTGATGGTCGAACGCTATGTGGCCCTGGCCTACGATAAAGGTGTGATGCTGTCGGCTAAAGATTTGCCGCAGCCTCTGCTGTGGCCACAGTTGCAGGTCAGCGAAGGTGAAAAGTCTCTGACCTGTAGTCAGTTCTCCCTTTCTGCCGAACGCCCCATCATCGGTTTTTGCCCGGGTGCGGAATTTGGTCCGGCGAAACGCTGGCCACACTACCATTATGCTGAACTGGCAAAACAGCTGATCGACGAAGGTCATCAGATTGTGCTGTTTGGCTCGGCAAAAGATCATGAAGCCGGAAATGAAATCCTGGCAACGTTAAGCGTTGAGCAGCAGGCCTGGTGTCGTAATCTGGCGGGCGAAACACAGCTGGAGCAGGCCGTTATTCTGCTCGCCGCCTGCAAAGCGGTCGTCACCAACGACTCTGGATTAATGCACGTTGCCGCAGCGTTGAATCGACCTCTGGTAGCGTTGTATGGCCCAAGTAGTCCGGACTTTACCCCGCCGTTGTCGCACAAAGCACGGGTCATTCGTCTGATTACGGGCTATCACAAAGTGCGCAAGGGCGATGCGGCAGAAGGCTATCACCAAAGCCTGATTGACATCACACCCCAGCGTGTACTGGAAGAACTCAACGACCTGTTGTTACAAGAGGAAGCCTGACGGATGCGGGTTCTGATCGTTAAAACGTCGTCTATGGGCGATGTACTGCATACGTTGCCCGCATTAACCGATGCGCAGCAGGCTATTCCGGGTATTCAATTTGATTGGGTGGTGGAAGAAGGATTCGCGCAGATCCCTTCCTGGCATGCAGCCGTTGACCGGGTCATCCCTGTCGCAATTCGCCGCTGGCGTAAAGCCTGGTTTTCAGCGCCGATTAAAGCCGAGCGTAAAGCATTTCGCGATGCGGTACGTTTGCAGCAGTATGACGCGATAATTGATGCGCAGGGTCTGGTTAAAAGTGCGGCGTTGGTGACGCGTCTGGCACGTGGCGTCAAGCATGGTATGGACTGGAGTACGGCCCGCGAGCCGCTGGCTAGCCTGTTTTATAATCGCAAACATCACATTGCTAAACAGCAGCATGCGGTAGAACGTACGCGTGAATTGTTCGCCAAAAGTCTGGGATATGCCAAACCGCAGTCGCAGGGTGATTACGCTATCGCTCAGCATTTTGTAAATGAATGTAATGCTGATACAGGACAATATGCCGTATTTCTGCACGCCACAACACGTGATGATAAGCACTGGCCTGAAGCCAACTGGCGGGACCTGATCGGGCTGTTAAATAATACGGGCATCCGTATTAAACTCCCCTGGGGCGCCCCTCATGAAGAAGAGCGTGCCAAAAGGCTGGCGGAAGGTTTTCCTTACGTCGATGTCCTGTCGCGGATGAGTCTGGAAGAGGTTGCGCGCATCCTGGCGGGAGCAAAATTTGTGGTGTCGGTTGATACAGGTCTCAGCCATTTAACCGCCGCATTGGATCGCCCCAATATTACGTTGTATGGCCCGACAGACCCGGGATTGATTGGTGGATATGGGAAGAATCAATACACACAGCAGAGCCATTCCGGAAAATTGCAGGATCTGGACGCAAGCTTAGTCAACGTATCGCTGGTTGAGAATAATTTGCTTTAACTTTAAGAGATGAACCATGCTTCGCCAACACATGTTTTCTCGCTTTGTTTGTAGTATAAAAAATAATCCATTCGATTTTATATACGTCTTATTTTATGCTGGGATCCTGGCAACTCTTGCGATGGTCCTGGTCAATCCAGATGAAGCGCTGAAGGTATTTATTTTCTCCACGGCTCTGTCTCTGCCGCTTATAGGAAAAAATATAAAGCATGTGTGCAGTAACAAACAAAACCTGGTTTTGCCTGTTATGTTGCTGCTCTTTGGTTTACTCCAGATTATTTGGGTAGAAGTATTTAAACAATCTGGCTCAGCCTTTACCGGTGCCTATCGTTCATACCAGAACGGTGGCAAAGTGATGATTTTTGCCGCACTGGTTATGACAGCTCTGGCAACGCGAGAGCCGTGTGCTAACAAAACTCGCATTACCAGTCTCTGGACGATCCTTACAGCAGTGGGTTTATATCTTTTCGCGGGCTATCAGGTCGCCGGGGCACCAGATATTATGACCTACCGTGTTGCTCTCGGTTTTGAACACCAAACCGGCACAGCCTACGCTCTGACGCTAATTGCATTATTAGCGTCTCAGGCTATTATTAATCTCCGTCTAAAACACACCGTTGCACTTTATCTGTTACATTTTTTGATATCGCTGGCAGTCATCATCACAACGCAAACTCGGGCTGCTATTTTGGTATACCCGATCCTGAGTGTCGGCCTATTCTTGATGTACTATCGTCACAACCGCACCATGCTATTAAGGGCACTGCTGGGTTTTGTAATACTGGTGGGAGTTGCTGCGATTCCCTTAAAACCAATCATTGAAAGCCGCTACCAGAACTTCCTGGTCGATCTGCACTCTTATAATCAAGACAATAGTAATACCTCTATTGGTGCGCGACTTGCGATGCAACGGGCAGGGATTGAATCTGGGAAAGGTCATTACTGGGGGCAGTCACTTGAACAACGCGGAGCAGAAATTCAGCGACTTGCCGTGCAAGATACTTCCTTACAAGGGGCACTTGAGTTCATTAACGTTCACCTGCATAACGAAATAGTTGATACCTTCTCGCTGAAAGGCATCCCAGGTGTTGTTGTGCTACTCTTGCTCTATACTGCCATGTTTTTAATAGCTTACTGTCAACGTAGTCCTCTGTTGTTCGTCGTCTCAGGCGCTATCGCTGTCTATGGCTTGAGTGATTTATTATTGTATGCCAAAGGTGAAGCCCTGAGCAGCGTACTGGCGTTATGTGTAGCAGCAGTACTGAGCTCGAATCCAACAAGAGAACGATGCCATGGTTAACACTTCCGGTTATTTACTGAGCATTATTATACCTACATACAACAACGCTGAACTCATCACAGCGACATTGGCGTCTATACATCAGAGCATCACCGATGATGTAGAGGTAATAATTGTTAATGATGGCTCTACGGATTTAACCGAAGAGCGTATAAATGCGTTTTACCGCGAAAAAGATTGCCATAATGTTAAATATATAAGCCAAAAAAATCAGGGCGTTGCAATCACTCGTAACGTTGGGCTTGCCCATGCGACAGGGAAATATATTGGCTTTGTAGACAGTGATGATATTGTCTGCCAGAATTATTTTACAATTCTCCTGCCTAAGTTAAGAGACGAAAAATATGACATTATCGAATTTAACTTAACTCGAGATATAAACAATTTGTATAAAAACGCGCCGGAAATGGAAAACAACATTGCCCAGCGCGAAATAATATTATCAGATGATAATTACGCTCCTCTGTTACCAACATTCAAGGCTGGGCAATGGCATCTGATGACAAAAATCTTTCACCGCAATATCATTGGTAGCGATAAGTTCGAGGAACATCATCGCTACGAAGACGTGATTTTTTGCCCATTCCAGTATTTTAAATGCAATAAGATTCTAAAAATCGAGAATAAGCTATATTACTACCGAGTAAATGATAAAAGCATTACCGAGAACATTATTGATAGTGATGCTGACAGCATCTTCTTTGCTATGCGAAAAATGTATAAATATATTAATGAAAATAGCGCCAAGCGTACTGTTGCGACATTTATGATTATTAATTGCTTTCTCGAAGGACGTAAAATTTTACGCAAGAAAAAAGGCTATTATCGTTATAGCGAAAGTATGCTAAATGACATTCAGAATGCACTTGCATGCTGCGATACGAAAATCGTTAAGAAGAAAATAATTCTGAAGATGAAATATCCCCATATCGATCGTTCTATTTCTGAAACAAGATATAAGATAATATCTGCTTGCAAAAGCTTATTCTTGCGAAAGGGATTTTAACATGTTTGAAAAAATTGACCGGATTCTTATTTGCAAGCTCAAGTTTTATGGGGATGTTCTGCTAACTACACCTGTTATTGCCAGCATTCGGGCTCGTTATCCGCAAGCTAAGATCGATCTGCTACTCTATAAAGATACCAAAGCAATCTTAGCCGCCCATAAAGATATTAATAATTTTTATCTGATTGAGAAAAAGCAGGGCCTGCTGTCAACAGTGAAAAATTACCTTTCAGTGCGTAAACAACTGAAGAAAAATCACTACGACCTGATCGTTAACCTCACCGAACAATGGCCGATCGGCGCTCTTATAGCCTCTTTACGTTGCCCTTCAATTGCTTTTGAGCGCGAAAAAGATCTGTGGAATCGACTTTTTACGCGCGTAACGCCATTCATTGGTACGCATATTGTTGAACAAAATTTATCTATTCTAAAAGGTATCGGGTTTAGCGAAACAGAACTGAAGAAAGAGATGTCGCTGAGTTATCGTCAGGACGATTATCAACATCTGGTATCCCTGTTACCCACGTTGCCAGCGCAGAAATATGTCGTTATTCAGCCCACTGCCAGGCAAGAGTTTAAATGCTGGGATGATGATAAATTCGCGCATGTTATAGACCACCTGCACCAACGAGGTCTGCACGTCTATCTTACCTGTGGGCCAGCGCTAAGTGAGCAGCAGCAGGTTCAGCGCATTGCTGAACTGTGCCAATCGTCCCCTGACCTGACGCTGGCAGGTAAAACCACCTTTTTGCAGTTGGCTGCATTGATCGATCATGCAGTTCTGTACATTGGCGTCGATTCTGCTCCTATGCATATGGCAGCGGCGCTAAAGACACCACAGGTCTGCCTGTTTGGCGCCACCAATTATCAACAGTGGAAGCCATGGTCGGATAAAGCCTTATTGATTTGGGCTGGCGATTATCATCCGATGCCTTCTCGGGATGAACTCGACAGATCAAAAAAATATCTCACATGGATACCGGAGCAAGCCGTGATTGACGCTATCGACACGGTACTTCATGATAATGACAATGTTCAAGGTAATGAGAAAGCATAAATGGACAACAAAAATAACGTTATTAATATTGCTTACTGTACAGATGCTAACTATCTGGAATATGTAGCAGTGTCCATTATGTCCGTCATAATGAACAACCCGGAACAGGACCTGTCATTTTTCGTTTTTGTCTATGATGTTACTGACGAAGATATCAATAAACTGCGTTCAACCAGTGATAAAATTCAGGTAATCAATATCGATAAAGAAGAGATTGAAAAGTATAACAATGACTTTTCAATAAAACACCTGAATCGTTCGACCTATATGCGTCTGGCCGTACCGCGCTTACTAAAAGATACAGTTGAGCGTTTTATCTACTTAGATGCCGATACCCTGTGTTTTGATAAGCTCAATGACATTAACAGCATTGATATCAGCAACGTCATTTGTGCTGTCAGTCACGACTCTCTCGATATTCACGATACAAAAAATGCCAAGCGTCTGGGCCTTAGTACTGGTCATTATTTCAATGCTGGTTTTTTGTATATTAACATTGAAAACTGGATCAAGTTTGATATTGAAAACAAAGCAAACACCGTGTTATTTGAACAAGGTAAATCCTTGCCTTACTTTGACCAAGATGCACTCAATATCGCAATAGATGGTAACGTTAAGTTTATTGATAACCGATGGAATTTTTTGTTCAACTGGTTTACCGATCAACAAAAAGAGATATTCTTCTACCAAAAAGATATTCTGCCAAGAATTATCCACTTCACTGGTGGAAGGAAGCCCTGGTATAAAGAACATACTGGGCTTTCACAGCAACTTTATCTCTTCTACCATCATTTCACGCCATGGCGAAATACTGCATTGCGCTCCTATGCTCCACGCATGAGACCTACTGATTATCGGGTCTATTCACGCCAGGAAGCTAAAAAAGGGAATTACTGCGCATCTGTCAAATGGTATTTGAAATACCTTAAGACTAAATTACGTTAATAAAAAACTCCCTTACGGGAGTTTTTTTACTTACTTTTTTAATTTTTCCCGCAAATAACCAATATAGCTTATTATCGAGGCGAAATACTTCCCTTGTAATCTTTCATGCCTTGATTTCTTTTTATATTGTTTTGGCGTTCTGGCGGGTAACAATGGAACATCCGCCCAAGGCGAAGCCTTCCAGGCGTCAACAAAAAACTGTGCTGAAGGATAATTTGCCCATGAATTCCAGGGTTTAGTCACGCCAACATAGTGAATTAGAATAGTATCAGGTGTAATATATTCTTTATATTTCGCAAGATCTCTGCTTTTTAATTCTTGCTTAATTCCATAGATAGCATTGAACCTTCGCTCCAGAAAAATTACTTTCTTAAAGAAAAGAATATTCAAGACATCCTGATCCGGGAATGAAAGTTTATTATTTTTGTCTAATAAGATATCAAAAGCTGCATTGATAAAATTCTGCTCTTTCCACTTTTTTAGGTTTGCAAATATGACACCTGAATTGAAATAATCTTTATTTATCTCAATATCTCTGGCAGGGCTATCATCCACATCGGTAATTACAGCTGCAACATGTTCTCCAAGATCAATCTGCGTGAGTTCAAAAAGTGAACCTTTACACATTACATCCGCATCAATGTATAAAAGTGAATCAATTTTCTCACCAAGATATTCAAAGGCAATAAACCTGAAGTACATTGCGTGTGACCAAGCGTGACCACTTGGCAAAACTTTTAACTCATTAGCATCCATAACATAAATTGAGATGTTTGTGGAAAATTGCTCTGCTAATTTAGCAATTCGCTGCTGGTAATCAGCATCAATGTAGTCAGTAAAAAGATGAAAATGGATATTTAAATCTTTATTATTCAATAGTACCGATGTCATCGAAATTGCAGCACCAAACATAAAATTCCTGTCAACACCCCAGGCGATGTTAAGTTGTATTTTCTGTTCGGTCGGCGCTTGATTAAACTCAAGTATCTTTTTTATAGACTGATGACAATCAAAGTTCATTCGCTACACCTATTTAATCGATTATCAATAAGTTACTGTTTCTATATTCAATATGCTTTTGAATTGTGTAACTTATTTTTTATATACATTACATGACTAAGTACCGAGCGAATATATTTACGCTGCACTCTTTCATGCCGTGATTTACGTTTATACAGTTTTGCTGTGTTTGCATTTAACAAGGATTTTTCTGCCCATGCGGATTTTTTATAGGCATCAATGAAGAATTTAGCTACCGGATATTTAGCCCATGTATGCCATGGCTTAGTAACACCGACATAATGAATTAAAACAGTATTATCTGTAATATAATCCTGATAAATTTTATCATTTTTGTTTTTTAGTTCCTGATCCACACCATAAATGCAGTTAAAATCTCTTCTCAGGAAAATAACATTCCCTACAAATAATATATTTAATACATCCTGATCAAAATAAAGGAGTTCTTTTTGGCGTTTATCTAAAATAGAAAATGCTTTGGTCAGCAACTGCTGTTCATGCCAAACTTGAAGATTCGCAAATACCACACCGGAATTAAAGTAACCGTTACTCAATTCGGGAATACCGAGTCTGTTACCGGATTTAATACGCACTTCATCAATATCATTAATAACAGCGGCATATTCTCCACAGAAATTAATCTCGGTAAGCTCGCGAAGAGAGCCTTTGCAAATAACATCTGCATCAAGATATAGTACGGAGCTTAACTCTGTGCTTAAATATTCAAATGCGAAATAACGATAGTACATTGCATAAGTCCATGCTTTTGTACTCGGCAATTCACGAAACGCCGCGTTATCGAACATAAGAACCGTCACAGTCGTACTATACATTTGGGTCAGGCGTTTTACACTCTCCAGATAATCGTCATCTATATAGTCTGTTACTATATAAAAGTGAATATCAATATCAGGGTTATTCACTAATACTGAGGTCATTGAAATACCAGAGCCAAATAAAAAATTACGGTCGACACCATACGCAACACTTAATTTTTTACTCTTCTCATGCGTAGAGCTGTCTATGACGTGTTTTTGGATAACTAGCTTTTGGAAATCAATGTTCATAGTAAAATGGCCTCAAACTTTATCTGTGATTTATAGCGCTTTTCTAATTGTTCTTTGTCTTATTTTTTGCGCTTTTGTGACAGCCTGTTCAAACAACCTGACTTCCTGACGAAAGATTTCACGTAGTGGCTTCGAAAAATAGACACGTAAAAAACGGTAGATATCTCTGGACGTCAACCCGATCTCAAGTGAAGAGAAATAGAGTCCAATCAGATCCTTATCCCGCCAGCGGCGTGGCACATGCTGGCGTATTTGTGCACGATGCAAATCAATTACGGAAAGTTTGATATTCGCAACGTCTTCCGGCATCGGCTGCTGGAGCAGGAAATGGCATATATAGCAATCCCGGTGATTTACCCCGCCCCGATGCATTTTACCCACCATTTCTGCCACCCGGGTAATAATTGTCCGTTTTAATACATAATCAGGGGGCTCAACTTTCCACCTTGCACAAAAATCTTCAAGGCTGATAGCAGGAGAGAGATCTTCAGTGATGATAAATGAGGTGCGCTCTAACGGATTCAGTCCTTTCTGCCCAAATGCCACGCCGGTCATGGTGTCAACACTCAGTTCCTGTAAGCGATGAATTGCCAGCCACTCCCGGTCTGCGCCCAGTACAGGCATACGTAAAGATATAAGATTCTTCACCACTTCTTTAAGCGTGGTTCCATGATGATATTTAAGAAAATAACCCTTACCCATCATCTCAAAACGTAGGGTACGTCGTGTTTCCAGGGCGCGAAAAACCTCACCGTCCAGCTTAGCGACTTCAGTAAACGGGTCTTTTCCTTGCCACTGCGTGGCAAATGGTTCTTTTAATTCAATCATTCTTAGGACCTAAAATGATATCTGCAGCTTTATCTGCCAGGCTGTAGAGATCTTTTGTATCAGCAAAATGCCGTGCGTTCCCGGCCCAACGACTTCTCTGCTCATTATTTTGCAGCGCATCGAAAAGTGCTGTATTCAGATTTTCCTGCTCAAAAGGTTCAGGGATCACTACCCCGCACTGGGCGGCATCAATATAACCTGCATATCCGCAAACTTCGGTAGTTAATACTGGCAGTCCGGCAACTACAGCTTCTAGCAAGACAATACCGGCGGCTTCCTGTACAGCTGGGTGAAGTAATAAATCAGCAGCAGACATCAACTCTGCGACGTCATCTCGCCCCGAGAAGAACTGCACTTGTTCTTCAACCCCCAATTGACGAGCCTGAGCGCGATAGCGATCGGCCTTATCCTGACCAACAACCATCAATCGTGTGCGGTGGCGAATGACATCAGGCAAAGAAGCCAACGCCTGTAATGTTCTTGGCACGCCTTTGCGTTTGAAATCGGAACCTACCTGTAAGAGCAAGAACTGATCGAGACCAATACCATGTTTTTCTCTAACAATCAGCCGGCTGTTTTCAGGTTGCTGGCTGTACTTTCTGTCAGGGTAGATTCCTGGAGGCAGAATACGAAAGCGCTGGCTCTCAGTTTGGTAATGATGCTTGAAGTCACCAATTTGTTTATCGGTTAACATCAAAAGCGTAGTGCCGACACCCTGCTGAAATACGGCTTTTTCAAATGCAGAGTAGTGTCGGTACCTGCGCGTCAATTTGTAGAAAAAGCCTTTCTCGCGGGCAACCTTTTCCGCATAACAAACGTCCGCAGCGTAATACACATCCAGGCCAGGCATTTTATTAAAACCAACGACACGATCGACGGGATGTTGAGTTAAATAATTCTGAACCCACTGATAATATTGCTCGTTTTTCCCATGATTCGTTCTGGATGTAACGGGGACGAGTATAATCTCCAGCCCTTCCGGACGCTCGCCCTGCCATGACTGGGTAAATACCTGAACATGATGGCCACGAGAAGCAACCGTCAGCGCTACCCGCAAGAAATCACGCTGTAACCCACCATAGGGAAAATACTTGTACAAACAAAAAGCAATATTCATGCATTAATATCCGCATCGCGTCGCCAGGCATATCAGGTTTGAAGCATCAGAATCGTGTAATCCTTGCCTAAAGCATCCAAAGATGACTTTCTGTGCTTTCGAAACGTTTCTGCCCGCTAGCTACCTGAAATTGCGCAGTAGTATATCATTTATTACCAAGCATTCCGAAATGAATATTTTTTAAACAAAAAAACAAAATAAATCATTAAAAACATACAGATAAATAAGACGCCAGTTCATCAGGAAACGCACACCGCACAAGAGGTTAAGACATATAAATGCGGCCATGTGAATTTTTGAAATAGCCATCAGCGAAATCAGTTCCCCACCAATTCCATCGTTTTGATACAACCTGGATAAAAATGATGGTAAAGCCATAGTTAAATACATAGAATCCCCAGCACATTCATAAGTCAGCTACCATTATGCTCGAATTGCTTTACACCGCCCTTTTCTACCTTATTCAGCCTTTGATCTGGATACGGCTTTGGGTGCGCGGACGTAAGGCTCCGGCCTACCGTAAACGCTGGGGCGAACGCTACGGCTTTTATCGCCGCCCGCTAAAACCCGGCGGGATCATGCTTCATTCGGTTTCTGTGGGCGAAACACTGGCTGCAATCCCATTAGTTCGCGCTCTGCGTCACCGTTATCCCGACTTGCCGATCACGGTCACCACTATGACGCCAACCGGTTCCGAGCGCGTACAATCTGCTTTTGGCACTGACGTTCAGCATATTTATCTGCCTTACGATTTACCGGATGCCCTGAACCGTTTTCTGAATAAAGTTGACCCCAAACTGGTGTTAATTATGGAAACCGAGCTGTGGCCAAATCTGATCGCGGCACTCCATAAGCGTCACATTCCTCTGGTTATTGCCAACGCACGTCTTTCTGCTCGTTCAGCAGCCGGCTATGCGAAATTAGGTAAATTTGTTGGCAGACTACTGCGTCGAATTACGTTAATTGCCGCACAAAACGAAGAAGATGGCGCACGTTTTATTACACTTGGTGCCAGAAGCAATCAGGTCACCGTTACTGGCAGCCTGAAGTTTGATATATCCGTCACGCCACAACTGGCCGCAAAAGCGGTGACATTACGTCGTCAATGGGCGCCTCACCGTCCGGTATGGATTGCAACCAGCACCCACGACGGCGAAGAAAGCATCATCATTGCCGCCCATCAGGCGTTATTAAATCAGTTCCCGAATCTTCTACTAATTCTGGTTCCCAGACATCCTGAACGGTTCCCGGATGCAATTAACCTCGTACGCCAGGCTGGGCTAAGTTATACCACTCGTTCTTCGGGTGAAGTTCCGTCCTCAGGCACTCAGGTTGTGATCGGCGATACCATGGGTGAGCTGATGTTGCTGTATGGCATTGCCGACCTTGCTTTTGTCGGCGGTTCACTGGTTGAACGTGGTGGGCACAATCCACTGGAAGCCGCGGCACATGCTATTCCAGTGCTGATGGGACCACATACGTTTAATTTTAAAGATATTTGCGCCCGCCTCGAACAGGCAAGCGGATTGATCACCGTCACCGACGCACCTACGCTGGTAAAAGAAGTATCTTCTTTACTGACCGATGCAGATTATCGTAATTTTTATGGCCGTCACGCAGTTGAAGTTCTGTATCAAAATCAGGGCGCGTTACAGCGTCTGCTGCAGCTGCTGGAACCTTATCTGCCACCCAAAACGCATTGAGGCAAGCCATGCAAAAACGGGCGATTTATCCGGGAACCTTTGATCCCATAACTAACGGCCATCTTGATATCGTGACGCGTGCGACCAGCATGTTCGATCACGTGATCCTGGCGATTGCTGCAAGTCCCAGTAAAAAACCGATGTTTACCCTTGAAGAGCGCGTCGAGCTGGCGCAACAGGCAACGGCGCATCTCGGCAATGTGGAAGTTCTGGGATTCAGCGACTTAATGGCAAATTTTGCCCGTGATAATCAGGCTAACATTCTGATCCGAGGCCTACGCGCGGTAGCAGATTTTGAGTATGAAATGCAGCTGGCGCACATGAACCGCCACCTAATGCCGCAACTGGAAAGCGTCTTTCTGATGCCGTCTAAAGAGTGGTCATTTATCTCATCGTCACTGGTGAAAGAAGTCGCCCGCCATCAGGGTGATGTGACGCACTTTCTGCCGGAAAACGTCCATCAGGCGTTAATGAGTAAGTTGAAGTAATGTGCCTGGCCGGATGCTGCATCCGGCCAGCAATGACACTATTTCTGACAGCGACGGCAATAGAACGTTGTACGCTGGGCGTGTTTTGTCGCAACAATCGGTGCGCCACATGCGCGGCAAGGTTCACCTTCTCTCCCATAGACCTGCAGCTCCTGGGCAAAATAGCCAGGCTTACCGTCACTTTGCAGAAAATCCTTCAACGTCGTCCCACCCTGCTCGATAGAACGCAGCAAAACCGCCTTGATAACGCGTACCAGCAGTTCGCACTCATCCTGCGACAGCGATGACGCCAGACGGTCAGGATGGATACCAGCCGCAAACAGCGACTCGCTGGCATAGATGTTTCCCACCCCCACCACCAGCTTGTTATCCATCAGCCAGGGTTTAATCGCCGTTTTCTTCTTTGCACATTTCTGCTGTAGATAACCGGCGTTGAAATCGTCACTCAGCGGCTCAGGGCCAAGATGGGCGAGGACATTATGTCCATCCAGCTCTTTAGTCCACAGCCAGGCACCAAAGCGACGGGGATCGGTATAACGCAGAACTTTGCCATTGCTCATCACTAAGTCAACGTGGTCGTGCTTATCTGCCGGAAGCTCTTCAGGAAGGATACGCAAACTACCCGACATCCCCAGATGAATGATTACCCAGCCGTCCGGCAGCTCCAGAAGCAGGTATTTTGCGCGCCGCTGTACGCTCAGGACAGGTTTATCGCTCAGGCGATAGATTTCCTCTGATACCGGCCAACGCAAACGACCGTTACGCACAGTCGCGTGCATAATCGTTGCCCCTACCAGATGCGGCTCAATCCCACGGCGACTGGTTTCGACTTCAGGTAATTCAGGCATAGTATCTCCGGCGGTGTATCAGGTCTCATTTATATGGGGACGGCCAGAAAACAAAAAACCCCGCCGAGGCGAGGTTTTTTGCTACATCGAAACTAAAATTATTTGATTTTAGCTTCTTTGTACAGTACGTGCTGGCGTACAACTGGATCGAATTTTTTCAGTTCCAGTTTTTCCGGCTTAGTACGTTTGTTCTTCGTAGTGGTATAGAAATGACCAGTACCAGCAGAAGAAACCAGCTTGATTTTCTCACGAATACCTTTAGCCATGATTTATTTCCTCTTAGTACTTAGTACTTTTCGCCACGGGCACGCAGTTCAGACAGAACTGTTTCGATGCCTTTCTTATCAATTACACGCATACCTTTAGCAGATACACGCAGGGTGACAAAACGCTTCTCGCTCTCAACCCAGAAACGGTGAGAGTGCAGGTTCGGCAGGAAACGGCGTTTAGTCGCGTTCAGTGCGTGGGAACGGTTGTTACCGGTCACCGGACGCTTGCCAGTAACTTGGCAGACTCGGGACATGTCTATTCTCCAAAAATCAAATTAGCTCGAGCTTCGTATGGGGTATCGGCGCCTCGTCAGGCTTTACAGCCCGGTCATCGCATAGTTCTAAGTGAACTCTCGATTGCCAGGCCCAAATGCCAAACCCGAGATTCTCAAAGGTGGCGTAGTATACGCTGACCCGGCGTTATGCTCAAGTCCCGAACAGACAAAGATCCCGATGGATCGCGTAAAGTGCGTTAAATCCAACCGCGTTCCGCAAAAGAAACGTACTCTCCGCGCCCAATGACCAGATGATCAAGCACCCGGATATCCATGAACTGACAGCATTTCACAACACGCTCGGTGATGAGTTTATCTGCTTTACTCGGCTCTGCACACCCCGAAGGGTGATTATGCGCAAGGATCACGGCGGAAGCATTCATTTTTATCGCTTCGCGGACAATTTCTCGCGGATGTACCTCGACGTGGCTTAGTGTCCCGGAAAAAAGTTTGCTGTGTTTAATCACTTGATGTTGAGAATCCATAAAGATCACCAGAAAGATCTCGCGTTCCTCTTGCGAGAGCTGGCTTTGCAGAAATTCACGCGCCATTTCCGGGCTTAGTAGAGCACGCTCCTCTATCACTCGCACGTTGTAGTAGCGTCTTGCCAGCTCCGCAATACCCTTCAACTGTGCATACTTCGCGATACCGATTCCCGAAACATAGCTAAAATCCATGTAATCAGCAGACAACAAACCATACAACGACTCAAAATGCTGAAGCATCTCTTTCGCCAGCGTAAGCACATCTTTACCCTGAATACCGGTACGTAAAAAAAGCGCCAGTAACTCAACATCGGTCAGCGAACTGGCCCCCTGTGCCAACAGCTTTTCCCTGGGCATCATACTTCCTGTATTGTCCATACTTTTCCCTCCTTTCGCGTCCGCATAGTGGCATAACACCGACGGTGAATCGACGCGCTGTTTTCACTTCTTCGTAGTGCCTCGCAAAGTAGAAGGCGGTCAAAAGCACGACAAATTGCGGATTGTGATAAAATATCTGCCTTCTGGTGAAACCCAACAGGAAAGATCATGATGAGCCTGGCCGGTAAAAAAATCGTACTTGGCGTCAGTGGCGGGATTGCTGCGTACAAGACCCCTGAGCTGGTGCGTCGTTTACGGGAACGCGGCGCTGACGTCCGCGTGGCAATGACCGAAGCGGCAAAAGCATTTATTACTCCCCTGAGTTTACAGGCAGTTTCAGGTTATCCCGTTTCCGACAGCCTGCTTGATCCTGCAGCCGAAGCTGCGATGGGCCACATTGAGCTGGGGAAATGGGCCGATTTGGTTATCCTGGCCCCTGCGACGGCAGACCTGATTGCCCGCGTTGCCGCCGGTATGGCCAACGATCTGGTGTCTACGATTTGTCTGGCAACACCCGCGCCTGTTGCCGTGCTGCCGGCCATGAACCAGCAGATGTACCGTGCAGCCGCGACCCAGCACAATCTGGGTATTCTTGCCTCACGCGGTTTGCTCATTTGGGGCCCAGACAGCGGTAGCCAGGCATGTGGCGATGTCGGTCCTGGACGTATGCTGGATCCGTTAACGATTGTGGATATGGCGGCAGAACATTTTTCGCCTGTCAACGATCTGCAACATCTCAACATCATGATTACGGCGGGTCCGACGCGTGAACCGCTTGATCCCGTGCGTTATATTTCCAACCATAGCTCCGGGAAGATGGGATTTGCTATCGCGGCCGCTGCAGCAAAGCGCGGGGCAAACGTCACACTGGTATCGGGTCCGGTTTCGTTATCCACACCACCATTTGTTCAGCGGGTTGATGTGATGACCGCGTTGGAAATGGAAGCCGCTGTGCAGTCTGCAGTGCAACAACAGCATATTTTTATCGGCTGCGCTGCAGTCGCTGATTATCGCGCTGAAACTGTCGCCCACGAAAAAATAAAAAAACAAGCGACGCAGGGTGATGAATTAACTGTAAAAATGGTCAAAAACCCGGACATTATCGCCGGTGTTGCCGCACTGGATGCTAACCGTCCTTTTGTCGTTGGGTTTGCCGCCGAAACAAATAATGTGGAAGAATATGCCCGGCAAAAACGCATCCGCAAAAACCTTGATGTGATCTGTGCGAACGACGTTTCGCTGTCAACTCAAGGGTTTAACAGCGATAGCAACGCATTACACCTTTTTTGGCAGGATGGAGACAAAGTCTTACCGCTTGAGCGTAAAGAACTCCTGGGCCAATTATTACTCGACGAGATCGTGACCCGTTATGATGAAAAAAATCGACGTTAAGATTCTGGACCCGCGCGTAGGGCAACAATTTCCGCTCCCGACGTACGCCACTTCTGGTTCTGCCGGACTTGACCTGCGTGCTTGTCTTGATGACGCCGTAGAACTGGCACCGGGCGCAACAACGCTGGTGCCAACCGGGTTAGCTATCCACATTGCCGATCCTTCTCTGGCAGCGGTGATGCTCCCGCGCTCCGGATTGGGCCATAAGCACGGTATCGTGCTGGGCAATCTGGTTGGTTTGATTGATTCCGACTACCAGGGCCAACTGATGGTGTCCATCTGGAACCGTGGTCAGGACAGCTTCACTATTGAGCCGGGCGAACGTATCGCGCAGATGGTATTTGTACCGGTCGTGCAGGCTGAATTTAATCTGGTGGAAGAGTTTGAAGCCACCGATCGTGGCGAAGGTGGCTTCGGCCATTCCGGGCGCAAGTAACCCGCAGAAAAGTATCCCATAGCGTAATAACGCAATAACACACCGCAAACAACAGTTTGCGGTCGCTGTGTGGATGCCTGCCTGGCAAGAGCTTATTTTCAGGGGTATTTTGTAACATGGTAGAAAAGCAAACTGCGAAAAGGAATCGTCGCGAAGAAATACTTCAGTCTCTGGCACTGATGCTTGAGTCCAGCGATGGTAGCCAACGCATCACCACAGCAAAGCTGGCAGCCTCAGTTGGCGTATCCGAAGCGGCATTGTATCGCCATTTCCCCAGCAAGACCCGTATGTTCGATAGCCTGATTGAGTTTATCGAAGATAGTCTGATTACGCGTATCAATCTGATTTTGAAAGATGAAAAGGACACCAGCGCGCGTCTGCGTCTGATCGTTCTGCTGATTTTAGGGTTTGGTGAGCGTAATCCGGGCCTGACGCGAATTCTGACCGGACACGCGTTGATGTTCGAGCAAGACCGTCTGCAAGGTCGCATTAACCAACTTTTTGAGCGCATTGAAGCGCAGTTGCGCCAGGTTCTGCGAGAAAAAAGAATGCGTGAAGGTGAAGGCTACACCGTGGATGAAACGCTTCTGGCCAGCCAGTTACTGGCTTTCTGCGAAGGTATGCTATCCCGATTTGTACGTAGCGAATTTAAATACCGCCCAACGGATGATTTTGACACCCGCTGGCCGTTGGTTGCCGCTCAATTGCAGTAGCGATTTCGTCTTGTCCGGCCTACGTATACCGTAGGCCCGGTAAGTGCGTAGGCCGGATCAGCGCAGCGCTATCCGGCTGTCCTTATACACCGTATGCTTCGCGATAGGCTCGTACTGCCACCAGGTGCTCCGCCATCTCCGGTTTCTCTTCCAGATACGCAATCAGGTCTTTCAGGGTGATAATAGAGATCACTTTGCAACCGTAATCACGTTCCACTTCCTGAATAGCGGAAATCTCGCCGCGACCGCGTTCCTGACGATCGAGAGAAATCAGTACCCCCGCCAGAGTGGCGCCATTCGCCTGGATAATTTCCATCGACTCACGAATCGCCGTACCTGCGGTGATAACATCATCCACCAGCATCACGCGCCCCTCAAGTGCACTACCGACCAGATTGCCACCTTCACCGTGGATCTTCGCCTCTTTACGGTTAAAGCAGTACGGCAAATCTTTATCGTGGTGTTCAGCCAGCGCAACGGCCGTTGTAGTCGCAATCGGGATACCTTTGTACGCTGGGCCAAACAGCAAATCGAACTCAATACCGGAATCCACCAGCGCTTCGGCGTAAAAACGGCCTAACAGAGCCAGGTCGCGCCCGGTATTAAACAGTCCGGCGTTGAAGAAATAGGGGCTTTTACGCCCGGATTTCAGCGTAAACTCGCCAAACTTTAGTACCTGCTTGCTAAGCGCAAACTCAATAAACTGGCGCTGATACGGTTTCATGGATTCGCTCCTCATCTCACTTTATTACAGACAAAAAAAAGGCGACTCATCAGTCGCCTTTAAAATCAATTTTCTAACGCCGCCTTCTGCGTCGCTACAATGGATTCGATTCCCCCTCGGGCCAACGCCAGTAGGGTGAGAAGTTCTTCATGGCTGAATGGCTCACCTTCCGCCGTGCCCTGAACCTCTATAATGCGACCGTCTTCAGTCATCACTACGTTCATATCGGTTTCTGCAGCAGAGTCTTCAACGTACTCAAGGTCACAGAGTGCTTCACCGTTCACAATGCCCACGGAAACCGCGGCGACCATCCCTTTCATCGGGTTAGTTTTCAGTTTACCGCTCGCGACCAGCTTGTTCAGCGCATCCGCCAACGCAACGCATGCGCCGGTAATTGATGCAGTGCGCGTACCGCCATCGGCCTGGATAACATCGCAGTCCAGCGTAATGGTGAACTCACCGAGCGTCTTCAGGTCAACGGCAGCGCGCAGCGCACGAGCGATCAGACGCTGGATTTCCATGGTACGACCGCCCTGCTTACCTTTCGCCGCTTCACGGGCGTTACGGGTGTGTGTGGCGCGTGGCAGCATGCCATATTCTGCGGTGATCCAACCCTGGCCCTGACCTTTCAGAAAACGCGGTACGCCTTCATCAATAGAAGCGGTACATAGCACTTTGGTATCACCAAATTCGACCAGCACGGAGCCTTCAGCGTGTTTTGTATAATTACGGGTCAGGGTGACGGGACGCACCTGATTGGCACTACGACCTGCTGGACGCATGATAAAATCTCCGGCTTGAAACGAATGTGGCTGCGCATTATACGGACTTCCGACTGTTATTCCTATCCTGACAAGACGTGGATGGCTATAATCCTCCCATCTCATCTTTAAAAACAGGAACGTCTATGATCCGCAGCATGACCGCTTACGCCCGGCGTGAAATCAAGGGTGAATGGGGTAGCGCTACCTGGGAAATGCGCTCGGTAAACCAGCGTTATCTGGAAACTTATTTTCGCCTGCCGGAGCAGTTCCGTAGTCTCGAACCCGTAGTTCGCGAACGTATTCGCACGCGTCTGACGCGCGGTAAAGTCGAATGTACGCTGCGTTTTGAGCCTGATGCCAGTGCACAAGGCGAGCTGATTCTGAATGAAAAACTCGCTAAACAGCTCGTTAGCGCTGCTAACTGGGTCAAAATGCAGAGTGATGAAGGTGAAATTAACCCGGTTGATATCCTGCGTTGGCCAGGCGTAATGGCAGCCCAGGAGCAAGATCTGGACGCCATTGCCGCCGAAATCCTCGCCGCGCTTGACGGTACGCTGGATGACTTTATCGTTGCGCGTGAAACCGAAGGTCAGGCACTGAAGGCGTTGATCGAGCAGCGTCTGGAAGGCGTCAGCGCTGAAGTCACAAAAGTGCGCGCACATATGCCGGAAATCCTGCAATGGCAGCGCGAGCGTCTGGTAGCCAAACTGGAAGATGCTCAGGTGCAGCTGGAAAATAACCGCCTTGAGCAAGAACTGGTGCTGATGGCACAGCGTATCGACGTGGCTGAAGAACTGGATCGCCTGGAAGCTCACGTCAAAGAAACCTACAACATTCTGAAGAAAAAAGAGGCGGTTGGCCGTCGTCTGGACTTCATGATGCAGGAATTCAACCGTGAGTCGAATACTCTGGCATCGAAGTCTATCAATGCCGAAGTGACTAACTCCGCAATTGAACTGAAGGTATTGATCGAGCAAATGCGCGAGCAAATTCAGAATATCGAGTAAGTCACCATCTCACGTAGCCCGTCAATAAACGGCGGCGCTACGTGCTTTTCCCGACGCTATCAGTTCTCATCTATGCGACAAGAATTATATTTTCTCATCATTTATTGTCACCACTCATATCACAAAGCGCATGCCATAACGTGTTTACAACAATTTCGCATTAGCTGTAGTAATTAAAATCACTTCACCTTAGAAAATCTCAATCGTGACAGTGCGCACAAATCGTTAACCTTAGCCCCCAGCAAATCAGGGGGAATACATGCTGTTACACGTTTTATACTTAATTGGTATTACTGCCGAAGCCATGACCGGTGCGCTTGCGGCTGGGCGTCGTCGTATGGATACGTTTGGCGTCATTATCATTGCCACCGCGACAGCAATTGGCGGTGGTTCAGTACGCGATATTCTTCTCGGCCATTATCCGCTCGGCTGGGTAAAGCACCCTGAATACGTTATTATCGTAGCCACTGCCGCGGTACTGACCACTATTATTGCTCCCGTGATGCCCTATCTGCGCAAAATATTCCTCGTACTGGATGCGCTGGGCCTGGTGGTCTTTTCTATTATCGGGGCTCAGGTGGCACTGGATATGGGCCATGGACCGATTATCGCCGTGGTCGCTGCGGTCACTACCGGGGTTTTCGGCGGCGTATTACGCGATATGTTCTGCAAACGCATCCCGCTGGTGTTCCAGAAAGAACTGTATGCCGGCGTATCATTTGCCGCTGCCGTGCTGTACATCGTGCTGCAGCATTATGTCTCCAGTCATGATGTAGTAGTTATCTCTACCCTGCTCTTCGGCTTTACCGCCCGACTACTGGCGCTGCGCCTGAAGTTAGGTCTGCCTGTATTTTACTATCGCCATGAAGGCCATTAAGGCATAAAGCCCGCGATCCGCTGAGCAGCTAACCAGTTGCTCAGCGCTGTGACCTCTCGATCCTCCAGCCACTGAATAACCTGCCGTGCCCGCTGCTCCCCCATGAAAGGAAGCTGCCGCCAGCTTTGTTCATCGCGTTCTTGCAATTGCTGCCACGAACCATCCCGGCTGGCATTCAGCGTTGCCTGTGTTAACGGTATTCCCATGGCAATCACCCAGCGCGTGAACGGAAGATCGCGTGACAGGTTGAATTGATGCCATAACTTCTCCCCTTTGCTTATACCAAATGTCGACTGTAGTTGTTCCTGAGTTAGCCCGAGCCAGGAAAAGATATGCTCAAAGCGATACACCTGGTGGAGCTCCCGCCATCCCGCCTCGCCGATGCCCTCCAGCCCCAGCACCTCATTGGCCCCCAGCCAGACCAGTCTGGCAACAAACTGTTCCTGGCACTCCGCTGTGGCATAAAAACAGGTTAATGAATTGAAGCGCCCCTCAGGTGGCACTGGCTTACTACGCTGGGTACTGCGCCAGACCACCTCATCTATACGGGGGATCCCTTGTCCGGCCAGGCTCACCAGAATCTGATCGCCAGGCGCGATATCCCATTCATTCCAGCGTCGAACGGAGCCAATATTGACGCGCTGTACACGTTTATCATCCAGCATGACGGGAGCCAGCAATGCTACCACCGCAATTTTCCCGCTTTTACCAACGGAGAACTGAATACCGGTTACCTCAGATACCCTGGCCACGGGAGGATATTTCCACGCAGCCAGCCAGTCTCCCTGTCCGGGTAGCCAGTATCGCGCCTGCGGCTCTTTTCCTGTTCGCACGACCACGCCATCAGTGACAAAAGGTAATGCTGAAGTCCACCACTTTGCTCGCACTTGCTCTACGTCATCCGCACTCTTCACGGCCTTGGTAAAATGTTGCGTGAAACTGAACCCGGCAGCAGTGAGCTGCTCCAGTCTTTCAGACATGACCGCAGGACCATCGGGCCAGGCCCAGATAAAAATAGCCAGCGAGCCTAATAATTCCGGATTGCTCTGGCGCATCATCAATCCAGCAACCTTCGAGCGGGCGTTCATTCCCCCTCTCTGCTTCTGAATATGCCCCTCTTGCTGCAAAAAAATCTCACCCTGCAACGTACTGTTAGCGAGATTCCCCTTGGTGGAATGTGGTACGGAAGGGATCTGAAGAACCTTTTGCGTCCAGTCTTCGCCTTTCAGGCCATTACCACGGCTAATCGCCCGTACCAGATCGCCATTGCGATAGACTAACGTCACTGCCACACCATCCACCTTCGGTTGCACCCAGAGATCGCTGCGAGCGTGCATCCATTGCTGTAGCTCTTGCTTATCGGCAAGTTTTCGAACTCCCGTGTGGGGAACGGGGTGCGATACTGTACCACCCATTGGTGGCGCAGACAGATCTGGTGGAACTTCATCACCAAAACAGCGCTGCCATTGAATTAGTTGCGCATTGAGCTGGTCATAAACGCCGTCATCTACGGCACTTTCACCCTGTTTCCAGTAACTGTCATTCCACTGTGTTATCTGCTGCTGTAGTCGTGAAATTTCCTCGTTTGCCCTGGCAGGCGACCAGACGGGGCATACCGCCCATGCGGGTAGATACCCCATTAGCAAAACCAGCCCTATGCCTTTCCATAATCCCATGTTACCTCCGCTGAGCACTGCATTTCCTGGCAGGTATAGCGCGAAATAATAGGGAAACAGAGCGGCAAAAAAGCATCCTGCGAGCACCGTTCCTGACATTTGCACGTATTGCTGCAAATCATCGATAAAACAGGAAACTGATACGCAAAACGCAATAAACATGCGCAAAAAGTGTGACAAGGGCTACGTCACATAGCGGCTACGTGTATAATAAGCCCGTATGTAGGCTCTCTTTCGACAATCACATACATTAAGATACTCATGGCTCAAGGCACGCTTTATATTGTTTCTGCCCCCAGTGGCGCGGGTAAATCCAGCCTGATTCAGGCTTTATTAAAGACCCAACCGTTGTATGACACCCAGGTTTCTGTTTCGCACACCACGCGCGCACCGCGCCCGGGGGAAGTGCACGGTGAACACTATTTCTTTGTGAACCATGATGAATTCAGAACCATGATTGGCAGAGACGCGTTCCTGGAACACGCGGAGGTTTTCGGTAATTACTACGGCACCTCACGTGAAACCATTGAGCAAGTATTAGCATCCGGTGTAGACGTCTTTTTAGATATCGACTGGCAAGGTGCGCAGCAAATTCGTGAAAAAATGCCGCATGCGCGCAGTATTTTTATTTTGCCGCCATCTAAGATTGAGTTGGATCGCCGTCTGCGTGGCCGCGGTCAGGATAGCGAAGACGTGATCGCAAAACGTATGGCGCAAGCTGTTGCAGAAATGAGCCATTACGCCGAATATGATTATCTTATTGTGAACGATGATTTCGATACCGCCCTGGGCGATTTGAAAACCATCATTCGCGCCGAACGTCTGCGCATGAGCCGCCAAAAGCAGCGTCATGACGCTTTAATCAGCAAACTGTTGGCAGACTGAACCCACATTCAGTATCATGCCCAGTCATTTCTTCACCTGTGGAGCATTTTAAGTATGGCACGCGTAACTGTTCAGGACGCTGTAGAGAAAATTGGTAACCGTTTTGACCTGGTACTGGTCGCCGCGCGTCGCGCTCGTCAGATGCAGGTAGGCGGAAAGGATCCGCTCGTACCGGAAGAAAACGATAAAACTACCGTTATCGCGCTGCGCGAAATCGAAGAAGGTCTGATCAACAACCAGATCCTCGACGTGCGTGAGCGCCAGGAACAGCAAGAGCAGGAAGCCGCTGAATTACAAGCCGTTACCGCTATTGCTGAAGGTCGTCGTTAATCACAAAGCGGGTCGCCCTTGTATCTGTTTGAAAGCCTGAATCAACTGATTCAAAACTACCTGCCGGAAGACCAGATTAAGCGTCTTCGGCAGGCGTATCTCGTTGCACGTGACGCTCACGAGGGCCAGACACGTTCAAGCGGTGAACCCTATATCACGCACCCGGTAGCGGTAGCCTGCATTCTGGCCGAGATGAAACTCGACTACGAAACGCTGATGGCTGCGCTGCTGCATGACGTGATTGAAGATACCCCAGCCACCTATCAGGACATGGAACAGCTTTTTGGTAAAAGCGTTGCAGAGCTGGTAGAAGGGGTATCGAAGCTTGATAAGCTTAAGTTTCGCGATAAGAAAGAGGCGCAAGCCGAAAACTTTCGCAAGATGATTATGGCGATGGTGCAGGATATCCGCGTCATTCTCATCAAACTTGCCGACCGTACCCACAATATGCGCACGCTGGGCTCATTACGCCCGGACAAGCGTCGCCGCATCGCCCGTGAAACCCTCGAAATCTATAGTCCGCTGGCACACCGTTTAGGTATTCATCACATTAAAACCGAGCTGGAAGAGCTGGGTTTTGAAGCGCTGTACCCAAACCGCTATCGCGTGATTAAAGAAGTGGTTAAAGCCGCTCGCGGCAACCGCAAAGAGATGATCCAAAAAATCCTCTCGGAAATCGAAGGGCGTTTGCAGGAGGCAGGTATTCCGTGTCGCGTAAGCGGGCGTGAGAAGCACCTGTACTCTATTTACTGCAAAATGGTGCTCAAAGAGCAGCGTTTTCACTCCATCATGGATATCTACGCATTTCGCGTCATCGTTCATGATTCCGATACCTGCTATCGCGTACTCGGCCAGATGCACAGCCTGTACAAACCACGTCCTGGCCGCGTGAAAGACTATATTGCCATCCCAAAAGCGAACGGATATCAGTCTTTGCACACCTCAATGATCGGCCCTCATGGCGTCCCGGTTGAAGTACAGATTCGTACTGAAGACATGGACCAGATGGCAGAGATGGGTGTCGCAGCGCACTGGGCTTACAAAGAGCACGGCGGCGAAAGCAGCACCACTGCGCAAATCCGCGCTCAGCGCTGGATGCAAAGCCTGCTGGAACTGCAGCAGAGCGCCGGTAGCTCGTTTGAATTTATTGAAAGCGTTAAATCTGATCTCTTCCCGGATGAGATTTATGTTTTCACACCGGAAGGGCGCATTGTCGAACTGCCCGCCGGTGCAACGCCTGTCGACTTCGCCTACGCCGTGCATACCGATATCGGTCACGCTTGCGTCGGCGCGCGCGTCGACAGACAGCCTTACCCGCTTTCACAACCGCTCTTTAGCGGTCAGACAGTTGAGATTATTACCGCCCCGGGTGCGCGCCCGAATGCCGCGTGGCTCAACTTCGTCGTCAGTTCGAAAGCGCGCGCCAAGATTCGCCAACTGCTGAAAAACCTCAAGCGCGATGATTCCGTCAGTCTGGGCCGTCGACTGCTCAACCATGCCCTGGGCGGTAGCCGTAAACTGGCTGAGATCCCGCCAGAGAGCATCCAGCGTGAGCTTGAGCGCATGAAGCTCGCCACTCTTGACGATCTGCTCGCAGAAATCGGTCTGGGTAATGCCATGAGCGTGGTGGTAGCGAAAAACCTCCAGCAGGGCGAAGCAACAGCGAACGTACCGGCACAATCTGGCCATGGTCATCTGCCGATCAAAGGTGCAGACGGCGTGCTGATCACCTTCGCGAAATGCTGCCGTCCAATTCCAGGCGATCCCATCATTGCCCACGTCAGTCCGGGTAAAGGTCTGGTGATTCACCATGAGTCCTGCCGTAATATTCGTGGCTACCAGAAAGAGCCAGAGAAATTTATGGCGGTGGAATGGGATAAAGAAACAGAGCAGGAATTCATCACTGAGATTAAGGTGGATATGTTTAACCACCAGGGTGCTTTGGCGAACCTGACGGCGGCAATCAACACGACCACCTCCAATATTCAAAGCCTGAATACGGAAGAGAAAGATGGTCGCGTCTATAGCGCCTTTATTCGCTTGACCGCTCGCGATCGCGTGCACCTGGCGAATATCATGCGCAAAATTCGCGTCATGCCGGACGTAATAAAAGTCACCCGTAACCGAAACTAGTCTTATGAATGAACAGCGCTATGCACGTATCCGCGAGATGCTCGCACGTCGTCAGCCCGATCTGACCGTCTGCATGGAAGAGGTCCACAAACCTCATAACGTTTCCGCTATCATTCGTACTGCAGATGCGGTCGGCGTGCATGAAGTCCACGCCGTCTGGCCGGGTAGTCGTATGCGCACCATGGCCTCTTCTGCCGCAGGCAGCAACAGTTGGGTGCAGGTGAAAACTCACCTTACTATTGGCGATGCGGTCTCACATTTAAAAAACCGCGGCATGCAGGTTCTGGCAACTCATCTGTCAGATAAAGCCGTGGATTTTCGCAATATTGATTACACGCGCCCCACCTGCATCCTGATGGGCCAGGAGAAAACCGGCATCACTCAGGAAGCGTTGGATCTGGCTGATCAGGACATCATCATTCCCATGACTGGCATGGTGCAGTCGCTGAACGTTTCGGTCGCCTCCGCGCTGATTCTGTACGAAGCACAACGCCAGCGGCAAAACGCTGGGATGTACCGACGAGAAAACAGCATGCTGCCACAAGACGAGCAGCAGCGCTTACTGTTTGAAGGCGGTTATCCGGTGCTGGCGAATGTCGCTAAGCGCAAAGGTCTTCCCTACCCTCACGTAA
Organism: Citrobacter sp. Cf088; assembly: GCF_030334295.1. Taxonomy (NCBI): domain Bacteria; kingdom Pseudomonadati; phylum Pseudomonadota; class Gammaproteobacteria; order Enterobacterales; family Enterobacteriaceae; genus Citrobacter; species Citrobacter sp. Cf088. Next base: position 310,136 of record NZ_JAOWEE010000040.1, read on the forward strand.
ACACGCAGGGCGAAATTGAAGCCGATGCAACGTGGTGGGCCACTATGCAATCTGCGAGATAAACGCGATGAAAGGCCGTTTACTGGATGCCATCCCACTCAACTCTCTGACCGGCGTTGGCGCAGCGCAAAGCAGTAAACTGGCGAAAATTGGCCTGCACACCGTACAGGACCTCCTGCTACACCTCCCCCTGCGTTACGAAGACCGTACCCATCTGTACCCAATTGGCGAACTACTGCCGGGCGTCTATGCCACCGTTGAAGGCGAAGTGCTGAACTGCAATATCACCTTCGGCGGTCGCCGGATGATGACCTGTCAGATCAGCGATGGCTCCGGCATTCTCACCATGCGATTTTTCAACTTCAGCGCAGCAATGAAAAACAGCCTAGCCACCGGTCGCCGGGTGCTGGCCTACGGTGAAGCCAAACGCGGGAAATACGGCGCAGAGATGATCCACCCGGAATACCGTGTGCAGGGCGATCTCAGCACGCCGGAATTACAGGAAACGCTGACCCCTGTTTATCCGACTACCGAAGGCGTGAAGCAGGCCACGCTGCGCAAGCTGACCGATCAGGCACTGGATCTGCTCGATACTTGCGCCATTGCCGAACTGCTACCGCCAGAGCTGTTACAGGGCATGATGAGCCTGCCCGAAGCACTGCGCACGTTGCACCGCCCTCCACCGTCGCTGCAACTCAGCGATCTGGAAACAGGACAACATCCGGCGCAGCGACGTCTGATTCTCGAAGAACTGCTGGCGCATAATCTCAGCATGCTGGCATTACGCGCCGGGGCGCAGCGTTTTCATGCCCAGCCGCTGAGCGCAAACAATGCGCTGAAAGATAAGCTGTTGGCGGCGCTACCATTTAAACCGACTGGCGCACAGGCTCGCGTTACCGCGGAGATCGAACGTGATATGGCACTGGATGTCCCAATGATGCGCCTGGTACAGGGTGATGTCGGCTCCGGTAAAACGCTGGTTGCGGCGTTAGCCGCCCTGCGCGCTATCGCACATGGGAAGCAGGTTGCGCTGATGGCCCCCACCGAATTATTGGCTGAACAACATGCGAATAACTTCCGCAGCTGGTTCGCACCGCTGGGCGTTGAAGTGGGCTGGCTGGCGGGCAAGCAGAAAGGCAAAGCGCGTCTGGCGCAACAGGAAGCCATCGCCAGCGGTCAGGTGCAGATGATTGTCGGTACCCATGCAATTTTCCAGGAACAGGTTCAGTTCAACGGTCTGGCACTGGTTATCATCGACGAACAGCACCGCTTCGGGGTGCATCAGCGTCTGGCGCTGTGGGAAAAAGGTCAGCAGCAGGGTTTCCACCCGCACCAGCTCATCATGACTGCCACGCCAATCCCGCGCACGCTGGCGATGACCGCCTATGCTGATCTCGACACCTCAGTAATTGATGAACTCCCACCGGGACGTACCCCGGTCACCACGGTCGCCATTCCGGATACCCGCCGCAGCGATATTATTGATCGCGTGCGCAACGCATGTACCCACGAAGCGCGCCAGGCATACTGGGTCTGTACGCTGATTGAAGAGTCTGATCTGTTAGAAGCTCAGGCAGCAGAAGCAACGTGGGAAGAGCTTAAGATTGCGCTGCCAGAACTCAATATTGGCCTGGTACACGGCCGTATGAAGCCCGCCGAGAAGCAGTCAGTAATGGCGGCCTTTAAGCAGGGTGAACTGCATCTGTTGGTTGCCACCACGGTGATTGAAGTGGGCGTGGACGTGCCAAACGCCAGCCTGATGATTATTGAAAACCCGGAGCGCCTGGGCCTGGCCCAGCTGCATCAGCTGCGTGGCCGCGTAGGTCGTGGCGCGGTGGCCTCCCACTGCGTCCTGCTGTACAAATCACCGCTGTCTAAAACCGCGCAGAAACGCTTGCAGGTTCTGCGAGACAGCAACGACGGGTTCGTGATTGCGCAAAAAGATTTAGAGATTCGCGGCCCCGGCGAGCTGTTAGGTACTCGCCAGACCGGAACGGCAGAGTTCAAGGTCGCAGATTTACTGCGTGATCAGGCGATTATCCCGGAAGTTCAGCGCATTGCTCGCCATATTCACGAACGCTATCCGCAACAGGCCGTGGCGCTAATAGAGCGCTGGATGCCGGAAACCGAACGCTACTCCAACGCATAGTCGATTCATAGCGGCGGCGGATGTTACCCCGCCGCACAGCCGTTATTGCGCAAAAATCGGTAACAGCAGATACAGCTTAATCACCAGCGCGTTGACGATATCGATAAAGAATGCCCCCACCATCGGCACCACCAGAAACGCCATATGGGATGGCCCAAAGCGCTCGGTAATCGCCTGCATGTTGGCAATCGCCGTCGGCGTCGCGCCGAGGCCAAAACCGCAGTGTCCGGCAGCCAGCACAGCGGCATCGTAGTTCTTACCCATCATGCGCCAGGTAACGAATATCGCATACAGCGCCATGAAAATGGTCTGCACAACCAGGATTGCCAGCATCGGCAAGGCCAGAGAAGCCAGTTCCCATAGCTTCAGGCTCATCAGCGCCATCGCCAGGAACAGTGACAGACTAACGTTACCCAGCACAGAAACCGCACGTTCGAACACCCGGTAAAAGCCCAGTAGCGCCAGACCATTGCTGAGGATCACCCCAACAAACAGCACGCAAACGAAGGTCGGCAGTTCCAGTACCGTTCCAACCAGCATTTGCGCAACGATTTTACCCACCGTCAGACAGATAGCGATCAGCGCGATGGTTTCAATCAGCACCAGTGAGGTGATCATGCGCCCAACGTCCGGCTTTTCAAATGCGGTCGGCACAGCCTGATCGTCCGGCATACCGTCTGGCGTGGTGGAGTGTTTGACCAGATAGCGTGCCACCGGGCCGCCAATCAGCCCACCCAATACCAGACCAAACGTTGCGCAAGCCATCGCCACTTCAGTCGCATTGGTGAAGCCATAACGTTCAATAAACAGCTTGCTCCATGCGGCCCCGGTTCCGTGTCCACCAGAGAGGGTGATCGAGCCAGCGATCAGACCCATCAGCGGGTCCAGACCCAGCAGGGTCGCCATACCAATACCGATGGCGTTTTGCATCAGCAACAGGCCAACAACCACAATCAGAAAAATACCCACCACGCGGCCGCCAGCACGCAAACTTGCGATATTGGCGTTCAGGCCGATGGTGGCGAAGAATGCCAGCATCAGCGGATCGCGCAGGGTCATATCGAAGTTAACTTCCCAGCCCATGCTTTTTTTCAGCACCAGCAGCGCAATCGCCACCAGCAGGCCGCCCGCTACGGGTTCGGGAATGGTGTATTTTTTCAGGAAGGAAACAGACTGGACGAGCTTACGTCCCAGCAGCAACACAAGGGTTGCCGCAACCAGCGTTGATAACGTATCGAGATAAAACATTTACAGCTCCATTAGTGCGTTTAGCACAATCACGCACGATGCATTCCAGACCGATTTTTAGCTCTTATTGAGTTTTCGGGGTGGATTTTAAGCAGAAAATGATGAAAAGTTATATAAAAATGTTTGTTTATCCGTTTTAAATATTAAGAATACCTGCTAGCAAACGTTTGCTTTTCTGCCCTGGTCAGATAAAATCACCGCTTTTCCACCATGGGATTGCCTCTGATGTCCGTTAACGCCGTAGAGTCAACAAATGCGCAACCGGTTGCGCAGACTCACAACAGTGAACTGATTTACCGTCTTGAAGATCGCCCCCCGTTAGCCCAGACCTTGTTTGCCGCCTGTCAGCATCTGCTGGCCATGTTCGTCGCGGTAATTACTCCCGCTCTGTTAATTTGCCAGGCGCTTGGTTTACCGGCTCAGGATACTCAACACATTATCAGTATGTCGCTGTTCGCCTCCGGCGTAGCTTCTATCATTCAGATCAAAGCCTGGGGGCCGGTAGGCTCAGGGCTGCTATCCATTCAGGGCACCAGCTTTAACTTTGTTGCGCCACTGATTATGGGCGGTACGGCGCTAAAAACCGGTGGCGCAGATGTCCCAACCATGATGGCGGCGCTGTTCGGTACGTTGATGCTGGCAAGCTGCACCGAGATGGTTATCTCACGCGTACTACATTTGGCGCGGCGGATCATTACCCCATTGGTCTCAGGCGTGGTGGTGATGATTATCGGCCTGTCGCTGATTCAGGTGGGTCTGACATCAATTGGTGGTGGCTATGCCGCAATGAGCGACAACACCTTTGGTGCACCGAAGAATTTACTGTTGGCAGGCGTGGTACTGGCGCTAATCATCCTGCTTAACCGTCAACGCAACCCTTACCTGCGTGTTGCGTCATTGGTGATTGCGATGGCGGCAGGCTATCTGCTGGCCTGGTTTATGGACATGCTGCCGCAAAATACCGCACCGGTAAGTCAGGACCTGCTAATGGTGCCAACGCCGCTGTATTATGGCCTGGGTATCGACTGGAGTTTACTGCTGCCGCTGATGCTGGTCTTTATGATCACCTCACTGGAAACCATCGGCGATATTACGGCCACCTCTGATGTCTCCGAGCAGCCGGTTTCTGGTCCGCTGTATATGAAACGCCTGAAAGGCGGCGTGCTGGCGAACGGCCTGAACTCGTTTGTTTCCGCTGTGTTCAACACCTTCCCGAACTCCTGTTTTGGGCAGAACAACGGGGTTATTCAGTTAACGGGCGTTGCCAGCCGCTACGTCGGTTTTGTGGTGGCGTTGATGTTGATCGCGCTGGGCCTGTTCCCGGCGGTTAGCGGTTTTGTACAGCATATTCCTGAGCCAGTACTGGGCGGGGCAACGCTGGTAATGTTCGGTACTATCGCCGCATCCGGCGTGCGTATTGTGTCCCGCGAGCCACTGAACCGCCGCGCGATTCTGATTATCGCGCTGTCGCTGGCCGTCGGCCTGGGCGTCTCCCAGCAGCCGTTGATCCTGCAGTTCGCCCCGGACTGGGTGAAAAACCTGCTCTCTTCCGGCATTGCCGCAGGCGGTATTACCGCTATCGTTCTGAACCTGGTGTTCCCACCAGAAAAGCAATAAGCAAACTACGGCGTTGATTCTGAATCAACGCCGCTGTAACGCTCTTTCACCATTCCCGCCTTGAGCATTGCGTCTAAATCGTGCATAACTTGACTATGTGCACTTCGCGGGATGGAAGACCATGAAATTTATTGGAAAGCTGCTTCTTTACGTGCTGATCGCCCTTGCAGTGGCGATCCTCGGCCTTTATTTTCTACTGCAAACCCGCTGGGGCGCAGAGCACGTCAGTGCCTGGGTTTCACAGAACAGCAGCTACCATCTGGCCTTTGATGCCATCGATCACCGGTTTTCTTCCCCTTCCCATATTCTGCTGGAAAACGTCACCTTTGGCCGGGATGGTCAGCCCGCCACGCTGGTCGCCAAAACGGTCGATATTGGACTCAGTAGCCGCCAAATCACCGACCCGCTGCACGTAGACACCATTTTGTTGCAAAACGGCACGCTGAATCTTTCCCAGCAAACCGCGCCGTTACCGTTTCAGGCCGATCGCCTGCAATTGCAGGATATGGCGCTTAACAGCCCCGGTAGCGAGTGGAACCTCAGCGCCCAGCGCGTTAACGGCGGCGTCATTCCCTGGAGCCCTGAAGCAGGTAAAATTCTCGGCAGCAAAGCGCAAATTCAGCTCAGCGCCAGTTCGTTGACGCTCAACGATGTCCCGACCACCAACGTCTTGATTGAAGGCAGCATTGACCATGACCGGGTGACGCTTAGCAATATTGGCGCAGACGTGGCGCGTGGAGCATTAACCGGCGTAGCGCAACGCAATGCCGACGGGAGCTGGGTAGTGGAGAATCTGCGCCTGAACGATATCCGGCTGCAAAGCGACAAATCGCTGGCCGACTTTTTTGCCCCGTTAAGCACCATTCCTTCCCTGCAAATTGGTCGTCTGGAAGTAACGGATGCCCGTCTGCAAGGCCCTGACTGGGCGGTGACGGATCTCGATCTGAGCTTGCGCAACATGACCTTCAGCAAGGACGACTGGCAAACTCAGGAAGGAAAATTGTCGATGAACGCCAGCGAGTTTATCTACGGCTCTCTGCACTTCTTCGATCCGATTCTGAACGCCGAGTTCTCACCACAGGGCATTGCGCTGCGCCAGTTCACCACCCGCTGGGAAGGCGGTATGGTCAGAACATCCGGAAACTGGCTACGCAGCAACAAAGCGCTGGTCCTCGATGATGCCGCTATTGCCGGTCTGGAATACACGCTGCCGGAAAACTGGAAGCAGCAGTGGATGAAACCTCTGCCAACATGGCTAAACAGCCTGACGCTGAAGAAATTCAGCGCCAGCCGCAATCTGGTAATTGATATCGACCCGAGTTTCCCGTGGCAGCTCACCGCGCTTGACGGTTACGGCGCTAACCTCGGGCTGGTACAGAACAATCAGTGGGGGATCTGGAGCGGGAGCGCCACCCTCAACGCCGCTGCTGCTACCTTTAACCGCACGGATGTACGTCGTCCTTCGCTGGCGCTGACGGCGAACAACAGCACCATCAATATCAGCGAACTGAGCGCCTATACGGAAAAAGGGCTGCTGGAGGCCACCGCCAGCATTTCGCAGTTGCCTCAGCGTCAGGCTCAGATCAGCCTGAACGGACGCGGCGTGCCAATGACGATCCTGCAGCAGTGGGGCTGGCCCGCACTGCCGCTTTCCGGCGATGGTAATATTCAGCTTACCGCCAGCGGCAATATTCAGGCCGATGCGCCGCTCAAGCCAACGGTCAGCGGGCAACTGCATGCGGTGAACGTGGAGAAACAGCAGGTCACGCAGACTATGCAGGCGGGTGTGGTTTCAGGGAGTGAAGTCACAGCACCACCACCTGCGCAATAATTTATTGCCCGGTGGCGCTTCGCTTACCGGGCTTACTCACGCTCATAAACGAATATATTCACTGCACAACAGCCACTTCACCGGCTCATCCTCTTCAATCGCCGGGAAGCGACCGCCAGGTTCCAGAAAGTGGTTGTCATGCTGGTCGTCATTGACCATCGAGATTTCCCAGCCCAGCACGAACGCCTTCTCCGCCCAAAAGCGATGATACAAGCGCGGCGGCAGGCACACCCCCTGTCCCGGTTTCAATACCAGCGTCTCGCCAGCGTCAACGGTACGCCGCTGACCATCGACGCTAACTTCAACAATACGCCGTGCGTCATACCCGTCATCAGGCGTGGCCCATGCCAGCTGCATACATAAGTCACCGCCGCCGCGATTCACGATATCTTCCATTTTATGGCGATGAAAATGCCATGGCGTTTGCTGATCCTGCTGAATTTGCAGCATCTTTTCGGCGTACGGTTTGGGGTAATCCGCTGACCCCATCAGACCATTGCGCAACGTCAGTAACGTCAGCCCCGTTTGCGCAAAATCACCGCGTCCGAAGTCAGTAACGTCCCAGCCCAACTGGAGAGCGCGCACTTCACGCCACAGAGTTTGATCCTGTTGCCGCCAGGCATCGATCGTAAAATACGCAAAATCAGGCAGACAGACCCGAAAAGTCTCGGCGATGGCATGCGCTTTATCGACGGCATAATTAATATGTGAACGCTTCATTCCACTTTTCCTTGTTGCGAAAGAGGCGGGTCGCCCCGCCTGCATGCCGTTAGTAAAGTGATGCTTTGCCGGTTGAACCGAACAATTTCATTTTGTGGCGGATCACGTCCCGCGCGGCGCTAATGGCTTCTGGGTAGATTACGTTCGGGTCCCACCAGGTTTCTTTTGCCAGGATTTCGCGGACTTTCTGGAAGTAGGCATATTTCATATCGCTGGAAATGTTGATTTTGCCAACACCCAGCGTGACGGATTCGGCAATTTCCGCATCCGGGTTCGCGGAACCACCGTGCAGCACCAGCGGAATATCCACACGCCCGGCGATGTCGCGCAGGATGTTCATTTGCAGCTCTGGCTGCATCCCTTTCGGGTAGATCCCGTGCGCGGTTCCAATCGCCACCGCCAGCGTGTCTGCACCGGTTCGGGCGATAAAATCCTCTGCCTGAGCAGGGTCGGTATAAGTAACCTTCGACACGCCGCCTTCCACTGACGTCCCGGTCTGACCAATCGTACCCAACTCCCCTTCCACAGAAACACCTACCGCATGCGCCAGCTTGACCACTTCGCGGGTCAGCGCCACGTTCTCTTCATACGGCAGCAGCGAGCCATCAATCATCACCGAGGTAAACCCACACTGAATCGCCCGCAGCACATGCTCAACCGAAGCGCCGTGGTCCAGATGCAGAGTAAACGGCACTGGGCTACGCATCGTGATATCACGGACGTAGCTAAAAAACGCATCGCCGACAAAATCATGTTCGCTGGGGTGAATGGAGATAATCGCCGGGGTGTTGGTCGCTTCCGCTTCTTCCACAACTGCACGTACAAAGCAGCTGTCCGCCACGTTGAATGCGCCGATAGCAAAACCGTGCTGACGAGTAGGTTGCAGTAATTCTTTCATCGAAACTAACATGTTAATTCTCCAGTTTCAGGGTGTAGAAAGCCCTGCCAGTGCGTCATCGCAGAGGCATAGAAGGCGTTACAGAAAATGAATCAGGCTTTGCCGATAGCGCCGCTGGCCTGCAGGTACGGAATAATGGCTTCCTCGCAGGCCTGCTCCATCAGGGCCAGGGCATCAACGAGCTCACCGGATGTGTCACGACACAGGGTATGCAGTAGCGCAGCCTTTCCGGCTTCGAAAACCGCCGCACCAACGTTTATCTTGGCGACGCCAAACGTCGGGCAACGCTGTAGCTGATCAAACGGCGTCCCGCTGCCACCATGCAGCGCCAGAGGTACAGTTGATAACCGGGCTATTTCCTCCAGCCGCAGGAAATCAATAGCAGGTGTGATACCCGGCGCGTACATGCCGTGTGCCGTACCCACCGACACCGCCAGCAAATCGATCCCGGTCTGTTGGATAAAGGGTTCCACGTCGGCGGCCTGAGTCATCAAATCAGCGTTAGCGGCATGGTCATAGCGCGGAGCATCGGCCAGATGGCCCAGCTCGCCTTCCACGCACAGAGAAACGCTGGCTGCGAGCTCGACCACTGCCCGGGTCTGGCGAATGTTCTCCTCCAGCGCAAAGGCGGAGGCATCGATCATTAACCCGCTGAATCCGGCGCGAAAAGCCTGACGAATGCGTACAGGATCCTTTCCATGATCCAGCGCCAGCGCGACCGGTACTGAGGCTTCCTCTGCCAGCGTTTTGACGACCGCAGCCGCTATCGGGGCCGGAAAATGCTCCAGATGCCCCTGATACAGATTCAGAATGATGGGCGCACGGTGTTTCTCTGCCACTCGAACCGCCGCGCGGGCGCTTTCCAGGTTCATGCAGTTGATGGCCAGCAGCGCGTACTGCTCGCGCCAGGCTTTCGTCACCATGCTTTTCATATCGGCAAACATACGGCCTCCGGTTATTCCAGGGTGAAGGTGATCTCTTCGTCTTTCAGTTTTTGATCGCTGAGTTCATCAAACTCTTCGTCACGCTCGGTCACCGGTTTCTTCCACAGCGACAACATGACACCGCAAATCACCGTGCCGATCCCCAGCGCCAGGCAAAACAGCAGCGGATGCGTAAAGAGCGGAACCACAAACATGCCGCCGTGCGGTACCGGGCTTTCGACACCCCACGCCATAATCAGGCCGCCCGCAATCGCCGAGGCCACCACGCAAGAGCCCACCACGCGCAACAGGTCGCGCGCTGCGATCGGAATGACCCCTTCGGTAATCATGCAGATCCCCATCGGGAATGCCGCCTTCAGCGCCTCACGTTCCGCACGGGTGTACTTGTTACGCGTCAGCAGGAAAGAGAGCGTAATGCCGAACGGAGGGATCATCGAACCAACAAACTTCACCGCTTCCGGACCGTACACACCGCTGACCAGCATGCCGTCAGCAAACAGCGACATGGTTTTATTCACCGGTCCGCCGAAATCGAATGTCGCCATCGCACCGAGGATAGCGCCCATCAGAAAGCGGGATCCGCCCTGCATGGACTCCAGCAGATGAATCAACGCGTCCTGCAGCCAGGCTATCGGCTTGCCAATCAGCGTCATCATCAACAGGCCGCCAATGACGGTACTCAGTACCGGCAACACCATGATGGGCATCAGCCCCTGCATCGACTGTGGCAAACGGATATAGCGCTTAAGTAGCAGTACGGTATAACCGACCAGGAACCCGCCCAGCATCCCGCCGATAAAACCGGTATGAATTTCGCCGCAAACAAAGCCGACAATCAGGCCCGGCGCAAATCCGGGACGATCGGCAATGGAGTACGCAATCGCCGCACTAATCAGCGGTACGATTAACCCCATCCCCCAGCCGCCAATCTGGTTGAGCATCCAGGGTATGGTTCCTGTTTTTTCACCCACGTTAGTGCCGCCAAGTATTTGCCCGAGAGCAATACAGATCCCGGCGGCGACAATTAACGGGATCATCCACGAAATCCCCGTTAATAAATGTCTTTTTATTTCCTGAGATAGCGGAATTTTATTTTCACTCATGTGAAACCCCTCCAGAATGAGGATCGCTACTGGTTATTATTAACTAATGATTTTTCGACCTTTTCAAGAAACTGAATGGGCGATTTTATGACGATTTCGGTTTTCACTCGCACGATGCGTTTATTTGAAAATCGTTCCTCCCCTTTTATTTTGACATCGACAGCAAGAATTACGACATCAGCTGCAGAAATATCCTCTGTCAGCAGTTCGTTCTCCGTGCCGATAGTTCCCTGGGTTTCAACTCTTATATTATGACCAAGCGCTTTAGCACCTTTAATTAGCTTCTCACGGGCAATATAGGTGTGCGCAATACCCGCCGTACAGGCGGCAACACAAACAATATTCATAACATGCTCCACTTTTTATTTAGCAGACATTGGATTCAGCATATTGGCTAAAAAGCTCAATAATTTTCTGTGGACTGCTTTCGACTAACAGTTGTTCAATAATGTCGTCATCCGCCAACGCGCCGGCAACCTGCGAAAGCAGACGAATATGTGTAGTGTTTTGATCTTCAAGACGTACGGCAAACAGAATGATGCAGCGCACGTTGCTGCCATCCAGGGTTTCCCAGGGAATATCCTGGCGGGTACGCCCAATTGCCAGCGTGGTATTGACCACTGCCGAGGATTTCCCATGCGGGATCGCAATATGATTTTCGAAGCCGGTCGAGCCTTCTGATTCACGCTGCCAGACATCCTGAATAAACGTTTCCCGACAGCTAATTGCCCCATCTTTCTGCAGAATATCCGTCAGTTCCTCAATAGCCTCCGTTTTGTTTGTGGCCTTCATGTCCAAAATAACGCGATTTGTATTGAGTATTTTCGTGATGTCCATCAATCATACCTCATGGAGTTCAGACATTAATTTTCGACGACCAGCGACGTCGCCCGATGTAATTTTTCCGTAATAACCGTTTCTGTTACCCGCTTAATATCTGCATCATTGAAAAAGGCGGTGACATACACGACCGGCATAGCAACAGCAGGTAAATTTATCGTCGATACCACCAGTTCAATATCGTCAGTCAGTACGGAGGGCAGGCTGCCTGCCGATACCACGCCGACGATAGTCCAGTCCGGAAAGGCGCGCAGAATACGGCTTTTGAGTAAGTGAGAGGTGCCAATACCGGTTGAGCAGACCAGCAGCACACGCTTACGCGCTATCTGCCGCTCCATTGCGGCTTGAAAATGCACGGTTAAATATCCCACCTCATCTTCCGACACGGGCCGCTCGCCCCAACCGCTAAACACCCGATTCACCGCGCACTGGGTCAGACGCCACACGTCCTGCAACTCGCCTTTAATATCCTCCAGCAGCGGATTACGAATGCGGATCTGGTAGTTCAGGCGGTTAATCAGCGGCTTAATGTGGATCAGCAATCCGTCATACAGCGCCGTGTCCTGGCTAAGATCGCTGTCGACCATCTCGGCAAAGGAGGCAATCAACCGATGGGTAATCAAACGCGCTTCGTCGCTAGAGTGCATATGGCCAATCACGCTCACGTCGTTATGCTCTTCAATTACCACGCCGGAAGAGATAATGTATTGATAAATAAACCAGACTTCGTCTTCCGGTAGCGGGTGGGCAATGCGTTTTTCAATATGTTGAATCATCCGGCTGGCAATGGAAAAAATATTCTCGTCACATGAGGTGATATTTTCATCTTTTCTCGGCAGCGCATTGCCCCGCGTGATGCGGTACATCATGATCAAAATATGGGTAAAGATATTGACGTAATAAGGCTCGCCCAGAGACCAGCACAGGTCGTTCTCCATTTCCTGCAATAACGTCTGGACAAATAAAACATCTTCTTCGCCAAAGTAATGCACTAAGGCTTTATAACTGCCCGGGTCAAGGCGTGAATAAACCACGTTACCAGGTTCATTATGGTTAATCACGCCGTTAATCAGCGACGCCATCGCCTGGCGTACACCGCTCTCGCTGCCTTCGATATGCGTGCCGCTCTGACTGCGAATCAACGACAGGCCCAGTGGGGTAATCCAGGATTCAATTACTTTCAGATCATTAACAATCGATGCGCTACTAATGAAATAACGTTCGGATAATTTACTGATCGACGTTTCATGCGGCGTTTCGCTTAATAACTGTGAGGCTATCTTGACTCGCCGTGAATTATTCATCATGCCGTCAGTATCATCACCTTCCGATCCTAATAACTGATCCATATATAAAAGGTCGGTAATATTATCGGAACTTAATATCACCCCAGCACCAGCACGTTTATCGATGGTTATTTTCCATTCTGATAACCATGGTTCCAGTAAGCGCAGATCGCGCTGCACAGTTTTCTCTGAAACAGATAAATACTCGGCAATTTTCAGCAGCGTGACATATTCCTTCTTAGACAGAAGAAACTTTAATAATCTGTTTTGTCGCGAGGTAATCATTTGCATTATTTACCCTTATCACACACCAGATTAAATAGCTAAAGAAGCGCTTATGCTCCACGTGTAATCCGTGATGATAAATATAAGAGGACTACGATGCGTCAACAATACTAAATCGTGTCCAGTAATCCGGACAGAAATAAGACAAAAAGAGGAAATAGTGAGATATTTACGGCGCAGATCACATTTTTCGCGGGAATCAGAGTGATACCGCTCGCAAATATGCAGAGATAAAAATTTAATTCAGGATGTTTTGGATTTTCAGATCTGGAATGCTGCTCGCAGCGTGGGCCGGATAAAACGCATCCGGCACCTCGTCGACACATACTTACAAGGTAATCGTCAGCTCACTGCCCTGTGGAGTAATAACTACACCCAGCTCGCTGCCCATATGCGACCCGCATTTAATGCCGCCAATTTCCTGAATATTTCGCAGGCACAGCGTCCAGTTACGTGCCTCACCGTTCCCTTTCACAGTGATGGTATTACCTACACGCGTCGCCTTCAGCGTGAAGATAACCGAGCCGTCCATCGCAGGCACTTCACACACCGCTTCCCGGCCCTCCTGCAGATGGAACAGCTGGAACGCAGTTCCTTCATGCCAGGCGTAGTCCGGCTTCTGGTTATTGCTGCCCAGCGCCAGCAGGGTGTTTTCACGCACGTAGACTGGCAGGCTCAGGAAGTCATGCTGCTGCTTATGCCAGCGACTGCCAGACACCTCGTCGTTACGCCACAGATGCGTCCAGCGTCCTTCCGGCAGGTAGAACTGCACATCACCCGCCTCGCTAAACACCGGCGCAACCATCACGCTATCACCCAGCATGTACTGGCGGTCGAGGTAATCACATGCCGGATCATCCGGGAACTCCAGCATCATTGCGCGCATCATCGGCGTTCCGAGCTCATTGGCGCGCGCCGCTTCGCGATACAGGTACGGCATCATGCGGCATTTCTGCTCGGTGAAATAGCGCACCACATCGCAGGATTCGTCATCGTACGCCCACGGCACACGGTAGGATTTGCTCCCGTGCAGACGACTATGGCTGGAGAGCAGCCCGAACGCACACCAGCGCTTGTAGACGTGCGCTGGGGCGGTATTCTCAAAGCCGCCAATATCGTGACTCCAGAAGCCAAAGCCGGACAGACCAATGGACAACCCGCCGCGCAGGCTTTCGGCCATCGATTCATAGTTGGCATAGCAGTCGCCGCCCCAATGCACCGGAAACTGCTGCGCGCCGACCGAAGCTGAACGGGCAAACAGGACCGCCTCTTCTTCACCGACAGTCTTTTTCAGCACGTTCCACACCAGTTCGTTGTAGATGTACGCATAATGGTTGTGCATTTTCTGCGGATCGGCACCGTCAAACCACTGAACGTCAGTAGGAATGCGTTCACCAAAGTCAGTTTTGAAGCAGTCAACGCCGATATCCACCAGACCTTTCAGCTTGTTGGCATACCACTCACAGGCTTGCGGATTAGTGAAGTCATAAATCGCCAGGCCCGGCTGCCATTTATCCCATTGCCACAGGGAACCATCCGGCCGCTTGAGCAGATAGCCCTTCTCTTTCAGCTCGTTGAAAATCGGTGATTTTTGCCCGATATACGGGTTGATCCACACGCAAACCTTCAGCCCTTTCTCTTTCAGGCGGCGGATCATGCCTTCCGGGTCCGGGAAGGTCAGCGGATCCCACTCAAAGTCGCACCACTGGAAGGCTTTCATCCAGAAGCAGTCAAAGTGAAAAACGTGCAGCGGCAGATTGCGCTCGGCCATGCCGTCGATAAAGCTGTTGACCGTCGCTTCGTCGTAATTGGTGGTGAACGAGGTGGTCAGCCACAGGCCGAACGACCAGGCGGGCGGCAGCGCGGGACGGCCAGTAAATTGGGTATAACGGTTCAACACGTCCTTCGGCGTTGGGCCGTCGATGACGAAATATTCCAGATACTCACTTTCCACGCTGAACTGCACTTTCGACACTTTCTCAGAGCCGATTTCAAACGACACGCACTGCGGGTGATTCACCAGCACACCGTAGCCACGGTTGGTGATATAGAATGGGATGTTCTTGTAAGATTGCTCGGTGCTGGTGCCGCCGTCACGGTTCCAGGTTTCCACCGTTTGCCCGTTACGCACCAGCGCGGTAAAGCGCTCGCCCAGACCGTACACCGTTTCACCGACGCCGAGATCCAGGCGTTCAAACATATAGTTTTTCCCGCTGTTGGTGTCCTGGACGTAGCCGTTGTTTTTCAGCTGGCTGCCGGTAATACGTTCGCCGTTACGCAGGAAATCCAGCGACCAGAATTCCCCTTTGGTTACGCGCACGCTCAGGTTACCGCTCTTCAGTTCGGCAATCTCAGCGGTGTTGCGCATCTCGACCTTCACATCCTGCAGCACATTGAGCGGGTAATGCGGACCGGTATCCAGCGCCCCCTGGAAGTGCTCCATACGCACACCGACCACGCCTTCCTGCGGTGAGAAAAAGCGCAGGGTGAAGAGTGGAGTATCCAGTTGCCAGGTACGTTCGCGCACATCGCGCGGCGCAACGTAGACAATCATCTCGTTACCCTGCTGTTCGACCTCGAATACCTGAATCGGGTTAATCACGTTCAGACCGGGCTGAATCAGCCAGTTTCCATCGCTAATTTTCATCATCGGTTCCTTAGTTCTGTAATTCTTTCGTCGTAAAATCCTGCTGATTGCGGCGCGCGCCCTGCGCCAGTTGGCTCATGATTTCAGTCAGATACGGGGTTTTTAGGGTGTAGAAGCGTTTGGCGATCACGGCACTCAGCAGGTAGCAAATAGCCGGGACTATGGTGAACAGCGCGATGATGATGCTAATGGTGGCGCCGTTCTGGGTTTTCGCTGCGGCGTCGTAGCCCCCACCTGCCAGCATCCAGCCGATCAGCGCCCCACCGAGCGCCAGACCCAGCTTGAGCACGAACAGCGTGCCCGCAAAGCTGATCCCCGTCAGACGTTTTCCGTTGCACCACTCGCCGTAATCCACGGTGTCGGACATCATTACCCACTGAATTGGCGTCACGAGCTGATGCAGTACGCCAATCACGAAGATGAAGACGAACATAGTGATGTTGGCGTGCATCGGTACGAAGAACATCGCCAGACTGACGACCGCCAGCGCGGCGTTGGTCCACCAGAAGACGCTGACTTTGCATTTCCAGTCGGTCAGCGGCTTCGCCAGCGCAGAGCCGATCAGATTGCCGACGCAATAGGTGGTGAGGAAGGCGACAAACACTTCTGGCGTGCCCAGAATCCAGGTGACGTAATACATCATCGCCCCGCCGCGTACGCAGACAGCAAGGATGTTGAGAATGGTCAGCAGGCCGACGATGCGCCATTGATCGTTCTGCCAGATGTCGCGCAGGTCTTCACGCATTGAGTTGCTGCTCGGCGGCGCTTCCACGCGTTCTTTGGTGGTGAAAAAGCAAAACGCCAGCATCAGGAAGGCCACAACCGAGAGCACGGCAATCCCGCCCTGAAAGCCGAACGCTTTATCCTCGCCGCCAATCAGATTCACCAGCGGCATCATCAATACGGTGGAGAGCATGCCGCCCGCAGTTGCCAGCACAAAGCGCCATGACTGCAGGGAGATACGCTGCGTGGGGTCATTGGTGATGACGCCGCCCAGCGCGCAATAGGGAATATTCACCACGGTGTAGAGCAGGGTCAGCAGGGTGTAGGTGATTGCGGCATAAATCATTTTGCCATGCAGGCTGAGATCCGGAGTGCTGTAGGCGAGCACACAGACCAGACCAAACGGCAGTGCGCCAAACAGTACCCACGGGCGAAATTTCCCCCAGCGCGACCGGGTGCGGTCGGCGAGCAGTCCCATGCAAGGGTCTGAGATAGCATCCAGCGCGCGGGCCAGCAGGAACATGGTGCCGACAAATCCGGCCGGAATACCAAAAATATCGGTATAGAAGAACATCATATATAACATGACGTTATCGAAGATAATGTGGCTCGCCGCATCGCCCATTCCGTAGCCAATCTTCTCTTTAACGGACAAAATCTCACTTTTCATTACGCATCCTTGTTAGCACTTTCACACGCACTGATACCGGTTACAGTTCTTGTAAACCATCCCTGTGAGCGCGGGTATTCCGATATCTCGTTATCAAATTACGATTCTTGTTTTCTGTGATCAGAGTTGCGTCGAAAAATGTGATGAAATGTAACTACCGGATTTATTGAGGATTTATATGAAACCGATCATGGCAAGACAAAAGGGAAGTTAAAAAAGTGAGTGAGGGGGTGTGGAAACCCCAGGAAGTAGCTATAATGCGCCCCGCCTCCATGTAGCAATCGAGGCGCGGAAGATCGTCATCTCCGGTGAGGTGGCTGGACTTCAAATCCAGTTGGGGGCGCCAGCGTTCCCGGGCAGGTTCGACTCCTGTGATCTTCCGCCAAAATGCCTCATGTTAGTTCTTCTTAAATCACATCTCTTTTTAGCTTTCTATATCCAGGATCGATCTCTGGCATACTACGTTGATTGCAGCGTTATAAGTCTGGTTAAAACGGAGGCGACATGACAGATAAACACCTACCACAATCCCCGACAGGCGAATTTATTATGTTTGCCAGCAGTGATGGGAGAGTACGTGTTGAATGCCGCTTTGAGTCAGACACTATTTGGTTATCTCAGGCGGCAATAGCTGAATTGTATGATAAAGACGTTCGCACCATTAACGAGCATTTAATCAACATTTTTTCTGAAGGTGAACTTACTCAAAATTCAACTATCCGGAAATTCCGGATAGTTCGCCAGGAAGGAAAGCGTCAGGTTTCAAGAGAGATAGATCACTATAATCTGGAAGCTATCCTCGCTGTCGGCTACCGCGTTCGCTCCCCTCGCGGCACGCAATTCCGCCAGTGGGCAACCCAAACACTTCAGGAATACCTGATCAAAGGTTTTGTGATGGACGACGAGCGGCTGAAAAATCCGCCTGTTGGTTCTTCGGCTGTACCTGACTATTTCGATGAGATGCTGGAACGCATCCGCGATATTCGGGCCAGCGAGCGCCGGGTTTATTTACGGGTGCGGGAGATCTTTGCGTTAGCTGCCGACTATCAACCGTCGCTAAAAGAAACCACACAGTTTTTTCAAACCATCCAGAACAAACTACATTTCGCCTGTACTGGCCATACTGCTGCTGAACTCATCCACAAACGGGCTGACGCCAGCAAATCGCATATGGGATTAACCAGCTACAAAGGTGAAGAGGTACGTAAGGGTGACGTGACGGTGGCAAAAAATTATCTCACCCAGGATGAGGTCAGCGAACTCAACCGCGTAGTTAACATGTGGCTGGATTTTGCCGAGGATCAGGCCCGTCGCCGTCAGCAGGTCTTTTTACGCGACTGGCAGGATAAGCTGGATCAGTTCCTGCAATTCAACGACCGCGAGGTTTTGCAAGGCGCAGGTAAAGTCAGTAAGAAAATGGCCGATGAAAAAGCGCAGGCAGAATATGGTCAATTTGCTGAACAACAACGACGCTTAAAAGAAGCCGAAGGTGAGAAGGATATAGTGGAGTTGTTACAGTGGAAAGCAGAATCTAAAAAGTAACACAGATGCCCCCAAACCCCACAAGAAAAACCATTTGGGGGTGCTTATGGGGGTTACTTATTTATTAAATAAAAAACATCAACATTAAATCAATAAATTAACCATCAAATACGACTCCTGTGATCTCCTCCAAAATTCTTCTATACCCATTCTATTACATCAAAAATTCCTTTTAGTTCGCTCCTCTTGGAGAGTACCAAAATCATCCTAATTGCGTTAAAACAAAGCAATCCTGTACAGAATACTAAACTTTTTCACCAGAATATCTCTGTCTTCATGGAGTCTATAGGATTTATTTATAGACCTTCCGGGAATGAATCACCTGATTCAATCAAACAAAGTAGTATAGTGCGACATGTTAGTCTACTGGGAATAAAATTATCATATAATTATTATTTTCAATTACATTTAATGCTGTGGTAGTTTCCCATTATAGATATCATTAACTATGTCATTAATCTCTTTATATTTTATATCATACAACTCTGCATAATATTTATTACCCTCTCCAGCAGGTTTAAAATTATAATCTTTAGTTTCAGCTGAAATATTCTTAATAATTACATGCATTGTTTCAACATATCCAAACCATTGCACTAATAAAACCTGTAATTGAAAGATAACTTTAACAAAGTTACCATCATGAATATATTCATTTAACCTTAAATAATGATGAGCAAGGACATTGTTCATCGATATATAGTCTGAAATTATTCTTTTTTCTTCTGAGTTAAATAACCTTTCAGATTTTATAAAATCGTTATTGAATACAGTTATATTATCTATCCCCTGAAGCCCTAGACTTTTTACTCCTTTACTTAAACCACCATTCTTAAGTATCTCAACCCAAAAATAAAACTCACTCTGTATGCTATTCAAAATCAACTCACTTTTCTCAAACTGTGTTGATAAGTGGAGCATAACATTTCGTTTATGTTTTTTTCTCAGCTCTACAATTACTCCACCATGAGTATATAATGCCCAATAAAAAACCTGATAGAGTAAATATTGTGTTTATTAAAATATCCATAACTTCAATTACCTATAAAAATAGAAAGTAGGTTTATTAATTATTCTTACGTTCTAACCTCATCTTACAAGCTTCTTTCACCCACTTACTAAAATTCCCTTTCCCTGCAGCCTTCTCGATCTGCTCCAGAAGGTCATCCTCAAAACGGATGTTCTTCATGGTGCTTTTAGCTCGGTCAAAATTCGGTTTCTTTTTCTCTTGCATGGTAGGTACCGCTTAGGTTAGTTCATACACATGTGGTACCTACCACACGGAATCTAAAATTAAGTAACGCCCAGCAGTGCTGTCACACTAAAGGGCGTCTAACCTCACCAACTATCAAGGAGTTGATTATGGCTGATTCGCATTCTACCCCAGACACCGACCAATCCGGAACCGAGCGTTCGGTAATTGTGGGATATCGCCCGAATGTTTTCGACAAATCCACGCCCAAAATTATTCTTTCAGGCAAGTGGCTACGCGCGGCGGGGTTTGATACCGGGCAACAGATTAGCGTAAAAGTGATGAACGGCTGTATCGTCCTGATGGTCTATGGCGAGCAGGAACAACGGTTGCAGGATGAGCTGCAAGAGACAAATCAGAAGTTAAAAAGAATTGAGAGCACGCTGGCGACTCTCCAGTGAAGTGCGGCTGAACCTGCAAGCAGTACTTACAGGTTCACTTGGTGCCGGATGGCGCTTGCGCTTATTCGGCCTACTCTCCTGGAAAATGAAGCCAAAGTGTAACGGGAACCCAAACAAATGAATCACCACGAAAAACCAGACACCATCTTTTCGATTGACGACGATGAAAAAGTCGAAGAAATAAAAATTCAGTTACTGAAAGCCAGGATTCAATGTGCACAATGTGATATTCATTCTGATAATATTGTTAACGGCGATAATTTCTTTGATGAATTAATGGAGCCTAATAAATGAAAAAAGCATTATAAACTTACGGGCAATAATCAATAATTATGATATTTGAAGCATTAACTCATTATCCATGAATCAGAAAGGCATCAGAAATCATTCAATCTCTATACTAAAAACCATAATAAAAATACTATCCTGATGGCCTATGCCAAACGATAAACATGACAGCACAATAAACACCATATTATAATCCCGCTAAAAATACACAGGCATCATTTTTCTTTAATCAGGAAGGGACAGCCTCGTTTCTAATAAATTAGATTATTGGGTTACATATGAAAAACGTATTCATGGCAATGGTTATCGCTCTCGTCACTATCACCGCATCATCCACTGTTTTCGCATGCCCGAAAGGAGAACACCCGCATGGCGGTACTGGCTCACACCATAAGGGCGGCTGGTGCTCGTATGATCAGTAAAATTGCCATTCCTGTCTTGTTATTGCTCTGTTTTTCAACGCCTGTACTGGCAAAATCGACATTGAATATCGACGGCAACTCGCTTTATCACGGTTATCAGTTGTATGAGAAAGGTTTTGATTATTTGAATGTTCGGGATGAACAGACAGCAGTGATGTATATGTCTTTTGTTGCCGGTGTAGCGGGGACACTATCAAAAGAAAATATCATCTGTAATGAAAGCATAACCATTGGACAGGAAGCTGATATTGTTGGTAATTACCTCCAGACCCATCCTAAAGAACGAACAAAATACAGTCCTTCTGAATTGGCCATGATTGCTTTGGGAAAAGAACTTGCTTGTAACAAAAATAGTAATAGCTAGCGCTGTACGCAGCTTATTTACTGGATGGCGCTAACGCTTATCCGACCTACCGCTTCCCCAAAAAATAAAGCCGCTGACCCATTAATCAGCGGCTTTTCCATTACCAGCAACTACATCAGAAGTTATATTTCACGCCCAGCATACCGCGGGTATCGCTGTAGCCTTTGTCGCCGATCTGTTGAGCCACGTTGCTCCACACGTTGAGGCGCGGGGTGATTTGCCCTTCTACGCCGACTTTCAGCTCGCCGATATTTTTGGTGCCGCGCATGTCGTTGCTCACATCATCCATCTTCACGCTGGTCGTCTGCGTGTTGTGGATCCAGTTGGCTTCGACAAACGGCTGGAACTCGCGTGATTTACCGTCGTCGATGGCGTTGTGACCGTTGATAAAGGCCTTCACGCCCAGGCGGGTCATCAGGTTGCCATCGGTGTTGTCTTTCACGCGGGTACCGTTCGCTTCGCGGTGGCTGTCGGCCTGCACGTCCATCCATACCACCTGCGCTTTCGGTTGCAGCCAGTAGCTGTTGCGCTCGTTTTCACCCAGTTTGAAGCTGTAACCGGCTTCTACCGAAGCAGTGATCCCGCTGGATTTGTATTTCTCTGTCGCCTGCTCCTGGCCCATCACTTTGTTATCAAACCAGTTGTACAGCATCCAGGTGTCTACGTAAGTGCCTGTTTTGTCTGCGTCATTGGCATACCATGTGCCGTACAACCCTACGCTGTAACCGGTGACCTGACCACGTGAATGGTAGCCGGTCAGGCTGGACTGCGTGCGGTTCTGGCTGTTGGCGTAACCTGCCATTGCGCCGATGTGCCAACGGTCGAGACCGTCGCTACTCCACTGCGCCAGATCGCCGCCTAACTGCAACACATAGCTGTTGCTTTGGGTTTTCAACTGCCCGCTACCGTCTTTGAAGCGGGTATGCGCCCCGACGTTACGCATCCACATACTGGTGACTTTTTTCTCGCCCGTCAGCATGTCGATGTACTGCGTCTCTCCCAGACGATCGTGCAGTCGGGTCATAAACAGCGTGTTAGCGGCATAGTTGTTCGCCAGATAACTGCCTGCTTCCGGACGGTATTGCTGCTCGGTGACCGGAGGTGCGACAGGTTCTTCCGGCTCAGGGATAATCGGGTCTACAGGATCGACGGGGTCTGGATCAATGGGGTCAACGGGGTCTGGGTCGATGGGATCTACCGGGTCCGGTTCTTCCGGATCCGGCGGAGCAGGAATAAAGCTGGTCAGATACCAGTTGCTGCCCTTTTGCACCACGTTATAGTCGTACGCACCGGCAACAATACGACCCGCTTTCTCGAAAGTACCGTCAGAATTACCGGCCACTTCGATGATCTCAATACCTTCAACGGTCTGCGCCCCGGTTCCGCCAATGTTGTTCACCGCCACAAACGCATTACCCGCGGTGTTGCCGAGCACTTTCAGCTTGTCGGTTTCGGAGGTGTCGTCATTCAGGACGGTATTGAAAACCAGTTTGCCGCCGTTGCCGGTGAAATCTTCATTAATGGTAAGCGTCTGCCACGGTTCGCCGTCAGTATGCCCAAAATTCACCACTGACCCGCCGTTCAGCGTCAGGTCGGTGAGCGTTGAGCTGTTGGTCATGTTCCAGGTCGCATCGCTCATTTGCAGCGAGATAACTCCCGTTCCGGCCGTGACGCTGGTGATGTATGACGCCCCACTCCACAGCGAGTTGTCGGTCATGTTGAGCGTAATGGTACTGTTTTGCTGTGGCAGGCTGCTGGTTGCAGCAGTCGCGCCAGCGGCATGAAGATCGCCATCGATGAGGAAGCGCCCGCCAGCAGAGCCATCTACGGAGCCGCCCGTTTCGGTACTGATGGCATAACTTTCATTGCTGTGATTGCCCGCCATGGTAATGGCGGCACCGCCAGCCAGGTTTATTGCCCCGCGTGAAGTCGCATATAGGCCGCGTGGGGCCTTGCTGTATGACGCCGCTTTCGCCGAATTGTTTACGTTGATCGTCGCGTTTTCGCCGAGATTCACGGTCGCATTGGTAGAATAAACCGCATGTGCGCTGACGCCGTTGACCGTAATCGTGGCATTGTTGCCCAGTTCCGTTTTGGAAGATGAGGCGGCATAGATCCCTGTCGAGGAAGCACCCGACGTCTCGATAGTGGCGTCATCACCAAGGCGGATCGAGGAACCACTCTGCCCGGTGCGAAGACCTTCTGAACTGTCACCGATCGTCACAATGTGTGCCCGGTCGCCGACGACAATCGTATTTTTAGCCTGCGTGGCGTCTTTCATTGCGTTTGCAGTGATACCACGCCCCTGATAACCGGTGGTTTGAATATACAGATCGTCGCCGACGTAAATGCTGGCTGAGCCTTTCCAACCCTGGCTATAGGAGTTGTAACCGGCGTTAATACCGTCACCATCCTGACCGTCCACATAAATGCTGGTGCGATCTCCGGTGATGATAAAAACCGGGTTATCCGGTGAATTGGCCCCGTGTGTGCGGATACCATCAACATCCTTACCATTATTAGCGGCATTCTTCGACTGTGTGCGGATCGTCAGGTCGTCACCAAAAATAACACCCGGGCTACCCGTCGTGCTGTTCTGAATAACGGTAATGGTGTGTTCGAAGGCTTCTGCTCCCGGCCCATTGAGCGTTAATCCATGACCAAAAACGGGAATGGTGCCGGCACTCCACTGATAAACATAATTCGGCGTAGCGCTGGTTTTAGCGAAACTGGCATTCGCCTGTGCAGGAAATAAAGCCTGCAACTCCGGGGGCAGACTACTAACCAGACCGCTGGAAGGAAGACTATCAACATCAATCCAGGCTGCATGGGCCGAAAATACCATAGAAGTTAATGCGGCTGAAACCGCGATGGCAATACGAGAGTAAGATTTGGGATTTGGCATATTAGCCTCCTGCTATTAGGCGTAGAGCGTCCACCACATCGCAAGGATGTGAAATAACAAAAATCAGAAATGCGTTATAAAATATTCGATAGTATTTTATGAATACTATGGCCCAACTTATCTTCAAGCCGGAGCTTATAGACATATATTTTCTTAATATCAATATTATCTATTTGGGTAATTTGCTGAATACTTTTTCCTGAGACAAATCGCTTCAGTAATATCATTTCTGTATAGTTGAGTGTGCGCCCACGTTTACTGTTAGCGAGATGACCGGTAAATAATCGTCTCATTTTCTGATGCTGTACGTCATCATCATCATCAGAATATATAATCCCTTGTATTTTATTGCTTTTCGACAGCCAGTAGTTGGCTAACGGCGCCAGGTTCCGGTCCGCTATTAAAACAATATGCATGCCGCTATAAGCCAGACGATCAACCCATTGCGGGTCGGCAAACAGGCGCAGGTTCGGGAAAGAGAAGTCCACAAAAATAAACCCGCGCGACAAATGGTTTTGATTATTAAGCAGAAGTTTTTCAATAATTCCTTTTTGCAGAAAGCCATTTCCCTCAGGCCAGATAGCAAAAGCGGCACGGTGACAGTAACTGGCGCGAACCGCAGCATCCGGAAATAATTGACAGGATAATTCACAGCTTATGCAACGAACACTCTGTGATGGTGATCTCTTCATCAAAATGACTCCTGTTATTTTTCCATAAATATTTCATTGGTAAATAAATGTGTCAATCCGACACGTACGACATTCCTTGTCAGTTAATAACAGTGGCGCTAATAAAATGTAATAAACTCCTGATGTGCTAATAAGTATGGACTGTGATTAATACGATTGCGCTAAGCTTTTTTGTGCCTTATCTCAGAATAACAGCCTGGGCATTAGGAATTTTATGCATAAATTAAAACCATAGGATAAATCCCAAAAAAGCACTATTTGCTAAAAAAACAAACGATGTAAACGATACTCATTAATTACACAATACTGATAACTCAATCACCCTTGAAGTGCTGTGGATAAATATAATGATAATTCAGATAAACCTGTAATGAATTCTCATTATTTAACATTAGTTAATTTTACCTAAGAACTTACTCAGCTAACACTTTGTATGTAAAGAACATTTAACTCTTAAATGAAATTCTTATCTGCGATCACGTACAAAGAGTGAGGCATATTATCGATTTGGATGTAAAATTTAAGGTAAGTGTTGGCACATGCGGTGATACGTTTTGGTTACTGAGGGCTGGGCAATTGTACCTTATCAATCAGTTGGTCGAATTTAATCCTGATAACAAAAGCCTGGTCAATCGACAGACAGGGCGAGCAATCCAACTTCAGCTCCCAGCCTCGCTCTGTTTTCTCTATTTAATTACTCACGCAAGTGACATTGTTTCTCAGAACACGTTGATTAAAGTGGGCTGGGGTGAGAGAAATAATGTGACCACCACCAACACATTTTACCAGGCTATTCTGACGCTACGTAATGCTCTGGCGGATGTGGGTCTGCCGAGAGATACGGTAAAAACAATTTCCCGGCGCGGGCTTGCATTAAATGAAAATACGCAGATTGAGGCGATAACACATCCTCAAAGTGAAGTTTACCAGCCACCGGTTATAGAGGATTACGCGCCCCCAAAGATAATTGCTCCCGCGCCTCAACAAACGACGCGGGGACCCTGGTGGTACATTATATTTAGCACGGGCATCGTTATTGCCACCCTGCTTATCTGGCTGGTGTGGTATCAGACGCGTCCTGTTATGCCGTTTAGTAAATTCGTGTCTGTTTCTATGCAAGTTCCCTCTCGGCAAAACTGTAAAATTTATTACTCACCGAATGAGCACGACCAGGAGAATTATTTCAATCTGATGCAACTGCATCCCTATCTCTGTGAAAACAACAAGCACGTCTTCCTTTCCGGCTACCGCAAAGCGGAGAGGATCGTGGCGTTTGTCTGTGATAAAGATGCGCGGATAGATGCTAACGCGTTTTGTACTACCCACTATTACTGGATGCGCGGGTAATGAAAAAAATACATCATCTTATTTTGCTGGTAATCGGTCTGGCGACGTTGCTCGGTTCAGGCGGGTGGCTATGGTATTCACGCTTTGCCGAAAAGCCGCTGAGTTGCATCGGCAACATGGAATGGAATATTGGCAGCAATCGCTTTGCCGGTACGTTATCGTTTCGGATGTACGATAATGCAGGTTTGGCCACCATTACCGGAAAACTTTACGGACGTAATACCTCAGACATCAGCAGGAACATTTATTTCAACTACACCAGACAGCACGAAGCCCGGGTGCTACAGGCGATGCAGGTGGTCAAAACCTTCGCAGACAGCGCCGATGAAACGGATATTAACAACACCTTACCCGGTTTTTACCGCCAAAGCGGACAAACCCTGAGTCTGGTCATGGAAGAGTATAAGGGCGCATGGATCTTTGCCAGCTCCAATGTACCCTCGCTGTATTGCCGCAAGAGGTAACGTCATATCCGGAAACAAAAATCGCGCCCCCTCAATGGAATTCATATTTGCCATCATCGACTTACGCGACATGGGTCACTGAATCCTCTAATAACCCATTGCTATTCTTCATCCCGAATCAGGAAACATCCTGAATATCACGATATCTATTGCGTAATAATTAAGCGAAATGGGCGTTTTATTTTGCCCAGAAGACTTCAATCTACGGATGGATATTCGGAGAAGGCGTGGGCAGGGGCGTTTATCTCTCTCGCGAGCAATGTCTGAGAGTTCAGACGTTATCGCATTTCAGGAAACGGTATGTTTCCGGTGTATTTTTGGCGTACATATGAGGGATACGTAATGTTTACTTTTAAAAAGTGCCTGATTGCACTTTCTATAAATTTGGCCGTTGTTTCATCAGGTTTTGCTTGTACGACCCTGCTGGTCGGTAACGAAGCATCAGCGGACGGCTCGATGCTGGTTGCCCGTAGCGCTGACAGCGATGCCCTGAAAGCGCAACATTTTGTCATTCACCCGGCAAAACAGAATCAGACCGGGGTATACAGCACCAAAGCACATAACGGTGCGAATGACTTTACCTGGCCGCTACCCAAAAACTCTCTGCGCTATACCACGGTTCCAAACTGGAAAACCCAGTTGCACGGCGCGACCGGATTTAACGAGCTGGGCGTTGGCGTGAGCGGCACAGAATCTATTTTTGCCTCACCAAAAGCGCTGGCCGCCGATCCGTACGTTGAGGATAAAGGGATCACCGAAGACGATATTCCGGATATTCTGCTGTCGCAGAGTAAAACCGCGCGTGAAGCCGTGGCGCTGCTGGGCCATATCGTTGAGACCGTCGGCGCAGGCGAAGGCTTTGGCGTTGCCGTCGTCGACGATAACGATATCTGGTATCTGGAAACCGGCAGCGGTCATCAGTGGATGGCGCAGCGTCTGCCAAATAACCAGTATTTTGCCACCGGTAACCAGGGCCGCTTACAGGATTACGATCCGAAAAACCCGGACATGATGGCGTCAAAAAACCTGATTCAATTTGCGACCGAAAAGGGTCTGTACGAACCGGCAAAAGACGGTAAATTCAACTTCTCCAAAGCCTATACCCGTGATGATGAGCGTGACCGCACGTATAACGACCCTCGCGTTTGGACCATCCAGAAAGAGTTCAATCCTTCCGTAAACCAGGATATGGCCAAAGGGCGCGAATTCCCGGTCTTCATGACGCCAGAGAAGAAAATGACACTGGACGATGTGAAGGCCGTACTGCGTAACCATTATGAAGGCACCAGCCATGACCCCTACACCAACGGTCTGAACGGCAAAGAGCCATGGCGTCCGGTCAGCGTCTTCCGCACCTATGAAGCGCATGTTATGCAGGTCCGTCCGTGGTTGCCAAAAGAGATCGGTGAAACGACCTATATTGGTCTGGGCATGGCCGACCTCACCGCCTTTGTTCCGTACTACAGCGGCCTGAAAGCGTATCCGGCTAACTATACGATGGGTACCGATAAAGCGGACGATCAGTCTATCTACTGGAAATATCGTAAATTACAAACGCTGACGATGACCGATTATCCGAAGCTCGCGCCAATCGTCAAAAAAGCCTACAAAGCGTGGGAAGACAAAGTGGCGAAGGAGCAAAAAGAGGTTGAAGCAGAGTATCTGAAGATGGCGAAAACTGATAAACCAGCCGCCGATAAGATGCTGAATGACTTCAACCTGCGCATCATGGCCGACGCCGAGAAGCTGACGGAAGATCTGACTAATCAGCTATTTACCATCCGCACCAAAGACATTCAGTCTGATATCTTCTTTGCAAACGCTGCGAAAAAAGACTGAGTAACGACGCGATAGTATTCTGGCGTAAAGCGCTTACTAGCTTTGCGCCAGCATTTCACACCGCGCCTTCACTGCGTCGTGCAGCAGACGGACCGCCGTTGAAAGCTGCTTCCGATGCGGGCAAATCATATTCAGCGGGACTTTCTCTCCCTGATAATCCGGCATCAGCAGTTGTAATCGACCGTCACGCACATCTTCGCTGACATCCAGCCACGACTTGTACGCCACACCTTCCCCGGCAATTGCCAGCCGTCGGATCACTTCCGCATCGTCGCTCATAATGGTGCCGTTAACCTGCACACTACTGACCTCGCCGTTGCGCGTAAACGTCCAGCGATCGTGCAGGCGGCCGCGTAATACGAAGGTCATGGCGTTGAGCTGTGTTAAATCATCCGGGGTTTGCGGCGCGCCGTTTTGTGCAACCCATTCCGGTGATGCCACCAGCACACGTCGGTTACTCGGTGCAACGGGCAGCGCAATGTAAGACGCGTCTTCGGTATTGCCATAGCGAAACGCAACATCGACGGGGTCTTTAAAGACATCCGTCACCTGATCGGAGAAAAAAATCCGCAGGCGCAGCGCAGGATAGCGGCGTCGAAACGACTGAAAGACCGGCAGCAGCAGGTTACGGCCAAGATCGGAAGGCACGGCGATTTGCAGCGTGCCAGAAACTTCATCTTCTGGGGTCTGAATTTTTTGCAGCCCGGCATGCATCACGTCCAGCATCTGGCGGGCATAGGGTAGCCAGACCTCGCCCTCCGGCGTCAGGCGTAGGCTGCGCGTGGAGCGGGCGAACAAGCGGATAGCCAACGTAGACTCCAGTCGCTTGATAGCTGAACTGACCTGAGCAGGCTGAACGCCGACTTCTCGCGCGGCATCGCTAAAACTATTCAGCGCCGCGGCGCGGACAAACAACGTGAGATCTTCAAGCCGGAACATTTTCACTCCCCGAGTATAAGTCCTGTCGCCGTAGGGCTATTTTTCCCGTTCTGCTACCGGTTTACCATCGAATTATTCAACTGATTCCTGTGACCGGAGAGACCATGAAAGCCATCGCTATTACCCGCGCCGCGACCGACGGCAATAACATTGAATTTTTACAAGAGATTGACCTGCCCATGCCAGTCGCTACCGGGCACGATCTGCTGGTTGAAGTGAAAGCCATTTCCGTCAATCCCGTTGATACCAAGGTTCGCGAAGGTTTTAACGCCGATGTGCCGCGCGTTCTGGGCTGGGACGCCGTTGGCGTGGTGAAGTCCGTGGGTGAAGCCGTCATCCTGTTCACACCTGGCGATGAAGTCTGGTACGCCGGAGCGCTGGGCCGCGCTGGCAGTAACAGTGAATTTCAGCTGGTTGATGAACGTATTACCGCGCTGAAGCCAAAAACACTGGATAATGCTTCTGCTGCGGCGCTGCCGCTGACCGCCATCACCGCCTGGGAAATGCTGTTCGACCGTCTGGGCGTTGAGGAGAATAGCAATGAAGATGATGTGTTATTGATCGTTGGCGCGGCTGGCGGCGTCGGTTCTATTCTGACGCAACTGGCCAGTAAGCTGACCAAAATGACCGTCATCGGTACGGCATCACGTCCGCAGAGCCAGAAATGGGTTCGTGAAGCGGGCGCTCATCATGTGATTGACCACAGCAAGCCGTTGACGGAAGAGCTGGCACGGATAGGCATTAAAGAGGTGACGCACGTTGCCAGCCTGAACAATACCGAGCAGCACTATTCGCAAATTATTGCCGCCCTGGCACCGCAGGGCAAACTGGCGTTGATTGACGATCCGCACACTCTCGATGCGCGTCCGCTGAAGGCCAAAAGCATTTCACTGCACTGGGAGTTTATGTTTACCCGTTCGATGTTTACCACCCACGACATCATTGCGCAGCATCAGTTACTGACCCGCGTGGCACAGCTGATCGACAGCAACACCCTCCGCACCACGCTGGGCGAACATTTTGGCGCGATCACCGCGGCAAATCTGCAAAAAGCCCACGCGCAAATTGAAACCGGTCGTTCGGTCGGCAAGATTGTGCTGGAGGGGTTTTAACATGTCCGATTCAGAAGTGATTTCAATTATTGCGGTACTGAAAGCCAAACCAGGGAAAATCGATGCACTGAAACAGGCACTGCAGGCTCTGTTACTGCCTACTCGCCGGGAGCCGGGCAATATTGAATATGCCCTGTTCCAGTTACGCGACACGCCGGATGTGTTTTACGTGCGCGAATCCTGGCGCGGACAGGCCGGTCTGGACGAGCATATCGCTCTGCCACATTTCCAGGCGTTCATTCTACAAATGAACGATCTGCTAGCCGAACCGCTACGGCTGGATTATCTGACGCCGATTGCGCCATAAAATAACTACCGAAGCCCCCTGCCGCGTGGGGGGCTACACCAGTCATGTCTCACTCGCTTCGCTATCTCTGCTATGATGCCTGCACACAAATAAAACAAAACAACATGCCGAGGGAAAGATGAGTTCCACCAGAAGAGGGATGATGAACGTCCTGATTGCCGCCGTATTGTGGGGAAGTTCAGGCGTTTGCGCGCAGTACATCATGGAGCAAAGTCAGATGTCGTCGCAGTTTCTGACCATGACACGTCTGATTTTCGCCGGGCTGATTCTGCTGATGCTCTCTTTCGTTCACGGCGACAAAGTGTTCTCCATTATCAAAAACCGCAAAGACGCCATCAGCCTGCTGATTTTTTCCGTAGTTGGAGCGCTCACCGTACAGCTCACCTTTCTGCTGACCATTGAAAAATCCAACGCCGCCACCGCGACGGTGCTGCAATTTTTGTCACCGACCATTATCGTGGCGTGGTTTTCCGTGGTGCGCAAAGCACGACCGGGGATTTTAGTGCTGACCGCAATCTTCACCTCGCTCATCGGCACCTTCTTACTGGTCACCCACGGTAACCCAACGTCGCTGTCTATCTCACCTGCCGCGCTGTTCTGGGGAATTGCCTCGGCGTTTGCCGCCGCGTTCTACACCACCTACCCCTCAACGCTTATCGCGCGCTACGGCACGCTGCCGGTCGTCGGCTGGAGTATGTTAATCGGCGGCATGATCCTGCTGCCGTTTTATGCCGGACAGGGCACTAATTTCGTGGTGAATGGCAGTTTGATTCTGGCGTTTTTCTATCTGGTGGTCATCGGCACGTCGCTGACGTTTAGCCTGTACCTGAAAGGCGCGCAGATGATTGGCGGACCGAAAGCGAGCATTTTAAGCTGCGCAGAACCGTTGAGCAGCGCGTTGCTGTCACTACTGTTGTTAGGTATTACGTTTACCCTGCCAGACTGGCTGGGCACGCTTTTAATTCTCTCATCGGTAGTACTGATCTCAATGGACTCACGTCGCCGCGCCAGAGCGGTTTAACCCCAACCGGCGCGACAACGGGTCACGATTACCAACCCGGAACCGCGCCGCCGTTAAAGATAGTTTCTGCCGCCTTTGCCACTTCCGGTGACTGATAAGATTGCAGGAATTCTTTCACATTCTCGGCATCTTTGTTGTCTTCTCGCGCCACCAGGATGTTCACGTACGGTGAGTTTTTGTCTTCGATAAATACGCTGTCATGTACCGGGGAAAGACCGGTTTGCTGGATGTAGGTGGTACTGATAATCGCTACATCCACTTTCTGATCGTCCAATACGCGCGGCAACTGCGCGCCTTCCAGTTCCATAATTTTCAGATGCCGCGGATTATCAGTGATATCCAACGCTGTTGGCAGCAGGCCGGTATCCGCTTTCAGCGTAATTAACTTCTCTTTTTGCAGCAGCAACAGCGCCCGCCCGAGGTTGGTTGGATCGTTAGGTATCGCAATCGTTGCACCGTCTTTAAGTTCAGCGACGGTTTTGATTTTCTTCGAATACCCTGCCATCGGGAACACAAAGGTATTGCCCACCGCAACCAGCTTATAGTCGTGTGCTTTATTATCTTGTTCGAGGAACGGACGATGCTGGAAGACATTGGCATCCAGCTCACCATGATTAGTGGCATCGTTGGGCAGCAGAGAACCGCTAAAACCCACCAGCTCCACCTCAAGGCCATATTTTTCTTTAGCGACTTTCTTCGCGACCTCCGCCACATCCTGCTCGGCACCGTTAATCACACCCACTTTGATATGCTTTGCATCACTGCTTTGTTGATCGCATCCTGCCAGCAATAATCCCGCCAGTAATACCGCCGCCCCGGCCCCGAAAAAAGGTATCTTCAGCTTCACGTTTTATCCTTTTGCAATAACCGCCTGATGAGTAATGAAATGACTATAGCGGCAAGGCCGCTGCGGTTTAAAAAACGAAAAAGCATCAGCAAGAAGAAAAAAGAATAAAGCAGACATATGTACAAAAATGCCCGGTGGCACCTAACGCTTACCGGGCATTTTTTGTGTGCTATCCGGCGATAGCAACATCACACCAGGGCTTTGACTATCTCCATCAACCTGGCGACATCTTCGGGTCGGGTATTGCCAGTTTGCGAGTCGATAATCGAGCTATACACATGCGGCATGACGCGCGGTACTCCTGCTTCCAGACAGGATTGCAGGATAATGCCGAAGTTATCGAGATCGATACCGCCGGTCGGCTCAATCAACGTCATGCCGTTGCGCGCCGCTGTCGTCGCCAGTGCGTACAACTCAGGCAGGGACTGCTCACCGCCCATTGGGAAGAACTTCGCCGCATGCGCGCCAGAGTCCAGCATCATACGTACCGCTGCATCACAGGAAACGCGGGCTGGCGTGCCCTGGCTGCTGCTGACGCCAGTGGAGATCAACACTTCCCCCGGCGTGCCCGTGGGACTGACTAACGCGTTGATATGGGTCTGTTCACCGCCCGTTGCCGCCAAGGCGCCTGCCGCAAACCCACAGCCGGTAAAGGTCTGGTTGACGTGTGCCGGATGGACCTGTGAGGCAATCATCGCCGCTTTGTAATACTGCGCCGGGTCACCCGCCCCCAGCCCCACGGAAATCGACGGCACGTCGACCATCCAGCGTTTTACTTCCTTAACCCCTTCCTCAACCGAGGAGAACTGCGCCGAAAGAATGCCGATCACCGCGTGACCTTCGGCAGCGTCATAGATTTCCCGAGCGTTGGCGATATCCTTCGCCAGCACGTTAATAGCCACTTTATTGCGATAAAAATTAATGTGCTGCATAGTCTGCAATCTCCTTTAGTCGGGCCACGATCAGTGCCATTTCCCCTTCTGCGACCGTACGCGGGTCAAGACTAAAGACGCCCTGATGAAGGTTGTAACGGCGAGCGTAAATCGCGATATCACCCTCTCGCAGCTGCGCTTCTACGGCGTAAGCATCCATCCCCAGCTCTTGTGCATTAACCCGAATACGAATCCGCCAGATGGCGCGCCCGGCTTCGTCCTGCTCAATATCCGCATCCAGTCCGCGAATCGCTGAAATCGCCTGCGCCACGGGGCGAAGCTCTTCGGCGGTGACCACGGTTTGCCCCTGATGATAGTTTTCCAGGGCATACACCAGCCCGACCATATTCTCTTTGCCGATCTTCATCGCCCGGGCAATTCCGTGGTGCTGCGCTTTACACGCGGCAATCCACTGTTTCTTCCCGGTGATAAACCCGGAGGTCGGCGCGTTAAAGGCTTTTGCTCCGCTGTAGACCACCATATCCGCCCCGCTCGCCACCCAGGCGTGTAAGTCTTCCTCAGCGGCGGCATCGACAATTAGCGGCAGGTTATGAACCTGCGCAACCCGTACGAAGTCTGCAATGCTCAACATGCCTTTCTGCACGCAGTGGTGCGATTTCACGTACAGCAGCGCGGCGGTGTTATCGGTAATCGCGCTCTCCAGCTGCCAGCGGGCCGCCAGATTACTTGAGCCAACCTCCACCACCCGTCCGCCGCCTAAGCGGATCGCGCTGGTGATGGGCGCACCGTAGTCAACGTTATGCCCGCGCAGCATGACCACTTCATTGGCCATACCCGCGCTGTCCGGCATCAGCGTGACACTAGCCTGGTCACCGCGGGTAATGGCGGCGGCAACGGCAATCGCAATACCCGCCGAGGCGCACGAAGTAACATAGCTGTCCTCCGCGCCGGTGTAGCGGGAAACCAATTCACCGGTACGGTCCACCAGCCGGTCAATTTCAACAAAGGCCGAAGCTGCCCGCGCGGTGGCTTGCATCACTTCCGGCGCGACGCTGGAAACGCCCAGAATCGTCATCTTGCCGCAGGCGTTAATGACCTGTTTTAGCCCCAATTGTTGGTAGATATTCTGTGTCATGGCTTACAGCACTCCCAGCAGTGAGCAGACCACGCTGAGTGCGACAATCGACAGCAAAATCGTGGTGTAACGCGGCCCTTTCTTCACCAGATAGAAATAAATGGCGAACACCGCCGCCAGCGGCAACAGACCGGGGGCAATAGAGTCGAGGATTTGCTGAACCACCACTTCAGAGCCTTTCAGGGCGCTGAGTTTTAACGGCGTGGTGATCTTGACGTAGCTCGCAGAAAGCGCGCCCATCATGATTAGGCCCAGCACGTTCGCGCCGTAGATCAGTTCCTTAATTCGCCCTCCCTGCAGCAGACCGATAATCGAGTCACGTCCCAGCGTATAGCCTTTGTGCACCATACCGTAGCTGATTGCCAACGTAATGGCCGGGTAGAGGATTAACGGTACAATTCCGCCCATCGCGCTGCCATTGGCGGCGAACGGGATAAAAATGGCAATTAACAGCGGCATCACGGCTGCCCAGATGATCGAGTCCCCCATCCCGGCCAGCGGTCCCATTAGCCCGGTTTTAATCCCGGTAATTGAGGCATCGCTGATCGGCTCGCCGCGGGTTTTCTGTTCCTCCATCGCAATGGAGATCCCCTGAATCACCGCCCCGAACGTCTGCTCTGAGTTGAAGAAGTTCAGATGGCGTTTCAGCGCTTCTACCTGTTCCTCTTTTTGCGGGTAGAGCTTTTTGATGATCGGCGTCATCGAGGCGCAGAAAATCAGGCTCTGCAAACGTTCATAGGAGCTGGAAACTTCCGCGCCCAGCCAGTAGATAAACCAGGCTTTGGTGATGTCTGCTTTGGTCAGCGTGCCGCTTTCACGCGCACGCTCCACCAGTTCATGTTGCATTACGTCGCTGCTCATCATGCTGCTCCTTCATTTTTCGCCAGACCTTTAATCAGGAAAGCCACGCAGGTACCAAAGATTGCCATCGCCATGATGTCCACCTTCAGGTACAGCACTGCGAAGAATCCGCCGATAAACCACGGCAGCAGGCTCTTTTTACCGATCACCATAATGGTGATGGCGAAGCCCAACGCTGGCAGAATGCCGCCCATAATTTCAAAGGAGTGCGTCAGCCAGTGCGGCATCAGCTTAAGGAAGCTTTCCACCACGTCCTGACCAAAATAGTTGGCGGCGAAAACCACCGGGAAACGCAGTACAAGGCCAAGCAACGCCGGGTAGAGGAATGCACAGCGCATAATGCCCGCCATGTTGGCCGTTTCCGCATGCTTGTCGGCCATATGCACCCATGCCGCGTTTAACGTGCGGCGCAACTGGTCGAGGAACACGCCGATGACGCCGAATGGGATCGCCAGCGCGATAGCCAGGTTCGGATCCATTCCGGCCTTCACGGCGATAGGAATTGAAATACAGGCAGCTAGCGCAGGATCCGACGGGACGTTACCGCCTGGCGTAGAGGTCACGCCGAGATAAACCAGCTGCATGCCTGCACCGATGATCATCGCCGTTTCCATGTTGCCTAACAGCAGGCCAACGAATACGGCAATCACGACGGGCTGTAGCAGCATGGCGGAGAAGGTGTAGCCAAGGCGTAAACGGGCAAACCAGTAATACAACCCCATCAGGCTTGCAAAGACTAAAGTATCCATAGTTAAGTACCCTGTTATCAAAGAATTAGAATTTTTTCAGGATATCGTCCAGCGACTGAGGCTTATCTTCCGGGATAGTCTGGAAGAACACCTGAATCCCACGATTTTTCAGGTCGCTCAGAATGCCGACGTCTTTTTCATCCAGCGTAATGTTCTGGAATACCGCTTTGCGGTTTGGCCCACCGCCCAGCCCACCGACCTGAATAGTGGTGACATCAAAGCCCAACTGAACCGCTTCCTGTACCGCCGCCAGAGAGGGGAACAGCACCAGCACTTTGCCGTCACCAAGCTGGTTTTCTTTCCAGGCGGCCGCAAAACTTTGGTTACCAAAGCAATCCACTTTGATGTTTGGCGGCGCGGCCATCAGGTAGATGTTTTTCATAAACGGATCGGCATCCAGCTCATCGCTAACCACCGCAATCCGGTTGGCCTGAGATTGCCCAACCCACTTGGTCACCACTTGTCCATGAATCAGACGGCTATCGATACGACATAAGACGATGTTTGCCATGATGTTTATTCCTTATTGTGATTGTTGTAATTGACGCACGTGGGCGACAACGTCCAGGCAACTGCTACGCCCGGCGTCGACCAGTTCAGCCACGCAGGTGGTCAACTGGCCATGCTCGCGTTTGTCGAGCGCCTCCAGCAGCAAAGAGGCGTTGAGCCCGGAAATAACAGCCACCGGGTAATCGGCGCTCAGCCGCGCCGCCACGTTGGAGGTGGTGCCGCCAATAAAATCAGTCAGGATCAGTGAGCCTTCCGGCATGGTTTTCACTACGGCTTCAACGCGCTGATAAAACTCGCCGAGCGTATCAACGGGCATCAGCGCAATTTCCGTCACGCCTTTGATTTCACCCATCACCATGCGCAGGCTGTTGCAAAGCTGTTGCCCCCAGCCGCCATGGGTCAGCAGCAGGATCTGGGGCAAGGATTCAGTGGTAGTCAAAATGGCCTCCTGGCTCGATTACATAGACATAGGTAAACAGAGCAAAGGCTGTGCCAGAATTTGTGTCACGCGGGGAGGAGAGGAGCGCTGGCGAGGCAGAAAGCCGCGCCAGTAAAGGGATTAGCTATACAGCAGTTCGTAGATATAAAAATATTCCGCGTCCGATAAGCGAATAGCATAGGCCTCTTCGATCGGCAGGAAAGCGGATTTAATGACACTAAACGCGCGATTATCCAGATCCGGCTTGTTCTCCAGCGCCATCTGTAACGGTTTGCGGTTAATCACGATACGCTCGACCATACAGCAGCAGTGGATCAGGAAGCGCAGTGTCACCTGACGGCTCGGTTTGAGCGAAAGCGCGGTGGTCAGATGATTCAGCACGCCTTCCATCTCTTTGAGAATACGCTGCGGGTTGAGCACCGAAATATGGTTAATGATGCTCTCCATAGTCAACGCGCTGATAAAGCGCATCGCGCTGCGCTCCATCTCCAGACGGCGTTCGCTGCTGGAGAGATCTGGCGTCAGCAGGCTGAGTACCAGCTCGGGGCCTTGCTCAGAGAACAGCTCCTCGAGCGAGATAAACGGAATATCCGGCAGTCCTGGCTGGAAAGTGCCCACTATTCCCGCCAGGCGTTCACTGGCGTTAATCGCCTGCTGAACACGCTCCAGGCTGCGAACTTCGTTGTAATCGAGGATCACCATCCGCGTATCCTGCGACATCAACTCACCGAAGCTCTCCTCCAGCACCTTTTTGATTTTTTCTGCCGTTCCCATCCCGGTGATGCAGGAGATAACCAGCACTTTACCGCTGTTTTCCTGCTGCGGAGTACAGAGCTGACAGGGAATATTTTTGCTCTGCATCAACGCCGCCAGCTGCGGCAAGTCGCTGGTTTCGTAGCTTAAATCCAGCCCAATCTCCAGCAGGCTGGTGAGCGTGATATTGGGCATTAGCAGTACGTCTATCTGGAATAACTTACTGATCGTGCTGCCAAAATGGACCAGTGAACCAATATCCACCATCAGGATCAATCGGCGATATTGCCGGGTCTGGATCATCTGCGTAAGGGCTTCCAGCGTGTCATGCACCGACTGCTCAAAAGGCATATCGATAGCGCTGAACACCTCGCGCTCCAGCACGCGATTCACGTACTGCGCCTGACTTGTGGCGGTCGTCGCACCGTGGGCAATCAAAATCACCCCGCAGTCCGGACTGGCGTCAATCCGTTGGCGGTAATGGCGACACTCTTTGAGGAACAGGCACAGCCAGACCACCTCCGTCGCCGGACACTGAATATGCAGCAGTTCATTGATTTTTCGGCATAACAGCGTAGCGTTTTCGTATTCATCTTTGCAGCGATCGAGGATCAGGCTGGAAGAATAAAGTTGCGGAATAAGGCCGCGCTGCACATAGCCAATCAGCGCCAGGAAGTGTTTGCGCAGCGGGTTAACCAGATTTTCCGGCAGCGTAAAACCAAGCACCTGCTCAACACAGCCGATCAACAGCGTGACTCGCTCTTCAATCTGATCGCCATAGCGCGGAGGATGCGCCACGCTGTCGCGGCTGTAGAGACCATATTCAAATATCGAACTGAGCTTGTTTTTGAGGATTGCCAGCGTTTCGGCTGGCGGCACGTTGCTGTTACGCAGGTTGATATATTCACGGGTCAGGAAGCTGTAGAAAAGATCGCTCTCTTCAATTTCGGCTCCGGTGGCCAGCGAATTTTTCAGCGCAGGCAGCGTGCGGGCATCGATGCTCAGGTGTTCTTTGCCTTCGAACAGCGCTCCAACCAACAGACGTTGTTCCGGCGTGGCGTTAAAGGGGATCTCGGTCAGACGTTTATCCAGCTGTAGCGTGTCGCTGTGCTCGGTCATCCCTGAGGCCCAGGCCTGGGCGCAGAGAAACTGAATGTCGCTCTTAAGCTGACCAATGTTGCCTTCCAGCGGCTTGTTCAACAGCCAGAGCAGCAAGGTACGGTCGATGCTTATCGTACGCTCGATTTTGCGGCTCTCACGCTGTAAGAAGCCAACGATCAGTTCAACCTGCTCTTCCACCGAACGCTGGCGGATGCCGGGGAGATCGATACATACCTGAATACGTCGCTGGAAAGTGCGCAGCAACGCCGAACTTACCGGTTCGGTGGTCGCACATATCAGACGAACCGAGATTGACCGCGCCACGGCGCTGGAACCCAGCGGCCGGTATTCGCCTTTGTCGAGAATAGAAAATAGCTTTTCCTGACCTTCATACGGCAGACGATGCACTTCGTCGAGCAGCAGATAGCCGCCGTCGGCTTGCTCGACCAGACCGGGTTTATTTTCATTTGCGCCGGTAAATGCCCCCTGTCGATGACCAAACAGGTGCGAAGAAAGCAACTCCGGGTTATGGGCGTATTCCGCGCAGTTAAAGTAAACCAGCGGCGGCGACGCTCCCACTGCGCGTTCGCAGGCGAAACGATGCATCAGTTCGGCAAAAAAGGTTTTGCCGACGCCGGAGGGACCGGTCAGCAGAACGTGCAGCCCGTGGGGATACAGCACCGCCGCGCGGCCTTTTTCCACCGCGTCGCGCAGGCTGCGATCGTAACCAATCAGGCCAGAAAAGGGATCGTCTGTCGCCTGGTTTTCCTGAACAG
This sequence comes from Citrobacter sp. Cf088, assembly GCF_030334295.1. NCBI lineage: Bacteria > Pseudomonadati > Pseudomonadota > Gammaproteobacteria > Enterobacterales > Enterobacteriaceae > Citrobacter > Citrobacter sp. Cf088. The sequence goes on from NZ_JAOWEE010000040.1 coordinate 350,056, forward strand.
GCAACAGGTCGGCAACGGTTTGCACTTCACGCTCGGACTCATCCAGTTTGCGCCCCAGCAGCGTTTCAATCGCCTGACGATGCAGAAAGAATACCGGGCGTCCGCGGCTTTTAATCGCCAGGCCGTCGTTCCAGAGCTGATTGAGATCTTTACTGACCGAGTTGCGCGCCAGTCCGAGGTTAAAGCCGATAGCTTCTGCTGTGAACGCCGTTTCCTGCGCCAGATGGGCAAGATTCAGTCCTCGCGTCAGCCGTTCCAGCTCCCCCAGTATTATCTCAATCCGTCTCATCTCTTTACCGCTTAAGAAATAAATGATTGTTCAGAACATACACTATTCTGCTGCGCAAGAAAGTGAGGCGGCGTCCAGAGCTTCCGGTCATCAAAACGTTTTCGACAAATAATGCCGCGCGGAGCCGGTTTCCGGAAAGTTATCGAGGGTCATTTGCAGCTGATAGCCGTTTTTCTGATAAAACGGCAGCGCCTGGAAACTCATGGTATCCACCAGCGCATGCAGGCATCCTCTCTCACGCGCTGTCTGTTCGGCAGCCTGCATCAATTTTGTGCCGTAACCGCCTTTGCGCAGCGAATCATGCATCCACAGAAAATCAATACACAGCCATTCGCCTTTGATTTTGCCAATCAGCCCGCCCAGAATTTCATTGCTTTCATCGCGCCAGTACACCGCCAGGTCGCCAAAATTGGTGGTCCTCAGGAACTGGCGGTTGTAGGCGCGCAACCCGGCAAGCAGGGCATTTTGATCATCTTCAGTAATGGTATCTGTAATCTGTATTTGCATCCTATCCTCCTGAAAAACTACAACTTCTGGCTGATTATTTGTTTAGAAATTAACACAGGCTGATGAGTGAGGCGCATGCCGTCTACACTTACTCTTGAGATGATGCGCATCGACAACAAGGATTATTATCATGAAACGAGCCGCTTTACCGCTTATTGCCATTCTTTTCACGCTGTCGGGTTTAGCGCAGGCCGATTCGGCTTACGGCTCTCTACAGTCCGTTCATGAAAAAAATACTGTATTGAAGGACTTACGTAAGATTTGCACCCCACAGGGGTCGCCATCCGATGACGTGTGGGAAAAAACGATTATGTCTGATACACGTAATCAGCAGCATATCCGCGAGGCTATTCTGGCAATACAAAGAAATAACCAGAACAACTACTGGGAAGCACTTGGCAAAGTTGAATGCCCGGATTTATAAACATCTTGTTGTAAAATGAGCACTGTAACCGGTTTCTGTGTCGCAAAAAAACGTATTGTTGCCAGAACGTATAAATAGCAATGGAGCAATAACAATGCGATACCGTTTTCCAGAAAACTTCTGGTGGGGCAGTGCCTGCTCGGCACTGCAAACCGAAGGGGATAGCCTGAACGGCGGCAAAAGCCAGACCACGTGGGACGTGTGGTTCGACCGCCAGCCAGGTCGTTTCCATCAGGGGGTTGGTCCGGCGGACACCTCAACGTTTTATCAGCACTGGAAACAGGATATCGCACTGCTCAAACAGCTGAAGCACAACAGCTTCCGTACGTCTCTGAGCTGGTCACGCCTGATCCCGGACGGTACCGGCGATGTTAATCCGGAAGCCGTCGATTTCTATAACAACGTCATCGACGAGCTGCTGGCGCAAGGCATTACGCCATTTATCACCCTGTTCCACTTTGACATGCCAATGGTGATGCAGGAGAAAGGCGGCTGGGAAAACCGTGAGGTGGTTGAGGCGTTTGGCCGCTACGCGCAGACGTGTTTTACATTGTTCGGCAACCGGGTTAAGCACTGGTTCACCTTTAACGAGCCGATTGTCCCGGTGGAAGGCGGCTATCTGTATGACTTCCATTACCCTAACGTGGTGGATTTCAAACGCGCGGCCACCGTGGCGTATCACACTGTACTGGCGCATTCCACAGCGGTACGGGCGTATCGCGCCGGAAACTACGGCGGTGAGATCGGTGTGATCCTAAATCTGACGCCCTCTTATCCACGCTCTCAGCACCCGGCGGATGTGAAAGCCGCGCACCATGCGGATCTGCTGTTTAACCGCAGCTTCCTTGACCCGGTACTAAAAGGGGAATATCCGGCGGATCTGGTCGAATTGCTGAAAGAGTACGATCAGCTACCAACCTGTCAGCCAGGCGACAGTCAGCTCATCGCCGAGGGGAAAATCGACCTGCTCGGTATCAATTATTATCAGCCGCGTCGCGTGAAATGTCGTGATACTGCGGTCAATCCAAATGCGCCGTTTATGCCGGAGTGGCTGTTTGATTATTACGAAATGCCGGGGCGTAAAATGAACCCTTACCGTGGCTGGGAAATTTATGAGCCTGGTATTTACGATATTATTACTAATCTTCGTGATAATTACGGCAACCCGCACTGCTTTATTTCTGAAAACGGTATGGGTGTGGAAAATGAGCAGCGTTTCGTTGAGCATGACCAGATCAACGACAGCTATCGTATTGAATTTGTTTCTGAGCATCTTAAATGGCTACATAAAGGCATCAGCGAAGGTTGTAATTGTCTTGGCTACCATATGTGGACTTTTATTGATAACTGGTCCTGGCTCAACGGATATAAAAACCGCTACGGTTTTGTCCAGTTAGATTTAGACACGCAAAAACGTACGGTGAAAAAGAGCGGCGAATGGTTTGCCCATACTGCCGGAAACAATGGTTTTAATTAAAAAAAATAACCAGGATGCCGGATAGCGATCCGGCATACCGAGCTTTAGTTTATTGCATACCCTTTATGCGAACTTTTGCTGCCACCAGAAGCGCCGTCAGCAGCATCAGGCTGCCGGAAAGCATCAGGGGCGACAGCAGTCCGAGAGTATCGAGCGCATAGCCTCCCACCGCAGCCCCACAGGTATTGGCAAGCTGGATCACGGCGACCTGCACCGATCCGGCTTTTTCTGCCTGATCGGCAAGCGAGCGCGTGATCCACGTCGACCAGCCGACCGGTACCAGCGCAAACAACAGTCCCCAGATAATCGCAATACCCGCCGCCACCACTTTGTCACTGCCCCACAGAATCAGGACCAGTGCACTGAGCGCCAGCACCAGTGGCGCACCGGCTAACGCCAGTTTGACCGAACGCTTCAAAATCATCGACGAAAGCGACGTACCAACAAAGCTGGCAATACCGAAGCTCAGCAGCACCAGCGTCAGGCCATCAACGTCAAAGCCCGCCAGATTCATATAGATCGGGCGAATATAGGTAAAGAAGGCGAACTGCCCGGCAAAGGACATGAAGATGGCAATCATCCCGGCCATCACCCCCGGTCTCTGCAACAGGCTGAACATGTTTTGTTTCTGATGCGAAGGCTCGCCAGGCAGCGAAGGCAACGCTCTCACCACCCAAATTGTGCACAGCACGCCCATCACCGCCGCCGCATTAAACACATTACGCCAGCCGATAATGCCGCCTAAAAAGCTCCCCAACGGCGCGGCAATCACCAGCGCGATGGAGACTGCGCCAAAAATAACCGACAGCGCTTTCGGTACCGTACGTGCGGGAACCAGACGCATGGTCAGCGACGCCGACATCGCCCAGAAACCGCCAAGTGCCAGACCGAGGCAGGCGCGGCCAACGAGCAGCAGCGAAAAAGAATTGGCAAAGGAAACCAGCAGACAGGAAAGCGTCAGCAGCACCGAAAACAGGATCACCACATAGCGACGATCGGTCGCCTGAATAATTTGCGTCACAAACAGGCTGGCGAACATGGCGACAAATGCCGTCACGGTCACCGATTGCCCCGCCACACCTTCAGAAATCCCCAGATCCTGCGCCATCGGCGTTAACAGGCTAACGGGCAGAAACTCAACGGTTATCAGGCAGGCAACACAGAACGCCACGGCAAATACCGCCGACCAGTTAGGTCGGGAATTTGCCTCAGCGCGGGATTTTTGTTCAACAGCTTCACTCATTTTGTTACCTGCGTGGGGTTATTGTAGAAAAGTTACGCAGTGTAACATTAAATTTGTGACGTATTTAACGTTTCAGCAACTCTACCGTTTTGCATTGTCACTTGCGTAGAGGCTCGCACATTCCGAACGTGGCTGATTTTTCCCCTTTTTACAGCTAACTAAATGCATAGTATATCACCAGGTGCTATATTTATGGTTACAGGATGTCAACCCGATGCGAGTGTTCAAAACCAAATGGTTTACCAGGGAAGCGAAATCTCATGCGATTAATGACGATGAATTATGTGAAGCAATAGCCGCCACTCTTCAGGGAAGAGCAGACAATCTCGGCGGAGGAGTTTATAAAAAGCGGCTTAATCAAAATCGCGATCGCGCCATCATCCTTGCGAAAGGCGGAGAGCATTGGTTTTATACGTTCTTGTACGCCAAGCAGAACATAGCAAATATTAACAGTAGCGAGTTAAGCGGCTTTCGTGAACTGGCGAAGCATTATGCAAGCCTCGGTGATATGAAAATAGCAGCACTGATTCAGAGTAAAGAACTGGTAGAGGTCTGTCATGACAGCAAAGAATAAATTCAAAAGCCCTGCCTTTGAAGCCATCCATAGCGCAGCTTCTGGATTATTTAGCGTTGGTGCAATTCCACAGGAAACGATGCGCGATTTTGACAAAGCCAGTCTTAGTCACGTGGAAGATCTTCAACCGACTGAGATTAAAGCATTGCGTGAAAAGCTAAATGTAAGCCAACCCGTTTTTGCCCGTTATCTGAACACCAGCGTATCGACAGTGCAAAAATGGGAGAGCGGAGCTAAACGACCTGGTGGGATGTCATTAAAACTACTCAGCATCGTGCAAAAACATGGCCTGGACGTTCTGATGTAATTAGCCACTGCCAGATAGCGACACGTTTTGTCGACCTGAGAACCGTAACGCCATCAGGCATGACTATCAATGCAACCAATGCACGCCATCTTCGGGCTGGAAAAAGGCGTTATAGCGCATTTGAAATGCATTAAGCTCCTGCATGTCCGGCTCCATTTCGCGCAAAAAACCGAGCGCCAGACGCACCTGCGCGTCGGTAATCGGCGCGGCCAGCCGAGCTTTTTGCAGCCAACGGTGCCACTGCAGCAGATTCGGCTCACTGCCGTCGACAATCACTATTTGCCAGATCAACAGCACCTGGGCCGCATTTTGCAGATGTGATTCATCAGGGCGGTGGAGGTACTGTAAAAAAGCCTCACCCTGTACTTTTCCCATCTGATCGATCATCGATTCTACTGGCACGACATCAATGTTCAGTCGCTCGCTCAAGCGGCGAATTGCGCGTCGTGAACCGGACGTCAGCACCCGAAATCCCACCACAAAAACAACCACCAGGGTGGCCAACATTATCCAAATCATGCGCACATCCATTACCAGACAGGATGTCCATCATAGCGGCAAATTTATCGCTGTCGATGGATGAACGCCACGGCATAAAAAAGCCCGCCATTAAGGCGGGCAAAAGTTACCAATGCACACTTAACTTAAGCGACTTTCAGTTGTTGAATCTTTTTCTCGCGGCGAATTTTACGTTCTTCAAACACGGCCACGATGGCCATCAGACAGATACAACCGATGGCGGCGGTGTCCAGCGCGGCGAAGGTTCCTGCCCAGCCGGTGAGGCCGAAAATCGGCGTGCCGTCGGCAATCATCCCCAGACCAAGCTTGGCGAAGCTGTCACCAATCAGATAAGCAAAGGTACCTTTAATCCCATCGGCTGCGCCGATCGCTTTTTTCGGTACAAATCCGACTGCCGCAACGCCGATTAACAACTGCGGACCAAATACCAGGAAGCCCAGTGCAAACAGCGAAGCCAGATAAACGTACTGGTTGCTGGCGTGCTGATAAACGCCCAGGGTGGCGATAATCAACGCCAGCGCCACGCAGGCCACCAGCGCACGGCGACCATTCGCCAGGTCAGAGAGCCAACCCCACAGCAGCGTGCCGACCAGCGCGCCCACTTCAAACAGGGTAAAGCCCTGAATCGCCACTTCTTTGGAGAGCTTTAGCTCCTGGAAAGCGTAGACAGTGGACCATTGGTCAATACCGATACGCACCACGTACAGGAAGATGTTCGAGAAACATAACAACCAGATCACTTTGTTTTTCAGCACGTACTCAACAAAGATCTGCCATTTCGTCATCTCGTTTTCTTCGGTCTCTTTGTCTTCTTCGCTGATCTCCTCGCCGAACAACTCTTCAGCTTTACCAAGACCATAAGATTCCGGGGAGTCACTGCCGTAGCGCAGGCCGATAAAACCAACAATCAGCGCGATAATCGACGGGAAGATAAACATCCCGATGACGTGACCGTCGAACAGATAGTTAGCGCCAAACAGCGCCACGCCTGCCGCACCCGCACCGCCGAGGTTGTGGGAGATGTTCCACATACCGAGGTAAGAACCCCGCTTGCGACGCGGCGTCCATTTGGTGATGGTGGAATAGCTACACGAGCCGCCGGTACTCTGGAAGAAACCACTCAGCGCATAGAAGGCGATCATCAGAAACAGGCTGGTTGAACCCGCGCCCATGCTGGCGCTGAAGCCGAGCATACAGATGGCAGAGAGGATCAGCATAAACGGCAGGAACTGCTTGGTGTTTTTGCCGTCCGCGTAGTAGGAAACCAGCGTTTTTCCCACGCCGTAGGTGATGGAGAAGCCCAGGCCAATCATCCCCAATTGCGTCATGCTCAGCCCGTAGGTGGAGATCATGTCGTTCTGCGCGATGTTGAAGTTTTTGCGGATCAGGTACATGGTCAGGTAGCCGATAAAGACCACCAGATAGGACTGCATGAACGGTTTGAACCACATTTTGCGCCGCACATCGAGCGGCAGATCCAGGGTCGGCTTGCGCACCTGGTTGAGAAAGGCCAGCATTTGACACTCCCGAGCTAATTTTTATACCTGCGAATAGCAGGCATTGTAAAAATCAGCCGGGAGACGTGCCTGAGACAGCGTCCAGGTGAAACCGGGAAAATTTCTTAGTTTTGCCCCACTCAGGGCAAAAAGGTGAGGTGCATCACGCTTCGTTGAGATCGCGCGGAGCCTGGGCGTTTAAAAACGGCAGCAGCAGCAGCGCGGAAATCCCCGCCGCAATGGCGATCACCACAAAAAACCCGGTCCAGTGCCAGACCTCCATCACCTTCGCCAGGGGCCAGCCGGAGAGAGATGCCCCCAGATAGGCAAACAGCCCAACAAAACCGGTTGCTGCACCTGCCGCCTCTTTGTGCGAACACTCCGCTGCCGCCATGCCGATCAGCATCTGCGGGCCGAAGACGAAGAATCCGGTGGTGAAAAAGCACGCTGCCTGCATCACGTAGCTGGCGAACGGCATCAGCCACAGCGAACCAACGGAGAGCAAAATTCCGGCGGCAAAAATCAGGTTCATTGGACCGCGGTTGCCGTTAAACAGCTTGTCCGAGCCCCACCCCGCCACCAGCGCACCGACAAATCCCCCCAGTTCGAACATGGTCACGGCGGTATTTGCAGTCACCAGATCCACGCCGAGCGTCTCAGACATGTACAGATTGCCCCAGTCATTAATCGCTGCACGGACCACGTACACCAGCACATAACACAATGACAGCAGCCAGATATAAGGATTCAGCAGCACATAGCGGGTGAGGATCTCTTTGCGGCTCAGCCCTGCACCTTCCTGCTGCTGAGCAATTTCCAGCTCATCATGTCGCCAGTCGCCAATCGGCGGCAGACCAATCGCCTGCGGTCTGTCGCGCAGCCGCCAGCAGAGGAAAACCCCCACCACAATCGCCAGCAGCCCAGCGATCATCATCCCGGCGCGCCAGCCGTAGTGCAGCGCTGTCGCCGCCATCACGATAGGGATCAGCGCCCCGCCGACGTTGTGCGCGGTATTCCACAGCGCCCACCAGCCGCCGCGCTCGGTACGCGAATACCACGCGGTCAATAAACGCGCGCAGACCGGCGACCCCCAGCCCTGGAAAAAGGCGTTCAGCGCCCACAGCACCGCAAAGGCCCACAGTGAGGTAGAGAATCCAAACAAAATGTTCACCACGCCGGTGGCGATCAGCCCGATGCCCATAAAATAGCGGGCGTTGGAGCGGTCGCTGACGATACCGGAAACAAACTTCGACAGGCCGTAGGTGATGTAAAACAGCGTCGCCAGTAGCCCAATATCGCTGCGGGTCAGCACGCCGCTGGTGAGGATATCCGGTACGGCGGCATTGAAGCTTTTGCGTGTGAAATAGAACAGCGCGTAGCCGAGCCAGATAGTGGTCAGGATATGCCGCCGCCAATAGCGATAGCGGGCATCCACTTCCTGCTTGTCGGTGATGAGCGGCGCATTGGCCGGGGCTTTTAAAAACGCAAACATGGCCGCTCCTTACACATAACGTTGAGGCAGTGACACGCTGACCCGCGTGCCGTGCGTACAGGAAATCGACAGCGATCCTCCGAGGGCGCTAATCCGTTCACGCATCCCGGTGAGGCCAAATCCATGCTGATTCGACCCTGGCGGCAGGCCGCTGCCGTCGTCCTCAATCACCAGCATCAGTCGTTCATCCTGTTGCCAGCCCTGAAGCGTCACCGCGCTGGCGTTAGCGTGCTTGACGATGTTGTTCAGTCCTTCCTGACAGACGCGAAACAGTGTCACCCGCTGGCTTTCGCTGAGTGCAGATTCGTCAATTCGCCAGTCGAGATGGCTGACGATGCCGCGGCTTTCCAGTTCCATTTCGCGCATCAATGAGCGGATGGCCTGTTCCAGCGTGAGATCGTCCAACTGGCGTGGTCGCAGGCGGCCTAACAGGCGACGCACCGAATCGTACACGCCGAGAGAAAGTTGTTCGATGTGTGCTCCGCTACGCTTCACCCCTGCGTTTCCCGGCGCCAGGCGCTGGACAATACCCGCCTGGGTACGAATGGCGGTGATGGTTTGGCCGATATCATCATGCAGTTCGCGCGCCACGTCCCGGCGCACGCTCTCTTCGGTCTCCAGCAGGCGTTCAGCCAGACGATGGTTGCGCGCTAATTCGTTTTGCAGCGACTGGTTAAGCTCACGCAGACGCTGAATGCCCGCGCCGAGCAGCAGCCCGGTCAGGCTTTGCACCAGCAGCGAGAGCAACAGGTCGACGGGATGATCGTGCCAGGTCTGGCTGGCAATCAGCGCGATGGCGTTCATCAGCGTCGCAATCAGCGCCCCCTGCCAGCCGTAGTGCCAGGCCAGCGCAATGATCGGCAACGCGAGGCAAAACGGTGTGAAGCGCGAAAGCTCGGCGGGTAAACCGAGCTGTAGCCACAGGCTGACGCTAAACAGCAGCAGGTACCAGACCAGATGCCGCCCACGCCAGTTTACTGGCTGCGACACCACCGCAGGGCCCAGCGGCAGCCAGGTGGTGCTGGTCAGATAGTGCCAGAACACCAGACAGATCGGCGCCAGCGTTAATCCGCCGGTGAGCGTCAGCAGCAGCGCGTTCCATGCCTCTTCACCCTGCCCAAGCCAGGGCAGCGATTGCAGCAATGCCGCCGCCGTAAGCGCCGCGCCCTGCAACAGCAGCGTACGCCAGTCACGCTGATGGCGGTATCGCGATATCAGCATCACCGGGAGTAACGTGAGGAAGCTGCCGATCATCAAAAGTGGCAAATGGGCCAGCACCACTTCCTGTGCCAACCAGAAAAGAAGCAGCCATTCCGCGCCCAACAACACCGGCCAGTAGCCACGTGGACATTGCAGCATCAGCCCCAGACGCAGGCCAAACGGAAACAGCAGTACTGCCAGCTCCGGGCGCTCAACCAGATGCAGGCTGATGCTCCACAGGCAAAACCACGCGGCAGAGAAGATAAAGAAGCAGGCAACAACGGTGATTAACCGGGAACAGAGCGTGTTCATTGCCAGCCGTCAAACATCCGGCGGGCCAGTTCGACGTCGTTGCTGACGCCCAGCTTTTCCATCAGGTTGGCGCGATGCACGTGCACCGTTTTCGGCGACAGGCCCAGTTCAGCAGCAATCTCTTTGACCGCCATACCTTGTGCCAGTTTTTCCGCCACCTGACGTTCGCGTTTGGTGAGCGGATCCTGGCGACCAGCCGCCAGTTTGACGGCGATGTCCGGCGTCAGGTAACAGCCACCGGTCGCAACGGTATGCACCGCCGCGATCAGCTCATCCGGGCTACAGCGTTTAGAAAGGAAACCACGCGCGCCCGCGTTGAGCGCCTGCTCCACCAGCGCCGGGCTGTCGTGGACGGAGAGCATGATAATCGCCATTCCTTTTGGCAACTGGCTTAACAGTTCAAGACCGGAGATATCTGGCATCGAGATATCACAGATACAGACCTGCACGCCGCGCCCCGGTAATCCCGCCAGCGCCTCACTGCCTGAGCCAAACTCAGCCACCACCTGCAAATCAGGTTCCAGCCCCAGCAGTTGGGCAAAGCCGGAGCGGACGATAAGGTGGTCGTCAATAAGGGCAACGGTAATCATGGGTTCATCCTGGCGCTAAGACATGCCTGATGGCGCTGCGCTTATCAGGCCTACGGGCGGGTGCCGTTGTAGGCCGGATAAGGCATTAATACCGCCATCCAGCAAAAGCGCTTACCTTAACGATAAGCGCGTTGCTGTTCAAGCCTTGAGCGATCATGCTATGCCCGTTGTGACGGTAAATGTGCGGGTGTGTTTCGGTTCTATCTGAATCAACGTCCCGTTTCGCTCCGCTGCCAGGAAGCCTTCAGGGCGACAAGTCGCGGGTAGGGCGAAGGCTGCCACCTGCTGATCGCCGTTATAGAGGATCCAACGGGTGACATAATTCAGCTCCGCGCTGGAGAAACGCGTCACGAACGTGGTGCCATCAGGTGCGATCATGCTAAATTCAGGCTTATCTGTGTATCTATCCAGTTGGTCAGCGAAGAAAACGATTTCCGGATCGTAAAAATCGGGTTCATTAAGGCGCATCAGCGAAGCCTCACCCTGAATAATCCGCTGATTAAACGCCAGCCACTGCTCGGTAGGCTTAACATGTGCGGGTACCGATTCACGCAGCGTTATGGCTTCATCCGGGATATTCTGGCTGAAGGTCGCTTCCGGGACGTAGGCATAGTTCATATGGCACATGTACTGCAAAGGCATTGCCACTGAAGCGAGGTTAGTGACCGACATCTGAATATCAAACAGCGCGCTCGCCTTGCGCATGACCACCGCAGGATACGCCTGATAATGATGACCGAACCCCATCACATACTCGTAGCGTCCGCTCACGCGCAAATTCTCGCCTTCCAGCTCCAGCCAGGCCTCATCCATCGCAGCACAGGCCATTTCACCATGCAGCGGGTGAGAATCTTCCGGCGACGGGCAGCCATTAGCCAATAGCCCCGAGTGGAAAGCAAAGCAGCCGTAGGTCGCGACCACTTCTGCAGCCGGTTTTGGCTGACTGAACATGTTGCGCATGGTCAGATCATGCCCGTCAAACTGCGCATCCCAGATCATCTGCCCCATCCAGGGCAGAATAACCAGATGTCCACGACTGTTTTCTATCTTCAGCCCTTCCACACCGCTGGCATAACGAAACGCGGTAACCATGAAATCGCTATTTTTCAGTAAGATTCGCGGATGCTCTGCAAAGAGTTCCCGCCACAGAGTGATACGTGTTGTCATGATCGTTCTCCTCAGGAAACCGTCGCTTCAGCCAGATTGTTGCGTACTTTGCTTTCACGCCAGAAGTAGATACCGACGTACACGAAGCACAGCATGGAGACCAGGAACGAAAGTTGCAGCGAGTGGAACATATCAGCCACATAGCCCTGAATTGCCGGAACTACCGCAGCACCGACAATCGCCATGACAATGACAGCTCCCGCCATTTCAGTATGCTCGTTATCCACAGTATCCAGCGTACCGGCGTAGATTGTCGCCCAGCAGGGTCCAAACAGGACGCTCACCAGCACGGCGACGTACACGGCACTGAAGCTTGGCGCCAGCGCAACATAGACGAGGAACAGCGCGCCAATAATGGAGTATAGGATCAGCACTTTTTCCGGATTGAAGCGCGTCATCAATATGTTGGCGATAAACTTGCCGATAAAGAAGCAGGCAAAGCTATAGACCATGAAGGTTGAGGCGTCACGCTCGTTGATATCACCTAATTCCAGCGCCAGACGGATGGTGAATGACCATACCGCGACCTGCATCCCCACGTACAGGAACTGCGCCACAATTCCACGACGGAAACGGGCATTGCTGGCCAGATAACGCAGCGTGTCCATCGCTGACGGACGCTTATGACTCGCCGTTTGCGCGACTTTGCAGGTCGGGAAGCGGGTCAGCAGGAACAACACCATCACCACAACCAGTACCATGATCATGTACTTGTAAGGCTCAAGGGTATTTTCCAGCATCAACACTTTAAAGTTGTGGATCTGTTCCGCGTTCATCCCAGCCATCTGTTTTTCCAGACTCTCGCCTTCAGAGAAGACCAGATATTTGCCCAGCAGAATACCGGCAGCTGCGCCAATGGGGTAAAAGGTCTGGCTGATGTTCAGGCGTAAAGTGGCATACGCTTTTGGGCCGATCATGGAGCTGTAGGTATTAGCTGCCGTTTCCAGGAAGCTCAGGCCAATCGCAATCGCAAAAATTGCCGCGAGGAACATGGTGTAGGTGGCCATGTGCGATGCCGGGAAAAAGAGCGTACAGCCAACAATATAAAGCGTCAGTCCCATTAAGATGGCGATTTTATAGCTGGTCTTTTTAATCACCAATGATGCTGGAATCGCAATTAAAAAATAACCGCCATAAAAGGCACTCTGCACTAATGCCGAAGCAAAGTTGCTGAGTGAAAATACGCTTTTGAATTGCGTAATCAGAATATCATTTAATGCGGCTGCGCATCCCCATAATGGGAATAAACAGGATAACAAAATAAACTGGAACAGAGGCGTCTTATTCAGATAGCCGTCGGGCATCTGAATGATGTTTTTATCGTTCATAGTGCTACCTTTTACAATGCAGGAGTATTATTCGTTTAAGGTAAGAAACTCATTAAATTGTTCGATGCTTGGATAAGATGATTGAGTGCCTTTCCCGGTAACGCTAAATGCAGCGAAGAGAACGGCTTTTTTCATGGCGGCTTCGACATCACCGCTTTGAACGTAATAATGGGCAAAACAACCGATGAAAGCGTCGCCTGCGCCACTGGTATCGACAGCGTTCACTTTAAACGCCGGAACATGGACTTCCTGGTCACGCGTCATCCACAACGCACCTTTCTCACCCATGGTGACGATAATATTGTTCAGACCTTTATCAACCAGAGAACGTGCCGCTGCGCGAATATGGTCATAAGTATCCACTGGCATACCGGTTAATATTTCCAGCTCGGTTTCGTTCGGCACAAAAAAATCACATTTACAGGCATAAGACATATCTAATTCCCGTAATGCAGGGGCGGGATTTAGTAACACTTCGATACCGTGTTTTTTGCCAAATTCAATCGCGTGATAAACGGTTTCCAGCTGCACTTCCAGTTGCAGGACAATAAGCTGACATTTTTTCAGATCTTCCGCCGCACGATCGATATCTTCCGGGGAGAGAAATTTGTTCGCTCCTTTAATAATCAGAATACTGTTGCTGGAGTTCGCATTAACAAAGATCGGTGCGACACCGCTGCTGGTGCAGGGTACCTTTTCGACATAGGTGGTATTAATCCCCCAGGATTCGAGATTGCGAATAGTGTTATCCGCAAAAATATCATCACCGACTTTTGTCAGCATCAGTACTTTGGAATTGAGCTTAGCAGCCGCAACGGCCTGATTTGCGCCTTTGCCCCCGCAGCCAATTTTGAACGCCGGCGCTTCCAGCGTTTCCCCTTCTTTGGGCATCTGGTTGATGTAGGTGATGAGATCCACCATGTTGGAGCCAATAACCGCGATATCCATTTTACTACCTCTCAGAAACAATCACACTACAATGATATTAAAATAACATTATCATGTTACTTTCGTATCATTTGTGACTAGGATCGCGATTGGAAGATCATTTTATTGTTTATTTATTACGCTAAATGTTGCACCCCCATCACACTACAAATAATGAAGTTGCTTACAATTGACTGAAAGTTAATGGATATAATCAATAAAACGTGAAAAAACACGCTTTTATTTCCGAATAGTCAGACGTATAGTAATGCGGCAATGCCATGTTCTCAGAAACACAAAAATGTTACTGAAGGAACATGGGAACATGATTCGTGGAGAAGCACATGGAAACTAAGCAAAAAGAACGTATTCGACGTCTGATGGAATTGTTGAAGAAGACCGACCGAATCCATCTGAAAGAGGCGGCACGAATGCTGGAAGTTTCCGTGATGACTATTCGTCGGGATCTCAGTCAGGATGACGAGCCGTTACCGCTTACGCTGCTCGGTGGTTACATTGTGATGGTGAACAAGCCCGCCGCCATCGTTAATGCCCCAGTGCCTGCGCAAAAACAGTATCACCGCGACGATTTACCGGTTGCCATTCTGGCCGCGGGACTGGTAAGTGAAAATGATCTGGTCTTTTTTGATAATGGTGCGGAAATGCCGTTGGTGGTCAGCATGATCCCGGATGATATTTCCTTTACCGGAATTTGCTACTCGCACCGGGTATTCGTGGCGCTAAATGAAAAACCCAACGCCACGGTGATTCTTTGCGGAGGCACCTATCGGGCGAAAAGTGACGCCTTTTACGATACCAGCACCCCCTCTCCGCTGGATGCGCTCAACCCACGAAAAGTATTCATCTCCGCCAGCGGCGTCCATGAGCATTTCGGCGTTAGCTGGTTCAATCCGGACGATCTAGCCACAAAACGCAAAGCAATGGAACGCGGATTACGCAAAATTCTGCTGACGCGCCACGCCCTGTTCGATGAGGTCGCCCCCGCCAGCATTGGTCCACTCTCCACCTTTGACGTACTGATAAGCGACCGTCCGTTACCGGCAGATTACGCAACCCACTGCCGGAACGGCTCTGTCAAAGTGATCACCCCAGATTCAGACGGCGACTAACTCACTCAAAGAACACGGTGATTTTGTTAAACATCGACGGATCGGACTGATTGCGGGCCACTTTCTCCACATCTTCAAGCTTGTCGATCTGGCTTATCATCTGCTCAAGACGTTGATCGTCGTTGACCAGTAGCCAGATGCGGCTCTTATCGCTGTCCTGAATCGGTAGACAGAGAATGCCTTCCACGTTGAATGCGCGGCGGGCAAACAGCCCGCAAACGTGAGTCATTACGCCCGGATGGTTGCGTACGGTGAGTTCCAGGATTACGTTGTCATGAGTCTGCTGTTGCATGGCTTATTCCCCCACCATTTCTGTGTTTGCCGCACCCGGCGGCACCATCGGGTACACTTTTTCTTCGGCATCGATGCGCACGTGGATTAGCGCAGGTCCAGGGCGATTAATAATCTCCTGCAACGCTGCCTGTGGGTCCGCTTCGTTATTCAGATCGCAGGTTTCGAGACCAAACCCGGCAGCTATCTGCATAAAGTTAATCATCCCCGGATAGGTCGCGGCAAAAACGCCCTGCTTATAAAACAGACTCTGCTGCTGATATACAAGACCTAACGCTTCGTTATTCATCAGAATGATTTTAATATCCAGCTGATTTTCGCTGGCGGTCGCCATTTCCTGAATATTCATCATCAGGCTGCCATCGCCGGAGAAGCACAGCACTTTTTTGTCTGGGTTGGCCAGGGCCGCACCAATCGCCGCAGGCAGGCCAAAGCCCATGGTTCCCAGACCGCCGGAGGTCAGCCACTGGCGCGGACGGTTCAGCGGGTAAGCCTGTGCCGCCCACATCTGATGCTGGCCTACGTCGGTGGTGATAATGGCGCTGTCGTCTACGCAGGCAGCCACGGCGTTGATCAATCCATAGTGGCTGAGCGGATTTTTTTCCTGGGGGATCGTGCACGGAAATTCTTGCTGCAGGTCAGACACCAGTTGATGCCACTCTTCACGCGGCTGCGCTTCAATCTGCGGGATCAATTGTGCCAGAACCTCATCGACATCTGCCTGGATCGCCACGTGCGGCTGTTTGATTTTACCCAGCTCCGCGCGGTCAATATCCACGTGGATGATTTTGGCATTCGGGCAGAACTGTTCGGTTTTACCAATCGCCCGGTCATCAAAACGTGCGCCCAGAACAATCAGTAAATCCGCTTCTTGCAGAATAAAGTTGGTGCTGCGCGCGCCGTGCATGCCCAGCATGCCTAACGACAGCGGATGCGCTTTTGGCAGCATGCCGAGCGCCATCAAGGTCATAGTGGTCGGCAGTTTTGCTTTTTCGGCCAGCTCACGAACACGTTCCGGCGCGTTAATTACGCCGCCGCCGAGATACAGCACCGGGCGTTTGGCGGCGTTAATCATAGCTGCAGCATCGCGAATGCTGTCCTGGCCGAACGCTGGTGCCGCCATTTTCTGCGCGGGTTCCGGCATCTCTTCAATGTCAAAAACGGCGGTTTGAATATCCTTAGGAATGTCTATCCACACCGGGCCTGGACGTCCGGACTGCGCGATGCGGAACGCATCGCTCATGACCTGCGGTAATTCACTGATATGGCGGACCAGATAGTTATGCTTAGTGATGGGGATAGAGATGCCGTAGGTGTCGACTTCCTGGAAAGCGTCGGTGCCGATCATTGAGGCCGGAACCTGCCCGGTGATACACACCAGCGGGATGGAATCCAGACGCGCATCGGCAATGGCGGTTACCAGGTTGGTTGCGCCAGGTCCGCTACAGGCCATACAGACGGCGGGTTTGCCATCGGTCCTCGCCATTCCCTGCGCGATAAACCCCGCGCCCTGCTCGTGGCGCGCCAGGATATGACGGATTTGTGTGCTTTGGCTTAAGGCGTCATAGACGGGAAGAATCGAGCCGCCTGGAATACCGGTGACGACCTGAATCCCCTGACGTTCCAGGAAATGAACGATGAATTCTGCGCCCGTAAAACGCGTACGCTTGGATGTTATGCCCGAACTTGCCATGCTCCAGTCCTTTTATTCTGGGCCTTTGCTCCGGGCAGGTCTCTGAAACGAAAAACCCCGCCCGGTTTGCGCCGGCGGGGTTTTGGAATCGTGTGTTGATTCGGACCCTACGGCGCATTGCCGACGACCACCACCACACGCACGACGACCGCTGCGCGAGATGGCGCAGTTTTTAGTAGGGTCGCAGTCAGCGTGGAAGGGTTCATTAGGGACCTGTCTGTTTGTTGATTAACTGGATTTATACAAACACAGGTTTTTCAGCGTGACAATGGAAAAATTTTCATCTGCACAAAAATGCTTCAACGATCACATTTCATTGTATGTCGTGCAAAAACAAAAAACCCCGCCGGAGCGAGGTTTTTTCAGCGTTGTGCGGTTGGTAGCCGCCGAACACACTGTGTTATGTCAACGAAAAAAGTATACGCGTTCTACGAAGAACACGCAATTTCGGCACGAATTTTGATGCTTTTGAGTATGGAACATGAATAGTGTAACGTCCATAAAATACTGTTAATTTATACAGTATTTATCTATAATGTCTCGGTACGCAATGTGTTATGCGGGGGCCGCATCGTAAACCGGCGCATCAAAGTCCTGGCTGAAACGGGTGGTGCCGTCAGCGCCTTAACCCCCGTGTGAGCACACTGTGTTATGTCAACAAAGGTGCTGGCAACAGGCAGCGGCGAGGTACGTCAGCACCGTGCTCCTTGTACCAAAAGGAGAGCGTATGAGCCTCGTGGATATCGCTATTCTTATCCTCAAACTCATTGTTGCAGCACTGCAACTCCTTGATGCCGTTCTGAAATACATTAAGTAATTCAGATTCAAGTCGCACCTAAGGGGGGCGGATAACACTCCGCTCCCCTTTCACCTTCTCCCTGGTGCTTGTATCGCGTCAATATGTTACGTTTTTATGACATCCTCAGGGAAGAATTCCGCCATGACGCTTTCTGTTTTCTGCATTTTGCTGTTCGCCGCACTGCTGCATGCCAGCTGGAATGCCATCGTAAAAGCGGGAAACGACAAGCTGTACTCGGCGATCAGCGTCAGCGGAACCGCTGCAATTATGGCGCTGATTTGTTTACCCTTTGCACCGCAACCCTCTGCCTCCAGCCTGCCGTTTTTAGCTGTCTCAACCGCATTACAGGTGGTCTATACCGTCCTGGTCGCTAAAACCTATCAGGTTTCGGATATGAGCCAGACCTATCCTCTGATGCGCGGCACAGCGCCACTGCTGGTCGCGATTATCAGCGTCCTGTTTCTTGGCGATAGCCTTTCGCTACTCGCCTGGGTGGGGATTGCCACCATCTGTCTGGCTATTCTCGGGATGGCATTTAACGGACGCAGCGGTTCGCAACGCGGGATTATCCTGGCGCTCATTAACGCCTGCTTTATCGCCGGTTATACGCTGGTTGATGGCACCGGCGTACGTTTATCAGAAACCGCGCTGGGTTATACACTGTGGACCTTCTTTCTGAACGGCTCCTGCCTGCTGGGCTGGGCGATGATCGCCAGACGCCGGGAAGCGTCGCGCTATCTGGTACAGCAGTGGAAGAAAGGTATTCTTGGCGGCATTGGCACAATGGGTTCTTACGGCCTGGCGCTGTGGGCCATGACCCAGGCTCCGTTGGCGGTAGTCGCGGCGCTGCGTGAAACCTCAATCCTGTTTGGCGCGCTGCTCGCGTGGCTGCTACTGAAAGAGAAGGTTGCCGGAATACGTCTTGTCGCGGCTGCAGGTATTGCCGTAGGCGCAGTTTTACTACGCTTATCATGATCGCGTTGTAAACCCGATGCAATCCGGCAACATTTGTTGCCGCTTTTTGTTTACATTTCCTGCCGTCCATCACATAAACATTCCAGCCCACTATCTGGCCTTCTTTTTCTGTTGTGGTAGATTCCACGCGCATTTACGGGAAAGTGCAGCACCTTATTCTTCTTTTTTCTCTTTTTTAAAAGTAATCAGCGAAATGAAAAGGCATAGAAGCGTCAATTTGTTGTTGATGTTGGTATTACTGGTGGCGGTAGGTCAGATGGCGCAAACCATTTATATCCCCGCGATTGCTGATATGGCGCGTGAACTGAACGTTCGCGAAGGGGCGGTGCAAAGCGTAATGGCCGCCTATCTGTTGACCTATGGTCTATCACAACTGGTTTACGGTCCCCTTTCAGACCGCGTTGGCCGCCGCCCGGTTATCCTCGCCGGGATGTCTATTTTTATGCTGGCCACGCTGGTCGCGATTACCACGCATAGCCTGACGGTACTGATTATCGCCAGTGCCATCCAGGGGATGGGAACGGGCGTCGGCGGTGTGATGGCGCGAACGTTACCGCGCGATCTGTACGAAGGCACGCAGCTGCGCCACGCCAATAGTCTGTTAAACATGGGGATTCTGGTCAGTCCGCTGTTAGCTCCGCTGATTGGCGGTGTGCTGGATACAGTGTGGAACTGGCGTGCCTGCTATATTTTTCTGTTGATTCTGTGTGCGGGCGTGACGTTTAGCATGGCACGCTGGATGCCGGAAACGCGCCCTGCAGGTGCGCCGCGTCCACAGCTGATAGCCAGCTACAAAACCCTGTTTGGTAATAGCGCTTTCACCTGTTACGTGCTGATGTTGATCGGTGGTCTGGCGGGTGTTGCGGTCTTTGAGGCCTGCTCCGGAGTATTATTGGGCGCACGTCTCGGTCTAAGCAGCATGGTGGTCAGTATCCTGTTTATCCTGCCCATCCCGGCGGCGTTTTTCGGCGCATGGTTCGCCGGTCGCCCGAATAAACGTTTCTCGACGCTAATGTGGCAGTCGGTGACCTGCTGTCTGGTAGCGGGTTTAATGATGTGGATCCCAGGGCTGTTTGACGTGATGAACGTCTGGACGCTGCTGGTTCCTGCCGCACTATTTTTCTTCGGCGCCGGAATGTTGTTTCCGCTGGCAACCAGCGGTGCAATGGAGCCTTTCCCGTTCCTGGCAGGCACTGCCGGCGCGCTGGTTGGGGGATTACAGAACATTGGTTCCGGCGTGCTGGCGTGGTTCTCTGCCATGCTGCCGCAGACCGGGCAAGCCAGTCTGGGCCTGCTGATGACCCTTATGGGGCTGTTGATTTTTGTTTGCTGGCTTCCGCTGGCATCACGCGTGTCGCATCAGGGACAGGCGGTTTAAGCGTATGATGGCCCGGCTTATCGCCGGGCTTTTCGCATTCTGGCGCGATAATCGTCGTCAGCAACGGCTCCAGCGCCGGACGCCAGGCCCCCTCCTCACCATCATAGAACTGCGTATCCGCATTGATAGCATAGGGAATTTTCGCTTTTTTCAGCTCGCACGCCATAAAGCGGGCAAACGCCATTTGCGAGGCAGAAGGCGCGTTTTTGACGGTTTCTCCCGGCGACCAGCCCCCTACCCAACTGACATGCCCGGTTTTCTGTTGCCAATGAATGGCGGTATTGATACGGGCGCGAATGGCGGCCTTTTCTGCCGCAGTCCCTGAGGTCCACGGATATTTGCCGTTATTTTTCAGCGGTCCCCACGGAAAAATATGCCATTGGGCCAGCACCGTATTCTGACTTTGCGGCGGCAGCTTTAGGTTGGCCAAATCTTCCGGAGCGGCATGCAGTTTCGGCGCGATAAAAATCATTCGCTGTGGATCGATGGCATGGATGATTCGAATGGCTTTGTCATACACGCGATTGAGCGACGACTGATTATGGTTGAGCTTATCAGAGGGGTCGTAGATCAGGTCGAACCCCAGCAACGGCGAGCGTTGACCAAAGTAATGCGCCACCGCCACCCACCAGTTAACCACCTCTTTTTCGTTCCCGGCGCTGGGGTCTTTTTTATATTCGTCTGCCTGATAGGCAATGATCGGGATCACGCCATACTGCTCGCAGGCTTCCACCAGCTTGCGCAGATGAATCAGCCGCGCCTCCGTAGGCTCTCCCGCTACGCGAATGCGTACGTGGGCCAACCCTTTCGCCTTGTAGTCCCGCACTACCAGCGGATCGAATTCACGGATACCCCGATCGGTGCGCGCCCAATCTACGTCCATCCCAACGCCAAGCTGCTGTGCATACTGCGCCGCCGTCAGCGCAGGTTGCGCGGCACACACGGTGGCGCTGGCCAATAGTAAAAGGGAAACAATCGGCTTTAACACGGTCGTCCTTACGCAAATCATCAGGAGTGATATCACGTATTTAGCACGCTTTTTCACTTTCCGTGTAGAGAGAAAGCGTAAAAAATATTCGCGGTCCGCTTATTTTACCTGTTCCTGAAGCCAGCTAATAAACGCCTCGATTTTCGGCCACTGCCTGCCGGGCAGCGTGGTGATGTAGTAATGCTGATGGCATTTCAGCGCCATATCGCCAAAAGGCGCGACCAGTTCTCCGCTGTCGAGACGTTTTTGCACCAGCCGCTTTCGGCCCATCGCCACGCCGATATGGTTCATGGCGGCAATTACCGCTAAATCAGAACGATCGAAACCAATCCCCGATGATGTCGGCAAATTCGCCGTAAAATGCTGCGCCCAGCTGTGCCATTCATCGGTTCCTGAGTCGTTACTCCATGCCTGTCTGTCGTGCAGCAAGGTGCAGTGCGGCAAATTCACTAACGAACCGGTAAGGTCATAGCGGCGAGCGTAGTCCGGGCTGCATACCGGTAGGATCTCTTCATCCATCAGGAAGTGGTGCGTAAGCTGCGCGGAGGGCGCATCGTCAAAATAGATAGCCAAATCGACCCCGGCACGCTGTAAATTGACGTTGTCATTCCCAGTCAGGATGGTCAGTGAAATTGACGGGTAGCGACGGGTAAAGTCACCGAGCGCCGGAACCAGCCAGCACTGGGCGATAGAAGGTCGAGAGTAGACGGTGAGCGTCCCGGACAGCTCCTGGTTTTTAATATCGAGGATTTCCTGATTCAGCGTATCCAGCGACGATTTCAGCGCCCAGAATACCCGCTTACCCTCGTGGGTGAGTTCCACTTTACGGTGCGAACGGACAAACAGCTGAATGCCCAGTTCATCTTCCAACTGATTAATGCGATGGCTGACGGCGCTGGGGCTTAACGACAGCTCATCTGCCGCCAGCGCAAACGACTGATGCCGGGCCGCCACTTCAAAAGTATACAGCTTTGACAGCTGCCAGCCATTGAGCAGCCGGTTTCTGACCTCGCGTAGGGGATCCAAACTCACCTCCTGTCCTCCTGATTCATTCGCCGGAGTGTAAAAAACTTCGCTGCAAAAATCAGCATAAAGATGAATCAAGGTGAACCATATCGCATAAACATAGCGTAATTAGACGTAAATCACTCACTTGATGCAATCTGGCTCATGTGAAAGGAGATTTATATCGTTTGTCAGACGGTGCCTTATTTTTGTCCAATAAACCCATATTAATCACAGGGCAAGGTGAGCTATGCACTCTCAAATCTGGGTTGTGAGCACGCTGCTGATAAGCATCGTGTTAATCGTTTTGACCATCGTGAAGTTCAAATTCCACCCGTTTCTGGCGCTGCTGTTAGCCAGTTTCTTCGTGGGTACGATGATGGGGATGGGGCCGCTGGATATGGTCAATGCCATTGAGAGCGGCATCGGCGGTACGCTGGGCTTCCTCGCGGCGGTTATCGGCCTTGGGACCATTCTGGGCAAAATGATGGAAGTGTCCGGCGCGGCCGAACGCATCGGTCTGACGCTGCAGCGCTGCCGCTGGCTTTCCGCCGACGTCATTATGGTGCTGGTCGGGCTGATTTGCGGGATCACGCTGTTCGTTGAGGTCGGCGTGGTGCTGTTGATTCCACTGGCCTTTTCGATTGCTAAAAAAACCAATACCTCATTACTGAAGCTGGCGATTCCGCTGTGTACGGCGCTGATGGCGGTACACTGCGTCGTACCTCCGCATCCGGCCGCCCTGTTCGTGGCGAATAAGCTGGGCGCAGACATTGGCACCGTGATTGTCTACGGCTTACTGGTGGGTTTAATGGCTTCGCTTGTCGGTGGGCCGCTGTACCTGAAATTCCTCGGTAACCGTCTGCCATTTAAACCAGTACCGGCTGAGTTTTCCGACCTGAAAGTGCGTGATGAAAGCACGCTGCCATCGCTGGGCGCGACGCTGTTTACCGTACTGCTGCCGATTGGCCTGATGCTGGTGAAAACCGTCGCGGAACTGAACATGGCGAAAGGCAGTACGCTGTATACGCTGCTGGAGTTTATTGGTAACCCGATCACCGCGATGTTTATCGCCGTTTTCGTAGCCTATTACATTCTCGGTCTGCGTCAGCACATCGGTATGGGTGCGCTGCTGACCCACACCGAAAACGGTTTTGGCTCGATTGCTAACATTTTGCTGATTATCGGCGCAGGCGGCGCATTCAACGCTATTCTCAAGAGCAGCGGGCTGGCGGATACTCTGGCGCTGATCCTCTCAAACATGCATATGCACCCGATTCTACTGGCGTGGCTGGTCGCTCTGATTCTGCATGCGGCGGTAGGCTCTGCCACGGTGGCGATGATGGGCGCAACGGCAATCGTTGCCCCGATGCTACCGCTGTATCCCAACGTTAGCCCGGAGATCATCGCCATTGCCATCGGTTCCGGCGCTATTGGCTGCACGATCGTCACCGATTCCCTGTTCTGGCTGGTGAAGCAGTATTGCGGCGCCACCCTGAATGAAACGTTCAAATACTATACGACCGCGACATTTATCGCGTCCGTTATTGCACTGGCTTGCACATTCCTGCTTTCCTTTATTATCTAAGCGCGAAGAGACTGACTATGGAAAACATTCAAACACTTATCGCCCAGCATCCTTTAGTGGAAGATCTGGTGGCTCTGAAAGAGACAACCTGGTTTAACCCTGGCACCACCTCTCTTGCGGAAGGTTTACCGTATGTTGGCCTGACAGCACACGACGTTGAGGACGCCCACGCGCGTCTGACGCGCTTCGCACCGTATCTGGCGCAGGCCTTCCCGGAAACCGCCGCCACCGGGGGCATTATCGAATCTGAGCTGGCCGCAATCCCTGCCATGCAAAAACGGTTGGAAAAAGAGTTCGGGCAACACATTAACGGCGAAGTCCTGCTGAAGAAAGACAGTCATTTGCCGATTTCAGGCTCGATTAAAGCGCGTGGCGGCATTTATGAAGTACTGACCCATGCGGAAAAACTGGCGCTGGAAGCCGGTCTGCTGACCACCAAAGACGATTACCGCGTTCTGCTTTCGCCGGAGTTCAAACAGTTTTTCAGCCAGTACAGCATCGCGGTTGGCTCCACCGGCAACCTGGGGATGTCGATTGGTATCATGAGTGCCCGCATTGGCTTTAACGTCACGGTGCATATGTCCGCTGACGCCCGCGCGTGGAAAAAAGCCAAGCTGCGCAGCCACGGCGTGACGGTAGTGGAGTACGAAGAAGATTACGGCGTGGCGGTTGAACAAGGTCGTAAGGCGGCGCAGTCCGATCCGAACTGCTTCTTTATCGATGATGAAAATTCCCGCACGCTATTTTTAGGCTATGCGGTCGCCGGTCAGCGTCTGAAAGCGCAGTTTGCCCAGCAGGGACGCACGGTGGATTCAGACCATCCACTGTTTGTTTACCTGCCTTGCGGCGTCGGCGGCGGCCCTGGCGGCGTGGCGTTTGGCCTTAAGCTGGCGTTTGGCGATAACGTACACTGCTTCTTCGCTGAACCGACTCATTCACCGTGCATGCTGCTGGGGATTTACACCGGGCTGCACGATACCATTTCCGTACAGGACATCGGCATCGATAACCTGACAGCAGCGGATGGACTGGCGGTGGGTCGCGCATCGGGCTTTGTTGGCCGGGCGATGGAACGTCTGCTCGACGGTCTGTACACCCTGGACGATCAGACAATGTACGATATGCTGGGCTGGCTGGCGCAGGAAGAAGGCATTCGTCTTGAGCCGTCGGCGCTGGCAGGCATGGCTGGCCCTCAGCACGTTTGCGCCTCCAAGGCTTACCAGCAGATGCATGGCTTCAGCGCGGATCAGCTCAATAACGCCACGCACCTGGTGTGGGCGACCGGCGGCGGCATGGTGCCGGAAACCGAGATGGCGCAATACCTGGCGAAAGGGCGCTAATCTCAGCGCAGCATCGCCATCAGCTCCATCGGTGAGCGATGCTGCTTAAGCAGGTCACGCATCACGCGCATATGCGGTGCGGTATGATTGAAGAAAGCCTGATATCCTGCACACAGTACGCCCTTTCCATTTTCCTCGCAGTACGCAGGACAATCACCATGGTAATATTGAAACAATGAGCATGTCTGGCAACGCGTATTTATTGATGACATGGTCTGTCGTTCAATCTGTGCTGCCAGACCACACCACTGGCGGAGCGTTTTGTCGAAAAGCTGGATAGATATCTGATTAATATCTTCACGTACCCAGATATCAAATATCGTAATTAAAAATCGGCCCCACGTCTCAGACGTAACCGATTCGTCTGTCAGATGACCTGAGCCATCGTGCTTAACCAGCGGAATAAACTGTACCAGGCGAACATTTCCTTGTTGCAAACCACGGTACACTTCGACTGGTTGTAAACACTTCTGGTGGTCAATCACCACGTTTAAAACATCATCACTAACATCCATGTTCTCACATCCTGTCATGCAAAATTCCCGATAAATACGATAAGTTGGCGAACATGCGTTACAGCAAACAGTATTGCGAGGGATAACACCGCGAGGGAGATCATAAATTTGTCACGCACCGCACGAGATTCAGAAAAATCGCTATGTGTAACATCCATCAGATTACGGCTGCGGGTATAGCGCCAAAGTACGATTCCCACCATCGCCAGCACCACAATTGAAACCCAAAACAGGAAGCCCGCCTGATGCCAGTTGTGCTTCAGCGCCAGCGCCATTAACGCACCATAACCCAGCAGGGTACGAAACCAGGCCAGCGATGTTCGCTCCGGTTGTAACCCCGGGTCGGCGATACGTCGCGATTTGCGGCTATCCGGCATACAGCACCAGCGTCATGACAATCACTGCCACAATAGTCAACATAACGCTGATAATCAGCAGGCTGTGGGTGTAGGGCAAGTCCTCTTTCAGTCGCATCGCCTTTTCGTTACGTAGCCAGCGCAGGTAGCCGTAGATCGCCAGACCGCCGGCAAACAGACACAGCAACAAGGCAAGCGCCTCACGGATGACCGGCGTGGCAAAATCCGGGGCCAGTTGATCAAGGCCAACCCCCGCAGCCAGAAATCCGAGCGCGGTGCGGATCCACGCCAGAAAGGTACGTTCATTTGCCAGCGAGAAGCGATAGTCCGGTGCTTCCCCAAGGCGAGAAATCTTCATGACAGCTCCTTAAATATTGTTATCTGATCGTTATACCGGAACAGTTAAGGAGTATGAACCTGATTCTCAAACGAAAGGGCGAGTCTGGTGATGAGACAATGGAAAAGAGAGAGGGTGTTTGTAATGCCGGATGGCGAGTTGCGTTTTATCCGGCCTACAGGAGATGCAGGCCGGATAAGTCAGTTTTAACCTAATCCCCAGAAGAGCACCGCCAGCAATTGCGGGGTGATAATCCTCAGGAACATGACCAGCGGATAAACGGTCGCGTAGGAGAGCGCAGCCGCCCCGCTGGTGGCATGCAGGTTGTTAGCAAACGCCAGCGCAGGAGGATCGGTCATTGAGCCGGCCAGCATGCCGCACAGCGTCAGATAGTTCATTTTGGCGAAGATCCGTGCCAGCAAGCCCACGGTAATGAGCGGAATCGCGGTAATGAAAATACCGTAGCCCACCCAGCTCAAGCCATCGCCTTGCGTCAGGGTATGAACAAAATCACCGCCTGACTTCAGACCAACCACCGCTAGAAACAGTACGATACCCAACTCTCGCAGCGCCAGGTTAGCGCTGGGAGGCATAAACCAGTACAGCTTACCGATGCTGCCAATACGTCCAAGAATCAAAGCCATAATCAGCGGCCCACCGGCCAGCCCCAGCTTCAACGCCACCGGGAAACCCGGGATAAACAGCGGGATTGACCCCAGCAGAACACCCAGTCCGATACCGATAAATACCGGCAGCATCTGCACCTGCTGCAGTTTTTGCTGCGCGTTACCGACAACATTAGCAACGGCGTCAATCGACGAAGGGCGCCCAACCAGATTGAGGATGTCCCCGAATTGCAGGCTGGCGTCGCTGCTGGCTACCAGCTCAACCCCCGCACGGTTCAGGCGGGAGATCACCACGTCGTAACGTTCTTTAAAGTGCAGATCGCGGATACGTTTACCCAGCACTTGTTCGTTGGTCACCACCACGCGCTCAACGCGTAAATCAGTCCCGCGCGTCGACAACGATGTGTCCACCTCCTGACCAATCACCACCTGCGCGTTGTGCAAATCAGCTGGCTGCCCGACCAGGTGTAACAGGTCGCCCATCTGGATAACTGTCCCTGGCGACGGTACCATCAATGTCTCGTCACGTTTCAGACGCGAGCAGATGATTTTGTCGCTGTTCAGAATCGGGACATCCTGAATTGCCATATTGTTGATGTTTGGGTTTTCCACACGGATGTTCATCGTCTGAATCAGTGCGTGCCCGTTGGTTAGCGTGGATTCATGCTGCTGGGCTTCAGCATCGACGTTAACGCGGAAAATAAGGCGCATCAGCCACATGGTGAGTAAAATTCCGCAAATGCCGAAAGGATAAGCCATGGCATAGCTCATCCCCATCTGGTCAACCACATCGCCAGGGGTACCCAGATCACGCAGAATTTGCTGCCCGGCTCCCAACGCTGGGGTATTGGTGACCGCCCCGGAGAATATACCCAGTACCACGGGAAGAGGAATGGCAAAAAGTTTATGCAGAATCGCGGTGACCAGGCCACCCATGATGACAATCAGCACGGCAAACAGATTCAGCCGCAGGCCCGAAACGCGCAATGACGCAAAAAAGCCCGGTCCGACCTGGATACCGATGGTGTAGACGAACAGGATCAGGCCAAATTCCTGAATGAAATGCAGCATGTCGCCGCTCAGGGTCATCCCTGCCTGATCGACAAAATGCCCGACAATAATACCGCCGAACAGCACGCCTCCGATGCCAAAACCAACACCACGTATTTTTATGTTGCCGATCCATAATCCGACAACTGCCACTAATGCCAGAACACTGACCGTCAATGCTATATCACTCATTATCTTGTTCCCTGTGAATAACATCATTAAGTAAATGGATTCTCGCAGAGTACAGTCGCAATGTATGGGTGGTAAAGCACAAAAAAGCCCCGTCATTTCTGGCGGGGCAAAGGCATGGAGCTATTTAACTATTTAATGCGGGACGTTCGCTGATAGCGATACGTTGTGGAGCAATGGCTTCAGGTTCATTCCGGGTCAAATCGATATGCAGCAAGCCGTTAGTGAAGCTTGCGCCGGAGACCTCCATATTTTCAGCCAGCGTAAAGCTCAGGCTGAACGGCTGAATGACCAGCCCCTGGTGCAACCATTTGGTCTCTTTTTCCGGCTGCTGCGGCGTACCTTTCACGGTCAGGCGCGTACCTTCCAGTTGAATATCCAAATCTTCCTGGCGGAAACCGGCTAACGCAAGGGTAATGCGGTAGTGGTTATCATCGCTCTTTTCGATGTTATAAGGCGGGAAGCTCTGGCTTTCACCGGTGTTTTGCAAAGCATTGGCCAGTTTGTCAAAACCGATCCATTGACGCAGCAGTGGGGATAAATCGTAGTTACGCATAATAATCTCCTTCTAAGAAGCGAGTAGGTACCTTTCGGCTCCCTGACGGCAAGCCGATGACTTAGCAAGGCCGCCTGAAGCGGCCTATAGAATTAGTTGATTTCGATGCGGCGCGGCTTATTCGCTTCAGGAATCACGCGCTCAAGATCGATATACAGCAGACCATTTACCAGGTTTGCGCCGCGAACATGAATGTTCTCCGCTAACTGGAACTTACGCTCGAAGTTGCGCTCGGCAATACCCTGATACAGGTAAGTACGTTCTTTTTGATCGTCCGCATGGGCGCCTTTCACCACCAGCAGATTATCCTGGGCAGTAATTTCCAGTTCGCTTTCAGCAAAACCGGCAACGGCAATTGCAATGCGGTAATGGTTTTCGTCTACCAGCTCAACGTTGTACGGAGGGTAGCCGCCATTGCTTTGGCCCTGATTATTTTCCAGCAGGTTAAACAGACGGTCAAAACCAATAGCAGAACGGTACAGCGGGGATAAATCAAAGTTACGCATAATTAATAGCTCCTGAAATCAGCGAGAATAATTGACCTTCCATCATGGACAGGTCAGGTAGCCAGGACACCCATCAGGCATGCCCTTCATTTGTCTACACTCTAAAAATGGGTCTTAATACAAACTTTTCAAGCGTATTCATCTGACTTTTTTTGCAGTTTGTTGTCTATTGCATACACTGGGGGGAGCAGTTGTTCTCGTTAAATCGCGATGGCCGCCACAGTGTGACGAAATGGTGATGTTATTTTCGCAACGGATCGCTTTAACTCACCATGCAAACACGATAAATACAGATGAATAAATGATGATTAAAAAAATGTTGGTAACACTGACGATGTGTAGTGGGATAGCGTTTGTAAGCGGCTGTTCCAGCATCATGTCGCATACCGGTGGCAAAGAAGGGACGTATCCTGGCACGCGAGCCAGTGCCACAATGATTAGCGAAAGTGATACGAACTGGGGAACCAAGTCGCTGGCGATTCTGGATATGCCTTTCACCGCGGTGCTCGATACGGTATTGCTACCGTGGGATCTCTTTCGCAAAGACAACTCGGTGAGATCCCGCGTAGAAAAGAGCGAGGAGAGAACCCAGGCCACGAACGCCGTTATTCCCCCGGCAGAAATGTCCGCTCCATAAGTTAACGCCCGGTTTCAGTCACCCACAGCTGGCGGAAACCCTCGACGTCTTCCATCCACGCAACCTGTCGACCATCAGGGGAGAAGACGATCGCATCGGCCGACGGCGGATTACCATGACGTTCCGTTAAAAAATCAATCTCGCCCGTTTGAACATCACAACAAGCAATTCTGTTCTCCAGTACAAATCCCAGCCATTTCCCCGATGGGTGCCAGTTAAAGGCTGACTGAATATTCGTAGAGCATTGGGTAAGCTGACGCGGTGCACCCCCCTGTGGGGAAATCAGCCATAGCTGCACAATACAGCTGTCATCACGCATTAAAAACGCAATCTCAGACGCCTTTGGATTACTGCGTACCCAATGGCGAGGTTGATTCACCAGCCCCGGGAAGGCGCGCTCATGGGTAAACGTCAGGCGACGTTGGCAAATACCGGATGGCGGCGCAGGCATGGTCATGTCAGTCCCCTCCAGAGACGCGTCCCCCGGCTGTTTCCAGCCACTTTCATCCAGTGGCAAATCGACAATAAACAATTCCGGTACTTTTTCGCCATTCACTGATAACGTATCGCCGATAAACGCCAGCCTGTTTTCTCCTACCCAGCCCTCTTCATAGGCACGGTTAATCTCATCGCTACCCGGTTTTGGCGTTGGTGTCGTCTGGCTCACCAGCACGCACCAATGGCTGCCACTGTATTCACGCGGATGCTGCGCGGAGACTTTCACCGGCCCATACGGTGCAGCCACGCCGACGTTGCGTAAATCCAGCGCCGCCGAGCGCTCATGCAAAACATGGTCGTTATAGGTGAAACTGACAAACTCACCGTTTGGGCTAAAGACATGCACATGACTCCCGCCACGCAGCGCGCCTGGCGTGTACGGCGCGGTAATATCCATCGCATCCAGATTCTCCACCCCAGCCTGCGTAACAATCACCCCACGACGATGATGGAAGTCGTAATGCCATGTTTCATCAGGATTTTCAGGCCCATGAATGAATACATATTTTTCCGACTTTGGATGAACGGTCACCACGCCAACGTGCGCTCCCTGAGTAGCCCGGTAAATCACCTCCAGTTCGCCAGTATGGATATTGACGCGCTCAATTGTTTCACCGGTAAAGGAGGCGCCAGAAGGACGCACATCAAAGACCAGCCACTGGCTGTCCGGTGTCCAGGTGTTAATATTGGTAAGCTGATGATTACGCGGCGTAAAGGTGATTTGCTTCATGGGATGCCCTGATACAAGACGATTAAAGCAATCATACTTCACAAGCACTTCACTTTCAGGCTTTAGCGTATCGCCATCTTCATTTTTGCGGACAGAAAGATGGAACATTTTGACGTGGCGATTATCGGATTAGGTCCGGCAGGCGCAGGGCTGGCGCGGCAGTTGAGCGGAAAAATGCGCGTGATTGCGTTGGATAAAAAACGCCAGTGCGGCAACGAAGGTTTCACTAAACCCTGCGGCGGTCTGCTGGCCCCGGACGCCCAGCGTTCGTTTATCCGCGATGGTATAACCTTACCCGTTGATGTCATCGCCAACCCGCAGATTTTTAGCGTTAAAACTATTGATGTTGCCGCTTCTTTGACGCGTAACTACCAGCGCAGCTACATTAATATCAACCGCCATGCTTTTGATTTATGGCTTAAATCTCTCATCCCTGATGATGTGCAGGTGTACCACGACAGCCTGTGTCGGAAAATCTGGCGCGAGGGCGATAAATGGCATGTTATCTTCCGCGCCGACGGTTGGGAGCAGCAGATCACCGCGCGTTATCTGGTGGGGGCAGACGGTGCGAATTCACTGGTGCGCCGTCATCTCTATCCCCAGCACCAAATCCGTAAATATGTCGCTATTCAACAATGGTTTGCGGAGAAACATCCTGTGCCGTTCTATTCCTGTATTTTTGATAACGATGCAACTGACTGTTATTCATGGAGTATCAGCAAAGATGGCTATTTTATCTTTGGTGGCGCCTACCCCATGAAGGACGGACAGGCACGCTTTGACGCGCTGAAGGAGAAGCTGAAAGCGTTCCATTTCCAGTTCGGCAAACCGGTGAAAAGTGAAAAATGTACGGTGCTGTTCCCCTCACGCTGGAAGGATTTCGTCTGCGGTGAAGACAATGCGTTTTTGATTGGCGAAGCTGCCGGTTTTATCAGCGCCAGCTCGCTGGAAGGGATTAGCTATGCGCTGGACAGCGCGGAGATCCTCAAATCGGTACTGCTGCGGGATACGCCAGATATGAATCACGCTTACCGTAAAGCCACCCAAAGGTTACGTCTCAAACTGTATGGCAAAATCCTGAAAAGCCGAGCCCTGACGTCGGCATTTTCCCGTAAATGGATTATGCGCAGCGGCGTGGCGCATATTCCCCAGGGAGACCATTCAGCACCACAAATCATGGCTGAAACAGGGCAAATGTAACAAGGCACTTGCCCATAATTTCTTAATTCAGCGCAAATTTCTCAATGGCATACGCGACGCCATCTTCGAGGTTGGATTTGGTCACGAAGTTGGCGATTTCTTTGACTGATGGAATAGCGTTGTCCATAGCAACGCCCACGCCTGCGTATTCAATCATCGCGATGTCGTTTTCCTGATCGCCTATCGCCATCACCTCTTCGGCTTTAATACCTAACGCATCGGCCAGCGATTTTACGCCCGTCCCTTTATTGACGCGCTTATCGAGGATTTCGAGGAAATACGGCGCACTTTTCAATACGGTGTACTTCTCTTTTACTTCTGCTGGGATGCGCGAGATGGCTTTATCGAGGATCTCCGGTTCATCAATCATCATCACTTTCAGGAACTGGGTTTCTGGATCCATTTTCTCGGCTTCACAGAACACCAGCGGGATGGTCGCGACAAACGATTCGTGCACCGTGTAGTAGCTGATGTCACGGTTCGCGGTATACAACGTGTTGCGATCGAGGGCGTGGAAATGTGAGCCAACTTCCCGGGAAAGCTGCTCCAGGTAGCGATAATCGTCATAGCTTAACGCAGTTTGCGCTACGGTACTGCCATCTCCAGCTTTCTGCACCAGCGCACCGTTGTAGGTAATGCAGTAGTCACCGGGTTGTTCCATATGCAGTTCTTTCAGATAACTGTGAACGCCGGCATACGGGCGTCCTGTGGTCAGCACCACATTCACGCCACGCGCGTGCGCCGCGGCAATCGCCGTTTTGACCGCAGGTGAAATGGTGTGATCGGGCAGCAGAAGTGTGCCATCCATGTCGATAGCAATAAGTTTGATAGCCATGAGTTCCCCGGATTAAATGAGTCCGTCCTCATGCTAACGCGATTCCGCTCAAAAAACAGCTACGAAAAGGGGGATAGAAAGGGGAATCGAGATTCCTCTTTTTTGGGCAAAAAAATACCCGGTTGCGCAAACAACCGGGTATGTTTAACAACGCACGATTAGATATCGATGTTCGCCGCTTTCAGGGCATTCTCTTCGATAAACGCGCGACGCGGTTCAACGGCGTCGCCCATCAGCGTGGTGAACAGCTGGTCGGCAGCAATCGCATCCTTCACGGTAACGCGCAGCATACGACGGCTTTCCGGATCCATGGTGGTTTCCCACAGCTGTTCCGGGTTCATCTCGCCCAGACCTTTATAACGCTGGATAGCGAGGCCGCGACGTGACTCTTTCTGCAGCCATTCCAGCGCCTGCTCGAAGCTGGCAACCGGCTGGCGACGCTCGCCACGTTCGATAAACGCATCGTCTTCGATCAGTCCACGCAGCTTCTCGCCAAGCGTACAAATACGACGGTATTCGCCACCAGTCACAAACTCGTGGTCCAGAACGTAGTCGGTATCCACACCGTGAGTACGGACGCGCACAATCGGTTCAAACAGGTTCTGCTCTGCGTTGTGGTGGATATCAAACTTCCACAGGCTACCGTGCTGTTCTTTTTCGTTCAGCTCGGTAATCAGCGCATTAACCCAGCGGGTAACGTTCTGTTCGTTTGCCAAATCAGCTTCCGGCAGCGTCGGTTGATAAACCAGTTCTTTCAGCAGCGCTTTCGGGAAACGACGTTCCATACGGCCAATCATTTTCTGCGTCGCGTTGTATTCAGAAACCAGTTTCTCTAACGACTCACCTGAAAGGGCTGGTGCGCTGGCGTTGGTGTGCAGCGTGGCGCCATCCAGAGCGATAGAAATCTGGTACTGATCCATCGCTTCGTCATCTTTAATGTACTGTTCCTGCTTGCCTTTTTTCACTTTGTACAGCGGTGGCTGTGCAATGTAAACGTGGCCGCGTTCAACGATTTCCGGCATCTGACGATAGAAGAAGGTCAACAGCAGCGTACGAATGTGCGAGCCATCGACGTCCGCATCGGTCATGATGATGATGCTGTGATAACGCAGTTTGTCCGGGTTGTACTCGTCGCGACCGATGCCGCAGCCCAGCGCGGTGATCAGCGTCGCCACTTCCTGAGAAGAGAGCATCTTGTCGAAACGCGCCTTCTCAACGTTAAGAATTTTACCCTTCAGCGGCAGAATCGCCTGGTTTTTACGGTTACGGCCCTGCTTCGCAGAACCGCCCGCGGAGTCCCCTTCCACCAGGTACAGTTCGGACAACGCCGGGTCGCGTTCCTGACAGTCCGCCAGCTTGCCCGGCAGACCCGCTAAGTCCAGCGCGCCTTTACGACGGGTCATTTCACGCGCGCGACGTGCAGCTTCACGGGCACGCGCAGCATCAATAATTTTGCCGACAACGATTTTCGCGTCAGACGGGTTTTCCAGCAGGTATTCGCTCAGCAGTTCGTTCATCTGCTGTTCTACCGCCGATTTCACCTCAGAGGAGACCAGCTTGTCTTTGGTCTGTGAGGAGAACTTCGGATCCGGTACTTTCACGGAAACAACGGCAATCAGGCCTTCACGGGCATCGTCACCGGTAGCGCTGACTTTCGCTTTTTTGCTGTAGCCTTCTTTGTCCATATAGGCGTTCAGGGTACGGGTCATCGCCGCACGGAAACCTGCAAGGTGAGTACCACCGTCACGCTGCGGAATGTTGTTGGTGAAGCAGTAGATGTTTTCCTGGAAACCATCGTTCCACTGCAGCGCAACTTCAACGCCGATACCGTCTTTTTCAGTGGAGAAGTAGAAGATATTCGGGTGGATCGGCGTTTTGTTTTTGTTGAGGTATTCAACAAACGCCTTGATGCCACCTTCGTAGTGGAAATGGTCTTCTTTGCCGTCGCGCTTGTCGCGCAGACGAATAGAGACGCCGGAGTTCAGGAATGACAGCTCACGCAGACGCTTCGCCAGAATGTCGTATTCGAACTCAACGACGTTGGTAAAGGTTTCGTGGCTTGGCCAGAAACGGACCTGAGTCCCCGTCATTTCTGTTTCGCCAGTTACTGCCAGCGGTGCCTGCGGCACACCGTGCACGTAAGTTTGCTGATGCACTTTGCCTTCACGACGAATCACCAGTTCCAGCTTCTGTGACAGGGCGTTAACGACGGAAACACCCACACCGTGCAGACCGCCGGAAACTTTATAGGAGTTATCATCGAATTTACCGCCTGCGTGCAAAACGGTCATGATAACTTCCGCTGCCGAAACGCCCTCTTCCGGGTGAATACCGGTTGGGATACCACGGCCATCATCGGTAACGGACACGGAGTTGTCAGCGTGAATCGTTACCACGATATCTTTACAGTGACCCGCGAGCGCTTCGTCGATAGCGTTATCTACCACCTCGAATACCATGTGGTGCAGACCGGTGCCGTCATCCGTGTCGCCGATATACATACCCGGGCGCTTACGCACCGCATCCAGTCCTTTCAGGACTTTGATACTGGAGGAGTCATAAGAATTCGACATCAACGTTTCTCGCTCATTTTATCTTGGGTTAATCCGTTATTTTACCCTTTTCCACGGTAAACATCTTCGAATTTTCATCGGACATGTCTATAACGTGTTCAGCGCTGATTGCGCTGACAAAGACCTGAGATTGCGTGGCTTTTAAGCGGCTGGCCAGCAGTCCGCGACGCGCGTCATCCAGTTCAGAGGCAAAATCATCTATCAGGTACAGGCAGCGCCGCCCGCTTTCACGGGTCAGGAACTCCCCTTGCGCCAGACGTAAGGCGCACATCAGCAGCTTTAGCTGCCCACGCGACAATGTATCTTCCACCGGCGCACCGTCAGCGCGAATGCGGAAATCCGCCTTATGCGGACCGTGCGCGGTGTAGGTCAACATGCGATCGCGTTCAAAACTACGTTCCAGCACTTCGGCGTAATCTGTCTCTTTCTCCCAGCCGCGCTGGAAAGAGAAGGAGAGAGAAAACTCGGGAAGAAACTGCTGGCAGGTATCCGCCATATCCTGCGCGATACCGGCGCTGTACTCCGCGCGCCAGGTGCTGATTTGTTCCGCCAGTGGGATCAGTTCTTTATCCCACGGGCGCAGTTGCTCATAACGACTCACCTGGCGCAGCGCTGCATTGCGCTGCTTGAGCAGTCGCTTCAGGTTACTCCAGGCGGTGAAAAATCCGGCTTCATTGTGAAAGCATCCCCAGTCAAGGAATGCTCTTCTGTATTTGGGGCCGCCATTGAGTAAAGTAAACCCCTCAGGCGTGATCAACTGCATCGGCATCAGGTGCGCCAGTTCCGCGACCTTGTGCCCGTCAGTGCCGTCAATGCGCACTTTGCTGTCACCCAGTTTGTCTTTCGTCAGGCCAATCGACGTCTCACGTTCTTCACCCTGCAAACGCCCGTGTAAAACAAACGACTCCTGCTCGTGGCGAATCACGCGGCCAATCTGCAAACTGCGAAACGCCCGACCATGGCCGAGCGTATAGATAGCTTCCAGCACGCTGGTTTTGCCGCTGCCGTTAGCGCCTACCAGAAAGTTAAAGCCGGGAGATAAGGCAAGATCCGCGTTTTCGATATTGCGAAAATCGCGGATCAACAGACGGGAGAGCGACATTACAGTCTCATTGGCATAACAACATAGGCAGCACTCTGAGACGCCGCATCTTCAATTTGTACGCTGGAGACGGAGTCGGTCAGCAGAATACGGACGTTTTCGCACTTCAGCGCGTTCAGCACATCCAGCACATAGCTCACGTTAAAGCCGATTTCCAGTTCAGTACCAGGATAGGAAACATCCAGAATTTCTTCTGCTTCTTCCTGCTCCGGGTTGTTGGCAGTGATTTTGAGCTGGTTTTCGCTGACATACAGACGCACGCCACGGAATTTCTCGTTGGAGAGAATCGCCGCACGCGCAAACGCCTGTTTGAGGATATCGCAACCGGCTTCCAGATGTTTGTCCGGATTCTTCGGCAATACGCGGCGATAATCCGGGAAACGACCGTCAACCAGCTTGGAAGTAAAGATGAAGTCACCAACGTGCGCACGAATATTGTTGCTGCCAATCTGCACGCGCAGCGGGTTATCGCCGCCGTCGAGCATACGCATCAGTTCAATCACACCTTTACGCGGTACGATCACCGAATGGCTAGGCAACGGCTGACCGACAGGCATTGAACAGACCGCCAGGCGGTGACCGTCGGTCGCCACGGTACGCAACTCTTCCCCTTCGGTTTCAAACAGCATGCCGTTTAAGTAGTAACGCACGTCCTGATGCGCCATCGAAAACTGCGTGGCTTCAATCAGGCGCTTCATTGTCGCCTGTGGCAGGGTGAATTCGACTTCGCTCTGCCAGTCGTCCAGATTCGGGAAGTCGGCGGCAGGCAGCGTAGACAGCGAGAAACGGCTGCGGCCAGAACGCACCAGCATACGGTCGCCTTCCAGTTGAACGGCAATTTCCGCCCCTTCTGGTAATCCACGGCAAATATCGAAGAATTTACGCGCCGGAACGGTGGTCGCACCAGGTTCATGAGGCTGGATCAGCGCCACGCGCGCCACCATCTCCATTTCGAGATCGGTACCGGTAAGCGAAAGGGTGCCGTCAGCAACCTGCAGCAGCAGGTTTCCGAGGATCGGCAGTGTAGGACGTCCACCCAGCGGGCCGCTGACCTGCTGAAGCGGTTTTAATAAATGTTCACGTTCAACGGTAAATTTCATAGCGTCACGAAGATAATGTTCTGATTAAATTGGAGAAATCTTCTTTAATATCATGGCTTTCCTCACGCAACTGCTCAATCTTTCGGCAGGCATGAAGCACGGTAGTATGGTCACGCCCACCAAACGCGTCGCCAATTTCCGGCAGACTGTGGTTAGTGAGCTCTTTTGCCAGCGCCATCGCCATCTGGCGCGGACGAGCTACCGAGCGAGATCGACGCTTAGAAAGCAGATCCGCAATTTTGATTTTGTAATACTCCGCCACCGTCTTCTGGATATTGTCGATGGTGACCAGCTTTTCCTGCAAAGCCAGCAGATCGCGCAGCGCTTCACGCACGAAATCGATAGTAATCGCCCGGCCGGTAAAATTGGCGTTGGCGATCACGCGGTTCAGTGCGCCTTCCAGCTCACGTACGTTAGAGCGTAGACGCTTGGCAATAAAGAACGCTACTTCACCCGGCAGACGAATGTCGTTTTCGTCGGCTTTTTTCATCAGGATCGCAACACGCGTTTCCAGTTCAGGCGGTTCGATCGCGACAGTCAGTCCCCAGCCAAAACGGGATTTCAGACGATCTTCAACGCCGTTGATCTCCTTCGGATAGCGATCCGAGGTCAGGATGATCTGCTGATTGCCTTCCAGCAGGGCGTTAAAGGTGTGGAAAAACTCTTCCTGCGATCGCTCTTTATTCGCGAAGAATTGGATATCGTCAATCAGCAGCGCGTCAACGGAACGGTAGTAGCGTTTAAACTCTTCGATCGCATTGTTTTGCAGGGCTTTGACCATGTCCTGCACAAAACGCTCGGAGTGCATATACACCACTTTGGCGTTTGGCTTACGCGCCATAATGCCGTTACCGACAGCGTGCAGCAGGTGAGTTTTACCCAGGCCCGTACCGCCATAAAGGAATAACGGATTGTAGGCGCCGCCAGGATTGTCCGCCACCTGACGTGCCGCCGCGCGCGCCAGTTGGTTAGATTTACCTTCAACGAAGTTATCAAACGTGTGTTTGACGTTGACGTTAGAACGATAGGTAGGTTCTGCCGGAGCCGGGACGTTATCCCAGCCTGGACGCGCCGCCGGAGCAGCACGTTGTGGTTGCACTTGCTGAGTCACGTGGGCGGGCGCAACAACGTTGTTGACCGGCGTTTTCAGCGTTTGCGTGACGGGTTTAGTACCGACTTCAAAGCGCAGCTGTGGGGCATCCGCTCCACAGAAATTATTGAGTAATCCATTAATATTATTAAGGTATTTATCCCTTACCCAATCGAGCACGAAACGGTTTGGCGCGTACAAAGCCAGCGTGTTATCGCTCAGTTCCGCCTGCAACGGGCGTATCCACATACTGAACTCTGTGGCTGGTAACTCATCCTGCAATCGGGCAAGACACTGCTGCCAAAGCGAAAGTGACACGGCGGACTCCACTCGAACAAAAGTCGATAAATGACAAAGGCTGAAACATTCATGATTGTTGACGCACACCGACAAGACCCTATGCAAAGGGTGACGTGCGAATTGCTATCTGCAATTTTTACCCGATCAGGATCCATTGAAACGATCAGGACCGCGGATCATAGCGTAAACTGAGAAAGAGATCTTCTGTTTCTCACAGATTCTTCCCGATTTATCCACAGGATGATCCAGAATCGGCTAAGTGTAAACGATCCTGGAGAAGTGCTGCAGGTTTTAGCGCGCATATTGAAAAAATTAATGAGTAAAGATGCTTTACTGCTTAAACGATCTAATAAAGATCCCGAGCGATCCTTGCGCTTTATCCACCAGCCCGTATAATTCTTACCCCCAGCGAGTAACGGTCGCCTTACGGCGTCAACGCTGCCTGTTTTTTACGCGAAACCATGCGGAAAAAAGCGGGAAATAAGGAAAGAGAATTGACTCCGGAGTGTACAATTATTACAATCCGGCCTCTTTAATCACCCACACTGTGGCGTAAGTCGTTCGAAATTCGTTCGGGTATACGCAAAAGTCAGTGAATTTATTCAAGTTTAGGTAGAAATCGCCATGAAACGCACTTTTCAACCGTCTGTACTGAAGCGCAACCGTTCTCACGGCTTCCGTGCTCGTATGGCTAATAAAAATGGTCGTCAGGTTCTGGCACGTCGTCGTGCTAAAGGCCGTTCTCGTCTGACCGTTTCTAAGTAATAAAAGCTAGCCCCTGAGTGGTTAAGCTCGCATTTCCCAGGGAGTTACGTTTGTTAACTCCCACTCATTTCACATTCGTCTTCCAGCAGCCACAACGGGCTGGCACGCCGCAAATCACCATCCTCGGCCGCCTGAATTCGCTGGGGCATCCCCGTATCGGTCTTACAGTCGCCAAGAAAAATGTTAAACGTGCGCATGAACGCAATCGGATTAAACGTCTGACGCGTGAAAGCTTCCGTTTACGTCAGCACGAGCTTCCAGCAATGGATTTCGTGGTGGTGGCGAAAAAAGGGGTTGCTGACCTCGATAACCGTGCTCTCTCGGAAGCGTTGGAAAAATTATGGCGTCGCCATTGTCGCCTGGCTCGCGGGTCCTGATAGCCCTCATTCGGGTCTATCAACGCCTGATCAGTCCGCTGCTTGGGCCGCATTGCCGTTTCACTCCAACCTGTTCGAGCTACGGAATTGAGGCATTGCGCAGGTTTGGAGTGATAAAAGGCAGTTGGTTGACGGTGAAACGCGTATTAAAATGCCACCCTTTACACCCTGGTGGTGACGATCCCGTCCCGCCCGGACCATTTGATACCAGAGAACACTAACGATGGATTCGCAACGCAATCTTTTAGTCATCGCTTTGCTGTTCGTGTCTTTCATGATCTGGCAAGCCTGGGAGCAGGATAAAAACCCGCAACCTCAGGCCCAACAGACCACGCAGACAACGACCACCGCAGCGGGTAGCGCCGCAGACCAGGGCGTACCGGCCAGTGGCCAGGGGAAACTGATTACGGTTAAAACTGACGTGCTTGATCTGACCATCAACACCCGTGGTGGTGATGTGGAACAGGCTTCACTGCCAGCTTACCCGAAAGAACTCGGTTCTACCGAACCGTTCCAGTTACTGGAAACCACGCCACAGTTCATCTACCAGGCTCAGAGTGGCCTGACAGGTCGTGACGGCCCGGATAACCCGGCTAACGGCCCGCGTCCGCTGTACAACGTCGAGAAAGACGCGTTTGTACTGGCTGACGGTCAGAACGAACTGCAGATCCCGATGACCTATACTGACGCAGCGGGTAACACATTCACTAAAACGTTTGTACTCAAGCGTGGTGAATATGCTGTCAACGTTAACTACAGCGTGCAGAACGCCGGCGAAAAACCGCTGGAAGTCTCCACCTTTGGTCAGCTGAAGCAATCCATCAATCTGCCATCTCATCGCGATACCGGAAGCAGCAACTTTGCGCTGCACACCTTCCGCGGCGCGGCGTACTCCACGCCGGATGAGAAGTATGAGAAATACAAATTCGACACCATTGCTGAAAACGAAAACCTGAACGTCAATGCTAAAGACGGCTGGGTCGCAATGCTGCAACAGTATTTCGCAACGGCATGGGTTCCGCGTAACGACGGCACCAACAACTTCTATACCGCTAACCTGGGTAACGGCATTGCCGCTATCGGCTATAAGTCACAGCCGGTACTGGTACAGCCTGGCCAGACTGGCGCGATGACCAGTACCCTGTGGGTCGGCCCGGAAATTCAGGATAAAATGGCGGCCGTTGCACCGCACCTGGATCTGACCGTGGATTACGGCTGGTTGTGGTTCATTTCTCAGCCGCTGTTTAAACTGCTGAAATGGATCCATAGCTTCCTGGGTAACTGGGGCTTCTCCATCATCGTTATCACCTTTATCGTTCGTGGCATCATGTACCCGCTGACCAAAGCGCAGTACACCTCCATGGCGAAGATGCGTATGCTGCAGCCGAAGATTCAGGCAATGCGTGAGCGTCTGGGCGATGACAAACAGCGTCAGAGCCAGGAAATGATGGCCCTGTACAAAGCTGAGAAGGTTAACCCGCTGGGCGGCTGCTTCCCGCTGATCATCCAGATGCCAATCTTCCTGGCGTTGTACTACATGCTGATGGGCTCCATTGAACTGCGTCATGCGCCGTTCGCTCTGTGGATCCATGACTTGTCTGCACAGGACCCGTACTACATTCTGCCGATTCTGATGGGCGTGACGATGTTCTTCATTCAGAAGATGTCTCCGACCACCGTAACCGACCCGATGCAGCAGAAGATCATGACCTTTATGCCGGTCATCTTCACCGTGTTCTTCCTGTGGTTCCCATCAGGTCTGGTGCTGTACTATATCGTCAGCAACCTGGTAACCATTATTCAGCAGCAGCTGATTTACCGTGGTCTGGAGAAGCGTGGCCTGCATAGCCGCGAGAAGAAAAACTCCTGATTCGGTGTAGGCCGGATTAGGCGAAGCCGCCATCCGGCAAACGGAACATAAAGTAAAGGGCGGTCATTAGACCGCCTTTTTTATTGCATTAAGAAGAGACAAACCATGAGCCATAACGACAC
Source organism: Citrobacter sp. Cf088 (assembly GCF_030334295.1). NCBI lineage: Bacteria > Pseudomonadati > Pseudomonadota > Gammaproteobacteria > Enterobacterales > Enterobacteriaceae > Citrobacter > Citrobacter sp. Cf088. The sequence goes on from NZ_JAOWEE010000040.1 coordinate 392,429, forward strand.
CATCGTCGCTCAGGCCACCCCACCGGGACGTGGTGGCGTGGGTATCCTGCGTATCTCCGGCCTGAAGGCGCGTGAGGTCGCAGAAACCGTACTGGGGAAACTACCCAAACCGCGTTACGCCGATTATCTGCCGTTTAAAGACGCGGATGGCAGCACGCTGGATCAGGGGATTGCCCTGTGGTTCCCCGGCCCGAACTCCTTTACCGGCGAAGACGTTTTAGAGCTTCAGGGTCACGGAGGTCCGGTGATTCTTGACCTGCTGCTCAAACGTATTCTGACCATTCCCGGGCTGCGCATTGCCAGACCGGGTGAATTCTCCGAGCGCGCGTTTCTCAATGATAAGCTCGATTTAGCCCAGGCCGAGGCAATTGCTGACCTGATCGATGCCAGCTCGGAGCAAGCCGCTCGCTCGGCGCTGAACTCGTTGCAGGGTGCATTTTCCGCACGGGTAAATCATCTTGTGGAAGCGCTCACTCACCTGCGCATCTATGTGGAAGCGGCGATCGACTTCCCGGATGAAGAAATCGACTTCCTGTCTGACGGCAAGATTGAAGCGCAGCTCAATAGCGTTATCAGCGATCTTGATGCCGTACGTGCCGAAGCGCGTCAGGGCAGCCTGCTGCGCGAAGGGATGAAGGTAGTCATTGCCGGTCGCCCTAACGCCGGGAAATCGAGCCTGCTGAACGCGCTGGCAGGCCGTGAGGCGGCTATTGTGACCGACATTGCGGGGACGACTCGCGACGTATTGCGTGAGCATATTCATATCGACGGTATGCCGCTGCACATCATCGATACTGCCGGTTTGCGCGATGCCAGCGATGAAGTTGAACGCATCGGTATCGAACGTGCGTGGCAGGAAATCGAACAAGCCGACCGTGTGCTGTTTATGGTGGATGGCACCACCACCGATGCCGTGGACCCGGCTGACATCTGGCCAGACTTTATTGCCCGTCTGCCAGCCAAACTGCCAATTACCGTGGTGCGTAACAAAGCGGATATTACCGGTGAGACGCTGGGCCTTAGCGAAGTAAATGGCCACTCACTGGTTCGTCTCTCCGCACGTACCGGTGAAGGCGTTGACGTACTGCGTAACCATCTCAAACAGAGTATGGGCTTTGAAACCAATATGGAAGGCGGCTTCCTGGCGCGTCGTCGTCACCTGCAGGCACTGGCAGAAGCGGCGGAGCATCTCGAGCAGGGTAAAGCCCAACTGCTCGGAGCATGGGCCGGAGAATTGCTGGCTGAGGAGCTACGCCTGGCGCAGCAGAACCTCAGTGAGATCACCGGGGAATTTACCTCCGACGATCTGCTGGGACGAATTTTCTCCAGCTTCTGTATCGGTAAGTAAGTTTTAGTCCATCCTCGTCCGTGAACGTTCACTAACCCGCATTAACTACCTGTTAATGCGGGTTTTTACTTTCCATACTCGTCCATAGTCGTGCGGGTTCATCCGCGATTTTTGTGTCCTGAATTGTGCCCATAGCCAAAAAACCGCTGTGCCATTGTTCATTTTTTGCGCTAAAAATCACATCAAATGGACACAAAAAACGGTATAAAAAACACTCAAATCTGCCTTCTCATGGACACAGTGAAAAAGAAGGTGTTAATAATCCAATATTAAACAATCTATTAGAAAGGATGCTCATGGACACACTGTAGAGGTGAGATATGGCACTTTCAGATACCAAACTACGCACACTTGCCCCCAGAAATCGCCCCTGGCAACTTGCCGATCATGACGGACTGGTGATTGAAGTTCTTCCCACCGGACGGAAAATCTGGCGTTTCCGCTACCGCTTTGACAACAAATCGCAAAAGATCACGCTGGGCGAATACCCGGCTTTCTCACTTGCAGAAGCGCGGCTTTGGCGTGAAAAGTGTCGCTCAATGGTGGCCCATGGCATCAATCCCGCGCAGAAAAAACAGGAAGAAAAGCTTAAACAGAAAGACCCGACAACAGTAAAAGCGTTCGCCAAACGCTGGTTGACCGATATCGTTGAAAAAAGTAACCGCGATCCGCGCAACATCACTCGCGTTATCGAGAAGGACATCATTCCCATCATCGGGAAGCTGGAACTGGAAGAACTCACAACCGCTCACATTCAGGTCGTGCTCGACCGCATCAAACAACGAGGTTCGGATCACGTCGCGCTGCTGACGCGAAACGTGCTTAAACGCATGCTGGCCTATGCGATTTCCAGGGGAATCATCTTCAACAACCCGGCAGCCGCTATTGAGGCCCGTTATATCGCACAAGCAACAAGCCGTGACGTGGCGCTAACCGCAGAAGAGATCGGCATCCTGCTACGGGGGATCTACACCTCTAACATGAACCGACGCCACAAGCTGGCTCTGCACCTACTGATCATCTGCATGGTGCGTAAATCGGAGATGATTGAAGCGACATGGAGTGAAGTTAACTTCAACGCGCTGGAATGGCGTATCCCCGGCGAAAGAATGAAGATGGATAACCCGCATATTGTTCCGCTGTCAAAGCAGGCGCTGGCGATGTTCGAAGAGCTAAAATTTCTGGCCGGAGATTCCCCTTACGTCTTCCCCAGCCGAAACGACCACCGACGCCCGATCTCCAAAACAACGCTTAACTGCGCAGTGCGTACGCTGGATCTGAACGTCAGGGATTTTGTTATTCATGACTTCCGGCGTACTGCCAGCACATTGTTACATGAGCAAGGCTACAACTCCGACTGGGTAGAGAAATGCCTGGCGCATAAGATCGGCGGCGTTCGCGGTGTCTACAATCGTGCGGAATACCTGAATCAGCGCCGGGAGATGCTTCAGTCCTGGGCGGACTTTGTTGATGCGCAGATTGAGGAGGGGCGGAAGGTGGTTATCGGGAAGTTTGGGAAGGCTTATGAGATAAATCGTTAATTATGAAGAGTTCTACATTTCTCTAAAATCACTTAACTGTATGTTAAATAATAGTTTTAAATTCTTTGTAAATACGAGATAATTTAAAAAGGAACACTGTTAATTTTATATTATTTATAAAATGAAAATTCATTATAGAGGATTATATAGTGGAACAGAATTTTTCTCCGAAAGCTTTCATGAAAAATAGACGCCCAGAGCGTTTTTCGGATTCAAAAGTAATAGAAAAAGGGACACTTGACCGAGTTGTACTTGAACATTTCATTTCAACATTAAATACCAGAAGCCAAGAGTTAGAGTTTGAAACGTTTTCAAAAAAATTATGCGAAAAGGTAGTATGCCCAAATTTATTAGAGCAGACAGGGCCAGTTGCAGGAGGTGACGGAAAAACCGATACACAAACATTCCCAGTATCAGATCACAATCAACTTTTATGGTATGTAGGTACTGCAGATTTTTCACATCAAGAAAGATGGGCATTTGCTGTAAGCACCAGAAAAGACTGGAAGAAAAAATGCCAAGAAGATGTTAAGAAAATCGCTGATACAAATCGAGGCTATAGCAAAATATTTTGCGTGACTAACCAATATATTAAATCAAATCAACGGAGTGAACTGGAGGATTTATTAAAAAAAGAAATTGGTATAGATATTAGAATTCTCGATATAAGTTGGATATTAGATCAGGTTTACAGTAATGGTTATGAACAACTTGCCATAGAAACGCTTTCAGTTCCTACTAATTTTGAAAGAGAAACAATACATGGGAGTAATGATTATCAAAAAAAACAAGAACTAGAAGCATTAGATAGTGAAATAAAAAACAAAATAGACCCTAAAAATATAAATGTAGATCAGGTTTCTTTATTTCTGCGAATGGCCATTTTAAGTTCAGAATTAGAAAACACAGAGATAGAATCCCAAGGTCTTTTTGAACGCGCAATTAAAATAGCAAATAGATTTGGGACACATCAGGAAAAAATCGATGCATACTACAACTATGCTTGGTATTCATTTTGGTGGTTTGAGGATTTCCAATTATTTGTTGAAAATATAAACAATTTATATAATATAATGGAGGACACCACTAGCTCTTCAAAATGGGAGCTGATAATAAATTTATTAGTAATTTACTCATCTCATGTTAAGAGGTCACCAGAGAAGAAATCAGAGAAAACAGACGAAATAATTGATTTATCTTTAGAAACCCTTCAAAAGATTGCATTAGATGATTCTCGCCCTGGTAATGCTTTGCTGGCAAAAACTCATATCAATCTCTTTGAGTTAACCAGAATAGAAAAAGATGAAGAAGCAAGTTTAAGATTTATTGAAATAAAGAAAATCCTTCAAGAAGGACAAAAACTAGTTGGTTATCCATTTGAAAAAACCTGTACACTCCTTGAACAACTAGATGAAGTGATTGATGAAAATGATGAATTCGAAGAGCTTATAGATTTCATTACAGAAGTTACCAGTCAACGCTCCGGTGAAGTTAAAGCGTCACTTAACAGCTTAAATAGAGCAATCAAAAAACTTCAACAAAATAAGCCACACCATGCAATTACCCTTGCTGGAAAAACAATTTCAGGTCTTTATAAAGAAGAGTCCAGAGAAGCAGTTATTAAAGCCTTTGATGTCACTTCATTAGCTTACGAGAAAATTGGATTACTCTGGGCGGCTCGCGCCAGCTCACTAAGTGCATCTTCATTACTTACTGACCAGTTTTGGCGTCAAGATGAGCTCAATGAAAAACAAGTAAAATCATATATCAGGATAGCATGGATTGAACTAAAGCTTGGTCGCTTAGCAGAGGCTCTCACATGGTTTGAGCTTGCTTTAATTATTGATAATGTATTGCCACAAGGGGTATTGGATGAAGAAGTAATAATGCAGTTTGATGGCTGCTTAAGTCATTATCTCGCAAATGCTAATATTGATTCCATTCGTAAGCTTGAGAGGGTTCCTTGCGTCTTAGAAAACCTTAATTTATTTCACTCATACTCTATAATCCTATACTCATTAGGATATGAACAACAAATAAGAGAGGAATTTGGCGATCTTAAAAACATAGATTTAAAAGAACACCAAATGATAGTTAGAGATGCAGACATTGGTGCAGACACTACTCAATTGAATATACTTTCAGACGAAATCGGACATATTGAAACTCTAATATTAGGTTGCAACTTCATTATAAACTTCCCCTTAAGAAGCCCATATCTCGAGTTTGCAGAAGGTCTCCTAGCATATCTCGAAGGTTTCTTCGCAACGGGGATAACTGATAAAATTTATGCTACAGAATCTAAATTAATAATTAACTTCATTCCCAAAATAGATGATACTGATAGCATTAGCAATCAAATCAACACATCAGGTTCAAATGTCATCATAAATACAACATTCTCTGATTTTAATGACCCCGAAGTAAAAAGAGAATATATCCCAAAATTCAAAAAATATTGCTTTGATTTATTGTCACCAATATTTCAGTTGGCGTTTTTCACTAGAGACCCAATGGTATTGCTGGAGAAGTTATTTTCTAACGACGACATAATGGCAAGATTATCACCTTTATATAATAGTATAATGGCGGTTTACAATATTATAGGGAAAGATTCTTGTTCCAGATTTTCTTCCATCTATACTAATGAAGAACATAAGGAATTCAATCTCAAAAGAGAGACCAATTGGGATAATGACATACCAAAAAACAAAAACAAATTAAAAGATAGCACTCCTGACGTAAGTAAATCTGGAGAAACTCCAGACGAGATTTTTTTCGATAAATTGTCACATAATGATATTATTGTTCATGACATCATAAAACCAAGGTTATGGGATAAAACCACCTGGAAAGGTATCGGATTCTACATGCTCCCAGAGCAAAAACTTGTTTTTAGCCTTGTTTTTAAACATGAAAACTTCGCTGAAATTATTTTTGATGACCTTAGTAAAAATATATCCGCATCAAAAAATTCAGATCGCCTAAAAATAACCATACTTAAAGGTGTTGATGGAAATAATCCTGCATGGTACAGAGTGATAATTAGTGAGAATTTAGAAAGATATGATAATAGCAAAATCATAACCATGATAAATAGACAATGTACAATGACGCCGCAAACGGATATAAACCTATCTAAATTCATTTCTATTCTTAATAAATTAGATTATTTTTATTTAGGTTATAGCAGTACTAATTCATCTGAAATTAAACAACCTAAAAACAATATCCTTATAAAGATATCAAAAGAAAACCTAGTAATAAAAGATGCCTGGAAAATCAGTAGTAACGATATAGAAAAAGTAATGCTATATAGAGATGATGACATATTTATCCCAAAAGAAATAGCAAACGCACCTGTTTTAGAGGTCATCGAAGAAATAAGGAAGTTACATCAATAAATCCACATGAATTGTAAATGCCTGCTAAATATTAAAATTTGGCAGGCTTTATCATTTTTAACAAAGCAACAATCACGAACCTAATAACTTTTGAAATTATTCAAATGCAAAAACAGTTTCCCACTGCTTCCCCACGCTCCCAGATCTACCCTATCCCCAACTCATAGCAGTACCCCTAAAAGCTTCCTGTTCTAAGACGAACTGCGACCTGTAAGAAGCGCCTTTGGCGGTCAGCCCCCCGGTCAACCAGGGAACGAAGCGTGGTCTGAAACTGACCTCCTGTCTCGATACAGGTGACCACACCCTATATCGCTACCCTGTTGCAAGCGTAGCGACAGACAGAACGCTGTAGAGAAGTCGGACGGCATTGCCGAAGGCTTTGCGTCCGTACTTCCTGCTGAATTTGCAAAACGCGGCGTCACTTTTAAGAGCGTAAGCGAGTGAAAGTGACGCCAGCGCGCAGATCAGCTTCAACCCAGCTACTGCCTGTAAATCCACTGCAACAAACAGGCTGACACTCAAACAGATGTCAGAAATTCACTTACCAGGAGGAGAAACCAGCACTACCGAACCGATACCGGAGGACAGGTTATTTTACCTGTGGGGATATACCTGCCTGAGCAGGCGGCTGCATTCGTGCATCACCGTACCCCGTCATACCTCATCCGCGCATTCTCCGGCGCACCGGTATCGTTCAGCACAGCACGCTGTGCCCAACCGCGCGTCGGAGAATTGAGTGGAGAGTAGCTATGTCGAAACTTACAAAACGCATGGAAAAACTCGCCCTGCTGGCTGGCGGCAGTTTTAAAACAGTCCATGATCGCCTCCGCATCGCCGGGCGTTTAAGTCAGCATCTGCACAAGCTGAATATCCAGATTCAGGATCTCCAGCATCTGAAATCGTCACATATCGAAAGCTACGTGATGGCGCGACGGGAAGCAGGCATTACGCCACGCACGCTACAAAACGAGATGGCTGCCATGCGCACCATCCTTGCTCAGTCTGGACGTCAAAAATTTGCCCAATCGGAGCGCATCAGCAATAAAGCGCTCGGGCTGGGTAACGCCAGCCGGGCAGGAACGCATCTGCCATTAACCTCAGAACGCTGGTTGTCGGCGCTGTCTGCTTTTCATGAAAAGGATGAAGGGCTGGCTCTGACGCTGGAGCTTGCCAGAGCAATGGGTTTGCGTTCACAGGAAGCGGTGCAGTGTTGTCAGTCTCTGAAGACATGGGCCGCTGCGTTAGAGCGTGGAGAAAACCGATTGCAGGTGGTTTTTGGCACCAAAGGATCACGTTCCCGTCAGACGGTGGTGCTCGAACCTGAAAGGCTACGCAGCATCCTGAACCAGGCTATACCCCTGATGGCACAACGCGGGGGACGTTTGCTCAATAAACCCGATCTGCGCGCCGCAATGAATTACTGGCGTGCCAGCGCAGTTCGCGCAGGGCTGACTGGCCCCTATGCACCACACAGCCTGCGCTATTCATGGGCGCAGGAGGCGATGGCGCACTACCAGAGACAGGGGCTGAGTATAAAGGAAGCCAGGGCGATGGTTGCGATGGATCTTGGTCATGGCGATGGTCGAGGGCGCTACATCCAGCAGGTGTATGGGAGGCAATCATGAGCAATTACGTTTCTATCATCTCCGAGCAGGTACGCAATACCTGGCCGAAAATTTTTGAAAAACTTGGCATTCCCATTCCACCAAATCATCGCCATGGCCCTTGTCCCTCTTGTGGGGGTAAGGATCGCTTCAGGATGGATGATCTGGAGGGGCGCGGCACATGGTTCTGCAATCAGTGCGGCGCAGGTGACGGACTGGATCTGGTTTCCCTATGTTTACATTGCGGACTGGTTGGCGCCGCCGAAATGCTGCAGGACATGGATCTTGTTCCACCGTTTTCGCCGTCTCCGCCAGCCAGGGAAAAATCACAGGCTTTGAATATGGAATCGCGTATTAAGACACTGCTTCGCCATTGTGAATCCGGAGAAGCGCCGTATCTGACAACGCGAGGCTGGCGACGAGTCCAGTGGCTTCTGACTGAGCGTAGTAGCCGGACAATCTGCGGCGTGCATTTCGGGGCGGGTACGCTGGTATTGCCAATTCGAAATACAGGCGCGCAGCTGACAGGTGCGCAGTTCATTCATCCTGGAGGGAAAAAGTACCTGCTGCCCGGTAGCCATCTGAAGGATTGTTTTTGCCCGGTACATCAGGCGAGCCGCAACGGTAGACCGGAACCCTGGGCACCGGACAGCAAACCACCGGAAGGCATCATCATTACCGAAGGATATGCAACCGCGCTTGCGGTTTCATGCCTTCATCATTTTCCGGTGGTTGCTGCCCTGTCGGCGCACAACCTGAAAAATGTGGCCATCGCTTTCCGGGAGCAGTGGCCTGAATGCCACCTTATCCTGGCTGGCGATAATGATTGCAGTCAGGAGAAAAATACCGGGTTGCTGAATGCAACCGCTGCTGCCGAGGTTGTGAAGGGCTGTGTGGTTCTCCCTGCAGACACCACATTGAGCGACTGGGATGAATTTTACCGTCACTACGGTGAATCCATTTCCCGGACTGTGTTCAACCAGCAGCTTCCTGCAAATCTCAGGTCGTAGGTCATGACAGCATCAGACCGTACTCTCACCACCTCCCTTCCGCTGCGCCGGGGCTCGGAAGGGTTCAACATCAGTCAGGATTATCTGGTGAAAGGGCTCATTCCCGCAGGGGCGCTGTGCAGTATTTATGGCCCCGGCGGCTCTTTTAAATCCTTTCTGGCGGTATCGCTGGCGTGCCATATTGCCAGCGGTACGTCATGGGGCGGAAGGCGAGTCAATCAAGGGGCTGTGCTGTTTATCGCCGGAGAAGGAGGAACCGGTGTATCGCGGCGGATCCGCGCCTGGGAACTCAGCGTTAATGACGAGATGGCGCTCGATAACCTGTTTCGCGTCGACTGCCCGATCTTTCCAGCCGCTCCGGGAAGCATCGAGCAGGTGATCCTGGCGACGCAAGACATTCAGAACATGACCGGAATGCCGGTACGGTTGATCATCCTTGATACGCTGGCCCGCTGTTTTGGTAACTCAGATGAAAACACCGCGCGGGATATGGGCGCATTTATCCAGGGTTGCGACGCCATTCGGTATCATACGCGCGCAGCGATGATGATCGTTCATCACTCGGGTAAGGATCAGGAACGGGGCGCACGCGGTTCAAGTGCTTTTCAGGCTGCGCTGGATGCCGAGTTTAATGTCAGGCGCGAGGGACGTCGCAACGCTATCACCCTGAGTTGTACAAAGATGAAAGATGCGGAGATGCCGGAGGTCACCGCCTACGATCTTGAGGAAGTTGTTATCTATACCGATAGCGATGGCGAACCAGTGACCTCACTGGTGCTGAATGACGAGCCCAGGCAACCTGACGATGACTTACTGAGTAGTGGCATACCACCCGGTGTTCCTCATATCACCCGCAACCATACGGCGTTATGGCGCTGTATTAACCAACGCATCAGCCAGAATAAGCCTTGTACCCGCGCGCTCTTGCGCGACGATCTACGGGCTAAGGGAATTAACGTCGAGAAGAAATTTTCGCGCTGGCTGGAGAAGCTGTTGCGCGAGCAACTGATTGTGCTCGATGGAGAACAGATCCGGCTCCCGGATACGGGGGAATGATGATGGAACTTGGAATCTGTGGGGGGGATACACTGGCAGGTACTCGACTCCCCCCACATTATTCACCTTTAACAGCGAAAGATGGGGGATGCCCTTTCAACCCGCGCCATTGCTGTGCTCATGGAATTCACCTCAGAGAATATGGGGGAGCCAGCCAGGAAAAAGCAGGTGGGGGAATCAACCACAACATCTGTCCCTGATGCTGTGGTCGCTGTAAGAATTACTGAGGTAATTTCTCGTCTCTAAGCCGTCTCACCTCATCTTCTTCAAAAGCATCTCTTAACAGTTGTAGCTGGTCAGCAAGGATGAGAAGCAACGCATAATTCGGGCCGATATCGTCAGGATGCTCGAGCATCACATGCACCAGGACTCGCGAGCGATCGACCAGTTCTCTGGCTGAGGGTTGTTCTACGGTGATTTTCATAGATACCTCCGGCGGAGGCTGGTGCAAAGGGATATTCAGGGACAGGACACATACGCAGCGCTCCGCTTCGTGATAAGCAGGTTAACGCCACCACCGGAGACGCCAGGCTCACTGGTGGTGACCCAGACAGGGTTGGCGTACCGGTTATCACGACCCGGCGCTTCTTTCGAAGCCCCTGCCTGAGCCACCATTGAAGGGGCGAGCGCAGGCCGCGCCAGTAGCACTGCAAACATCGCTACCGACACTCGTGATAATTCGGAACGCCAATTCCGGCTGCGGTTTTGCCGCAACCGAGAAAATATAGCGTCTGAAAATGAAGAAAGCTAGTTTTTAAACTAATGTTGTTTTATAAAATCAATTACCTCAAAAGCCGTACTATATGTTTGCCCGTAGTGATATAGATATCATTTCTCGACGTATTTGCCTTTTCTCTTCTTCGCTCTGTGCAGAAGATAAACCATTTGCCAACATCATCAAACGATGATCTGTTGCTACTGCAGAATTATAACCAGAAAACTGATAAAACCTGTTTAATGAACAAACATACATTGTATTTTCACCTTTCTTACTTTTTGCTCTATAGAGATATCCGGGTTCAATGACCTCTATATGATCGTCATATTTATCGAAGTGTGGGTGAACGATAAGATATAAGTGCGATTTTGTAGGTAGCGTTTTTTTAGCGACACTAGTCGTTGTTTTTTTATATCCTTTATGACTATTACAATCAGGGCAACAGACACATAAATTCTGTGGGGTAAACATGAAACCAACTTGAGTTTGGCGTGGTATTATATGTTCTATATCCCATTGCCTCCCATTGTTAGTCAAAAATCTTTGTTGGCAATAAGGACAAATATGGTTTTGTTCAGGTATATAAAATTGCTTTATTGACTCTTTAATATCACTAATATCATTATCAGACCATGAATCAGAACAAAACCCCTCTGAGCTTATTTTTGCATTTATCCTTTCCTGAAAATCATTATTATACAAATAAGCATTAGAAATCATTTTAAAGACACCTTGCTCTTAACGATCAAACCAATAAGAAACATGACTGTATCGTTCGGCTCTAGATTTTTAGATATATCCTTAAGCCATAGAACATCATTTATATCTTGATCACTCAGCTCTTCATTGGCAGAAATTTTACTTAATATATTTACTGCCAGTCTTTTTAAATATTCATTCTCATGCCCAGGAGTCTCCATTAAAGTTGCTAGTTGAAAATCTGCTGACTTATTTATGAAATCCTTAGCATGATATGTTTTGCCATTTTCAAGAGTAGTAATAAAACAGTTATCTTTCTTAAGATTGGATATTATTTGAGGGGAGTGAGTTGCAATAATAAAGTGACATCCTTTCTTATGACTAAAGACATCCATAAGCAATTCAATATAAACCTCCTGCCACTCTGGATGAAGACTTACTTCTGGCTCATCTATCAGTATTAAAGCATTATCTGCAATGCTATTAGCAATACCAAATGTGTTAATTAGTAAACACTGCTCACCAGAACTAGCTTCATATAATATAACTTCATCACCTGATTTTTTATAAAGATATATATCTCTAATAGATAATAAATTCAACTCCATTAAATATAACATCTCATGCATCACGTGTTCAGATATATTTATCATGTTCTCATTAAGAGCATTTATCTCAACATCAAAATACCTTGCCTCTGAACCTGAATTCGAACGTCTATCTGAGGAGGCTAAAATATAATCGTTAATGAGAAATAATGAACTTCTTATTCTAGGCACATCATAATTAGATTGATTTTTACTCCACTTATATATACCCGTTGGTGTAAATATTGGCTTTTCAATTTGTCTTATAAGCTCTTCATCATCAAGCTCAAATAGTTTTTTAAGCCTAACTCTAGTTCTGAACTCAATTTTTATTTTAGGCTGGTAATTTAAAAAACCCAATATTTTTTCAAATGACTCTCTGTCATTTTTTAATGAACTATTAATTCTTGAATATAGGATTTTTTCTATAAAAGCATGAATGGCATTTTTCCGTCCTAAATCTTTCAACCCAAAGTAATGATAAAATGTGTTAATATCATGTTTGGAGTTATAAAACCTACGTTCTGATGAAAATTTATCAAATGGGCTTGTTGATATACATGTCAAAACGGAAGGGAGAAGATATTTACTATCACCATCTATAAACTTACGCCCCTCCAATCTAATTTCATTACCAACACCATCATTTACAATATTAAAAGACATTTTAGCGTTATTTTTTTCATTACTATCAAAATCACGCTTTAAATATTTATTTTCCACTTGAATACTACATAAACTATTTGCAAGTTTACTTAAAAAAATACTTTTACCTGTTCCGTTTTTTCCAATTAATACAGTATATATATTACCTATATTATGTATTGATTGTGGCACTAGTTCTATTCTCTTATTATCAACAAGAGCACTCTCTATATAAAAACTCATTTTAATTGTCTCACGCTTCTATTTTAGATATTTAATCTATATTGCATAATTCATAACAAGTTATCAATAGATTATGTATGGTTTTGCGTCCCACAGTTCCCTTTTTATATGTAAATTAACTTTACCAAGCTCAAATACTATCAAAAAAAAAGATGGCTTAGACATAGTGGCACTGAAGCAGTGAGCCTTCCACTAACATCGCACCTTCGAGTTTTATGCGCACCGCATAAAACAAAGCAGTATCCTGCTTTTGTGTCCTTGAATGTGCCCATAGCCATGGTTTCAAGGCAACGTATCGCTGATAGATTAACGAGTTAGCTCGATTTTCCAGCTTCTGTATTGTTGTGTTGCCCGGTGGCGCGATGCTTGCCGGGCCTACAGGCCCCATAGGCCGGATAAGGCGTTTACACCACCATCCGGCAACAACAATTTCCCATGCGGAAATCACTGTTGTCCAAATGGCAACTCGTACTGTTGACTCTCTGACCGTATGCTTAGCGCCACATTTCTCATGAGGTCGCTATGACACGCTTTCTAATCTGCAGTTTCGCCCTGGTTCTTCTTTATCCTGCCGGTATTGATATGTATCTGGTGGGGCTGCCCCGTATTGCGGCCGATCTACAGGCCAGCGAGGCGCAACTGCATATCGCGTTTTCGGTTTATCTGGCGGGAATGGCGACGGCGATGCTTTTCGCCGGAAAAGTTGCCGACCAGTCAGGACGTAAACCAGTCGCTATTGTCGGTGCACTCATTTTTATTTTCGCCTCTGCGCTGTGTTCATTTGCTGAGAGCGGTACGCCGTTCCTGGTAGGCCGCTTTATTCAGGGTGTGGGCGCCGGCTGCTGTTATGTGGTGGCTTTCGCTATTCTGCGCGATACGCTCGACGATCGTCGCCGGGCGAAGGTACTGTCGTTGTTGAACGGTATTACCTGTATCGTGCCGGTGCTGGCTCCGGTGATGGGGCATCTGATCATGCTCAAATACCCGTGGCAGAGCCTGTTCTACACGATGATGGGAATGGGTGTGGCTGTTTGCCTGCTGTCGGTGTTTGTCCTGCGAGAATCGCGCCCAGCAACGCTTATGGCGACGATGGAAAAGAACCACACAACCGAATCACTGGTAAACCGCTTTTTCTTAAGCCGTCTGGCCATTACCACCCTCAGCGTATCGGTGATCCTGACCTTTGTGAATACGTCTCCGGTGCTGCTGATGGAAGTGATGGGCTTCGACCGCGGCGAGTACGCCACTACCATGGCCATGACCGCTGGCATCAGTATGGCGGTCTCTTTCTCTACGCCATTTGCTCTGAGCGTGTTTAAGCCTCGCGTTATGATGCTGACCTCGCAGGTGCTGTTTCTGTGTGCAGGCGTGGTGTTAACCCTTGCTACTTCACACGCGGTAACGTTGTTCGGGTTAACCTTAATCTGCGCCGGATTCTCGGTCGGTTTCGGTGTTGCGATGAGCCAGGCGCTGGGACCGTTCTCGCTGCGCGCGGGCGTCGCCAGCTCGGCATTAGGTATTGCACAGGTTTGCGGTTCCTCGCTGTGGATTTGGCTGGCGGCTGTTCTTGGCCTTGATGCGCTGAATATGCTGATCGGGATTCTGATTGGCTGTAGCATAGTGAGTATCATGCTGATTATCACTGTTGCACCTAACCGGTCCGCGCCAACTCATGAAGAAATCCCTCAGCAGTCTCGATCTTAATTTATTGCTCTGCCTGCAGCTGTTGATGCAGGAACGCAGCGTCACTAAAACCGCTAAACGGATGAACGTCACACCGTCGGCGGTCAGTAAGTCGCTGTCGAAGCTGCGGGCCTGGTTTGACGATCCCTTGTTTGTGAACACCCCGCTGGGGCTATCGCCGACGCCGCTGATGGTCAGCATGGAGCAGAGCCTGGCTGAATGGATGCAGATGGGCAATCAGCTGCTCGATAAGCCGCACCATGAATCGCCGCGCGGGCTGAAGTTTGATCTGGTGGCCGAAACGCCGCTGGTGATGATCATGTTCAACGCGCTCTCCCGGCAGATTTACCAGCGCTATCCTCAGGCGACGATCAAAATACGCAACTGGGACTATGATTCGCTGGATGCCATTATTCGCGGTGAAGTGGATATTGGCTTTACCGGACGCGAAAGTCATCCGCGTTCGCGAGAACTGCTGAGTTTGTTGCCATTGTCGATCGACCATGAAGTGCTGTTTTCCGATCTGCCCTGCGTCTGGCTACGTGAAGATCATCCCGCACTGCAGGAAGAGTGGAATCTGGACACCTTTCTGCGCTATCCGCACATCAGCATTAGCTGGGAGCAAAGCGATACATGGGCGCTGGATGAAGTCCTGCAAGAAATGGGGCGCGCACGCAATATCGCGTTATGTCTGCCTGGTTTTGAGCAATCGCTGTTTATGGCTGCGCAGCCAGATCACGCGCTGATTGCCACCGCACCGGTTTATTGCCAGCGTTATAACCAACTCCACCAGCTTCCACTCGTTGCGCGGCCGATGCCATTTGATACGGCGCAACTGGAAAAAATGCGCGTACCGTTTACTCTTCTTTGGCATAAACGCAACAGCCACAATCCTAAGATCGTCTGGCTAAAAGACACGATCAAGGCGCTTTATCGCGATATATCCTGACGATCCGTCATTTTGGTGTTTCTAAATCGACCATTCTGGCAACAGAAATGTAAATATCGCGTAATGTATCCCATTTCCGCTTATTTTTTGGGCAGCAAAGCCTGCCCGGAAGCCGTGTAAATGTTACTCTGGTGATAATCACGGACCATTAATCACGGAGCGAAAAATGGCGACACATTTTGCCAGAGGGATTCTTACGGAGGGACACCTGGTTTCAGTTCGTCTCCCTACTCCATGTCACATTGAAGCAAGAGATCTACCCGCCCACCGCCGAACACGCTTCCTGGCCTCCCGAAGTCTTCTCGCCGAACTGATGTTCATGCTTTACGGCACCAGCACGTTGCCTGAGATTGTTACTGAGGCGAAAGGTAAGCCCGTTTTTCGCGATAAGAATCTACCGGGATTTTCGATTTCTTATGCCGGGAATATCGTCGGCGTTGTGCTAACGACTGAAGGAACGTGCGGCCTGGATATGGAACTTCAGCGGGCAACCCGCGGGTTTAACAATCCAAATTCAGCGGAAACGTGGCGCTTCTCCAATAACGAAAACCTGTGGATCAATAATCAAAACGACCCCAATGAAGCGCGCGCGCAGCTCATTACATTGCGCCAGAGCGTACTCAAACTCACTGGCGATGTATGCAATGACGATCCGCGCGAACTCCAGCTTTTACCCGGCGCAGGACGCCTGAAATGTGCCCATGTTGCGCAGATTGAAGCCATTTGCGATGCGGAAGATGTGCTGGTGTGGTCGGTTGCGGTTACGCCAACCATTGAAAAACTCAAGGTTTGGGAGTTTGATGGTAAACAGGACTGGAAAAGTTTGCCTGATATCCAGACTCGCGCCAATGAGCCAACGGGTCGTCTGATCCGGTTCTCTCAATTATGCGCAGCGAAAAGCCATACGCTTTGATTTAACCTTCATGATGAAACAGGAGTCACCATGTCTGAAACATTGAATGTTGTTACGTTACTGGGAAGTCTGCGCAAAGGTTCGTTTAATGGAATGGTTGCCCGTACACTGCCCAAGATTGCTCCCGCAGGAATGGAAGTGAGCGCGTTACCGTCGATTGGTGATATCCCACTGTACGATGCCGATCTCCAGCAGGAAGAAGGTTTTCCGGCCAGCGTAGAAGCACTGGCTGAGCAAATCAGAAAGGCTGACGGTGTCGTCATCGTCACACCTGAATATAACTATTCTGTTCCGGGCGGACTGAAGAACGCCATCGACTGGCTGTCTCGCCTGCCCGATCAGCCATTATCCGGCAAACCGGTGCTGATCCAGACCAGCTCCATGGGTGCCATTGGCGGCGCGCGCTGCCAGTACCATCTGCGTCAAATCCTGGTGTTCCTCGACGCCATGGTAATGAACAAGCCGGAATTTATGGGCGGGGTCATTCAAAACAAGGTGGATCCGCAGACGGGTGAAGTGATTGACCAAAGCACGCTGGACCATCTGACCGGCCAGTTGACCGCATTTGGCGACTACATCCAACGCGTGAAAGCCTAAAAGAAAACGCCCGCCAGCAACGATGCCTGGCGGGCAGTTGTCCAGACCGATATTTTAGTGCGCGTCGATAAACACAATCTTCAGTACAAACAGCAGCGCGACAACGATGACGCACGGGCTGAGATCGCGGAAACGTCCAGTACCGATTTTCATCACGCAGTAAGAGATAAAGCCCAGCGCAATACCTTCGGTAATTGAGAAGCTAAACGGCATCATCACAGCGGTAATAAACGCCGGAACCGCTTCAGTCAGATCATCCCACTTCACGCGTGACAGGCTTGATGTCATCAGGACGCCAACGTAAATCAGCGCACCTGCTGCTGCATAGCCCGGTACCATACCCGCCAGCGGCGACAGGAAGATAACCAGCAGGAACAGCAGGCCAACGACGACTGCCGTCAGGCCGGTACGGCCACCAACCGACACCCCGGAAGAGGATTCAATATAGGCGGTAACGGAAGAGGTCCCGATAAACGCCCCGGTAACCGACGACACGCTATCCACATACAGCGCCTGCTTCATGCGTGGGAACTTGCCCTTCGCGTCCGCCAGACCGGCTTTATCCGTCACGCCAATCAGCGTACCGGAGGAGTCAAACAGGTTGACCAGCATGAACGAGAAAATCACACCCGCCAGGCCAATGTTAAACGAACCGGCCAGATCGACATGTCCGATAACGGACATCACGCTCGGCGGTGCAGAAACGATACCGTTGTAATGGACATCGCCCAGCATCCAGCCCAGCAGCGTGGTTACAATGATGGAAATCAGCACCGCCGCATGAATGTTACGTGACGCCAGAATCGCGATGATAAAGAAGCCCAGAATACCGAGCAGTACGCTGTGGGACGTCAGGTTACCGATAGACACCAGCGTGTCTTTGTTGGCGACGATAACACCTGCGTTTTTCAGCCCCATCATGCCGATGAACAGACCGATACCGCTGGTGATCCCCACTCGCAGACTAACTGGGATATTAGCAATCATCCAGTAACGTACGCGGAAAATGGTCAGCAGCAGCAGACCTACCGCGCCCCAGAAGATAGCACCCATACCGATCTGCCATGACAGGCCCATCGCGCCGACGACCACGAAAGCGAAAAATGCGTTCAGGCCCATAGCAGGCGCAAGTGCGACCGGCAGGTTAGCAAATAGCCCCATCAGGATGCTACCAAAGGCAGCAATAAGGCAGGTGGTAACAAAGACGGCGCTGGTATCCATGCCAGCCACGCCAAGAATTTGCGGGTTAACAAAAACGATATACACCATCGTCAGGAAGGTGGTTAAACCGGCGATCACTTCGGTCCGTGCCGTCGTGCCATGTTCGCGCAGTTTGAACACGCGTTCCAGCATCCCCTGGCCAGAAGCCTGGGTTGTGTGTTGTTGACTCATTATCAATTTCCGAACAAGGAGGGAAAATTCGTCGCTATCCTATACCAAAATGCGACAATAGGGTTGGGTTATGAGCAACTTTTTTCATTGATTTTGCTTATACGGCAACGATTGCGTCGCCCAATAATGCATTACGAAAACGTTAAACTTGTTAAAACGGAAATGACATGTCCCAGATAGAAGCCGTATTTTTTGACTGTGACGGTACCCTTGTCGACAGTGAAGTGATTTGTTCTCGCGCGTATGTCAGCATGTTCCAGGCGTTTGGCATTACGCTCGATCTTGAAGAAATTTTCAAACGCTTCAAGGGGGTAAAGCTGTACGAGATCATCGACATTATCAACGAAGAGCACGGTGTCGAACTGGCAAAAGCCGATTTAGAACCGGTTTACCGCGCTGAGGTCGCACGTCTGTTCGATACCGAGCTGGAAGTCATTGCTGGTGCGAACACGCTGCTGGACAGCATGGCTGTGCCAATGTGCGTGGTGTCTAACGGTCCGGTCAGCAAAATGCAGCATTCGCTGGGTAAGCTGGGCATGTTGCACCATTTTCCTGATTTACTGTTCAGCGGCTACGATATCCAACGCTGGAAGCCCGATCCGGCCCTAATGTTCCATGCGGCAAAAGCAATGGACGTTAATGTTGAGAACTGCATTCTGGTTGATGATTCCAGCGCAGGCGCGCAGGCGGGGATTGCGGCGGGGATGGAAGTGTTCTACTTCTGCGCAGATCCGCATAACAAACCGATCGATCATCCCAAAGTCACGACTTTTACCGATCTGGCACAGTTGCCGGAATTGTGGAAGGCGCGGGGTTGGGATATTACCCGGTAATTTTTTGTAGGCCCGGTAAGCTTGCGCCACCGGGCAATTGCCGGATGGCGCTAACGCTTATCCGGCCTACTTTCTACGTTTTTATCACTCTTTAGGATCTTTGCCCGCCAGCAGCTTATCCAGCTCATCGCCGCCCACGTGACGGAAGTCTTGTCCCTTCACGAAATAGAAGATGTATTCGCAGATATTCTGGCAGCGGTCACCGATACGTTCGATGGAACGTGCGCAGAACAGCGCGGTCAGCACGCTTGGAATGGTACGTGGGTCTTCCATCATATAAGTCATCAGCTGACGCACGATGCCTTCATACTCCTGGTCGACTTTCTTATCTTCGCGATAAATACGTACCGCTTCGTCGAGATCCATACGCGCAAACGCATCCAACACGTCGTGCAGCATCTGCACGGTGTGACGACCCAGCGACTCCAGACTTACCAGCAGCGGCTGGTGCTGTTGCGAGAACTTCTCCAGCGCGGTGCGGCAAATTTTATCTGCCACGTCGCCAATACGTTCCAGCTCAGCGATGGTTTTGATAATCGCCATCACCAGACGCAGGTCGCTCGCTGTCGGTTGACGCTTGGCGATGATACGCACGCAGGCTTCGTCGATCGCCACCTCCATCATGTTGACGTTCTTATCGCCTTCAATGACGCGCTTCGCCAGCTCGCTGTCCTGGTTGTGCATCGCCGTGATTGCATCAGAAAGCTGCTGCTCGACCATGCCGCCCATGGTCATCACCTGGGTACGGATGCTTTCCAGCTCTGCATTGAACTGGCCGGAAATATGTTTATTAAGGTTAAGGTTATCCACAACAAGCTCCTGAATCAGCCGTAACGACCGGTGATGTAATCTTCAGTTTGTTTCTTCGCGGGCTTGGTGAACAGATCGTCCGTGTTACTGAACTCAATCAACTCGCCCAGGTACATAAATGCCGTGTGATCGGAACAACGCGCAGCCTGCTGCATGTTGTGGGTAACGATAACGACGGTGTAATCCTCTTTCAGCTCAGTGATCAGCTCTTCGATACGCCCGGTAGAAATAGGGTCGAGCGCTGAACATGGCTCATCAAGCAGAAGCACTTCCGGGCGAATGGCGATGCCACGCGCAATACACAGTCGCTGCTGCTGACCACCCGAGAGAGAGTACCCGCTCTGGTGTAATTTATCTTTGGTTTCATTCCACAATGCGGCCTTGGTCAATGCCCACTGCACGCGTTCGTCCATATCCGCACGCGAGAGTTTCTCAAACAGACGTACGCCAAAAGCGATGTTGTCGTAGATGGACATCGGGAACGGCGTGGGCTTCTGGAATACCATGCCCACTTTGGCTCGCAGCAGAGCGATATCCTGGGTATTGGTGAGAATATTGTCGCCATCCAGCAGAATTTCACCTTCCGCACGCTGCTCCGGGTACAGTTCAAACATTTTGTTGAACGTACGCAGCAGCGTCGATTTACCACAGCCAGAAGGACCGATAAACGCCGTTACCTGGTTTTTAGCAATATCCAGGTTGATGTTCTTCAGGGCATGGAATTTGCCATAGTAGAAGTTCAAATCACGAACCCGAATTTTACCTGGGGCAGTATCAACCATACTCATTTCAATCTTTTCCTCATCCGGCGCCGCATCAGCCACGCCGTAAAAATTAACCGTGTTTCTTCTTCGCGAAAATGACGCGCGCCAGAATGTTCAGCAGCAGTACGCACAGGGTAATAATCAGTACCCCAGCCCAGGCCAGTTGCTGCCACTCAGCAAACGGGCTCATCGCAAACTTAAAGATAGTGACCGGCAGGTTGGCGATAGGCTGCATCATGTCGGTGCTCCAGAACTGGTTGGAGAGCGACGTAAACAGCAGCGGAGCCGTTTCACCTGCGATACGAGCAATTGCTAACAGAACACCTGTAATGATCCCCGAGACAGATGCCTTCAGGGTGATCGCAGAAATCATCTTCCATTTCGGCGTACCCAGTGCATAGGCGGCTTCACGCAGACTATCTGGCACCAGCTTGAGCATGTTCTCTGTGGTACGAATAACAATAGGCACCTGCAGCAGCGCCAGCGCGATCACGCCCGCCCAGCCGGAGAAATGCTCCATTTTTGCTACCACTATGGTGTAAACGAACAGACCGACCACGATGGATGGTGCAGAAAGCAGAATGTCATTGATAAAGCGGATGACCTCAGCCAGCCAGGACTTACGTCCATACTCCGCCAGGTAGATACCCGCCATAATGCCGAGCGGGGTACCAAACACGGTCGCCCACAGAATCAACAGACCGCTACCGGCCAGGGCGTTCGCCAGACCACCGCCCGCCGTATTCGGCGGCGGCGTCATTTCGGTGAACAGCGCCAGCGACATACCGTCAATACCGCGGGTGATCGTGGACATCAGGATCCAAATGAGCCAGAACAGACCGAACGCCATGGTCGCCATAGAGAGCGTCAGCGCGATGCGGTTTTTCAGACGACGACGCGCCTGCATTTTACGGCGGGATTCCGCAAGCTGAGCGGTGTTTTGCATTTCAAGCGTAGCCATTAGCGTGCCCCCTCGTTCTTCGCAAGGCGCATGATCATGAACTTAGACGCAGCCAGCACGATGAAGGTGATCACAAACAGAATCAGACCCAGCTCCATCAACGCTGCAACGTGCAGCCCAGATTCCGCTTCGGCAAATTCATTCGCCAGCGCAGAGGTAATACTGTTGCCCGGCATGTACAGCGAGGCGCTATCGAGCTGGTAGGTGTTACCGATGATAAAGGTCACCGCCATGGTTTCACCCAGCGCACGCCCCAGACCCAGCATCACGCCGCCAATTACACCGTTTTTAGTGAACGGCAGGACGATACGCCAGATAACTTCCCAGGTGGTACAGCCGATGCCGTAGGCCGACTCTTTCATAAGTACCGGCGTTTGTTCGAACACATCACGCATAACCGCCGCAATGTACGGGATGATCATGATGGCGAGGATCACGCCAGCCGCCAGAATACCGATACCAAAAGCTGGGCCGGAGAACAGTGCGCCAACAAACGGAATGTTGGAAAGGATGTTTCCGACCGGCTCCTGGAAATAAGTCGCAAACAGCGGGGCAAAGATAAACAGCCCCCACATGCCGTACACGATACTCGGAATTGCCGCCAGCAGTTCAATAGCGATGCCCAGCGGGCGACGCAGCCAGCCAGGTGCAAGTTCAGTCAGGAACAGCGCAATGCCGAAACTCACCGGAACGGCAATCAACAGTGCAATAAGTGAGGTAACCAGCGTACCGTAAATCGGTACTAAAGCACCGTAGATATCGTTCGGTGCATCCCAGTCTTTGGTCCACAGAAAGGAGAAACCAAATTTCTGAATGCTTGGCCAGGAGGAGATAACCAGAGAGACAATAATGCCACCCAACATCAATAGCACAATCAGCGCAGCCAGTCTTACCAGCGCGCTGAAGATCATGTCACCCTTTTTACCCGGTGGGTTAAAAGCAGGCTTGGTTGCAGCCATAAATCACTCTTTAAGTTAAACGCGTTTACGAAGTTGCCCATGCCGGATGGCGCTACGCTTATCCGGCCTACAAAGCGGGCCTACAGTCGAAACCGTAGGGCGGATAAGCGTAGCGCCATCCGCCAACTCGTTAAAGATATTCTATTAGTACAGCGCTTTACCGCTGCTGTCTTTCACGTTGGTCTTCCATGCAGCACGAACCTGCTCAACCACGCTGTCCGGCAGGCTGGCGTAATCCAGGTCGTTAGCCTGTTTGCCGCCATTTTTGTACGCCCAGTCGAAGAACTTCAGCACTTCTGCGCTCTGCTCTGGTTTCTTCGACTCTTTATGGACCAGGATGAAGGTGGTGGAGGTGATTGGCCACGCGTCGTCACCTTTCTGGTTAGTCAGATCCTGAGCGAAAGTTTTGCTCCAGTCAGCGCCTTTTGCGGCGTTAGCAAAGCTCTCTTCTGTCGGGCTTACCGGTTTGCCATCAGCAGAGACCAGCTTGGTATACGCCAGGTTGTTCTGCTTAGCGTAAGCGTACTCAACGTAACCGATAGAACCCGGCAGACGCTGTACGAACGCAGCGATACCGTCGTTACCTTTACCGCCCAGACCGGTCGGCCAGTTCACAGTAGAGCCGGAACCAATTTTAGATTTCCACTCTTCGTTTACTTTTGCCAGGTAGCTGGTGAAAACGAAGGAAGTACCGGAACCGTCAGCGCGACGCACAACGGCGATATTCTGTGAAGGCAGCTTCAGACCCGGGTTCAGTTTGGTAATGGCTTCATCATCCCACTTCTTAATTTTACCGAGGTAGATGTCACCCAGCGTTTTACCGTCCAGCACCAGCTCGCCGGATTTCAGGCCCGGGATATTCACAGCCAGCACTACGCCACCGATCACGGTCGGGAACTGGAACAGACCTTCTTGCGCCAGTTTTTCGTCAGACAGCGGTGCATCAGAAGCGCCGAAATCAACGGTATTGGCCGTAATTTGTTTTACACCACCGGAGGAGCCGATACCCTGGTAGTTTACTTTGCTACCGGTCTCTTTCTGATAGGTATCTGCCCATTTGGCATACACTGGCGCAGGGAAGGTTGCACCTGCACCTGTCAGGCTCGCTGCTGCAAACGCAGAGAACGCGCTCATGGATAAGGTCGCGGCGACAACAGTTGCGACAGTGGTACGCATAACTTTCATAATGTCTCCTGCACGGTTTTCGTAAATCGTTGTTTGAGTTGCTACTGTGAGCAAAATAGGACAAACAGGTGACAGTTAAATGTACGAAATATGACAGTTTTATGACAACGAAAAATACGGGAAGCTTTTTATCTAAAAACACATTTAAAACAAAAAGTTAGTCACCATCATGACAATAACATTTCGTTAAAATTTTCTTTTTATGACACTGAAAA
The DNA here is from genome assembly GCF_030334295.1 of Citrobacter sp. Cf088. Classification (NCBI taxonomy): domain Bacteria; kingdom Pseudomonadati; phylum Pseudomonadota; class Gammaproteobacteria; order Enterobacterales; family Enterobacteriaceae; genus Citrobacter; species Citrobacter sp. Cf088. Next base: position 416,545 of record NZ_JAOWEE010000040.1, read on the forward strand.
CAGTAGTTGAAGATGACGGTTTGTCACATAAAACAGGCGGGATAATTGATTAAAAACAGAACAAGTTTAAAAAAATGCCCCACTTGTAGCAGGGCATTTCCAGTTCAGCTAAGCACGGATTACTCTACGGTAACTGACTTCGCCAGGTTACGCGGCTGATCGACGTCGGTGCCTTTAATCAGTGCCACATGATACGCCAGCAGCTGCAGCGGAACGGTGTAGAAGATCGGTGCAATCACCTCTTCCACATGCGGCATCTCGATGATGTGCATGTTTTCGCTGCTGGTAAAGCCAGCGTCCTGGTCAGCAAAGACGTACAGCTGACCGCCACGGGCGCGAACTTCTTCAATGTTGGATTTCAGTTTTTCCAACAATTCGTTGTTCGGCGCAACCACGATAACCGGCATATCGGCATCAATCAGCGCCAGCGGACCGTGTTTCAGTTCACCTGCGGCATAAGCTTCAGCGTGAATATAAGAGATCTCTTTCAGCTTCAGCGCGCCTTCCAGCGCAATTGGATACTGATCGCCACGGCCGAGGAACAGCGCATGGTGTTTATCAGAGAAACCTTCTGCCAGAGCGGCAATGCGTTTGTCCTGGGACAACATCTGCTCAATACGACTCGGCAGCGCCTGCAGACCGTGAACGATCTCCTGCTCAATAGACGCATCAAGGCCTTTCAGACGGGACAGTTTCGCCACCAGCATCAGCAGAACGGTCAGCTGAGTGGTAAATGCCTTCGTGGAGGCCACACCGATTTCGGTACCGGCATTGGTCATCATCGCCAGGTCAGATTCACGCACCAGAGAGGAGCCCGGAACGTTACAGATAGCCAGCGATCCCAGATAGCCCAGCTCTTTGGATAAGCGCAGCCCCGCCAGAGTATCCGCCGTTTCACCAGACTGAGAAAGGGTAATCATCAGGCTGTTACGACGCACGGCAGATTTGCGATAGCGGAATTCGGAAGCGATTTCGACATCACAAGGAATACCCGCCAGCGATTCAAACCAGTAACGGGATACCATACCGGAGTTGTACGACGTACCGCAGGCGATAATCTGGATATGCTCAACCTGAGACAGCAGCTCGTTGGCACGCGACCCCAGCTCGCTTAAATCCACTTCACCGTGGCTAATGCGCCCGGTCAGCGTATTTTTAATCGCGTTCGGCTGTTCGTAGATCTCTTTCTGCATGTAGTGGCGATAAATACCTTTTTCGCCCGCGTCATACTGCAGATTCGATTCGATATCCTGACGTTTAACTTCTGCGCCAGACTTGTCGAAAATAGAGACAGAACGACGAGTCACTTCCGCGATGTCACCCTCTTCCAGGAAGATGAAGCGACGGGTTACCGGCAGCAGCGCCAGCTGATCGGAAGCGATGAAGTTTTCGCCCATACCCAGACCAATCACCAGCGGGCTACCAGAACGGGCCGCCAGCAGGGTTTGCGGATTACGGGTATCCATGATCACCGTGCCGTAGGCACCGCGCAGCTGCGGAATAGTACGCAGCACGGCTTCACGCAGCGTTCCACCCTGTTCCAGTTCCCAGTGCACCAGGTGAGCAATCACTTCGGTGTCGGTTTCAGAAACAAAGGTATAGCCACGCGTTTTCAACAGCTCACGCAGTGGTTCATGGTTTTCAATGATGCCGTTATGCACCACAACAATGTGTTCAGAAACATGGGGATGCGCGTTCGCTTCTGAAGGTTCACCGTGTGTCGCCCAGCGGGTGTGAGCGATACCTGTACCACCATGCAACGGATGTTCTTCCGCAGCAGCAGTCAGCATCTGCACTTTACCCAGACGACGCAGACGGGTCATGTTACCTTCAGCATCGACGACGGCCAGACCAGCAGAGTCATAACCACGATATTCCAGACGACGTAAACCTTCGAGAAGGATTTCAGCTACATCACGCTGCGCGATAGCGCCAACAATTCCACACATATTTTTTGATTCCGAATTTAGGCATTATGCCTGTCGTTGTCGCTGACCTGTATTTGCCCATTTCGGGCGCCCCGAGCCTTGTAGAGAGTGGGGTTATTTTTATGGTACTGCTTGTTGAGCGGAGGATTATGTTATCCCCTCATCTCTTGTGTGCCTGATGGCGCTTACGCTTATCAGGCCTACAGAACGTCACCGCACGTAGGCCGCCATCCGGCAAAAATCACTTACTTCTTCTTCACCGGACGCTGCCAGCCCTGTTTATGGACCTGAGGTACACGGCTTAATACCAGTTCGTTATCGGCGACATTACGCGTTACGGTGGTTCCGGCGGCGATCGTTGCACCTTTACCCACGGTGACAGGCGCCACCAGCTGAGTATCAGAACCCACAAACACATCATCACCAATAATGGTTTTAAACTTATTGGCGCCATCGTAGTTGCAGGTAATCGTACCCGCGCCGATATTCACGTTATCGCCAATTTCCGCATCGCCCAGGTAGGTCAAATGACCGGCTTTGGAGCCTTTACCCAGACGCGCTTTTTTCATTTCGACGAAGTTACCCACGTGTGCGCCTTCCTGCAGCTCAGCACCCGGGCGCAGACGTGCGAATGGACCAATGGTGCAAGCGGCTTCCAGATGGGCATCTTCCACCACACTGTATGGGCTAAGCTCGCAACCCTCACCAATCACGCTGTTTTTGATGATGCAACCGGCGCCAATCTTGACGCGATCCCCAACGGTTACGTTACCTTCAATGATAACGTTAGTATCAATTTCAACATCGCGCCCGTGAATAAGCGTACCGCGAAGATCAAAACGTGCCGGATCGCGCAGCATCACGCCTGCCAGCAGCAGTTTTTCTGCCTGCTCGGACTGATAAACACGTTCCAGTCGGGATAGCTGAAGACGGTTATTCACCCCTTCAGTTTCGCTAATGCGTGCCGGATGTACTGCAGCAATTTCACGTCCTTCCTGATACGCCATCGCGATGATATCGGTGATGTAGTATTCACCCTGCACGTTGTTGTTGGTCAGTTTAGACAGCCAACGCTTCATGTCAGCGCCGTTGGCAATCAGGATACCAGTGTTTATTTCCTGGATTTGACGCTGCTCGTCGGTAGCATCTTTATGCTCAACGATACCCGTGACATTGCCGTTATCGCGGGTAATTCGGCCATAACCGGTTGGGTCATCAAGTTTTACCGTTAGCAAGCCAATGCCGCCCTGCGGTTTGGCTTCACGCAGGCGACGTAAGGTATCGGTAGAGATCAGCGGCACATCGCCATAGAGCATTAAAATGTCTTCATCATCACCAAAGAATGGCGCCGCCTGCTGCATTGCATGGCCGGTACCCAACTGTTCCGCCTGCAGAACCCAGTTCAGATTGCCATCTTTCAGCGTCTGCTTGAGCAAATCACCACCGTGCCCGTAGACCAGATGTACGTGAGTCGCACCTAATTCATTAGCAGCATCAATGACATGCTGAACCATCGGTTTTCCTGCGAGGGTATGCAGCACTTTAGGGAGATCGGAATACATACGCGTGCCTTTGCCTGCGGCAAGGATCACGACGCTCATAGCTTTATTCAACATACACGTCCTGACTGTAATTTGAGAACGAATTTATACCGTTTCACATTGAAAATACTACATTTTTTTCATCGTGAAATGGACCGAAGATAAAACGTTCAACAGGGGTAATTCCCCATCTGATAACTCACTATTTTCGTCTAAATCAGTGTCTTTTGTCTGCCAAAAACCTGGGGACTGCTCTTATTAAAGCCTTAGGTTAATGTTTTTGCTATTTTTTCACCGCATGAATAAAGAGTTACACATGCAAAGCCCGATTTTATTTATGTGATTCAGTGAGAAACCGAAAATGCGTACGCGAAATAAAAAGTTGAGGGAGAAGAGTAGGGGAGGGGATTTATAACAACAAGTGGCGCTGACTGATAAACCATATCAAGCATCGCGCCACAGTACAGGCAGGTAAAGTCTAAAAGCTCATATTGCTGAACATGGCGATGATTTTATTGAGTAATTTCATGTTGGCATCTCTTTTTATCTGATTTTATTATGTGACATACATCACATAAAAAGAGTCTACGCCGCATTTTTTAGCCAATCAATATTTTTATGATCTAAATCACAAAACAGCTTTCAATTTAAATGTTCTTGCAGCAAAAGCAAAAAAAGCCAGCCTGGAAACCAGACTGGCCTTTGTGCTTTTCAAGCCGGTGTTACATCGCTTTTTTGGTCAACTCGATTACGCGCAGTTTCGCGATCGCTTTGGCCAGTTCCGCAGATGCCTGAGCGTAATCCACGTCACCATGAGAGCTCTTGATGTGCTCTTCAGCCTTACGCTTCGCTTCCAGGGCTCTCGCTTCATCGAGATCCTGTCCGCGAATCGCGGTATCAGCCAGAACGGTCACGCTGCCAGGCTGCACTTCGAGAATGCCGCCGGACAGGTAGATAAACTCTTCATGACCGAACTGTTTAACGATGCGGATCATACCAGGCTTAATGGCGGTGAGCAGCGGTGCGTGACCCGGGAAAATACCCAGTTCACCTTCACTACCCGTTACCTGGATTTTCTCGACCAGACCAGAGAACATTTGTTGCTCTGCGCTGACGACGTCCAGGTGGTAAGTCATTGCCATATCACCCTCCGATTAAGGCGTTAAAGTTTTTTGGCTTTTTCCACGGCTTCGTCGATAGAACCAACCATGTAGAACGCCTGCTCTGGCAGGTGGTCGTATTCGCCTTCCATGATGCCTTTAAAGCCACGGATGGTGTCTTTCAGGGAAACGTATTTGCCCGGAGAACCGGTGAATACTTCCGCAACGAAGAACGGCTGGGACAGGAAGCGCTGAATCTTACGTGCGCGTGCTACCACCAGTTTATCTTCTTCAGACAGTTCATCCATACCCAGGATGGCGATGATGTCTTTCAGTTCCTGATAACGCTGCAGCAGGGACTGTACGCCACGCGCGGTGTCGTAGTGTTCCTGACCAACAACCAGCGGATCCAGCTGACGGCTGGTGGAGTCCAGCGGGTCAACTGCCGGGTAGATACCCAGAGATGCGATCTGACGGCTCAGTACCACGGTTGCATCCAAGTGAGCAAAGGTGGTTGCTGGGGATGGGTCAGTCAAGTCATCCGCTGGTACGTATACCGCCTGAACGGAGGTGATAGAACCGGTTTTGGTGGAGGTGATACGTTCCTGCAGAACACCCATCTCTTCCGCCAGGGTCGGCTGGTAGCCTACCGCTGATGGCATACGACCCAGCAGTGCAGATACTTCTGTACCGGCCAGGGTGTAACGATAGATGTTATCAACGAACAGCAGAACGTCACGACCTTCGTCACGGAACTTCTCAGCCATGGTCAGACCGGTCAGCGCAACACGCAGACGGTTTCCCGGCGGCTCGTTCATCTGGCCATATACCAGGGATACTTTGTCCAGAACGTTGGAGTCGGTCATTTCGTGGTAGAAGTCGTTACCCTCACGAGTACGTTCACCTACGCCCGCAAACACGGAGTAACCGGAGTGTTCGATCGCGATGTTACGGATCAGCTCCATCATGTTTACGGTTTTACCTACACCCGCACCACCGAACAGACCAACTTTACCGCCCTTAGCGAACGGACACATCAGGTCGATAACTTTGATACCAGTTTCCAGCAGTTCCTGAGAGCTTGACAGCTCTTCGTAGGAAGGTGCTGCACGGTGGATAGCCCAACGCTCTTCTTCACCGATATCGCCTTTCATGTCGATCGGGTGACCCAGGACGTTCATGATACGACCCAGCGTTGCTTTACCTACCGGGACTTCGATCGGGTGCTCGAGGTCTTTAACTTCCAGACCACGACGCAGACCGTCAGAAGAACCCATGGCGATGGTACGTACGATACCGCCGCCGAGCTGCTGCTGAACTTCCAGCACCAGGCTCTCTTTACCATTCATAACCTCAAGAGCATCGTACACGCGCGGTACGGCATCCTGAGGGAATTCGACGTCAACCACGGCGCCGATTACCTGGACAATTTTTCCAGTAGCCATCTTGAATCCTCTACGAATTAACCTGGTTATACCGCGGATGCACCACCGACGATTTCGGTGAGTTCCTGAGTAATGCTGGCCTGACGAGCTTTGTTGTATACCAACTGCAGCTCTTTAATCAGGCTGCCGCCATTGTCGGTCGCGGCTTTCATCGCCACCATACGTGCGGCCTGCTCGCTGGCCAGGTTTTCTACCACGCCCTGATAAACCTGAGACTCGACATAACGACGCAGCAGGGTATCCAGCAGCGCTTTCGGGTCTGGCTCATACAGGTAATCCCAGGATTTACGCTTCAATTCATCATCATCTGATGCCGGCAGAGGCAGCAGTTGGGTGATGGTTGGCGTCTGAGACATGGTGTTAATAAATTTGTTGCTGACAACGTACAGTCTGTCCAGGCGACCTTCATCGTAGGCCTGCAGCATCACTTTAACCGGACCGATCAGTTCGGACAGGGAAGGGTTATCCCCCATACCGGTTACCTGAGCAATCACATTACCGCCAACGGAGTTAAAGAAAGACACGCCCTTAGAGCCGATCATTGCGATATCGCACTGAACGCCTTTATCGGACCATGTTTTCATATCCGCCAGCAGCTTTTTGAACAGGTTAATGTTCAAGCCACCGCACAGACCACGGTCGGTCGACACCACCAGGTAGCCCACGCGTTTAACGTCGCGTTCTTCCAGGTAAGGGTGCTTATATTCCAGATTACCATTCGCAAGGTGACCAATCACTTTGCGCATGGTCTCTGCATAAGGACGGCTGGCCGCCATGCGATCCTGCGATTTACGCATTTTGGAAGCGGCGACCATCTCCATCGCTTTAGTGATCTTCTGCGTGTTCTGGACGCTTGCGATCTTACTACGTATCTCTTTTGCGCCGGCCATGAGCTTCTCCTCAATGCCTTGCGGTCCACCCTAAAGCAGACCGCCAGACGTTACCAGGACTGGGTTGCCTTGAAGGAATCGAGGATAGCTTTCAGCTTGCCTTCGATTTCATCGTTATAGCCACCGGACTGGTTGATCTCTTGCATCAGCGGAGCGTGGTCACGGTCAACGTAAGCCAGCAGAGCGGCTTCGAAGCTACCGATTTTCGCCAGTTCCACATCTTCGAGGTAACCGCGTTCAGCCGCAAACAGCACCACACCCTGCTGTGCAACAGACATTGGCGCATACTGTTTCTGCTTCAGCAGTTCAGTTACTTTCTGACCGTGGCTCAGCTGCTTACGAGTAGCTTCATCCAGGTCGGAAGCGAACTGAGAAAACGCTGCCAGTTCACGATACTGCGCCAGTGCGGTACGAATACCACCGGACAGTTTCTTGATGATCTTGGTCTGCGCTGCACCACCAACACGAGATACGGAGATACCCGGGTTAACTGCCGGACGAATACCGGAGTTAAATAGGTTGGTTTCCAGGAAGATCTGACCATCGGTAATAGAAATTACGTTGGTCGGAACGAACGCAGAAACGTCACCCGCCTGGGTTTCGATAATCGGCAGAGCGGTCAGGGAGCCAGTTTTACCTTTAACTTCACCATTGGTGAACTTCTCAACGTATTCCGCGTTTACGCGGGATGCGCGTTCCAGCAGACGGGAGTGGAGGTAAAATACGTCGCCCGGGAATGCTTCACGTCCTGGTGGACGACGCAGCAGCAGGGAAACCTGACGGTAAGCAACAGCCTGTTTAGACAGGTCATCGTAAACGATCAGTGCATCTTCACCGCGGTCACGGAAGTATTCACCCATTGCGCAACCGGCATATGGCGCCAGGTATTGCAGTGCAGCAGATTCAGACGCGGTCGCCACAACAACGATGGTGTTGGACAGTGCGCCGTGTTCTTCCAGTTTACGAACCACGTTAGAAATGGTGGACGCTTTCTGGCCGATAGCCACGTACACACATTTGATGCCGGAATCACGCTGGTTGATGATGGCATCGATTGCCATCGCGGTTTTACCTGTCTGACGGTCACCGATGATCAGCTCACGCTGGCCACGACCGATTGGGATCATGGCATCAACAGATTTATAACCGGTCTGTACTGGCTGGTCGACGGACTGACGTTCGATTACGCCTGGTGCGATAACTTCGATTGGCGAGAAGCCATCGTTATCAACCGGACCTTTACCGTCAATCGGGGAACCCAGAGTGTTCACCACACGACCCAGCAGGCCACGGCCAACCGGAACTTCCAGAATACGACCCGTACACTTAACCTTCATGCCTTCGGCGAGGTCAGCGTATGGCCCCATCACAACTGCACCTACGGAGTCGCGCTCCAGGTTCAGTGCGATAGCGTAACGGTTACCCGGCAGGGAAATCATCTCACCCTGCATACAATCGGCCAGGCCGTGAATGCGGATAACACCGTCACTTACAGAAACAATAGTACCTTCGTTGTGAGCTTCGCTCACAACATTGAACTGAGCAATGCGCTGCTTGATCAGTTCGCTGATTTCGGTGGAATTCAGTTGCATGCTCCAGTCCCCTTAAGACTGCAAGACGTCTGCAAGGCGTTCAAGACGGCCGCGTACGCTGCCATCAATGACCATATCACCCGCTCGGATGATTACGCCTGCCATTACAGACTTATCGATTTTGCAATTCAGCTTAACTTTGCGTGACAGACGTTTTTCCATCGCTGCGCTAATCTTCTTAAGCTGTTCATCACTCAGTGCATTGGCAGAAGTAACTTCTACCTCAGAGATAGCCTCACTGGCTGCACGCAGGTGAATAAACTGCTCAAAAACATCCGGGAGCGCATTCAGACGGTTATTTTCAGCCATTACCCGAATCAGGTTTTGGCCGCTTTCGTCCAGTTGCTCACCGCATACGGCGATAAACGACTCAGCGAGCGTTTCCGGCGCCAGCGCGCCAGAGAGAAGCTCTGCCATTTGTTCGTTTTTTGTCACCTCAGCGGCAAACATCAGCATATCCTGCCAACGGTCAACGCTTTGGTGCTCAACGGCAAAGTCAAAAGCTGCTTTGGCGTAGGGGCGAGCTACCGTAACAAATTCAGACATCAGCCCCTCCCTCCTTACAGTTCAGCGACAAGTTTGTCCACGATGTCGCTATTAGCAGCTTCATCCACGGAACGTTCGATGATCTTCTCGGCGCCAGCAACAGCCAGGATAGCAACTTGCTTACGCAGCTCTTCGCGAGCACGTTTACGCTCGGCTTCAATTTCCGCCTGCGCCTGTGCCACGATTTTAGTACGTTCCTGCTCTGCTTCAGTTTTAGCTTCGTCCAGGATCTGAGCACGGCGTTTGTTCGCCTGCTCGATGATTACCTGAGCTTCCGCCTTCGCTTTTTTCAGCTGGTCGGTCGCGCTGGCCTTTGCAAGGTCAAGATCCTTATGTGCTCGTTCTGCAGAAGCAAGGCCGTCAGCAATTTCTTTTTGACGTTTTTCGATGGCAGCCATTAAAGGCGGCCATACGTACTTCATGCAGAACAGAACGAACAGGACAAACGCGATGGCCTGGCCGAGGATTGTTGCGTTAAGATTCACAGCACAATGCCTCTATCTAGTTAACGTTCTGATATTGCTCTTAATTCAAGCAACGCTTACTACGCGACAGCAAACATCACGTACAGACCCAGACCTACAGCGATCATTGGGATTGCATCCACCAGACCCATAACGATAAAGAACTGAGTACGCAGCAGAGGAATCAGATCCGGTTGACGCGCTGCGCCTTCCAGGAATTTACCCCCGAGGATGCCGATACCGATCGCAGCACCGATTGCCGCCAGACCCATCATCACAGCGGCAGCAATGTACAGCAGATCCATATTCAGGTTTTCCATGACAGTCTCCAGTTTGTTTCAGTTAAAACGTAGTAGTGTTGGTAAATTAATGCTCTTCAGATGCCATCGACAGATAGACAATCGTCAGAACCATAAATATGAAGGCTTGCAGCGTGATAATCAGTATGTGGAAAATGGCCCACGGCACATTCAGGATCCACTGTGACCACCACGGCAACAGACCAGCAATCAGAATGAAAATCAGCTCACCAGCGTACATGTTACCGAACAGTCGCAGACCAAGTGAGATTGGTTTGGACAGCAGGCTTACCCCTTCAAGGATTAAGTTGACAGGGATGAACGCCCAGTGATTGAACGGCTGCAGCGTCAACTCTTTCGCGAAGCCACCGATGCCTTTCATTTTGATGCTGTAGAACAGAATGAGGATAAATACGCCCAGCGCCATCGACAGGGTGATGTTCACGTCAGCAGACGGAACCACACGCAGAGCCGGTAGGCCAAAGATATGCTCACCGATGTACGGCAGCAGGTCGATAGGCAGCAAATCCATCAAGTTCATCAGGAATACCCAGACGAAAATCGTCAGGGCCAGCGGAGCAATCAGCTTGCTTTTGCCATGGTACATGTCTTTCACGCTACCATGCACAAAGCCGATTACCAGCTCAATCGCAGTCTGAAATTTACCTGGTACGCCGCTGGTCGCCTTTTTGGCTACGCTACGGAACATAAGCAGGAACAACAGACCCAGAACCACCGAGAAGAAAATGGAGTCAATATTGAGCGTCCAGAAGGTGGCTGGGGGGTTGTGCGGATCCACCAGCGAGAATGTACGTAGGTCCAACTGAAGGTTATTCAGATGGTGTCCTATGTAATCCTGCGGCGTCATATTTTCTGAAGCCATGATGCCTTTACCCTTTGTTGTTAATTACAGCCGGCGCCAGTATCTGAACCACCAGCACCAAAACCCACGTAACGATCAGCGGCATGAATACCGCTTTCAAAACAGCCAACGCCACCACCAACAACACCAGCATAGCTAATACCTTGAAGGCTTCGCCGAAAGCGAACGTCCAGGCTACTCGGCCTTTAGCTGGTGTATGTGCCTGGTGACGCCAGGCAAATATCATAAACAACACATTAGGCAGTAACACTGCCAATCCACCGCACAATGCGGAGATGCCCCAGAAAGGGTCTTTGAGGCTAAATAGCAGTCCACTTGCTATTACCGCCAGAAACTGTGTGAGCAAAAGCTTACGAGCAACGTTTCGACTCAAGAGCGACATAGACATCACGTTTTTACTCCTGCTCCCTTCGAGGTATGCCGCGTGTCGTATAAAACGTTCTTTATGGCTTAGAGTCAAGCATCAAAAAGCGGTCAAATTATACGGTGCGCCTTCTCGATTTCAAACAATAAGTAGCTAAAAAGTGAATAAATGTTTAAATATTTTTCGCTACGCCACATTTATCACTTTTATGCAAACTGTGAACGATCATGCAAAACTGCAAAAGCCGCGTAAACACTGGCTGCAAAGCGTGCACCAGATCACATATTAAGCATATTCGCCCCAGCACTATTTATTTACTTGGCAAATGATGCCATTTCAACTTTTTGATATTTAAGCCTAAAATTCGTTACTGTTTTAAAAATAGCGAATAACAACAAAAAAACCACCCATTGACATTTATAATAAAAAATTAACACGAGCGGTGATTCTTTGATTCTATTTTTAGCAGGCTGATATTTTCACAGCTGACTTGTTTCACTTTTAACAAAAAACGGTACGTTATAGTTATGATGCAAAACCGTAAGGCATTAGTGAAATGTAACGACATTTAACCACACTATTCCTTATGACTTTTAACACCCAAAGAACCGTTTTTTTTCTATTTTTTTTGATAAAAATTAAATTTTGTTTGGCTTAATAACCACCAGATGACGTTCACCATCCAGTTGCGGAACGCGTAATTTTTCGACCGACTCGACGCTGAATTCTGCAGGCAACGAGGCAATTTCATCTTCAGGCAACTGCCCTTTTAGCGCATAAAAGCGCCCTTCCTGACCAGGCAAATGATGGCACCAGCTCACCATATCATTGAGTGACGCGAAAGCACGGCTAATCACCCCATCAAACGGCGGCTCTGAAGGGAATTCTTCAACGCGACTTTGCACTGGAGTGATGTTAGTAAGCGCAAGCTCATGCTGCACCTGGCGCAAGAAACGAACGCGTTTTCCCAGGCTATCCAGCAGTGTGAAATGCGCTTCAGGACGTACGATGGAGAGAGGGATTCCCGGCAGGCCCGGACCAGTGCCGACATCGATAAAACGCTCGCCCTTCAGGTACGGCGCGACGACAATGCTGTCCAGAATATGGCGCACCAGCATTTCGTTGGGATCACGCACCGACGTCAGGTTGTACGCTTTGTTCCATTTATGCAGCATATCGACATACGCAATCAGCTGATTTTTCTGGTGATCGGTAAGAGAAATACCGGCATCTGCCAGCAGACGAGAGAGTTTGTTGAGCACGGTCGTTACCTGTAAATAATCTATTGCCCGACGCGCTGTCGCTTATCGGGCCGACAAATTTGTAGGGCGGGTAAACGAAGCACTCCCGCCAAAAAGTGATATCAAGCGCTGCGACGCAGCATACCTTGTTTTTTCAGCCATACCAGCAGAATGGAGATGGCGGCAGGTGTTACGCCGGAAATACGCGATGCCTGGCCGATCGATACCGGTTTGTGATCGTTCAGTTTGGCAATGACCTCATTCGACAAGCCGGAGACCTGACGATAATCCAGCGTTGCAGGCAACAAGGTGTTCTCATTACGCTGTTGTCTCTCGATCTCTTCCTGCTGACGGGCGATATATCCTTCGTATTTCACCTGAATTTCAACCTGTTCCGCGGCCTGAGCATCATCAAGCGCAGGTGCAAACGCAGATAAAGAGGTCAACTGAGCATAGGTCATATCCGGGCGACGCAGCAGATCTTCACCGCTCGCTTCACGTGACAGAGGTGTCGCCAGGTGAGCATTCACTTCTGCAGCGGACTCCGCTAACGGATTCACCCAGGTTGATTTGAGACGCTGGCGTTCTTGTTCAATACGCTCCAGCTTCTCGTTGAAGCGAGCCCAACGCTCATCGTCCACCAGTCCCAGCTCACGACCAATTTCGGTCAGACGCAGGTCGGCGTTATCTTCGCGCAGCATCAAACGGTATTCCGCGCGTGAGGTGAACATGCGGTACGGTTCTTTGGTGCCCAGCGTACACAGATCGTCCACCAGCACACCAAGATAAGCCTGATCGCGGCGCGGCGCCCAGCCGTCTTTGTCAGCAGATAAGCGTGCGGCGTTCAAACCAGCCAGCATCCCTTGCGCGGCAGCTTCTTCATAACCGGTCGTACCGTTGATCTGACCAGCAAAGAACAGACCCTGGATGAATTTGCTTTCCAGAGTAGGTTTCAGGTCGCGCGGATCGAAGAAATCATACTCAATCGCGTAGCCAGGACGGACGATTCTGGCATTTTCCATCCCCTGCATGGAACGGACAATTTGCATCTGCACATCGAACGGCAGGCTGGTGGAGATGCCATTCGGGTAAATTTCGTTAGACGTCAGTCCTTCCGGTTCGAGGAAGATCTGATGTTGGTTACGATCGGCAAAGCGCATTACTTTGTCTTCGATCGACGGGCAATAGCGTGGGCCGATACCTTCGATCACGCCTGCGTACATCGGGCTACGATCGAGGTTATTACGGATCACATCATGGGTTTTTTCATTGGTATGCGTGATGTAACACGGCATCTGGCGCGGATGTTGAGAAGCATCGCCCAGGAATGAGAAGACCGGCATCGGGTTATCGCTGTTTTGCTGGCCGAGCACGCTGAAATCAATCGTGCGCGCATCGATTCGCGGCGGTGTACCGGTTTTCAGGCGACTGACGCGCAGCGGCAGTTCACGCAGACGACGTGACAGCGGAATAGACGGCGGATCGCCAGCGCGGCCACCGCTGTAGTTGTCCAGACCAATATGAATTTTGCCGTCGAGGAAAGTCCCCACGGTTAACACGACCGCTTTGGCACGGAACTTCAGTCCCATTTGGGTTACCGCGCCTACGACACGATCGTTTTCAACAATCAGATCTTCAACCGCCTGTTGGAAGATCATCAGGTTGGGTTGATTCTCCAGTGCTGTACGTACCGCCTGGCGATAGAGCACACGATCGGCCTGAGCGCGAGTAGCACGAACGGCAGGCCCTTTGCTGGCGTTTAGTATCCTAAACTGGATACCCGCATGGTCGATCGCTTTTGCCATCAACCCACCAAGCGCATCCACTTCTTTTACCAGGTGTCCCTTCCCAATACCGCCGATCGCCGGGTTGCAGCTCATCTGTCCCAGAGTGTCGATATTGTGTGTCAAAAGCAGAGTCTGTTGACCCATTCGCGCCGCGGCCATTGCGGCCTCGGTGCCTGCATGACCCCCGCCAATGATGATGACGTCAAAAGGATCCTGATAAAACATGGTGATTGCCTCGCATAACGCGGTGTGAAAATGGATTGAAGCCCGGGCCGTGGATTCTACTCAACTTTAGTCGATGGAGAAAGACCTGGGATCCTGGGTATTAAAAAGAAGATCTTTTTATTTAGAGATCTGTTTTATTGTGATCTCTTATTAGGATCGCACCTTTCTGTGGATAAGGGCGATCCTTTAAGTAAGATCAACAGGTTGCTGAGGATCATTAGCTGTGAATGATCGGTGATCCTGGTCCGTATAAGCTGGGATCAGAATGAAGGGTTATACACAACTCAAAAACTGAACAACGGTTGTTCTTGGGATAACTACCGGTTGATCCAAGCTTTTAACCAGAGTTATCCACATAAAAAAGTACGATCTTTACAAATCTCTGAGCAACGGATGCCACGATCCCAGCCAAATTTCAGCCGGATCTTCCGGAATTTCATGTTCCAGTACGTTGATCCTGAGTGTTTCGCCGATCTGTTTTGCCCCACAGGCCTTCAATTCGGCTTCCAGCTTGTCGATTGCGCCGCAAAAGGTGTCATATTCACGACTGCCGATCCCGATTGCACCAAAGTGCACTTGTGACAGGTTCGGTTTCTGCTCGCGTAAGGCATCATATAAAGGCTGCAGGTTGTCAGGAATGTCTCCTGCTCCGTGTGTGGAGCTGATAATCAGCCAGATCCCGTCAGTCGGAACCTCTTCAGGCATTGGCCCATGCAGTATTTCGCTGGAAAAACCGGCGTCGTCCAGCTTTTCAGCCAGATGCTCTGCTACATATTCCGCACTGCCAAGCGTACTACCGCTGATAAGAGTGATGTCTGCCATGATCGCCCACCTTTATAAAGAGGGCGTATTGTACGCTGTGTGCGAGCTGGGATCTACCTGTGGAAAAATAGGGGATTAAAAAAACCGATCATGGCTTGATGGTACGCATAATCGGGTTCTGCAAGACGATCAGGGTTTCAGTGGACTGAATTTCGTCAATTGTTTGGATCTTGTTGATAAGTACCTGCTGCAACGCGTCGATCGATTTGCACATTACCTTAATAAAGATGCTGTAGTGCCCGGTGGTGTAATACGCTTCGGTCACTTCATCGAGGCTTTCCAGTCTTGCAAGTGCTGACGGATAGTCTTTCGCGCTTTTCAGAATGATGCCGATAAAGCAGCCGACGTCGTAACCCAATTGTTTGGGACTAACATCAATCCGCGCGCCAGTAATAATCCCGGCCTGCTTCATCTTTTCTACGCGAACGTGAATTGTTCCTGGGCTGACGCCGAACTGTTTGGCTAATTCTGCGTAGGCTGTACGGGCATTTTCCATCAGGGCATCAAGAATGCCGCGGTCCAGATTGTCGATCTGATAATTTTCCATAGGTTTTTCTTATGTAGATTAATGATTCCCTCTATTTTAGACGTTAATTTTAACGAATCAAAATCGAAGTCGGCTTTTTGTTTGTTGATTATTGAATATTACCTCCATTCTGTTGCTTAATCATAGGCAACAGGACACAGGAGTACACATAATGAAAACCGCTTACATTGCCAAACAACGTCAAATTAGCTTCGTAAAATCTCATTTTTCTCGCCAGCTGGAAGAGCGTTTAGGTCTGATCGAAGTTCAGGCTCCGATCCTCAGCCGCGTTGGAGATGGCACGCAGGATAACTTGTCGGGCTGTGAAAAAGCGGTGCAGGTGAAGGTTAAAGCATTGCCAGACGCTCAATTCGAAGTGGTTCATTCACTGGCTAAGTGGAAGCGTCAAACGTTAGGACAACACGACTTTAGCGCAGGCGAGGGGCTGTACACGCATATGAAAGCCCTGCGTCCCGATGAAGATCGCCTCTCTCCGCTGCACTCAGTGTACGTTGACCAGTGGGACTGGGAGCGCGTGATGGGCGACGGTGAGCGTCAATTCTCCACTCTGAAAAGCACAGTAGAGGCTATCTGGGCGGGAATTAAGGCCACCGAAGCTGCGGTTAGCAAAGAGTTTGGTCTGACACCGTTCCTGCCAGAGCAGATCCACTTTGTTCATAGCCAGGAGCTGTTATCTCGTTATCCGGATCTTGACGCAAAAGGTCGTGAACGTGCGATCGCTAAAGAGCTGGGCGCGGTATTCCTGGTGGGGATCGGCGGTAAACTTAGTGACGGTCACCGTCATGATGTACGCGCGCCGGATTATGATGACTGGAGTTCAGCGTCTGAGCTGGGTCATGCCGGTCTGAACGGTGATATTCTGGTCTGGAACCCGGTTCTGGAAGATGCGTTTGAGCTGTCTTCTATGGGGATCCGTGTGGATGCTGACGCTCTGAAACACCAGCTGTCTTTGACCGGTGATGAAGATCGCCTGAGTCTGGAATGGCACCAGGCGCTGTTGCGTGGTGAAATGCCGCAGACGATTGGTGGGGGGATTGGGCAGTCGCGTCTGACCATGCTGTTGCTGCAATTACCGCACATTGGCCAGGTTCAGTGTGGCGTATGGCCGGCCCAGGTACGTGAAAGCGTCGCTTCTCTGCTATAACAATTAACGCCGCCAGCGCCTGAGCAGGCGGTTTCGCATCCCGGTATCAAAGCGCCAGATATGATCGAAAATGCGCATGATGCCGGGTTTGCCATGTGCTGACATCGCTACCGCATGAAAACGGTGCTGGTGCACCCGCTGTAATTCCCCCACTTTGCTGACGACTTCATCGGGTAATCGCTGAGCGATAAAATCTGAGATAACCACCGCATCGGCATCAAACCATTCCCGACCCTGCATGCGTTCAATAATGGCGCGAAAACAGCTGGCAATATCAGTGCCACCACGAAAGCGTTGACTTAAAAAGCGGATCGCCTGTTCGATGCCCTCCGGACCGGAAAGCTCATAGCGCACCACTTCTGTTGAAAACAGCATAATGAAACAACGTCGGTTATCGGCAAGGGCGACGCGCATTAGCGCCAGGCAAAAGGCTTTCGCACACTGCTCATTAAACCCGCCCATCGATCCTGATGTATCAACGCAGACGATAAAAGGTCCGCGCGGCTGCTCGTCAAAATCCTGATGCACCACCGGACGTTCTGTTACCTTCTCACGCCATGCTTCGCCGTGCAGGCGGTAGGTCAGCAGTTGCTTTTCCACCAGCCGTCGGTAGAACTCGTATTCCAGTTCGGTAATGCCCAACGTGGCCAGTTCTGGCGGTAGCAGGCGCAGGATATCGTCACTTTGCTGGATGCCATCCACCTGCTCCGGGACGGTTGCCGGTTCGCGCACCAGGGTACGGAAGGTTTCCATTGGCGCATCTTTACGCGGCACGGATTTCGCCTCTCTGGAACGACCTAACTGCTCGGCCAGGCGCTGGAGTTCGGGTTGTTGCGTCAGAAATTCACCGTATTTCACCATCAACTGATAATCACCTCGCTTGATTTGGCCCGCGCTCATATCCCACAACCGGCCTGCAGCGTTGTCATTTTCCGCCAGAACGGGTTCCAGTTGTCCGCTAAGGGTCATCCGTTCCTGTACTTCACTGAGCAAATGCTCGCGCTCTTCTTCCAGCAGTTGCTGATTCAGCGTTGTGGTTTGCACCACCAGGCTCAGGCGCCAGCGCTGGAGAAAAAGCGTATGTAGGGCGGGCGTAAAGGTGCTGTTGTCATTGACCAGTTGCTGCGCTTGCCCAGCCCAGGGCGAATGGAGTCGGTGCAATAGCGATAATATTTGCGGTAGTTGAACGATAAACTGCGCATGAGAGAGGAGCTGGCTTTGTTGATAACAAATGACCTCTTCTGCCAACTCTGGCGGCACATGGGTATCTTTGAGGCGGCTACGCAAAGATTCGCGCCAGCGGGGAATATCGTCAGTGATCGCTTTTTTAAGGCGAGGAAATTTTTTAAAAAATACCACCATCTTTGGGGAAGCCAACAGGGCGACGATCATCTCTTCGATCATCGCCTCTTCGCTGACTGCCAGCATTATGTTGAGTGTATCAAGGGTCAGCATTGTTGCGCCTGGCGGATTTGCGCCCCGACATCCTGCAGGCTGGCCTCAATGCGGCCTAACCAGTCGCTATGAATAAACAGGCATTTTTGCTGTTCGCTGAATGCGCTGTGCTGCTGATGCCACTCGTTATCGAGCGCTTCAAGCTCCTGTTTTATCTCTGCGGGCATACTCTCTTGCGAAGCCCCCGGCATCGCCAGGCGAGAACCCTGTAAACTGACATCGCGCACAACCAGATGCTGTGCACTATCGACTTCCATATTCAGCGTTTGGGCAAAGCCGATCCCGTTTAATTTTCCGCGGATTTCACCGCCTTTTGTTAGCCACAGTTCCAGCGCACTGCGTTCGAAAGCAATATGGATAACTTCCATATCATGCAGCTTTAATGGCTTTTGTAGCAGTAATGTCACGACTGAGGACGTAGCTTCCGGTGGTAAATCATAATGAGGACGACGACTGAACATGCCACCCTGACGGATTACCGTGAACGCCGTTTTGTCGCTTTGTTGCTGCTGGAGTTGAATGCGGCGCTGCACAATACTGCCCAGGCGCGTCAGCATGGCTTGCTGCTGCCAGGCGTGTCCGGTCATCAATATTTCAAGCTGCTGTTGCATCAGATTCAGGCTTTGCGCGTCGTACCACAGACAATCTTTCAGCAGGATCAGGTCGATAGGTACTACCGCATCACGTCCGCTAAAGAAAGCGCTGGCCTGGAGTAAGCGGATCGCTTTTTTCCAGCGACGATCGGACACGTAGGGGGCATTCGGTAGCGTGTCCAACTGCTGGCGTAGGGTGAAAATAAGCTCAAACACGCGATCGGGAAGCTTGATGGCGCCAATGTCTTTTTGCCACTGGTGATACTCTTCATCCGTCACCTGCAATGATGCGGGGACCGGGTTGTCGCTTTCATCCTGCTGACTTAGCAGCATGGACCGGAAATTGGCCTTGTCCTGAACTTTATCCAGCCACAGACGAATCAGCATACGGTCGTACAGCGCTTCCAGGCTGCTGTCGGCTTCAGGCAGTTCGTTGGATGCGGCCACCAGCAGACGCATCGGAATTTTTTCTTCATACGCGCCGTTGCGAAAGTGACGTTCGTTAATGGCGGTCAGCAGGGTGTTAAGAATTGCCGGGCCTGCTTTCCAGATTTCATCGAGAAAAACGATTTCAGCTTCAGGAAGATAGCCCGCCGTTAAGCGTTCATAGCGACCTTCGTCTTTAAGGGCCTGAATGGACAGCGGGCCGAAAACTTCTTCCGGCGTAGAGAAGCGCGTCATCAGGTATTCAAAAGC
This sequence comes from Citrobacter sp. Cf088, assembly GCF_030334295.1. Taxonomy (NCBI): domain Bacteria; kingdom Pseudomonadati; phylum Pseudomonadota; class Gammaproteobacteria; order Enterobacterales; family Enterobacteriaceae; genus Citrobacter; species Citrobacter sp. Cf088. The sequence goes on from NZ_JAOWEE010000040.1 coordinate 436,107, forward strand.
GCGTGCATTTTGGAAGGCAAACTTCAGTCGGCGGGCAATTAAGCTCTTTGCGATCCCCGGGGGGCCTAATAAGAAAACGCTCTCGCCGCTGAGTGCTGCCAGCAGACACAGACGAATGGCGTGGCTACGTTCATAAAGTCCCTTTTCCAGCGCATTGCTCAGACGGGAAATTCTTTCCGCTAATAAATGTGGGTGAGCCATAATGAAGTGGCGTCCTTTCGCCAAATGTACTGCATAAACTGCGAGTATAGATGCTTCACACCATTGCAGTAATAGACTGAAGGTGCGCTTATTTTTCTTTGAGCCAGATTAATCTGGTCTCATTTAGGGGTACGATTTTGTGATTAATCGTGCATACTGTGCGCCTTTTTGTGGGCCAAGGGACGACGCACACATTTCTTATATATACACCAAATCAATCAAGCTGCACCAAGGCGGCAATGGAGTTTTCTCCTGGGATGGGGGGAATAACGAATGCAGCCCACACGGAGTGGCTTGAAAGATGATGTGTATAAACGAAAGACGAGTCTATGAGCACTGATAATAAACAATCATTGTCTGCGATTACCCTTGCAGCCATTGGGGTTGTCTACGGTGATATTGGTACCAGCCCACTTTATACGCTTCGTGAATGTTTGTCCGGCCAGTTTGGTTTTGGCGTTGAACGTGATGCCGTATTTGGTTTTCTCTCGCTGATTTTCTGGCTGCTGATCTTTGTTGTCTCCATTAAATACCTGACGTTTGTCATGCGCGCAGATAACGCCGGAGAAGGCGGGATCCTGACGCTGATGTCATTGGCCGGGCGCAATACCTCGGCGCGAACAACCTCCATGCTGGTCATTATGGGATTGATAGGCGGCAGCTTCTTCTATGGTGAAGTGGTGATTACGCCAGCCATTTCTGTGATGTCTGCGATTGAAGGTCTGGAGATTATTGCCCCGCAACTGGATACCTGGATTGTTCCGCTCTCGATAATCGTACTGACCCTGCTGTTTTTGATTCAAAAACACGGTACCGGCATGGTCGGTAAGCTGTTTGCGCCGATTATGCTGCTGTGGTTCCTGACGCTGGCGGTTTTAGGCGTGCGCAGTATTATTGGCAATCCGGAAGTACTGCAGGCGCTAAATCCGTATTGGGCGGTGCATTTCTTCCTCGAATTCAAAACGTTGTCTTTTATTGCGCTGGGTGCGGTGGTGCTGTCGATTACCGGTGTTGAAGCGCTGTATGCGGATATGGGCCACTTCGGTAAGTTGCCGATTCGCCTGGCATGGTTCTCTGTGGTGTTGCCTTCACTGGTACTGAACTATTTTGGTCAGGGGGCGCTATTGTTAAAGCATCCTGAAGCGATCAAAAACCCGTTCTTCCTGTTGGCGCCAGACTGGGCGTTGATCCCGCTACTGATCCTCGCCGCGCTGGCGACGGTTATCGCTTCGCAGGCGGTTATATCCGGTGTCTTCTCGCTGACGCGTCAGGCCGTGCGTTTGGGATATTTATCGCCAATGCGCATTATCCATACCTCGGAAATGGAGTCGGGCCAGATCTACATTCCTTTCGTTAACTGGATGCTCTATTTTGCGGTGGTTATCGTGATTGTGAGTTTTGAACACTCCAGTAATCTGGCCGCGGCGTACGGGATTGCGGTAACGGGGACGATGGTGCTGACCTCTATTTTGTCGACCACCGTGGCGCGCAAAAACTGGCACTGGAATAAATACTTCGTCTTCCTGATCCTGGTGGCATTCTTGTGCGTCGATGTTCCGCTGTTCTCCGCGAACCTCGATAAACTGATTTCCGGCGGTTGGCTGCCTCTGACGTTGGGTCTGGTGATGTTCACCATCATGACCACCTGGAAAAGTGAACGCTTCCGTCTTCTGCGTCGCATGCATGAGCACGGTAACTCTCTGGAGGCGATGATTGCTTCTCTGGAGAAATCGCCACCGGTACGCGTGCCGGGAACGGCTGTATATATGTCCCGCGCACTGAACGTCATCCCGTTTGCGCTTCTGCATAACCTCAAACATAACAAGGTGCTGCATGAGCGCGTTATTCTGCTGACGCTGCGCACGGAAGATGCGCCCTATGTTCACAACGTGCGTAGGGTGCAGATTGAGCAGTTATCGCCCACCTTCTGGCGCGTGGTTGCCAGCTACGGTTGGCGCGAAACGCCGAACGTGGAGGAAGTGTTCCATCGCTGCGGTCTGGAAGGCTTAAGCTGCCGGATGATGGAAACCTCCTTCTTCATGTCGCACGAGTCGCTGATTGTCGGCAAACGACCATGGTACTTGCGTCTGCGCGGTAAGCTGTATCTGCTGTTACAGCGCAATGCGCTGCGTGCGCCGGACCAGTTTGAAATCCCACCGAACCGGGTTATTGAGCTCGGTACTCAGGTTGAGATTTAATCTCATCAACGCCCTCTTTCATCGTGAAAGGGGGCGTTTTGTTTTGCCCCTCCCAGTTTTCATTTCATCTAATGATAATCCTTGCGAAACGTTTCGATGGCGATCACATTTTCGTAACGTCGCGGTGGTTTTCTGTCCACTCTTCGCACTACACTTATCTCCAGCGAAACGTTTCGCTAGTGGGGAAAGAAAATGAAGAAAGGCACGGTTCTCAACTCTGAAATTTCATCGGTGATCTCCCGTCTGGGGCATACCGATACGCTGGTGGTGTGTGATGCAGGTTTACCCATCCCGAACAGCACAACGCGTATCGATATGGCATTAACCCAGGGCGTACCTTCTTTTATGCAGGTACTGGATGTGGTCACACGTGAAATGCAGGTCGAGGCGGCCATTCTCGCGTCGGAAATTAAACAACATAATCCGCAACTCCACGAAACGTTGCTCAGCCACATTGAGCAACTGCAACAACACCAGGGAAACACCATAGAAATTCGTTACACCACGCATGAACAATTCAAAAAACAAACCGCAGACAGTCAGGCGGTAATTCGCAGCGGAGAGTGTTCTCCGTATGCGAATATTATTCTCTGTGCTGGCGTCACGTTCTGAGGCCATCATGAACGCATTACTGCAACTCAAAGGGATCGATAAAGCGTTCCCGGGCGTAAAAGCGCTATCCGGCGCCGCGCTGAATGTCTACCCAGGCCGCGTAATGGCGCTGGTGGGCGAAAACGGCGCGGGTAAATCCACCATGATGAAGGTGCTGACCGGAATCTACACCCGTGATGCCGGTTCCTTATTGTGGCTGGGGAAAGAGACCACCTTTAACGGCCCGAAATCCTCCCAGGAAGCCGGAATCGGTATCATCCACCAGGAGCTGAACCTGATCCCGCAACTCACTATCGCTGAAAACATTTTTCTCGGTCGTGAGTTTGTGAATCGCTTTGGCAAAATTGACTGGAAGAAGATGTACGCCGAAGCCGATCTGCTGCTCGCCAAACTCAATCTGCGCTTTAAAAGCGACAGGCTGGTCGGTGAGTTGTCGATTGGCGATCAGCAGATGGTCGAAATTGCTAAAGTGCTGAGCTTTGAATCGAAGGTCATCATTATGGATGAACCGACGGATGCCCTCACCGATACTGAAACCGAATCCCTGTTCCGCGTCATTCGCGAACTGAAATCCCAGGGACGCGGCATTGTCTATATTTCTCACCGCATGAAAGAGATCTTCGAGATTTGCGACGACGTAACCGTCTTCCGCGACGGGCAGTTTATTGCCGAGCGTGAAGTCGCATCGCTTACCGAAGACTCGCTGATTGAAATGATGGTGGGACGTAAGCTGGAAGATCAGTACCCGCGTCTGGAAAAAGCGCCGGGTGATATTCGCCTGAAGGTCGATAATCTGTGCGGTCCCGGCGTAAACGATGTGTCATTCACGCTGCGTAAAGGCGAGATCCTTGGCGTATCGGGGCTGATGGGGGCCGGACGTACCGAGCTGATGAAAGTGTTGTACGGCGCATTGCCACGCACCAGCGGCTACGTCACGCTTGATGGCCATGAAGTTGTCACCCGTTCGCCGCAGGATGGACTGGCTAACGGCATCGTCTATATTTCTGAAGACCGTAAACGCGATGGTTTAGTGCTCGGCATGTCGGTGAAAGAGAATATGTCACTGACCGCGCTGCGCTATTTCAGCCGTGCAGGCGGAAGCCTTAAACATAAAGATGAGCAGCAGGCGGTAGGGGATTTTATTCGCCTGTTCAATGTTAAAACGCCATCGATGGAACAGGCTATCGGCCTGCTCTCCGGCGGTAACCAGCAGAAAGTGGCGATTGCGCGCGGTCTGATGACCCGGCCAAAAGTGCTGATCCTTGATGAACCAACGCGCGGCGTTGACGTTGGGGCCAAGAAAGAAATCTATCAGCTTATCAACCAGTTTAAGGCCGATGGGCTGAGTATCATTCTGGTCTCTTCTGAGATGCCAGAAGTATTGGGCATGAGCGATCGAATTATCGTTATGCATGAAGGGCATCTCGGCGGTGAATTCACTCGCGAGCAGGCCACTCAGGAAGTATTAATGGCTGCCGCTGTGGGCAAGCTTAATCGCGTGAATCAGGAGTAAAAAAGATGACTACCCAGGCTGTTTCTGGTCGCCGTTATTTCACTAAAGCATGGCTTCTGGAGCAAAAGTCGCTCATCGCTCTGTTAGTGCTGATCGCGATTGTTTCCACCATGAGCCCTAACTTTTTTACCGTTAATAACCTGTTCAACATTCTTCAGCAAACGTCGGTGAACGCCATCATGGCGGTTGGCATGACGCTGGTTATCCTGACGTCGGGTATCGATCTGTCCGTCGGTTCCTTGCTGGCGCTGACCGGTGCGGTTGCGGCTTCGATTGTAGGGATTGAAGTCAATGCGCTGGTGGCTGTTGCTGCGGCCCTGGCGCTCGGCGCTGCCATTGGCGCGGTAACCGGGGTGATTGTAGCGAAAGGTCGCGTGCAGGCGTTTATCGCGACTCTGGTTATGATGCTGCTGCTGCGCGGTGTGACCATGGTCTACACCAACGGCAGTCCGGTAAACACCGGGTTTACTGACAATGCCGATCTGTTTGGCTGGTTCGGGATTGGTCGTCCGTTAGGCGTCCCTACGCCGGTGTGGATCATGGGGATTGTCTTCCTCGCGGCGTGGTACATGCTGCACCACACGCGTCTGGGGCGTTATATCTATGCGCTGGGCGGTAACGAAGCGGCAACGCGTCTGTCCGGTATCAGCGTCAGTAAAATCAAAATTATCGTTTACTCACTGTGCGGTCTGCTGGCATCGCTGGCGGGCATCATTGAAGTTGCGCGCCTCTCCTCTGCGCAACCGACGGCAGGTACTGGCTATGAGTTGGATGCTATCGCTGCGGTGGTATTAGGCGGAACTAGCCTGGCGGGTGGTAAAGGACGAATTGTTGGGACGCTGATCGGCGCATTGATTCTTGGTTTCCTCAATAATGGGTTGAATTTGTTAGGTGTATCCTCCTATTACCAGATGATCGTCAAAGCGGTGGTGATTTTGCTGGCGGTACTGGTAGACAACAAAAAGCAGTAACAACGATTACAGGACATCTTAAATATGAACATGAAAAAACTGGCTACCCTGGTTTCTGCTGTTGCGCTAAGCGCCACCGTGAGCGCGAATGCGATGGCGAAAGATACCATTGCGCTGGTGGTCTCCACCCTCAATAACCCGTTCTTTGTTTCTCTGAAGGATGGGGCGCAAAAAGAGGCGGATAAGCTGGGTTACAACCTGGTGATTCTGGACTCGCAGAACAACCCGGCGAAAGAGCTGGCTAACGTTCAGGACTTAACGGTTCGTGGAACTAAAATTCTGCTGATCAACCCAACCGACTCTGATGCCGTTGGTAATGCTGTGAAGATGGCTAACCAGGCAAAAATTCCGGTTATTACCCTTGACCGTGTTGCCTCCAAAGGCGAAGTGGTAAGCCACATTGCGTCTGATAACGTGTTGGGCGGAAAAATTGCGGGTGATTACATCGCGAAGAAAGCAGGTGAAGGCGCGAAAGTTATCGAACTGCAGGGGATTGCCGGTACTTCTGCGGCGCGTGAGCGTGGCGAAGGTTTCCAGCAGGCCGTTGCGGCACACAAATTTAACGTCCTGGCCAGTCAGCCGGCAGACTTCGACCGCACTAAAGGTCTGAACGTTATGCAGAACCTGCTGACCGCGCATCCTGATGTGCAGGCCGTATTTGCTCAGAACGATGAAATGGCGCTGGGTGCGCTGCGCGCACTGCAAACCGCGGGTAAATCTGATGTGATGGTGGTTGGATTTGACGGCACTCCAGATGGCGAAAAAGCAGTAAATGATGGCAAACTGGCTGCGACCATTGCTCAGTTGCCGGATCAGATCGGCGCGAAAGGCGTTGAGACTGCGGATAAAGTCCTGAAAGGCGAGAAGGTTCAGGCTAAATATCCGGTTGACCTGAAGCTGGTCATCAAGCAGTAATACCGATTCAGGTCGCTCGCGGCCTGATGGAGACATAAATACGCCATCCCCGTATCTGGTTTTGGGGATGAAAGCGTAAAAAGAAAAGCAGGGCACGCGCCACCCTAACCCGGTGGCGCACTTTGACTTGGAACACCAAATATGAAAACCGCAGGCAACCTCGTTGTTCTTGGCAGTATCAATGCCGATCACATCCTTAACCTTAACTCTTTCCCGACACCTGGTGAAACCGTAACCGGTAGTCATTATCAGGTCGCATTTGGCGGTAAAGGCGCGAATCAGGCTGTTGCTGCGGGTCGTAGTGGCGCGAATATCGCATTCATTGCCTGTACGGGCGATGATGATATTGGCGAAAGTGTGCGTAAACAGTTAGCCAAAGACAACATTGATATTGCGCCGATTAGCGTAATTTCGGGGGAATCGACCGGTGTTGCGTTGATTTTTGTGAATGGTGAAGGTGAGAACGTTATCGGCATTCATGCTGGAGCTAACGCAGCTCTTTCGCCAGCGCTGGTGGAAGCACAGCATGAGCGTATTGCGCAGGCGTCCGCTTTACTGATGCAGCTAGAGTCGCCGATCGAAAGCGTTCTGGCTGCGGCAAAGATTGCACATCAAAATAAGACCATGGTCGCCCTAAATCCGGCTCCGGCACGTGAACTTTCTGACGAGCTGTTGGCGCTGGTAGATATTATTACCCCGAATGAAACCGAGGCTGAAAAGCTGACGGGGATCCGGGTTGAAAATGATGAAGACGCGGCCAAAGCGGCGCAGGCATTGCATGCTAAAGGAATCCATACTGTACTGATTACCTTAGGGAGTCGCGGTGTGTGGGCCAGCGTGAATGGCGAAGGTCAGCGAGTACCCGGTTTTAAAGTGGAAGCCGTTGATACTATTGCCGCCGGAGACACCTTTAATGGCGCGTTAATTACAGCGTTACTGGAAGAGACTCCACTGCCTGAAGCGATCCGTTTTGCGCATGCCGCTGCGGCGATTGCGGTTACCCGTAAAGGCGCACAGCCTTCCGTTCCGTGGCGCGAAGAAATAGAAGCGTTTTTAAGTCAACAGAGGTAACGCTTGGCTACAATGAAGGACGTCGCCCGCCTGGCGGGTGTTTCCACGTCGACGGTTTCTCACGTCATTAATAAAGATCGCTTTGTCAGTGAGTCTGTCACTGACAAAGTAGAAGCTGCGATTAAAGCGCTTAACTACGCTCCCTCCGCGCTGGCGCGTAGCCTCAAGTTAAACCAGACCCGCACGATTGGCATGTTAATCACTGCCAGTACCAATCCCTTCTATTCTGAGCTGGTGCGCGGCGTTGAACGTAGCTGTTTTGAGCGCGGCTACAGCCTGGTGCTGTGCAATACCGAAGGCGATGAACAGCGCATGAACCGTAATCTGGAAACGCTAATGCAAAAACGCGTGGATGGTTTGCTGCTGCTCTGCACGGAAACACATCAGCCTTCCAGAGAGATAATGCAGCGTTACCCTTCTATACCGACCGTGATGATGGACTGGTCGCCCTTTGATGGTGAAAGCGATCTGATTCAGGATAACTCCCTGCTGGGCGGGGATTTAGCCACGCAGCATCTTATCGAAAAAGGTTTTACGCGCATTGCTTGCATCACCGGGCCGCTGGATAAAACCCCGGCGCGTTTGCGTCTGGAAGGATATCGAGCGGCAATGAAGCGGGCGGGCTTGCCTGTCCCGGAAGGCTACGAGATTACCGGTGACTTTGAGTTTGGTGGCGGCTTTGAAGCTATGCAAACGTTGCTGTCGCATAAACAGCGACCGCAGGCCGTTTTTACCGGCAATGATGCAATGGCTGTTGGCGCGTATCAGGCTCTGTACCAGTCGGGATTGCGCATTCCGCAGGATATGGCGGTGGTGGGTTATGATGATATCGAGCTGGCGCGCTATATGACGCCTCCGCTGACGACCATACATCAACCAAAAGATGAATTGGGCGAACTGGCCATCGATGTATTAATCCATCGGATGGCCCAGCCCGCATTACAACAACAGCGTTTGCAGCTTACTCCTGTTTTGATGGAGCGGGGGTCGGTTTAGGTTTGTGCCGATCTTTGATCAGGTTACGTCCATCTTTGGCTTTTAGCAGCATGAACATCAGCGCGGATATTACCGTGATAGCGCCCATCGTCATAAAGGTGTAGTGGAACTGCTCGACCGTATTGGTTCCTTCCATACCTTCATAGATACGCAGAACGGCGGCGCTGATGGCAACCCCTAAACTGATTGATAACTGCTGAGTAACGGCCAATACGCTGTTGCCGCTGCTGGCGTTTTCATCGGTCAGATCCGCCAGAGTGATAGTATTCATTGAGGTAAACTGGGTGGACATCGCCATACCTAAAATGAACAGCGGCAGGATCAGCATCCAGACCGGCATGGCAGGAGATTGCAAAGCGAACTGCGCAATCATCAGGCCGATAAAAACCGTAACACCCACCAATGTGGTCCTGTAGCCGAGTTTGCGCAGAACCTGCGTCACCATGGATTTTGCCAGAATTGAACCCAACGCCGTTGGCGCCATCATACAACCGGCTATCAGAGCCGGATATCCAAAGCCTACCTGCAACATCAGCGGCATTAAGAAGGGCACGCAGCCTGTGCCCAGGCGAGTGGCGAGGTTGCCGGCGATCCCAACAGAAAAGGTTCGAGTCTTAAATATTGGAAGAGATATAAGTGGCGTTGGGTGACGACGAGCATGGCGAATATAGGCGAGTAGTAACAACACACTGGCAAGAATAATACCGAGTGCGACCCAGGTAGCGACAAGCTTCTCACCGAACAATTCAACGCCGCTGGAAAACAACACCAGGCTCAAACCAAACAGAAAGAAACCGGTCATATCAAAACCGCGGCGTGGGGTGGTGAAGTTCGGCATATATTTGCGAGCATAGAAGATACCGGCAATGCCAATTGGAATATTAATCAGGAAGATCCAGTGCCAACTGGCCCATGTAACCAGTACACCGCCCAATACCGGACCTAAAATCGGCCCCACAAGTCCAGGCATGGTGACGAAGTTAAGCACGGGAAGCAGTTCACTGCGAGGGTAGGCACGCAATAACGCCAGACGGGCAACGGGCATCATCATGGCGCCACCGATCCCCTGAATGACACGGAAAATCACCAGCTCGCTTAGGGAGCTGGACAGCGCACAGGCCAGCGATCCCAACGTAAACAGGCTAACAGCAATCATAAAGACGCGTCGGGTACCAAATCGGTCTGCCAACCAACCACTTACCGGGATCAGCATCGCGACCGTCAGGGTATAGCTGATTATGGCCGACTGCATGGCGAGCGGAGAGCGGTTAAGACTATGTGCTATTGCGGGTAGGGCGGTATTGAGGATAGTGGCGTCTAGTGCCTGCATAAAAAAGGCCATGGCTGCTATCCACGGTAGCCCGGCCATACTGCGTGATTTCTTTTCTGACATATTATTTATCCGGTAGCACGTTCGGTGCTATCAGCAATGCCTGACAAGCAGCAAAGGCGCGATCGCCATCGTTATCATCTATTGCATCGACAATGGCCTGGTGCAAATCCAGTTTCACCACATCGTTATAGGTAATAGAGGTAAAGTAGGTCTGGTAAACCGAATGGAACAGAGATGCAAAGGAAATAAGGAACGGATTCGCACTCATTTCATAGATGTGTTCATGCCAGGCGATATCAACCTCAATCCAGCGTTCGCGTCTGAAGTTTCTTTTCAGCTCGACCATCTCTTCCATCAGCGTGTTGAGGTGCGCTTTCTGTTCAGCCGTACCAATAGTCGCCGCCAGTAAACACGCCTGAGGCTCCAGACTGATACGCATTACCAGAAAATGTTTAATGACCTGCGGGAAATTATCTTCCGTCATCCACCAGGTGAGCAGCTCCTGATCGAGGAAGTTCCAGTTTGCTTGCGGCATGACGCGTGTGCCGATACGTGGGCGTGGTAATACCATACCTTTTGCCGTTAACGTTTTTACCGCCTCTCTTACCGCGGTGCGACTCACACCAAACTGATCGCCCAGCTCTATTTCGCCAGGCAATATAGCGCCCGGCGCGTATTCACCTTTTAATATTCGCTGAGCCAGCTTTTCGGCCAGAACGTAGGACAAGTTTTTCTGTGCGGCTAGCTGTTGGGCATTTAACGGCATGAATGTTCTTCCTTACTCTTTTTCTTATTCATTAGTATGCCACCTGGAAGTGTGATTGCGGCTGCAAAAACGGCAATTTGCTTATTTTATGGCATGTTAATGGTTGTTTTGGTGAAAAAACACGCACTCAGAAAGTTATTTTAAATTTCCCCTTGTCAGCCTGAAATAACTCCCTATAATGCGCCTCCACTGACACGGAACAACGGATTACAAGC
>NZ_JAOWEE010000041.1:0-27500 GCF_030334295.1 Citrobacter sp. Cf088
CGTGGTATCACCATCAACACTTCTCACGTTGAATATGACACCCCGACTCGCCACTACGCACACGTAGACTGCCCGGGCCACGCCGACTATGTTAAAAACATGATCACCGGTGCTGCGCAGATGGACGGCGCGATCCTGGTTGTTGCTGCGACTGACGGCCCGATGCCGCAGACTCGTGAGCACATCCTGCTGGGTCGTCAGGTAGGCGTTCCGTACATCATCGTGTTCCTGAACAAATGCGACATGGTTGATGACGAAGAGCTGCTGGAACTGGTAGAAATGGAAGTTCGTGAACTTCTGTCTCAGTACGATTTCCCGGGCGACGACACTCCGATCGTTCGTGGTTCTGCTCTGAAAGCGCTGGAAGGCGAAGCAGAGTGGGAAGCGAAAATCATCGAACTGGCTGGCTTCCTGGATTCTTACATTCCAGAACCAGAGCGTGCGATTGACAAGCCGTTCCTGCTGCCTATCGAAGACGTATTCTCCATCTCCGGTCGTGGTACCGTTGTTACCGGTCGTGTAGAGCGCGGTATCATCAAAGTTGGTGAAGAAGTTGAAATCGTTGGTATCAAAGAGACTGCTAAGTCTACCTGTACTGGCGTTGAAATGTTCCGCAAACTGCTGGACGAAGGCCGTGCTGGTGAGAACGTTGGTGTTCTGCTGCGTGGTATCAAACGTGAAGAAATCGAACGTGGTCAGGTACTGGCTAAGCCGGGCTCTATCAAGCCGCACACCAAGTTCGAATCTGAAGTGTACATTCTGTCCAAAGACGAAGGCGGCCGTCATACTCCGTTCTTCAAAGGCTACCGTCCGCAGTTCTACTTCCGTACTACTGACGTGACTGGTACCATCGAACTGCCGGAAGGCGTAGAGATGGTAATGCCGGGCGACAACATCAAAATGGTTGTTACCCTGATCCACCCGATCGCGATGGACGACGGTCTGCGTTTCGCAATCCGTGAAGGCGGCCGTACTGTTGGTGCGGGCGTTGTTGCTAAAGTAATGAGCTAATTATTGATTAATTAGCTTTGAGCTTAAAAAGGGCGCTTCGGCGCCCTTTTTGCTGCCTGCAATTTAGTAGCTGTCATATTTATTCGCATTTTTTATTCATTCTCCCGCCGCGTAAATAGCGCTGTGCTATTGTAATCATAACTATTCTCATTTACACTTTGCGCAGAAATTGAACGGGAGCGATCATGTACGTTTGTTTGTGTAATGCGATAAGTGATAAAAAAATACGTCAGGCTGTTCGCCAGTTTCACCCTCAGTCCTTTCAGCAATTACGTAAATTTATTCCTGTAGGAAATCAATGCGGTAAGTGCATTCGTGCTGCCCGTGAAGTCATGCAGGATGAATTAACGCAAATGCCAGAATTTAAAGAGATCGCCTAAGTCACACTCTTTTTTTTGACATCCCTGTAGCCCCATCTACGCTCTAAGAGTGGAAGCGGAGGGACTATAAAATGAAAGGTGATGTTAAAATCATAAATTATCTCAATAAACTATTGGGAAATGAGCTTGTCGCGATCAACCAGTATTTTCTCCATGCTCGTATGTTTAAAAACTGGGGACTGACTCGCCTCAATGATGTTGAGTACCATGAATCTATCGATGAGATGAAACACGCTGATAAATATATCGAGCGTATTTTATTCTTAGAAGGGCTCCCGAACTTGCAGGATCTTGGCAAGTTGGGTATTGGCGAAGACGTTGAAGAGATGCTGCAATCCGATCTTCGACTCGAGTTGGATGGGGCGAAAGATCTGCGTGAAGCCATTGCCTATGCCGATAGCGTTCATGATTATGTCAGCCGGGACATGATGATCGAGATCCTGACTGAAGAAGAAGGGCATATTGACTGGCTCGAAACTGAGCTGGACCTGATTGCAAAACTTGGCTTGCAAAATTATCTGCAATCGCAAATTAAAGTCAGTGACTAACCGCCCTGTATCAGATTTACCCAGCCAATAACGAAACCCGCAGCCGCCAGATATGGCCCAAAAGGCAGCGGGTTTTTTAGCATCTGTCTCCCGTAACGGACGCAAGAAATCCCGGTGAGACAACATGCCATGCCCGTGGCAAGTAAAACCAACAGTGGCAATGATTCCCAGCGATGCCATGCGCCCAGTGCGGCAAGAAATTTGACGTCACCAAAGCCTAATCCTTCCTGTCGGCATATCAAACGATACCCCCAGTAGAACAAAGCAAATACCCCATAGCCCGCTACGGCACCCCAAAGCGCGTCGGATAACTGTGCAGGTCTGCAGCACTGATGATAAATAAGACCGCCCCACAAAAGAGGGCAGGTAAATTTGTCGGGCAGCAACCCGGTACGCAGGTCATGGACTAAGAGCAACCCTGATAGCGAAACATAAATCAGCAGAAAGGGGAGGTCGATGTACATGGGCAAATCTCATTTGCTAAAGAGTTTACCTTCGGGTAAGCCCGCCGGCCCTACAAGTCCGGGATGTGAGTTATGGATGCTCTCTTCCACGGAAAACGCGTTGCATCACAGGACATACAATCAGAGTGGAAGGAGGCCCGCATTTATGAACGAGTGATTAATTTCTACGCGGCACTTGCTTAAGACTGAGATTTACGTATAATGCGCGGGCTTGTCTAATATTGACAGCGGTTCGATATGAGCCACCGGTACTGCGAAAGCAATACCAGACAATGTTCCCAATCGGGGAACTCTGTAAGAACGGTTACACTCTCCCATCAATCGTAATGGGTTTGAGGAGTAACTATTTCGTCTATAAAATAATTGGAGCTCTGGTCTCATGCAGAACCAAAGAATCCGTATCCGTTTGAAAGCGTTTGATCATCGTCTGATCGATCAATCAACCGCGGAAATCGTCGAGACTGCCAAGCGCACTGGTGCGCAGGTTCGTGGTCCGATCCCGCTGCCGACCCGCAAAGAGCGTTTCACCGTTCTGATCTCCCCGCACGTCAACAAAGACGCGCGTGATCAGTACGAGATCCGTACTCACAAGCGTCTGGTTGACATCGTTGAGCCAACTGAAAAAACCGTTGATGCTCTGATGCGTCTGGACCTGGCTGCCGGTGTAGACGTGCAGATCAGCCTGGGTTAATCAGGTCATCGAGCGATTGAGAGGTTGATACAATGATTGGTTTAGTCGGTAAAAAAGTGGGTATGACCCGCATCTTCACTGAAGATGGCGTATCTATCCCAGTAACCGTTATCGAAGTTGAAGCAAACCGCGTTACTCAGGTTAAAGATCTGGCTAACGATGGCTATCGCGCTGTTCAGGTTACCACCGGTGCTAAAAAAGCTAACCGCGTAACTAAGCCGGAAGCTGGCCACTTTGCTAAAGCTGGCGTAGAAGCTGGCCGCGGCCTGTGGGAGTTCCGTCTGGCAGATGGTGAAGAATACACCGTTGGTCAGAACATTAGCGTTGAACTGTTTGCTGACGTTAAAAAAGTTGACGTAACCGGTACCTCTAAAGGTAAAGGTTTCGCTGGTACCGTTAAGCGCTGGAACTTCCGTACCCAGGACGCTACTCACGGTAACTCCTTGTCTCACCGCGTTCCGGGTTCTATCGGTCAGAACCAGACTCCGGGCAAAGTGTTCAAAGGCAAGAAAATGGCAGGTCAGCTGGGCAACGAACGTGTAACCGTTCAGAGCCTGGACGTAGTACGTGTTGACGCTGAGCGCAACCTGCTGCTGGTTAAAGGTGGTGTTCCGGGTGCGACCGGTTGCGACCTGATCGTTAAACCAGCTGTGAAGGCGTAAGGGGATAGCAATGGAATTAGTATTGAAAGACGCGCAGAGCGCGCTGACTGTTTCCGAAACTACCTTCGGTCGTGATTTCAACGAAGCGCTGGTTCACCAGGTTGTTGTTGCTTATGCAGCTGGTGCTCGTCAGGGTACTCGTGCTCAGAAGACTCGTGCTGAAGTAACTGGTTCAGGCAAAAAGCCGTGGCGCCAGAAAGGTACCGGCCGTGCGCGTTCAGGTTCTATCAAGAGCCCGATCTGGCGTTCAGGTGGCGTGACCTTCGCTGCTCGTCCACAGGACCACAGTCAAAAAGTTAACAAAAAGATGTACCGCGGCGCGCTGAAAAGCATTCTGTCCGAACTGGTACGTCAGGATCGTCTGATCGTTGTCGAATCATTCTCTGTAGAAGCGCCTAAAACTAAGCTGCTGGCACAGAAACTGAAAGACATGGCTCTGGAAGATGTGCTGATCATCACCGGTGAGCTGGACGAAAACCTGTTCCTGGCTGCGCGCAACCTGCACAAGGTTGACGTACGCGATGCAACTGGTATCGACCCGGTTAGCCTGATCGCCTTCGACAAAGTCGTAATGACTGCTGATGCTGTTAAGCAAGTTGAGGAGATGCTGGCATGATTCGTGAAGAACGTCTGCTGAAAGTGCTGCGCGCACCGCACGTTTCTGAAAAAGCGTCTACTGCGATGGAAAAAACTAACACCATCGTTCTCAAAGTTGCTAAAGACGCGACCAAAGCAGAAATCAAAGCTGCTGTGCAGAAACTGTTTGAAGTCGAAGTCGAAGTCGTTAACACCCTGGTAGTTAAAGGGAAAGTTAAACGTCACGGACAGCGTATCGGTCGTCGTAGCGACTGGAAAAAAGCTTACGTCACCCTGAAGGAAGGCCAGAATCTGGACTTCGTCGGCGGCGCTGAGTAAGTCGGAGGAGTAATACAATGGCAGTTGTTAAATGTAAACCGACATCTCCGGGTCGTCGCCACGTTGTTAAAGTGGTCAACCCAGAGCTGCACAAGGGCAAACCTTTTGCTCCGCTGGTTGAAAAAAACAGCAAATCCGGTGGTCGTAACAACAATGGCCGTATCACCACTCGTCACATCGGTGGTGGTCACAAGCAGGCTTATCGTATTGTTGACTTCAAACGCAACAAAGACGGTATCCCGGCAGTTGTTGAACGTCTTGAGTACGATCCGAACCGCTCCGCGAACATCGCGCTGGTTCTGTACAAAGACGGTGAACGCCGTTACATTCTGGCCCCTAAAGGCCTGAAAGCTGGCGACCAGATTCAGTCTGGCGTTGATGCTGCAATCAAAGCAGGTAACACCCTGCCGATGCGCAATATCCCGGTTGGTTCTACCGTTCATAACGTAGAAATGAAACCAGGTAAAGGCGGTCAGCTGGCACGTTCCGCTGGTACTTACGTTCAGATCGTTGCTCGTGATGGTGCTTATGTCACCCTGCGTCTGCGTTCTGGTGAAATGCGTAAAGTCGAAGCAGACTGCCGTGCAACTCTGGGCGAAGTTGGCAATGCTGAGCATATGCTGCGCGTTCTGGGTAAAGCAGGTGCTGCACGCTGGCGTGGTGTTCGTCCTACCGTTCGCGGTACTGCGATGAACCCAGTCGACCACCCACATGGTGGTGGTGAAGGTCGTAACTTTGGTAAGCACCCGGTAACTCCGTGGGGCGTTCAGACCAAAGGTAAGAAGACCCGCAGCAACAAGCGTACTGATAAATTCATCGTACGTCGCCGTAGCAAATAATTTTAGAGGATAAGCCATGCCACGTTCTCTCAAGAAAGGTCCTTTTATTGACCTGCACTTGCTGAAGAAGGTAGAGAAAGCGGTGGAAAGCGGAGACAAGAAGCCCCTGCGCACTTGGTCCCGTCGTTCAACGATCTTTCCTAACATGATCGGTTTGACCATCGCTGTCCATAATGGTCGTCAGCACGTTCCGGTATTTGTTTCCGACGAAATGGTCGGTCACAAACTGGGTGAATTCGCACCGACTCGTACTTATCGCGGCCACGCTGCTGATAAAAAAGCGAAGAAGAAATAAGGTAGGAGGAAGAGATGGAAACTTTAGCTCAACATCGCCATGCTCGTTCTTCTGCTCAGAAGGTTCGCCTTGTTGCAGACCTGATTCGCGGTAAGAAAGTGTCGCAGGCTCTGGATATTCTGACCTACACCAATAAGAAAGCGGCTGTACTGGTTAAGAAAGTCCTGGAATCTGCCATTGCTAACGCTGAACACAACGATGGCGCTGACATTGACGATCTGAAAGTTACGAAAATTTTCGTAGACGAAGGCCCGAGCATGAAGCGCATTATGCCGCGTGCAAAAGGTCGTGCAGATCGCATCCTGAAGCGCACCAGCCACATTACTGTGGTTGTGTCCGATCGCTGAGACTCTGGAGACTAGCAATGGGTCAGAAAGTACATCCTAATGGTATTCGCCTGGGTATTGTAAAACCATGGAACTCAACCTGGTTTGCGAACACCAAAGAATTCGCTGACAACCTGGACAGCGATTTTAAAGTACGTCAGTACCTGACTAAGGAACTGGCTAAAGCGTCTGTATCTCGTATCGTTATCGAGCGTCCGGCTAAGAGCATCCGTGTGACCATTCACACCGCTCGCCCGGGTATCGTTATCGGTAAGAAAGGCGAAGACGTAGAAAAACTGCGCAAAGTCGTAGCGGATATTGCTGGCGTTCCTGCTCAGATCAATATCGCCGAAGTGCGTAAGCCTGAACTGGACGCAAAATTGGTTGCTGACAGCATCACTTCTCAGCTGGAACGTCGTGTTATGTTCCGTCGTGCTATGAAGCGTGCTGTACAGAACGCAATGCGTCTGGGCGCTAAAGGTATCAAAGTTGAAGTTAGCGGCCGTCTGGGCGGCGCGGAAATCGCACGTACCGAATGGTACCGCGAAGGTCGCGTACCTCTGCACACTCTGCGTGCTGACATCGACTACAACACCTCTGAAGCGCACACCACTTACGGTGTAATCGGCGTTAAAGTGTGGATCTTCAAAGGCGAGATCCTGGGTGGTATGGCTGCTGTTGAACAACCGGAAAAACCGGCTGCTCAACCTAAAAAGCAGCAGCGTAAAGGCCGTAAATAAGGAGCGTCGCTGATGTTACAACCAAAGCGTACAAAATTCCGTAAAATGCACAAAGGCCGTAACCGCGGTCTGGCTGCTGGCGCGGATGTTAGCTTCGGCAGCTTCGGTCTGAAAGCTGTTGGCCGTGGTCGTCTGACTGCCCGTCAGATCGAAGCAGCACGTCGTGCTATGACCCGTGCAGTTAAGCGTCAAGGTAAGATCTGGATCCGTGTATTCCCGGACAAACCGATCACTGAAAAGCCGCTGGCAGTGCGTATGGGTAAAGGTAAAGGTAACGTGGAGTATTGGGTTGCCTTGATTCAGCCGGGTAAAGTCCTGTATGAAATGGACGGCGTACCGGAAGAGCTGGCCCGTGAAGCATTCAAGCTGGCAGCAGCGAAACTGCCGATTAAAACCACCTTTGTAACTAAGACGGTGATGTAATGAAAGCAAAAGAGCTGCGTGAGAAGAGTGTTGAAGAGCTGAACACCGAGCTGCTGAATCTGCTGCGTGAGCAGTTCAACCTGCGTATGCAGGCTGCAAGTGGCCAGCTGCAACAGTCTCACCTGTTGAAGCAAGTGCGTCGTGACGTCGCACGCGTTAAGACTTTACTGACTGAGAAGGCGGGTGCGTAATGACCGATAAAATCCGTACTCTGCAAGGTCGCGTTGTTAGCGATAAAATGGAGAAATCCATCGTTGTTGCTATCGAACGTTTTGTGAAACACCCGATCTACGGTAAATTCATTAAGCGTACGACCAAACTGCACGTACATGACGAGAACAACGAATGCGGTACTGGTGACGTGGTTGAAATCCGCGAATGCCGTCCGCTGTCCAAGACTAAGTCCTGGACGCTGGTTCGCGTTGTAGAGAAAGCCGTTCTGTAATACAGTAGGCATTCTCAACGAATAAACGGCTCAGCGATGAGCCGTTTATTTTTTCTACCCATATCGTTGAAGCGGTGTTATAATGCCGCGCCCCCGATATGGGGCTTTTTTAACGACCTGATTTTCGGGTCTCAGTAGTAGTTGACATTAGCGGAGCACTAAAATGATCCAAGAACAGACTATGCTGAACGTCGCCGACAACTCCGGTGCACGTCGCGTAATGTGTATCAAGGTTCTGGGTGGCTCGCACCGTCGCTACGCAGGCGTCGGCGATATCATCAAGATCACCATCAAGGAAGCAATTCCGCGTGGTAAGGTCAAAAAAGGTGATGTGCTGAAGGCGGTAGTGGTGCGCACCAAGAAGGGTGTTCGTCGCCCGGACGGTTCTGTCATTCGCTTCGATGGTAATGCATGCGTTATTTTAAACAATAACAGCGAGCAACCTATCGGTACGCGTATTTTTGGGCCGGTAACTCGTGAACTTCGTAACGAGAAGTTCATGAAAATTATCTCTCTGGCACCAGAAGTACTCTAAGGAGCGAATCATGGCAGCGAAGATCCGTCGTGATGACGAAGTTATCGTGTTAACCGGTAAAGATAAAGGTAAACGCGGTAAAGTTAAGAATGTCCTGTCTTCCGGCAAGGTCATTGTTGAAGGTATCAACCTGGTTAAGAAACATCAGAAGCCGGTTCCGGCCCTGAACCAACCAGGCGGCATCGTAGAGAAAGAAGCAGCTATTCAGATCTCTAACCTTGCTATCTTCAACGCGGCAACCGGCAAGGCTGACCGTGTAGGCTTTAGATTCGAAGACGGCAAAAAAGTCCGTTTCTTCAAATCTAACAGCGAAACTATCAAGTAATTTGGAGTAGTACGATGGCGAAACTGCATGATTACTACAAAGACGAAGTAGTCGCTAAACTCATGACTGAGTTTAACTACAATTCTGTCATGCAAGTCCCTCGGGTCGAGAAGATCACCCTGAACATGGGTGTTGGTGAAGCGATCGCTGACAAGAAACTGCTGGATAACGCAGCAGCTGACCTGACAGCAATCTCCGGTCAAAAACCGCTGATCACCAAAGCACGCAAATCAGTTGCAGGCTTCAAAATCCGTCAGGGCTATCCGATCGGCTGTAAAGTAACTCTGCGTGGCGAACGCATGTGGGAGTTCTTTGAGCGCCTGATCACTATTGCTGTTCCACGTATCCGTGACTTCCGTGGCTTGTCCGCTAAGTCTTTCGACGGTCGTGGTAACTACAGCATGGGTGTCCGTGAGCAGATCATCTTCCCAGAAATCGACTACGATAAAGTCGACCGCGTGCGTGGTTTGGATATTACCATTACCACTACTGCGAAATCTGATGAAGAAGGCCGTGCTCTGCTGGCTGCCTTTGACTTCCCGTTCCGCAAGTAAGGTAGGGTTACTGAATGGCTAAGCAATCAATGAAAGCACGCGAAGTAAAGCGCGTAGCTTTAGCTGATAAGTACTTCGCAAAACGCGCTGAACTGAAAGCTATTATCTCTGATGTGAACGCGACCGACGAAGATCGTTGGAACGCAGTTCTCAAGCTGCAGTCTCTGCCGCGTGATTCCAGCCCGTCCCGTCAGCGTAACCGCTGCCGTCAAACAGGTCGTCCGCATGGCTATGTGGGCAAGTTCGGGTTGAGCCGTATCAAACTGCGTGAAGCCGCCATGCGCGGTGAAGTACCAGGCTTGAAAAAGGCTAGCTGGTAATTACCAATTGAATCACGGGAGTAAAGACAGATGAGCATGCAAGATCCGATCGCGGATATGCTGACCCGTATCCGTAACGGTCAGGCCGCGAATAAAGCTGCGGTCACCATGCCTTCCTCCAAGCTGAAAGTGGCAATTGCCAACGTGCTGAAGGAAGAAGGTTTTATTGAAGATTTTAAAGTTGAAGGCGACACCAAGCCGGAACTGGAACTTACTCTCAAGTATTTCCAGGGTAAAGCTGTTGTAGAAAGCATTCAGCGTGTCAGTCGCCCAGGTCTGCGCATTTATAAGCGTAAAGACGAGCTGCCGAAAGTTATGGCTGGCATGGGTATCGCAGTTGTTTCTACCTCTAAAGGTGTTATGACTGATCGTGCAGCGCGCCAGGCTGGTCTTGGTGGCGAAATTATCTGCTACGTAGCCTAATCGGAGGAAAAAATGTCTCGTGTTGCTAAAGCACCGGTCGTTATTCCTGCCGGCGTTGATGTAAAAATCAACGGTCAGGTTATTACGATCAAAGGTAAAAACGGCGAGCTGACTCGTACTCTCAACGATGCTGTTGCAGTAAATCATGCAGATAATGCACTGACCTTCGGTCCGCGTGATGGTTACGCAGATGGATGGGCTCAGGCTGGTACCGCGCGTGCCCTGCTGAATGCAATGGTTGTCGGTGTTACCGAAGGCTTCACTAAGAAGCTTCAGCTGGTTGGTGTAGGTTATCGTGCAGCGGTTAAAGGGAATGTAGTAAACCTGGCTTTAGGTTTCTCTCACCCAGTTGACCATCAGCTGCCTGCGGGAATCACTGCAGAATGTCCGTCTCAGACTGAAATCGTGCTGAAAGGCGCTGATAAACAGCTGATCGGTCAGGTTGCAGCAGATCTGCGCGCCTACCGTCGTCCTGAGCCTTATAAAGGCAAGGGTGTTCGTTACGCCGACGAAGTCGTGCGTACCAAAGAGGCTAAGAAGAAGTAAGGTAACACTATGGATAAGAAATCTGCTCGTATCCGTCGTGCGACCCGCGCACGCCGCAAGCTCCAGGAGCTGGGTGCAACTCGCCTGGTGGTACATCGTACCCCGCGTCATATTTACGCACAGGTAATTGCACCGAACGGTTCTGAAGTTCTGGTAGCTGCTTCTACTGTAGAAAAAGCTATCGCTGAACAATTGAAGTACACCGGTAACAAAGACGCTGCTGCAGCTGTAGGTAAAGCTGTTGCTGAACGCGCTCTGGAAAAAGGCATCAAAGATGTTTCTTTTGACCGTTCCGGGTTCCAATATCATGGTCGTGTCCAGGCACTGGCAGATGCTGCCCGTGAAGCTGGCCTTCAGTTCTAAGGTAGAGGTGTAAGATGGCTCACATCGAAAAACAAGCTGGCGAACTGCAGGAAAAGCTGATCGCGGTTAACCGCGTATCTAAAACCGTTAAAGGTGGTCGTATTTTCTCCTTCACAGCTCTGACTGTAGTTGGTGATGGTAACGGTCGCGTTGGTTTTGGTTACGGTAAAGCGCGTGAAGTTCCAGCAGCGATCCAGAAAGCGATGGAAAAAGCCCGTCGCAATATGATTAACGTCGCGCTGAACCACGGCACCCTGCAGCACCCGGTTAAGGGTACTCACACGGGTTCTCGTGTATTCATGCAGCCGGCTTCCGAAGGTACCGGTATCATCGCCGGTGGTGCAATGCGCGCCGTTCTGGAAGTCGCTGGAGTTCGTAACGTTCTGGCTAAAGCGTATGGTTCTACTAACCCGATTAACGTGGTTCGTGCAACTATCGATGGCCTGGAAAATATGAAATCTCCGGAAATGGTCGCTGCCAAGCGTGGTAAATCCGTTGAAGAAATTCTGGGGAAATAAACCATGGCAAAGACTATTAAAATTACTCAAACCCGCAGTGCAATCGGTCGTCTGCCGAAACACAAGGCAACGCTGCTTGGCCTGGGTCTGCGTCGTATTGGTCACACCGTAGAGCGCGAGGATACTCCTGCTGTTCGTGGTATGGTCAACGCGGTTTCCTTCATGGTTAAAGTTGAGGAGTAAGAGATGCGTTTAAATACTCTGTCTCCGGCCGAAGGCTCTAAAAAAGCGGCTCGCCGCCTGGGTCGTGGTATCGGTTCTGGCCTCGGTAAAACCGGTGGTCGTGGTCACAAAGGTCAGAAGTCTCGTTCTGGCGGTGGCGTACGTCGCGGTTTCGAGGGTGGTCAGATGCCTCTGTACCGTCGTCTGCCGAAATTCGGCTTCACTTCACGTAAAGCAGCGATTACAGCCGAAGTTCGTCTGTCTGACCTGGCTAAAGTTGAAGGCGGTGTTGTAGACCTGAACACGCTGAAAGCAGCTAACATTATCGGTATCCAGATCGAGTTCGCGAAAGTGATCCTGGCTGGTGAAGTCACTACTCCGGTAACTGTTCGTGGCCTGCGTGTTACTAAAGGCGCTCGTGCTGCTATCGAAGCTGCTGGCGGTAAAATCGAGGAATAAGTAGCAGATGGCTAAACAACCGGGATTAGATTTTCAAAGTGCCAAAGGTGGCTTAGGCGAGCTGAAACGCAGACTGCTGTTTGTAATCGGCGCGCTGATTGTGTTCCGTATTGGCTCTTTCATTCCGATCCCTGGTATTGATGCCGCTGTACTTGCCAAACTGCTTGAACAACAGCGAGGCACCATCATTGAAATGTTTAACATGTTCTCTGGTGGTGCTCTCAGCCGTGCTTCTATCTTTGCTCTGGGGATCATGCCGTATATTTCGGCGTCGATCATTATCCAGCTGCTGACGGTGGTTCATCCAACGCTGGCAGAAATTAAGAAAGAAGGGGAGTCTGGTCGTCGTAAGATCAGCCAGTACACCCGCTACGGTACTCTGGTGCTGGCAATATTCCAGTCGATCGGTATTGCTACCGGTCTGCCGAATATGCCTGGTATGCAGGGCCTGGTGATGAACCCAGGCTTTGCATTCTATTTCACCGCTGTTGTAAGTCTGGTTACAGGGACGATGTTCCTGATGTGGTTGGGTGAACAGATTACTGAACGTGGTATCGGCAACGGTATCTCAATCATTATCTTCGCCGGTATTGTAGCGGGACTCCCGCCAGCCATTGCCCATACTATCGAGCAAGCGCGTCAAGGCGACCTGCACTTCCTCGTGTTGCTGTTGGTTGCAGTATTAGTATTCGCAGTGACGTTCTTTGTTGTATTTGTTGAGCGTGGTCAACGCCGCATTGTGGTAAACTACGCGAAACGTCAGCAAGGTCGTCGTGTCTATGCTGCACAGAGCACACATTTACCGCTGAAAGTGAATATGGCGGGGGTAATCCCGGCAATCTTCGCTTCCAGTATTATTCTGTTCCCGGCGACCATCGCGTCATGGTTCGGGGGCGGGACTGGTTGGAACTGGCTGACAACAATTTCGCTGTATTTGCAGCCTGGGCAACCGCTTTATGTGTTACTCTATGCGTCTGCAATCATATTCTTCTGTTTCTTCTACACGGCGTTGGTTTTCAACCCGCGTGAAACAGCAGATAACCTGAAGAAGTCCGGTGCATTTGTACCAGGAATTCGTCCGGGAGAGCAAACGGCGAAGTATATCGATAAAGTAATGACCCGCCTGACTTTGGTTGGTGCGCTCTACATTACCTTTATCTGCCTGATCCCGGAGTTCATGCGTGATGCAATGAAAGTACCGTTCTACTTCGGTGGGACCTCACTGCTTATCGTTGTTGTCGTGATTATGGACTTTATGGCTCAAGTGCAAACTCTGATGATGTCAAGTCAGTACGAGTCTGCATTGAAGAAGGCGAATCTGAAAGGCTACGGCCGTTAACAGTCGCCCGAGAAGTTACGGAGAGTAAAAATGAAAGTTCGTGCTTCCGTCAAGAAATTATGCCGTAACTGCAAAATCGTTAAGCGTGATGGTGTCATCCGTGTGATTTGCAGTGCCGAGCCGAAGCATAAACAGCGCCAAGGCTGATTTATTCGCATATTTTTCTTGCAAAGTTGGGTTGAGCTGGCTAGATTAGCCAGCCAATCTTTTGTATGTCTGTGCGTTTCCATTTGAGTATCCTGAAAACGGGCTTTTCAGCATGGTGCGTACATATTAAATAGTAGGAGTGCATAGTGGCCCGTATAGCAGGCATTAACATTCCTGATCAGAAACATGCTGTGATCGCATTAACTTCGATCTACGGCGTCGGCAAGACCCGTTCTAAAGCCATTCTGGCTGCCGCGGGTATCGCTGAAGATGTTAAGATCAGTGAGCTGTCTGAAGAACAAATCGACACGCTGCGTGACGAAGTTGCCAAATTTGTCGTTGAAGGTGATCTGCGCCGTGAAGTTAGCATGAGCATCAAGCGCCTTATGGACCTTGGTTGCTATCGCGGTTTGCGTCATCGTCGTGGTCTCCCGGTTCGCGGTCAGCGTACCAAGACCAACGCACGTACCCGTAAGGGTCCGCGCAAACCGATCAAGAAATAATCGGGGTGATTGAATAATGGCAAAGGCACCAATTCGTGCACGTAAACGTGTAAGAAAACAAGTCTCTGACGGCGTGGCTCATATCCATGCTTCTTTTAACAACACCATCGTTACCATTACTGATCGTCAGGGTAACGCACTGGGTTGGGCAACAGCCGGTGGTTCCGGTTTCCGTGGTTCTCGCAAATCCACTCCGTTTGCAGCTCAGGTTGCAGCAGAGCGTTGCGCTGAAGCCGTAAAAGAATACGGTATCAAGAATCTGGAAGTTATGGTCAAAGGACCGGGTCCAGGTCGCGAATCTACTGTTCGTGCTCTGAACGCCGCTGGTTTCCGCATCACTAATATTACTGATGTGACTCCGATCCCTCATAACGGTTGTCGTCCGCCGAAAAAACGTCGCGTATAACGCTGTCGTTTCTAGGATTGTTGGAGAAAGAAAATGGCAAGATATTTGGGTCCTAAGCTCAAGCTGAGCCGTCGTGAGGGCACTGACTTATTCCTTAAGTCTGGCGTTCGCGCGATCGATACCAAGTGTAAAATTGAACAAGCTCCTGGCCAGCACGGTGCGCGTAAACCGCGTCTGTCTGACTATGGTGTGCAGTTGCGTGAAAAGCAAAAAGTTCGCCGTATCTACGGTGTGCTGGAGCGTCAGTTCCGTAACTACTACAAAGAAGCAGCACGTCTGAAAGGCAACACCGGTGAAAACCTGTTGGGTCTGCTGGAAGGTCGTCTGGACAACGTTGTATACCGTATGGGCTTCGGTGCCACTCGTGCAGAAGCACGTCAGCTGGTCAGCCATAAAGCAATTATGGTAAACGGTCGTGTTGTTAACATCGCTTCTTATCAGGTTAGTCCGAATGACGTTGTTAGCATTCGTGAGAAAGCGAAGAAGCAGTCTCGCGTGAAAGCCGCTCTGGAGCTGGCTGAGCAGCGTGAAAAGCCAACCTGGCTGGAAGTTGATGCTGGCAAGATGGAAGGTACGTTCAAGCGTAAGCCGGAGCGTTCTGATCTGTCTGCGGACATTAACGAACACCTGATCGTCGAGCTTTACTCCAAGTAAAGCTTAGTACCAAAGAGAGGACACAATGCAGGGTTCTGTGACAGAGTTTCTAAAACCGCGCCTGGTAGATATCGAGCAAGTGAGTTCGACGCACGCCAAGGTGACCCTTGAGCCTTTAGAGCGTGGCTTTGGCCATACTTTGGGTAACGCACTGCGCCGTATTCTGCTCTCATCGATGCCGGGTTGCGCGGTGACCGAGGTTGAGATTGATGGTGTACTACATGAGTACAGCACCAAAGAAGGCGTTCAGGAAGATATCCTGGAAATCCTGCTCAACCTGAAAGGGCTGGCGGTGAGAGTTCAGGGTAAAGATGATGTTATTCTTACCTTGAATAAATCTGGCATTGGCCCTGTGACTGCAGCCGACATTACCCATGATGGTGATGTCGAAATCGTCAAGCCACAGCACGTGATCTGCCACCTGACCGATGAGAATGCATCTATTAGCATGCGTATCAAAGTTCAGCGCGGTCGTGGTTATGTGCCGGCTTCTACCCGAATTCATTCGGAAGAAGATGAGCGCCCAATCGGCCGTCTGCTGGTCGACGCATGCTACAGCCCTGTAGAGCGTATTGCCTACAATGTTGAAGCAGCGCGTGTAGAACAGCGTACCGACCTGGACAAGCTGGTCATCGAAATGGAAACCAACGGCACAATCGATCCTGAAGAGGCGATTCGTCGTGCGGCTACCATTCTGGCTGAACAACTGGAAGCTTTCGTTGATTTACGTGATGTACGTCAGCCGGAAGTTAAAGAAGAGAAACCAGAATTCGATCCGATCCTGCTGCGCCCTGTTGACGATCTGGAATTGACTGTCCGCTCTGCTAACTGCCTCAAAGCAGAAGCTATCCACTATATCGGTGATCTGGTACAGCGTACTGAGGTTGAGCTTCTTAAGACGCCTAACCTTGGTAAAAAATCTCTTACCGAGATTAAAGACGTGCTGGCTTCCCGTGGACTGTCTCTGGGCATGCGCCTGGAAAACTGGCCACCGGCAAGCATCGCTGACGAGTAACCGGATCACAGGTTAAGGTTTTACTGAGAAGGATAAGGTCATGCGCCATCGTAAGAGTGGTCGTCAACTGAACCGCAACAGCAGCCATCGCCAGGCTATGTTCCGCAATATGGCAGGTTCACTGGTTCGTCATGAAATCATCAAGACGACTCTGCCGAAAGCGAAAGAGCTGCGTCGCGTAGTTGAGCCGCTGATTACTCTTGCCAAGACTGATAGCGTAGCTAATCGTCGTCTGGCATTCGCCCGTACTCGTGATAACGAGATCGTGGCAAAACTGTTTAACGAACTGGGCCCGCGTTTCGCGAGCCGCGCCGGTGGTTACACTCGCATTCTGAAGTGTGGTTTCCGTGCAGGCGACAACGCGCCGATGGCATACATCGAGCTGGTTGATCGTTCAGAGAAAACAGAAGCTGCTGCAGAGTAATCTGTAGTAACGTAAAAAAACCCGCCTCGGCGGGTTTTTTTATATCCGTCATATCCCCACTTATCTACAATATCTGTACTCTTTTTGTTCATCCCCTGGAGTGTTGTATGTGGTTACTGGACCAGTGGGCAGAGCGCCATATTATTGATGCACAATCTAAAGGTGAGTTTGATGATTTACCGGGAACGGGCGAACCGCTGACTCTTGACGATGACACCCATGTCCCTCCTGAACTCCGAGCCGGATACCGTTTATTAAAAAATGCAGGTTGCCTTCCTCCTGAGCTCGAGCAACGCAGAGAAGCAATACAGCTGCTTGAAATACTCGCGGGGATCCGCAAAGATGATCCAAGCTATCCGGAGGTGAGCCGAAGACTATCGCTGCTGGAACTTAAACTTCGGCAGGCTGGACTCAGCACCGAGTTTTTGCGCGGTGACTACGCAGATAAGCTGCTAAAAAAGATCAACGATGAATAGCGGAGAGAGCATGTACCGAATTGGTGAAATAGCGAAACTGGCTGACGTGACGCCAGATACTATCCGCTACTATGAAAAGCAGCAGATGATGGAGCATGAAGTGCGTACTGAAGGCGGATTTCGGCTCTATACAGAAAGCGATCTTCAGTGCCTGAAGTTTATTCGTTATGCCCGCCAGCTTGGTTTCACTCTGGAGTCGATCCGCGAATTGCTTTCGATCCGTGTTGATCCCGAACACCATACCTGTCAGGAATCAAAAGGGATCGTCCAGGAAAGACTGCAAGAAGTCGAAGCTCGTATTGCCGAACTTCAGACGATGCAGCGGTCTCTGCAGCGATTGAATGATGCATGCTGCGGCAAGGCACACAGCAGCGTGTACTGCTCTATTCTTGAAGCTCTAGAGCAAGGCGCCAGTGGAACAACATCAGGCTGTTGATTTCTTGAACTGCCGGGTCTACACTCCCGGCTTAAATTACCTCAAACTGGAGATATTATGAGTCGTTATCAGCACACCAAAGGGCAGATAAAGGACAACGCCATTGAGGCGCTTCTGCATGACCCACTGTTCAGACAGCGCGTTGAGAAAAATAAGAAAGGGAAAGGAAGTTATCTACGTAAAGGTAAACATGGCAATCGGGGTAACTGGGAGGCCAGTGGCAAGAAAGTAATTAACTTTTTTACCACTGGCCTTCTTGTTTCCGTGAGTGCTTAAGAGCGGTTATTCTGTTCTTTCAGCAGGTCACGAATTTCGCTCAGTAATACTTCTTCTTTTGATGGGGCTGGCGGTGCTGCCGGCTCCTCCGCTTTTTTACGGTTCAGTTTGTTGATCAGTTTGATTGCCATAAAGATAGCAAACGCAACAATAATGAAATCGAAGACATTCTGAATAAATACACCGTAATGCATGACCACGGCAGGGATGTCTCCCTGTGCATCACGTAGCGTTAAAGCAAACTGTTTAAAATCAATTCCACCAATTAACAACCCCAGTGGCGGCATGATGATATCGGCAACCAGTGATGAAACAATCTTACCGAATGCCGCACCAATAATGACACCCACTGCCAAATCGACAACATTCCCGCGCATCGCGAATTCGCGAAACTCTTTAATAATGCTCATTTTATTCTCCCTATGCAGCTGACGTTTATAAGTTTAACAAATGTTTAGGCAATTTCCATTTATGTATTGCCGAAAGGAAAATTTATTAGACCATGAAATATAAAGGGAAATAAAAAGGGCGCTGTATTAGCGCCCAAATTATTACAGGAAGAAAGGACTTGGCTGGAATAGTCTCTCGACGTCGGTAATAAACTTTTTATCTGTCAGGAACATAATTACGTGATCGCCCTGCTCAATGCGCAGGTTATCGTTGGCAATCATCACATCGTTACCACGCACAACGGCGCCAATAATGGTTCCAGGGGGAAGTTTAATTTCATCAATTGAACGCCCCACAACCCGAGATGTTGTTTCATCCCCGTGTGCGACGGCTTCAATGGCTTCCGCGACGCCACGGCGTAGTGAAGAAACACCGACAATGTCAGCTTTACGTACGTGACTGAGCAGCGCGGAGATGGTCGCCTGCTGCGGTGAAATAGCAATATCGATCACGCTACCTTGCACCAGATCGACGTATGCTCTGCGTTGAATTAACACCATCACTTTCTTGGCACCCATCCGTTTGGCAAGCATCGCCGACATGATATTCGCTTCATCATCGTTGGTCACTGCGATGAACAGATCAACTTGATCGATATGTTCTTCGGCCAGTAACTCTTGATCCGAAGCATCACCAAAAAAGACGATCGTATTTTGCAGTTTCTCTGCAAGTTCGGATGCTCGCTGTTGATTACGTTCGATCAGTTTGACGCTGTAATCTTTTTCCAGACGACGTGCAAGACCCGCTCCGATATTACCGCCGCCTACTAACATAATGCGTTTGTACGGTTTTTCCAGACGTTGCAGTTCACTCATTACGGCGCGAATATGCTGTGATGCCGCAATAAAGAAGACTTCATCACCCGCTTCAACGATCGTAGAACCTTGTGGACGGATTGGTCGATCATGACGGAAAATCGCCGCAACACGGGTATCGATGTGCGGCATATGTTCACGCATTGTTGACAGCGCATTACCGATAAGCGGCCCGCCGTAATAGGCTTTTACTACTGCCAGACTGACTTTACCTTCGGCAAAATTCACCACCTGCAATGCACCCGGATATTCAATCAGTCGATAAATGCTATCGATAACCAGTTGCTCCGGCGCAATCAGGTGATCGATAGGTACCGCATCGGATTGGAATAGCTTGTCCGCATCACGAACATAATCCGGTGAACGAATACGGGCGATGCGATTAGGCGTATTAAACAGTGAATAAGCTACCTGGCAGGCAACCATATTTGTTTCATCTGAGCTGGTTACGGCAACCAGCATATCGGCATCGTCGGCCCCAGCTTCACGCAGTACGCGAGGATGTGAACCGTGCCCTTGCACGACGCGGAGATCAAACTTGTCCTGCAGGCTGCGCAGGCGCTCACCATTGGTATCGACTACCGTGATATCGTTGTTCTCTCCGACCAGGTTTTCAGCCAGCGTACCGCCAACTTGCCCTGCGCCCAGAATGATAATTTTCATCAGTCGCGACCCGTTATCTCATCACTTTTTGATTAGCTTAGCGTAAAAGAAGCCATCGCCATCTTCCGCACCCGGTAAATTCTGACGTCCGGGGTTTTCCGGCGTACCGGTTTCGCTTAATACCGCATCCGGCGTGCGTGCCAGGAAGGCGGTAATTTGCTGCTGGTTTTCTTCTGGCAGGATAGAGCACGTGGCATAAACCAGCGTGCCGCCAGATTTGAGATGTAACCAGGTTGCATTCAGGATCTCGGCCTGCAGCTGCGCAAGTTCGGCAATATCCCGATCGCGACGCAGCCATTTGATGTCTGGATGGCGACGTATCACCCCGGTGGCAGAACACGGAGCATCTAGCAAAATACGGTCAAACTGTTGTTCGCCACACCATTGTTGTGGATATCGACCATCACCCTGTTTTACGGTTGCCTTCATGCCCAGACGTTTCAGATTGTCGTAAACGCGCGATAAGCGTTTTTCATCCACATCGACGGCCATGACGTTAGCTTGCGGAGCAACTTCCAGAATGTGCGTCGTTTTACCGCCCGGCGCGCAGCACAGGTCGAGGATCTGTTCACCGTTCTCCGGCAACAGATAAGTTACACATCCTTGAGCTGAAGCATCCTGGACGGTTACCCAGCCTTCATCAAAGCCTGGGAGGGCGTGTACAGGAGCCGGCGTTTCCAGACGCACTGCATCCGGATAATCCGGATGTGGGAAGCCGGTTAATCCTGCTTCGCTAAGCAGGTCCAGCCAGGCGTCGCGCGTATGGTGGTTACGATTGACACGCAGCCACATCGGTGGTCGCTGATTATTGGCTTCAAGAATAGTTTCCCACTGCTGCGGATAAGCGGCCTTAATACGTTTCACCAGCCAGGAAGGGTGTAAGAAACGTAAATCGCTTTGCGCGAACTCGGCCAGCAGTTCATC
Organism: Citrobacter sp. Cf088; assembly: GCF_030334295.1. Taxonomy (NCBI): domain Bacteria; kingdom Pseudomonadati; phylum Pseudomonadota; class Gammaproteobacteria; order Enterobacterales; family Enterobacteriaceae; genus Citrobacter; species Citrobacter sp. Cf088. The sequence goes on from NZ_JAOWEE010000041.1 coordinate 20,473, forward strand.
CTGACGGCGTTGAAACTGGCGCAACACGCCGTTGATCAACCCTTTAAGCTGCGGACGCTTTATGACAACCGCGCCTTCTACTGTCTCAGCCAGCGCGGCGTGTGCTGGAATACGAGTATGCAGAAGTTGGTAGAAGCCCACCATGATCAGGTAGTGTACGGTGCGCTGTTTGCCCGTCATTGGACGTTCCATCAACTGCTGGATCATCCACTCCAGTTGGGAGAGAGTGCGCAATACGCCGAAGCAAAGTTCCTGCAACAGCGCTTTGTCTTTATCAGCAACTTTTTGCTGCATAGCGGGCAGCACGTTGCTTAATGACTGTCCTTTTTCGACAACCTGTTCGACGGCCTGGGCCGCCATACTGCGTAAATTAAGATGTTTTTTCATAAGCGCAAAAATAAAAATGCCCGGAAACACCGGGCTTAAAGAGAAGAACCGTCAGACCAGACGGTTACCGGGTACAAACCATTCCCGGCGTGAATTAAGCAGATCCTGCGCGCTCATGGCTTTTTTACCGGCAGGCTGCAAAGAGACGAGATTCAGGATGCCGTCGCCCGTTGCGACCTGAATACCCTGCTTTGTTGCCTCCAGAATGGTGCCTGGCGCAGCCTGGGTGTTTTCCGCAATAACCGAAGCTTGCCAGACTTTCACTGGTTGACCGTCGATTTCAAGCCAGCTCATTGGCCATGGGTTAAAGGCGCGGATGCAGCGTTCCAATTGAGCAGCCGAAAGCGACCAGTCGATACGGGCCTCTTCTTTGCTGAGTTTTTCTGCATGCGTAACCAGTGATTCATCTTGTACCACCGGGTTTATTGTGCCGGCAGCCAGCTGTTTTAGCGTTTCAATCAGCCCCTGCGGTCCCAAATCTGCCAGCTTATCGTATAACGAACCGCTGGTATCTTCCGCCGTAATCGGGCAAGACAGCTTAAGCAGCATATCTCCGGTGTCGAGGCCAACATCCATCTGCATGATGGTTACACCTGTTTCGGTGTCACCTGCCCACAGTGAGCGCTGGATCGGTGCTGCACCACGCCAGCGTGGAAGCAGGGAGCCGTGAACGTTGATACAACCCAGACGCGGCATTTCCAGTACGGTTTTTGGCAGAATCAGGCCATATGCCACCACCACCATCACGTCTGCGCGTAAATCAGCAACCAGCTGCTGGTTTTCCTGAGGGCGAAGAGAGACAGGTTGGAAAACCGGTATCCCTTTTTCTTCCGCCAGCACTTTGACCGGGCTGGGCATCAGCTTTTTACCGCGTCCCGCCGGGCGGTCCGGTTGGGTAAACACGCCAACGACGTTGTGTCCAGAAGACAACAGCGCGTCGAGATGACGCGCTGCAAAGTCAGGTGTACCCGCAAAAATAATACGTAGTGAGTCTGACACGTTGATTCTTGTCCTTAAGCTCGGGCGTTCAGGCGGTCGAGTTTTTCAACTTTCTGACGAATGCGTTGTTGCTTCAACGGAGACAGATAATCGATAAACAGTTTACCGACCAGGTGATCCATTTCATGTTGAATGCAGATAGCCAGCAGGCCATCGGCTTCCAGTTCAAAAGATTTGCCGTTGCGATCGAGCGCACGAATTTTTACTTTCTCTGCGCGTGGTACTAACGCACGCTGTTCAGGAATCGACAGGCAGCCTTCTTCAATACCGGTTTCGCCGTCTTTTTCCAGCAGCTCTGGGTTAATGAGAACCAACTGCTCGTCGCGGTTTTCAGAGACATCAATAACGATGATGCGCTGATGAATATCGACCTGTGTTGCTGCCAGACCGATACCTTCTTCGGCATACATCGTTTCGAACATATCATCAACGATGCGCTGAATTTCTGCATTCACTTCTTCGACCGGTTTTGCGACTTTGCGAAGGCGCTCGTCCGGAATATGTAACACTTGCAAAACTGACATAGTTATCCAGAGTTGTGTTCAGGAGTTGAAAAGATTATTACCTCTATTCTAGACAAAACCCCCTCTGATTGACAGCATCAGTGACCAATCGCAAAGATTGCCAGGACTGCTTGTGGCAGGGGGGGACAAGGATGACCCAAATCGAAATTTGGCTACGTTTAGCGCAAGTGAATGAACTGTATGGTGATGAGATGGTGCGCATTGCCCACTGGCTCAATACTCAACCGTCGATTAGCAACGCGGTACTCCTGCAGGCAGGATTCTCTCCACGCCAGGCAAGGCGCTTTTTAACCTTTTCGGATCTGACGCTGGAAAAAACGCTGCGCTGGCTTGAACAGCCTAACCACCATTTTGTGGTTGCAGACAGTGAGCATTACCCGCCACAGCTCCGTGCGATTGAGGATTATCCTGGGGTGCTTTTTGTCGCAGGAAATCCCGCATGTCTTCGCTCATTCCAGGTGGCCGTTGTCGGCAGCAGACAGCACTCCTGGTATGGCGAACGCTGGGGGCGATTGTTTTGTGAAAAGCTTGCTGCATGTGGTGTGACGATCACCAGCGGTCTGGCCCGGGGAATTGATGGTGTGGCACACAGTGCTGCGATAAACCGACAAGGCACAAGTATTGCAGTGCTGGGAAATGGACTTGAGACCATTCACCCACGACAGCATATCCGTCTTGCTCAGCGACTGATTGAGGCAGGTGGTGCACTGGTGTCTGAGTTCCCATTAGATACGCTCCCTTTGCCACGCAATTTTCCCCGACGAAATCGCATTATCAGTGGTCTAAGTAAAGGTGTACTGGTCGTCGAAGCTGCACAGCGTAGCGGGTCACTGGTTACTGCTCGCTGTGCACTGGAACAAGGGCGGGAGGTGTTTGCTTTGCCAGGGCCGATTGGGAGCCCGGGAAGTGAAGGCCCGCATTGGCTAATTCAGCAGGGAGCCATGCTTGTGACGACACCAGAGGAAATTCTTGAAAATTTGCAATATGGGCTGCAATGGTTGCCAGATGAACCTGAAAAATCAATTTATTCGCCAGATCACGAAGAGGTGGCATTGCCATTTCCGGAGCTCCTGGCTAACGTAGGAGATGAGGTAACACCTGTTGACGTCGTCGCTGAACGTGCCGGCCAACCTGTGCCAGAGGTAGTGGCTCAACTGCTCGAACTGGAGTTAGCAGGGTGGATCGCAGCTGTACCCGGCGGCTATGTCCGATTGAGGAGGGCATGCCATGTTCGACGTACTAATGTATTTGTTTGAGACATATATCCATAACGAAGCTGAGCTGCGTGTGGATCAGGACAAACTGGAACGGGATCTTACCGACGCTGGTTTTGATCGTGAAGACATTTACAACGCGTTACTTTGGCTGGAAAAGCTTGCTGACTATCAGGATGGCCTTGCTGAACCTATGCAACTGGCATCTGACCCTCTTTCTATACGTATTTATACTGCGGAAGAGTGCGATCGGCTGGATGCAAGCTGTAGAGGATTCCTGCTATTCCTGGAGCAGATTCAGGTGCTAAACCTCGAAACGCGAGAAATGGTCATTGAGCGTGTACTCGCGCTGGATACGGCAGAGTTCGATCTGGAAGACCTGAAGTGGGTAATCCTGATGGTGCTATTCAACATTCCAGGTTGTGAAAATGCCTATCAGCAAATGGAAGAATTACTCTTTGAAGTGAATGAAGGTATGCTGCATTAATCAATCTTCATTCAGTATGAGTTGTTATGGCTAAATCAGCACTGTTCACGGTGCGTAAAAATGAGCCCTGCCCACAATGCGGGGCTGAATTGGTTATTCGTTCCGGGAAACACGGTCCGTTTCTCGGTTGTTCACACTATCCAGAATGCGATTACATCCGTCCGCTGAAATCTTCCGCGGACGGACATATTGTCAAAGTTCTGGAGGGTAAGCTTTGTCCTGCATGTGGCGCTGAGCTGGTGCTGAGACAGGGACGATTCGGTATGTTCATTGGATGCAGTGACTATCCTGCGTGCGATCACACCGAGCTCATCGACAAGCCTGATGAAACAGCAATAGTCTGTCCTCAATGCCAGACTGGTCATCTTGTCCAGCGGCGTTCCCGTTATGGCAAAACCTTCTACTCCTGCGAGCGCTATCCGGAGTGCCAGTTTGTCATTAACTTCAAACCGTTATCCGGAGAATGTCCTGAGTGTCATTATCCGCTTCTCATCGAAAAGAAAACCGCGCAGGGTGTGAAGCATTTCTGTGCCAGTAAACAATGTGGAAAGCCGATTTCGGCGGAATAAAAAAGTGAATAATAACCTGCCCACAGACGCTATCGCTGCGGCGATAGCGGTTCTGAAACAAGAAAAAGTCATCGCCTATCCAACTGAAGCTGTTTTCGGTGTCGGTTGCGATCCCGACAGCGAAACGGCTGTTACCCGTCTGTTAGAGTTAAAACAACGCCCAGTCGATAAAGGTTTAATTTTGATTGCGGCAAGCTTTGACCAGCTTAAACCCTATATCGACGATAGCATGCTCACCGAGGCCCAACGTGAGGCTGTGTTCGCCCGCTGGCCTGGGCCTGTTACTTTCGTTTTCCCGGCGCCCGCGACTACGCCTCGTTGGTTGACCGGTCGTTTTGACTCGCTGGCCGTGCGTGTCACCGATCATCCGCTGGTGGTTGCATTGTGCCAGGCTTATGGCAAACCATTAGTCTCTACCAGTGCTAATCTGAGTGGCTTACCGCCTTGCAGAACGGTTGAGGAAGTCCGTGCGCAGTTTGGTACAGACTTTCCTGTGGTTGAGGGGGAGACCGGAGGCCGTTTGAATCCTTCGGAGATCCGTGATGCTCTGACGGGTGAACAGTTTCGACAGGGGTAATATGAAAGAAGCCTATGCTGTTTTTGGTAATCCGATAGCGCACAGTAAATCGCCCTTTATTCATCAGCAATTTGCAGAGCAGTTGAAGATTGATCATTCCTATGGGCGTGTACTGGCGCCCATCAATGATTTTGTGAATACACTGAACGCTTTTTTTGCTGAGGGCGGGAAGGGGGCAAATGTCACTGTGCCTTTTAAAGAAGAGGCGTTTGCACGTGCTGATGAACTAACGGAGCGGGCATCGCTTGCTGGAGCGGTCAACACCCTTAAACGGCTGGAGGATGGGCGTTTACTGGGAGACAACACGGATGGTATCGGCTTATTAAGCGATCTTGAGCGTTTATCTTTCATTCATCCCGGATCGCGAGTTCTGCTGATTGGTGCGGGTGGTGCATCCCGTGGAGTTTTATTACCTCTTCTTTCTATGGATTGTGCGGTGACTATTGTTAACCGTACCGCTTCGCGCGCTGAAGAACTGGCACAAATATTCTCCCACACCGGCAGCGTGCAGGCGGTGGGAATGGACGATCTTGATAATTGCAGTTTTGATTTGATCATCAATGCCACATCCAGCGGAATGAGCGGTGAGATACCAGCTATTCCAGCATCTCTTATCCACCCTTCGGTCTATTGTTATGACATGTTTTATCAGAAAGGGAACACACCGTTTCTTTCCTGGTGTGTTTCGCATGGGGCGAAACATTATGCCGATGGCCTGGGGATGCTGGTGGGGCAGGCTGCGCATGCAGTTTTACTTTGGCATGGCGTTTTGCCACAGGTGGAGCCTGTCATAAAAAGCATGCAACAGGAATTGTCGGCATGAATCAGGCGATCCAGTTTCCCGATCGGGAAGAATGGTGCACGGATGTTAACGCCGTTGTGTTTCCAGTGATGGTTCATGGTATGCAGTTAACATGTGCCATATCTGGAGAGATTATGGCGTCCCGCTTTGGCGGCGACACGCCTGAGCAGTGGTTGGAAATATTTCAACAGCATCGCTGGGATCTGGAAGAAGAAGCTGAAGCATTGATCCAGGCCCAGCAGGAAGATGCTCAAGGTTGGGTGTGGTTACTCTGACTTAAATACTCGTCTTTCCACTTAACATAGTTGTTAGCTGAATATTGTAAGCCTGCTTTCTCTTCATCGCTTAATGGACGGATTTGCTTAACCGGGCTTCCCAGGTACAGATATCCGCTTTCCAGGCGCTTGTTTTGTGGAACCAGGCTACCAGCCCCAATCATAACGTCGTCTTCTACGACTACGCCATCCAGCAGAATCGATCCCATGCCGACTAATACACGGTTGCCAATGATACAGCCGTGTAGCATGACTTTATGACCAACCGTAACGTCCTCACCCACGATCAGTGGATTACCCTGCGGATTAGACGTGGATTTATGCGTGACATGGAGAACGCTGCCGTCCTGGATGTTTGTACGGGCACCAATTTGTACATAGTTAACGTCGCCACGAATGGCAACCAGTGGCCAAATTCCGACATCATCAGCTAAACGAGCATCACCAATGACGACACTACTGGTGTCGATCATCACGCGATTTCCGATCTGTGGGAAAAGATCCTTATAAGGACGCAGTACATCAGACATGTTTACCTCAACGAAAATAGAGCAGTAATGAAGACTTTGGTTGGATTATTGAGACTGTGCAAGTGGTTTAGCTATCAAAAATCAGTCAAATTGCGCAGGAATGTAGCGAAAGGAGTGAAAAACAAGCATTCAGAAAAAAAGATCCAAAAAATACTTGTGCTAAAAAATGGGATCCCTATAATGCGCCTCCATCGACACGGCGGATGTGAATCACTTCACGCAAACAGCCGGTTCGGTTGAAGAGAAAAACCTGAAAATGAGGGTTGACTCTGAAAGAGGAAAGCGTAATATACGCCACCTCGCGACAGAGCGCTAAAGCGCGTCGCAACTGCTCTTTAACAATTTATCAGACAATCTGTGTGGGCACTCGAAGATACGGATTCTTAACGTCGCAAGACGAAAAATGAATACCAAGTCTCTGAGTGAACATACGTAATTCATTACGAAGTTTAATTCACGAGCATCAAACTTAAATTGAAGAGTTTGATCATGGCTCAGATTGAACGCTGGCGGCAGGCCTAACACATGCAAGTCGAACGGTAGCACAGAGGAGCTTGCTCCTTGGGTGACGAGTGGCGGACGGGTGAGTAATGTCTGGGAAACTGCCCGATGGAGGGGGATAACTACTGGAAACGGTAGCTAATACCGCATAACGTCGCAAGAC
>NZ_JAOWEE010000042.1:0-32997 GCF_030334295.1 Citrobacter sp. Cf088
CGTGGTATCACCATCAACACTTCTCACGTTGAATATGACACCCCGACTCGCCACTACGCACACGTAGACTGCCCGGGCCACGCCGACTATGTTAAAAACATGATCACCGGTGCTGCGCAGATGGACGGCGCGATCCTGGTTGTTGCTGCGACTGACGGCCCGATGCCGCAGACTCGTGAGCACATCCTGCTGGGTCGTCAGGTAGGCGTTCCGTACATCATCGTGTTCCTGAACAAATGCGACATGGTTGATGACGAAGAGCTGCTGGAACTGGTAGAAATGGAAGTTCGTGAACTTCTGTCTCAGTACGATTTCCCGGGCGACGACACTCCGATCGTTCGTGGTTCTGCTCTGAAAGCGCTGGAAGGCGAAGCAGAGTGGGAAGCGAAAATCATCGAACTGGCTGGCTTCCTGGATTCTTACATTCCAGAACCAGAGCGTGCGATTGACAAGCCGTTCCTGCTGCCTATCGAAGACGTATTCTCCATCTCCGGTCGTGGTACCGTTGTTACCGGTCGTGTAGAGCGCGGTATCATCAAAGTTGGTGAAGAAGTTGAAATCGTTGGTATCAAAGAGACTGCTAAGTCTACCTGTACTGGCGTTGAAATGTTCCGCAAACTGCTGGACGAAGGCCGTGCTGGTGAGAACGTTGGTGTTCTGCTGCGTGGTATCAAACGTGAAGAAATCGAACGTGGTCAGGTACTGGCTAAGCCGGGCTCTATCAAGCCGCACACCAAGTTCGAATCTGAAGTGTACATTCTGTCCAAAGACGAAGGCGGCCGTCATACTCCGTTCTTCAAAGGCTACCGTCCGCAGTTCTACTTCCGTACTACTGACGTGACTGGTACCATCGAACTGCCGGAAGGCGTAGAGATGGTAATGCCGGGCGACAACATCAAAATGGTTGTTACCCTGATCCACCCGATCGCGATGGACGACGGTCTGCGTTTCGCAATCCGTGAAGGCGGCCGTACTGTTGGTGCGGGCGTTGTTGCCAAAGTAATGAGCTAATTGCCGAATAACATTTGACGCAATGCGCAATAAAAGGGCATCATTTGATGCCCTTTTTGCACGCTTTCACACCAGAACCTGGCTCATCAGTGATTTTTTTTGTCATAATCATTGCTGAGACAGGCTCTGAAGAGGGCGTTTAGTCCGAAACGCACCAGAGCATTTCGGTTTGGATCGCCTCGCTTACGCGGGGTGAAAATGTTTGTAGAATACTTCTGACAGGTTGGTTTATGAGTGCGAATACCGAAGCTCAAGGAAGCGGGCGCGGCCTGGAAGCGATGAAGTGGGTTGTTGTCGCTGTATTGCTGCTTGTAGCTATCGTTGGCAACTACCTCTATCGTGACATGATGCTGCCGCTGCGTGCGCTGGCCGTAGTGATTCTGATTGCCGCAGCGGGTGGTGTCGCGCTGTTGACAACAAAAGGTAAAGCGACCGTTGCTTTTGCCCGTGAAGCGAGAACCGAAGTCCGTAAGGTCATTTGGCCAACTCGCCAGGAAACATTGCACACCACATTAATTGTGGCTGCGGTTACCGCAGTAATGTCACTGATCCTGTGGGGACTGGATGGTATTCTGGTTCGCCTGGTATCCTTTATCACTGGCCTGAGGTTCTAAGATGTCTGAAGCCCCTAAAAAGCGCTGGTACGTCGTTCAGGCGTTTTCCGGTTTTGAAGGCCGCGTAGCCACGTCGCTGCGCGAATATATCAAGTTACAAAATATGGAAGAGCTGTTTGGCGAAGTCATGGTGCCGACCGAAGAAGTGGTCGAAATCCGTGGTGGCCAGCGTCGCAAGAGCGAACGTAAATTCTTCCCGGGCTATGTACTGGTCCAGATGGTGATGAATGACGCAAGCTGGCACCTGGTGCGTAGCGTGCCGCGTGTGATGGGCTTTATCGGTGGTACATCTGACCGTCCGGCGCCGATCAGCGACAAAGAAGTTGATGCGATCATGAACCGTCTGCAGCAGGTTGGTGATAAACCGCGTCCGAAAACGATGTTTGAGCCAGGTGAAATGGTTCGCGTTAGTGACGGTCCGTTTGCTGACTTTAACGGCGTGGTTGAAGAAGTGGACTACGAGAAGTCCCGCCTGAAAGTCTCTGTTTCTATCTTTGGTCGTGCGACCCCGGTAGAACTGGACTTTGCCCAGGTAGAAAAAGCCTAAACAGCGATCAAAAAAGCGGCGATTTAATCGTTGCACAAGGCGCGAGATTGGAATACAATTTCGCGCCTTTTGTTTTTATGGACCCTGTCCGTAAAACGAATTTAATCACGGGGAGCCTCCTTGAGGCGCTATAACCCAACTAGAGGAATTTAGAATGGCTAAGAAAGTCCAGGCCTACGTCAAGCTGCAAGTTGCAGCTGGTATGGCTAACCCGAGTCCGCCGGTAGGTCCAGCACTGGGTCAACAAGGCGTGAACATCATGGAATTCTGCAAAGCGTTCAACGCAAAAACTGATTCCATGGAAAAAGGTCTGCCGATCCCGGTTGTTATCACCGTTTACGCTGACCGTTCTTTCACTTTCGTTACCAAAACGCCTCCGGCAGCAGTTCTGCTGAAGAAAGCGGCTGGTATCAAGTCTGGTTCCGGTAAGCCGAACAAAGACAAAGTGGGTAAAATTTCCCGCGCTCAGCTGCAGGAAATCGCGCAGACCAAAGCTGCCGACATGACTGGTGCCGACATTGAAGCGATGACTCGCTCCATTGAAGGTACTGCACGTTCCATGGGCCTGGTAGTGGAGGACTAAGAAATGGCTAAACTGACCAAGCGTATGCGCGTGATCCGTGACAAAGTTGATGCAACTAAACAGTACGACATCAACGAAGCTATTGCTCTGCTGAAAGAGCTGGCCACTGCTAAATTCGTAGAAAGCGTAGACGTTGCCGTTAACCTCGGCATCGATGCTCGTAAATCTGACCAGAACGTACGTGGTGCAACTGTACTGCCGCACGGTACTGGCCGTTCCGTTCGCGTAGCCGTATTTGCCCAGGGCGCAAACGCTGAAGCTGCTAAAGCTGCAGGCGCTGAGCTGGTAGGTATGGAAGATCTGGCTGACCAGATCAAGAAAGGCGAAATGAACTTTGACGTTGTTATTGCTTCCCCGGATGCAATGCGCGTTGTTGGCCAGCTGGGCCAGGTTCTGGGCCCGCGCGGCCTGATGCCAAACCCGAAAGTTGGTACTGTAACCCCTAACGTTGCTGAAGCGGTTAAGAACGCTAAAGCAGGTCAGGTTCGTTACCGTAACGACAAAAACGGCATCATCCATACCACCATCGGTAAAGTGGATTTTGACGCTGACAAACTGAAAGAAAACCTGGAATCTCTGCTGGTTGCGCTGAAAAAAGCGAAACCGACTCAGGCTAAAGGCGTGTACATCAAGAAAGTTAGCATCTCCACCACCATGGGTGCTGGTGTTGCCGTTGATCAGTCCGGTCTGACTGCGACTGTGGCGAACTAATATTCGCCTTTACGTGGGCGGTGATTTTGTCTACAATCTTACCCCCACGTTTCTGCTAATTGCAGACGTATATCCGAGATATTCAGGCTGTGGCAAGGCGACAACTGAGTGAATCGCCAGGAGCATAGTTAACTATGTGACTGGTGTGAACGAAGGCAGTCAACGCCGGCACAGATTGAATAGCGACAGATAGACAAGATTTGTTCGTTGGAGCCTGGCCTATCCAGGCCTCCGTCGAAGACCGCAGGTGTTTCGTAAGAAACTTAATGCCCTGCGTAGACGGTGACAGAACGCTAAGATTATTTCTGATACTCTGGCTTGTTTCTGCTCACCGTATTTAGACGCTCTCTCCGTTGGGGAGAGTGAAGTGAGTTCCGGAACATGAGTTCCGGCAAACATCCAGGAGCAAAGCTAATGGCTTTAAATCTTCAAGACAAACAAGCGATTGTTGCTGAAGTCAGCGAAGTAGCCAAAGGCGCGCTGTCTGCAGTAGTTGCGGATTCCCGTGGCGTAACTGTAGATAAAATGACTGAACTGCGTAAAGCAGGTCGTGAAGCTGGCGTATACATGCGTGTTGTTCGTAACACCCTGCTGCGCCGCGTCGTTGAAGGTACTCAGTTCGAGTGCCTGAAAGACACGTTTGTTGGTCCGACCCTGATTGCATACTCTATGGAACACCCGGGCGCTGCTGCTCGTCTGTTCAAAGAGTTCGCGAAAGCGAATGCAAAATTTGAGGTCAAAGCCGCAGCCTTTGAAGGTGAATTGATCCCGGCATCGCAAATCGATCGCCTGGCAACTCTGCCGACCTACGAAGAAGCAATTGCACGCCTGATGGCAACCATGAAAGAAGCTTCGGCTGGCAAACTGGTTCGTACTCTGGCTGCTGTACGCGATGCGAAAGAAGCTGCTTAATCGCAGTTATCTTTCTCAAGCATCTGCTTACGTATAAACTTATTCTGATTTTCAGGAACAATTTAAATGTCTATCACTAAAGATCAAATCATTGAAGCAGTATCCGCTATGTCCGTAATGGACGTTGTAGAACTGATCTCTGCAATGGAAGAAAAATTCGGTGTTTCCGCTGCTGCTGCTGTAGCTGTAGCTGCTGGCCCGGCTGAAGCTGCTGAAGAAAAAACTGAATTCGACGTAATTCTGAAAGCTGCTGGCGCTAACAAAGTTGCTGTTATCAAAGCAGTACGTGGCGCAACTGGCCTGGGTCTGAAAGAAGCTAAAGACCTGGTAGAATCTGCTCCGGCTGCCCTGAAAGAAGGCATCAGCAAAGACGACGCAGAAGCACTGAAAAAATCTCTGGAAGAAGCTGGCGCTGAAGTTGAAGTTAAATAAGCCAACTTTTCTGGTTGCAGCCTAAGAAATTAGGCTGATGGCTGGTGACTTTTTAGTCACCAGCCTTTTTGCGCTGTAAGGCGCCAGTAGCATTTCACACTGTTTGACTACTGCTGTGCCTTTCAATGCTTGTTTCTATCGACGTCTTAATATACTGCGACAGAGCATCAGTTCTGTGTAAATCGCAATGAAATGGTTTAAGCGTGATAGCAACAGGCATTGCGGAAAGTATTCGATTTTCCGGTCAACAAAATAGTGTTGCACAAACTGTCCCTTCGTCGGACAGATGGGTCGACTTGTCAGCGAGCTGAGGAACCCTAATGGTTTACTCCTATACCGAGAAAAAACGTATTCGTAAGGATTTTGGTAAACGTCCACAAGTGTTGGACATACCTTATCTCCTTTCTATCCAGCTTGACTCGTTTCAGAAGTTCATCGAGCAAGATCCTGAAGGGCAGTATGGTCTGGAAGCAGCTTTCCGTTCCGTTTTCCCGATTCAGAGCTACAGCGGTAATTCCGAGCTGCAATACGTCAGCTACCGCCTTGGCGAACCGGTGTTTGACGTTCAGGAATGTCAGATCCGTGGCGTGACCTATTCCGCACCGCTGCGCGTAAAACTGCGTCTGGTGATCTACGAGCGCGAAGCGCCGGAAGGCACCGTAAAAGACATTAAAGAACAAGAAGTCTACATGGGCGAAATTCCGCTCATGACTGACAACGGTACCTTTGTAATCAATGGTACTGAGCGTGTTATCGTTTCTCAGCTGCACCGTAGTCCTGGCGTCTTCTTTGACTCCGACAAAGGTAAAACCCACTCTTCGGGTAAAGTGCTGTATAACGCGCGCATCATCCCTTACCGTGGTTCCTGGCTGGACTTCGAATTCGATCCGAAGGACAACCTGTTCGTACGTATTGACCGTCGCCGTAAACTGCCTGCGACCATTATTCTGCGTGCACTGAACTACACCACTGAGCAGATCCTTGACCTGTTCTTTGAAAAAGTTGTTTTCGAAATTCGCGACAACAAGCTGCAGATGGAACTGGTGCCGGAACGCCTGCGTGGTGAAACCGCCTCCTTTGACATTGAAGCTAACGGCAAAGTCTACGTCGAAAAAGGCCGTCGCATCACTGCGCGCCACATTCGCCAACTGGAAAAAGACGATATCAAACATATCGAAGTTCCGGTTGAATACATTGCTGGTAAAGTTGCGGCTAAAGACTACGTTGACGAATCTACTGGCGAGCTGATCTGCGCAGCTAACATGGAGCTGAGCCTGGATCTGCTGGCTAAGCTGAGCCAGTCTGGTCACAAGCGTATCGAAACGCTGTTCACTAACGATCTGGACCACGGTCCGTACATTTCTGAAACTGTACGCGTCGACCCAACCAACGATCGTCTGAGCGCGCTGGTAGAAATCTACCGCATGATGCGCCCTGGTGAGCCGCCGACTCGTGAAGCTGCTGAAAGCCTGTTCGAGAACCTGTTCTTCTCCGAAGACCGCTATGACCTGTCTGCGGTCGGTCGTATGAAGTTCAACCGTTCTCTGCTGCGCGACGAAATCGAAGGTTCCGGTATCCTGAGCAAAGACGACATCATCGAAGTGATGAAGAAGCTCATCGATATCCGTAACGGTAAAGGCGAAGTCGATGATATCGACCACCTCGGCAACCGTCGTATCCGTTCCGTAGGCGAAATGGCGGAAAACCAGTTCCGCGTTGGCCTGGTACGTGTTGAGCGTGCGGTGAAAGAGCGTCTGTCTCTGGGCGATCTGGATACCCTGATGCCTCAGGATATGATCAACGCCAAGCCGATTTCTGCAGCAGTGAAAGAGTTCTTTGGTTCCAGCCAGCTGTCTCAGTTTATGGACCAGAACAACCCGCTGTCTGAGATTACGCACAAACGTCGTATCTCTGCACTCGGCCCAGGCGGTCTGACCCGTGAACGCGCAGGCTTCGAAGTTCGAGACGTACACCCGACTCACTACGGTCGCGTATGTCCAATCGAAACGCCTGAAGGTCCGAACATCGGTCTGATCAACTCCCTGTCCGTGTATGCACAGACTAACGAATACGGCTTCCTCGAGACTCCGTACCGTAAAGTGACCGACGGTGTTGTAACTGACGAAATTCATTACCTGTCTGCTATCGAAGAAGGCAACTACGTTATCGCTCAGGCGAACTCCAACCTGGATGACGAAGGCCACTTTGTAGAAGATCTGGTTACCTGCCGTAGCAAAGGCGAATCCAGCTTGTTCAGCCGTGATCAGGTTGACTACATGGACGTATCCACCCAGCAGGTGGTATCCGTCGGTGCGTCCCTGATCCCGTTCCTGGAACACGATGACGCCAACCGTGCATTGATGGGTGCGAACATGCAACGTCAGGCGGTTCCGACTCTGCGCGCTGATAAGCCGCTGGTTGGTACCGGTATGGAACGTGCTGTTGCCGTTGACTCCGGTGTTACTGCAGTTGCTAAACGTGGCGGTACTGTTCAGTACGTGGATGCTTCCCGTATCGTTATCAAAGTTAACGAAGACGAGATGTACCCGGGCGAAGCAGGTATCGACATTTATAACCTGACCAAATACACCCGTTCTAACCAGAACACCTGTATCAACCAGATGCCTTGCGTATCTCTGGGCGAGCCGGTTGAACGTGGTGATGTTCTGGCAGACGGTCCGTCCACCGACCTCGGTGAACTGGCGCTGGGCCAGAACATGCGCGTGGCATTCATGCCATGGAATGGTTACAACTTCGAAGACTCCATTCTCGTATCCGAGCGTGTTGTCCAGGAAGACCGTTTCACCACCATCCATATTCAGGAACTGGCATGTGTGTCCCGTGACACCAAGCTGGGGCCAGAAGAGATCACCGCTGACATCCCGAACGTGGGTGAAGCGGCGCTCTCCAAACTGGATGAATCCGGTATCGTTTATATCGGTGCGGAAGTGACCGGTGGTGACATTCTGGTTGGTAAGGTAACGCCGAAAGGTGAAACCCAACTGACGCCAGAAGAGAAGCTGCTGCGTGCGATCTTCGGTGAGAAAGCGTCTGACGTTAAAGACTCTTCTCTGCGCGTGCCAAACGGTGTTTCCGGTACGATTATCGACGTTCAGGTCTTTACTCGCGATGGCGTAGAAAAAGACAAACGTGCGCTGGAAATCGAAGAGATGCAGCTGAAGCAGGCGAAAAAAGACCTGTCTGAAGAACTGCAGATCCTCGAAGCTGGCCTGTTCAGCCGTATCTACGCTGTGCTGGTTTCTGGTGGTGTTGAAGCTGAGAAGCTCGACAAACTGCCGCGTGACCGCTGGTTAGAACTCGGCCTGACCGACGAAGAAAAACAGAATCAGCTGGAACAACTGGCTGAGCAGTACGACGAACTGAAACACGAATTCGAGAAAAAACTCGAAGCGAAGCGCCGTAAAATCACTCAGGGCGATGATCTGGCACCGGGCGTGCTGAAGATTGTTAAGGTTTATCTGGCGGTTAAACGTCGGATCCAGCCTGGTGATAAGATGGCAGGTCGTCACGGTAACAAGGGTGTAATCTCTAAGATCAACCCGATCGAAGATATGCCACACGATGCTAACGGTACGCCGGTAGATATCGTACTGAACCCGCTGGGCGTACCATCGCGTATGAACATCGGTCAGATCCTTGAAACCCACCTGGGTATGGCTGCAAAAGGTATCGGCGATAAGATCAACGCCATGCTGAAACAGCAACAGGAAGTCGCGAAACTGCGCGAATTCATCCAGCGTGCTTACGATCTGGGTTCAGATGTTCGTCAGAAAGTTGACCTGAATACCTTCAGTGATGAAGAAGTTCTGCGTCTGGCTGAAAACCTGAAAAAAGGTATGCCGATCGCAACGCCGGTATTCGACGGTGCGAAAGAGTCTGAAATCAAGGAACTGTTACAGCTGGGTGGCCTGCCGACTTCCGGTCAGATCACACTGTTCGACGGTCGTACCGGTGAGCAGTTCGAGCGCCAGGTTACCGTTGGCTACATGTACATGCTGAAACTGAACCACCTGGTTGATGACAAGATGCATGCGCGTTCTACCGGTTCTTACAGCCTGGTTACTCAGCAGCCGCTGGGTGGTAAGGCGCAGTTCGGTGGTCAGCGCTTCGGGGAGATGGAAGTGTGGGCGCTGGAAGCATATGGCGCAGCATACACCCTGCAGGAAATGCTCACCGTTAAGTCTGATGACGTGAACGGTCGTACTAAGATGTATAAAAACATCGTGGACGGCAACCATCAGATGGAACCAGGCATGCCGGAATCCTTCAACGTACTGTTGAAAGAGATTCGTTCGCTGGGTATCAACATCGAGCTGGAAGACGAGTAACTCTCGATCAAACAGGTCACTGGTGCTGGCGTAACAGCCAGCGCCAGATTGTGCTAACTCCGACGGGAGCAAATCCGTGAAAGATTTATTAAAGTTTCTGAAAGCGCAGACTAAAACCGAAGAGTTTGATGCGATCAAAATTGCTCTGGCCTCGCCAGACATGATCCGTTCATGGTCTTTCGGTGAAGTTAAGAAGCCGGAAACCATCAACTACCGTACGTTCAAACCTGAACGTGACGGCCTTTTCTGCGCCCGTATCTTTGGGCCGGTAAAAGACTACGAGTGCCTGTGCGGTAAGTACAAGCGCCTGAAACACCGTGGTGTGATCTGTGAGAAGTGCGGCGTTGAAGTGACCCAGACTAAAGTACGCCGTGAGCGTATGGGCCACATCGAGCTGGCGTCTCCGACTGCTCACATCTGGTTCCTGAAATCTCTGCCGTCCCGTATCGGTCTGCTGCTTGATATGCCGCTGCGCGATATCGAACGCGTACTGTACTTCGAATCTTATGTGGTTATCGAAGGCGGTATGACTAACCTGGAACGTCAACAGATCCTGACTGAAGAGCAGTATCTGGACGCGCTGGAAGAGTTCGGTGACGAATTTGACGCGAAGATGGGTGCGGAAGCAATCCAGGCCCTGCTGAAGAGCATGGATCTGGAGCAAGAGTGTGAAACTCTGCGCGAAGAGCTGAACGAAACCAACTCCGAAACCAAGCGTAAGAAGCTGACCAAGCGTATCAAACTGCTGGAAGCCTTCGTACAGTCTGGCAACAAGCCAGAGTGGATGATCCTGACCGTTCTGCCGGTTCTGCCGCCAGATCTGCGTCCGCTGGTTCCGCTGGATGGTGGTCGTTTCGCAACGTCGGATCTGAACGATCTGTATCGTCGCGTTATCAACCGTAACAACCGTCTGAAGCGTCTGCTGGATCTGGCTGCGCCGGACATCATCGTACGCAACGAAAAACGTATGCTGCAGGAAGCGGTTGATGCCCTGCTGGATAACGGTCGTCGCGGTCGTGCGATCACCGGTTCTAACAAACGTCCTCTGAAATCTTTGGCCGACATGATCAAAGGTAAGCAGGGTCGTTTCCGTCAGAACTTGCTCGGTAAGCGCGTTGACTACTCCGGTCGTTCTGTTATCACCGTAGGTCCATACCTGCGTCTGCATCAGTGCGGCCTGCCGAAGAAAATGGCACTGGAACTGTTCAAACCGTTCATCTACGGCAAGCTGGAACTGCGTGGCCTGGCCACCACCATCAAAGCCGCTAAGAAAATGGTTGAGCGTGAAGAAGCTGTCGTTTGGGATATCCTGGACGAAGTTATCCGCGAACACCCGGTACTGCTGAACCGTGCACCAACACTGCACCGTCTGGGTATCCAGGCATTTGAACCGGTACTGATCGAAGGTAAAGCTATCCAGCTTCACCCACTGGTTTGTGCGGCATATAACGCCGACTTCGATGGTGACCAGATGGCTGTTCACGTACCGCTGACGCTGGAAGCCCAGCTCGAAGCGCGTGCGCTGATGATGTCTACCAACAACATCCTGTCTCCGGCGAACGGCGAACCTATCATCGTTCCGTCTCAGGACGTTGTATTGGGTCTGTACTACATGACCCGTGACTGTGTTAACGCCAAAGGCGAAGGCATGGTGCTGACTGGCCCGAAAGAAGCTGAGCGTATCTATCGCGCAGGTCTGGCCTCTCTGCATGCGCGCGTTAAAGTGCGTATCACTGAATACGAAAAAGATGAAAACGGCGAATTCGTTGCGCACACCAGTCTGAAAGACACGACCGTTGGTCGCGCCATTCTGTGGATGATCGTACCGAAAGGTCTGCCTTTCTCCATCGTCAACCAGGCGCTGGGCAAGAAAGCTATCTCCAAAATGCTGAACACCTGTTACCGCATTCTGGGCCTGAAGCCGACCGTTATCTTCGCTGACCAGACAATGTACACCGGCTTTGCTTATGCAGCGCGTTCAGGTGCATCTGTTGGTATTGATGACATGGTCATCCCAGAGAAGAAACACGAGATCATCTCTGAAGCGGAAGCTGAAGTTGCTGAGATCCAGGAGCAGTTCCAGTCCGGTCTGGTAACCGCGGGCGAACGCTATAACAAAGTTATCGATATCTGGGCTGCGGCGAACGATCGTGTATCCAAAGCGATGATGGATAACCTGCAAACCGAAACCGTTATTAACCGTGACGGCGTAGAAGAGCAGCAGGTTTCCTTCAACAGCATCTACATGATGGCCGACTCCGGTGCGCGTGGTTCTGCAGCACAGATTCGTCAGCTGGCCGGTATGCGTGGTCTGATGGCGAAGCCAGATGGCTCCATCATCGAAACGCCAATCACCGCGAACTTCCGTGAAGGTCTGAACGTACTCCAGTACTTCATCTCTACTCACGGTGCGCGTAAAGGTCTGGCGGATACCGCACTGAAAACAGCGAACTCCGGTTATCTGACTCGTCGTCTGGTCGACGTTGCGCAGGACCTGGTTGTTACTGAAGACGATTGCGGCACTCTGGAAGGCATCACCATGACCCCGGTTATCGAGGGTGGTGATGTTAAAGAGCCGCTGCGCGATCGCGTTCTGGGTCGTGTAACTGCTGAAGACGTTCTGAAGCCGGGTACGGCGGATATTCTGGTTCCACGCAACACGCTGCTGCACGAACAGTGGTGTGATCTGCTGGAAGAGAACTCCGTTGACTCCGTTAAAGTCCGTTCTGTTGTATCTTGTGACACCGACTTTGGTGTATGTGCGCACTGCTACGGTCGTGACCTGGCGCGTGGCCACATCATCAACAAAGGTGAAGCAATCGGCGTTATCGCGGCACAGTCCATCGGTGAACCGGGTACACAGCTGACGATGCGTACGTTCCACATCGGTGGTGCGGCATCTCGTGCGGCTGCTGAATCCAGCATCCAGGTGAAAAACAAAGGTAGCATCCGTCTGAGCAACGCGAAGTCGGTTGTGAACTCCAGCGGTAAACTGGTTATCACCTCACGTAACACCGAACTGAAACTGATCGACGAATTCGGCCGTACCAAAGAAAGCTATAAAGTGCCTTACGGCTCCGTTATGGCGAAAGGTGATGG
The DNA here is from genome assembly GCF_030334295.1 of Citrobacter sp. Cf088. NCBI lineage: Bacteria > Pseudomonadati > Pseudomonadota > Gammaproteobacteria > Enterobacterales > Enterobacteriaceae > Citrobacter > Citrobacter sp. Cf088. The sequence continues at coordinate 12,259 of NZ_JAOWEE010000042.1, forward strand.
CGAACAGGTTGCTGGCGGCGAAACCGTAGCAAACTGGGATCCGCACACCATGCCGGTTATCACCGAAGTGAGTGGTTTTGTCCGCTTCACTGACATGATCGACGGCCAGACCATTACTCGTCAGACCGACGAGCTGACCGGTCTGTCTTCTCTGGTGGTTCTGGATTCTGCAGAGCGTACTGCGGGTGGTAAAGACCTGCGTCCGGCACTGAAAATTGTTGATGCTCAGGGCAACGACGTTCTGATCCCAGGCACCGATATGCCTGCTCAGTACTTCCTGCCGGGTAAAGCGATTGTTCAGCTGGAAGATGGCGTACAGATCAGTTCTGGTGACACCCTGGCGCGTGTTCCGCAGGAATCCGGCGGTACCAAGGATATCACCGGTGGTCTGCCGCGCGTTGCTGACCTGTTCGAAGCACGTCGTCCGAAAGAGCCGGCAATCCTGGCTGAAATCAGCGGCATCATTTCCTTCGGTAAAGAAACCAAAGGTAAACGTCGTCTGGTTATCACCCCGGTAGACGGTAGCGAACCGTACGAAGAGATGATTCCGAAATGGCGTCAGCTCAACGTGTTCGAAGGTGAACGTGTAGAACGTGGTGACGTTGTTTCCGACGGTCCGGAAGCGCCGCACGACATCCTGCGTCTGCGTGGTGTGCATGCTGTAACTCGTTACATTGTTAACGAAGTTCAGGACGTATACCGTCTGCAGGGTGTTAAGATTAACGATAAACACATCGAAGTTATCGTTCGTCAGATGCTGCGTAAAGCCACCATCGAAAGCGCTGGTAGCTCCGACTTCCTGGAAGGCGAGCAGGTTGAATACTCCCGCGTCAAGATCGCTAACCGCGAGCTGGAAGCGAACGGCAAAGTGGGTGCAACGTTCTCCCGCGATCTGCTGGGTATCACCAAAGCGTCTCTGGCAACCGAGTCCTTCATCTCTGCAGCATCGTTCCAGGAAACCACGCGTGTCCTGACCGAAGCCGCTGTTGCAGGTAAACGTGATGAACTGCGCGGTCTGAAAGAGAACGTAATCGTGGGTCGTCTGATCCCGGCAGGTACCGGTTACGCGTACCACCAGGATCGTATGCGCCGTCGCGCAGCGGGCGAACTACCAGCTGCACCGCAGGTGACTGCTGAAGATGCGTCTGCCAGCCTGGCAGAACTGCTGAACGCAGGCCTGGGCGGTTCTGACAACGATTAATCGTTGCCGACCAAAATAAAAAACCCGCTTCGGCGGGTTTTTTTATGTCCAGGTTTATTTCTGATGACGCTTATCAGGTCTACGAGGCTACGAAGCCATCCGGCAGTGTCATTAATTTACCGGCGGTAACCGCCGATAAAGCTCAATCATATCTCCCGCCAAATCCTGAATCACCATCGCGTTCATCAGGTGATCCTGCGAATGGACGGTGATGAGATTAACCGGTAGCTTGCCGGTTCCTTCGTCAATTCCGATCAGCTGGGTCTGGATTTTATGCGCTTGTTTAACGTACTCGCGTGATTCCGTCATCGCTTGTTCTGCACCGGAGAAATCACCTTTACGCGCCAGTTGCAATGCCGTCAGGGCCTGGCTGCGTGCAGCGCCAGCGTTTACCAATAACTCCATGATGATCGTTTCTAACTCTTCCATACCATCACTCCAGTAGTTTCAGCGCCTTGTCCAGTACCGCATCGCCTTTCATCATGCCGTAATCCATCATGTCGATAACGGCGACCTTTTTGCCTAGTGGGTCGGCGATCGCCTGTAGCTTGGCCTGTTCATACTTAACCTGTGGACCGAGCAAAACGATATCCGCTGTAGCGATATTCTCTTCAAACTCGGCCACCGGGACGGCTTTGATAGTGACGTCGACGCCTTTTTTCTGGGCGGCATCTTTCATCCTTTGCACCAGCATGCTGGTGGACATTCCGGCGGCACAGCATAAAACGATGTTTTTCATAAGCAGTCTCGATCAACATGTGTGAGTTGATAATTATCGCGAGCCAGCTATAGCAACAACTGCTTTGCAACAATTGTGTGCAAGGCATCACAAAGAAAGCCACTTTTTCTGAAACCGGTTACAAAAAGAGGCCAAACCCTGCGATCTGGACCGGGACCAGCGGCTTTTTGACTCGCTTATCACATGCTGGAATATATAATTACTGTCAATAAAGACATGTTATAAAAAACAGTATTGACAGCGTTTTTTAAACCCGTATGTTAATACTTAACAGCGGAGAAATTGTAGTTTGCTGTTAACGTAGTAAGTGTTAGTAGAGCTTGATTGGGGTTTGCGATAAAGGCCACGAAGTATTTTTGTATGGGATAGTCGATGCTGAAAACGCTATTTTTTCACCTCGACAATGCTTTCAGGCCACGTAGTTGATATATCTAATCGCAAAAAATCAGTAAAACGCGACGATGTAACGCCATGATTTAATAGTAATTGTTAGTGATTTCTGCTTTTTAGTTATCACGAGGGAAATAAGGCAACGCATCAAAGAGTATATGTCGCGAGGGGAAGTGTACTTGTTTAGGTCACCAGCCTTGAGTTCTATTATCAAGCGGGTGGAATGTGTTTAACGGTAAATAGAGGAAAGCTTTAGTTAGTATCAAAATCCAATATTATCTGTAGTAAACGTGTACATTTTAAAGTAGTACCATCAGCAGTATTAAATCGTTAAGTTTATTAATGTTAAATTTGAAGTGTGTAGTAACGTAAAGCCCTGACTGCAATAGTCGGGGCTTTTGTTCATTGTAGATCAAGCTGTTATCCAGGATGCTTAGCCGCGTTGGTTCAACATTGCATCACTCAGTGGGTATTAAAATAATTAATGCTTGCTTAATGATTAGAAGTAGGTCTACTATAGCGGCATCGGTTTGGAACACAGACCTTATGCAAGCAGTTTTAGTAAAGCAGTTCTCAGTTCAAGCGTTATCCTCAGATACTCTTCTTCATGAGCCTCCTCCCTAAGTGCCCCATAAGTTAATTTCTGCAAAACAGGCCATCTTCGCTGCATAAGCGGCTCAAAAACATGAAAGGAAGTATCTATGTCTAACAAAATGACTGGTTTAGTAAAATGGTTTAACTCTGATAAAGGCTTCGGCTTTATCACTCCTCAGGACGGTAGCAAGGATGTGTTTGTGCATTTTTCCGCTATCCAGAGTAACGATTTTAAAACGTTAGACGAAGGTCAAAAGGTGGAGTTCTCCGTGGAGAATGGCGCTAAAGGCCCGTCTGCTGTTAACGTTGTCGCGCTGTAAACGCCGATAATTTCACGAAGGCTTACGATAGCGATGAAGGCCAGAGCCCGAGCAGTTAAGCACCAGTGAAGAAAAAACCCGCGAAAGCGGGTTTTTTTGTTTATGCGATAGCGTTGGACTTAGGGCATCTGTGCCGCGCGTCCCAGATAGCTGTCCCAGTCTTTCCACACGGGCTGTAATCCCTGCGCCATCAGTGCTTCAGCAACGGCTTCCGGGCGACGATCGTCGTGCGGGGAGAACTGTTCCAGTTCGGGGTGGTTATCGGCATAACCACCGGGCTGGGTTTTTGAGAAGGCGCTGACGTTGTTGATCGCCAACGGGATCACATGGTCACGAAACCATGGCGATTCGCGGGTGGAGAGCGACAGCTCAATTTCTGGTGCCAGTAAACGAAACGCGCAAATGGTCTGGACCAACTGTCGCTCATCCATGATCGATGCAGGCTCAACGCCTCCGGTGCATGGGCGCAGGCGAGGGAAGGAGATAGAGTAGCGGCTCTGCCAGTAATGCTGCTGCATCCACAGCAGATGTTCAGCTACCATATAGCAGTCAACCCGCCAGCTGTCAGACAACCCAATCAACGCGCCAAGACCGATTTTGTCGATCCCTGCGCGGCCCAGCCGGTCCGGCGTTTCCAGTCGCCAGAAGAAATCCTGCTTTTTCCCCTTCAGATGGTGGTGGGCGTAAATCGCCTCATGATAGCTCTCCTGATACACCATCACGCCATCCAGCCCCAGCGTCTTCAGCTCCGCATATTCAGCCTCTGACAGCGGCTGTACTTCCATCTGTAAAGAGGCAAACTGGCGGCGAATGGCAGGCAAATGGCGACGAAAGTAATCCATCCCCACTTTGGCCTGATGTTCACCGGTGACCAGTAGCAGATGCTCAAAGCCCAGCTCACGGATAGCCGCACACTCACGTTGTATCTCATCTTCGTCCAGCGTTTTGCGTTTGATACGGTTGCTCATCGAAAAACCGCAGTAGGTGCAGTCGTTGGCACAAAGGTTGGAGAGATACAACGGCACGTAAAAGCTCACCGTGTTGCCAAAACGCTGGCGGGTGAGCTTCTGCGCCCGCTGTGCCAGCGGCTCCAGATAGTCGGCGGCGGCAGGCGAGAGCAGCGCCATCAAATCATCGCGGCTAAGCTGCGAAGCGTTGAGGGCGCGTTCCACGTCAGCGGCGGTTTTCCCGTTGATACGCAGGCGGATGTCGTCCCACTCCAGCTGTCGCCAGCGGTCGGTGAAGGTATTCATGCCAGTGCCTCCAGAAATCCCGTCAACGGGCTGGTGGCCTGCGCGAGCGAGCTTTTGCTGCCGGGGACGGCCTGGCGCGCCAGAAGGCCCGCTTCAACCGCCAGACGGAAAGCGGTGGCCATCATCACCGGATCATCCGCCACGGCAATCGCCGTGTTGACCAGCACCGCGTCGGCGCCCATTTCCAGCGCCTGCGTGGCGTGGCTGGGGACGCCGATGCCTGCATCAACGACCACCGGCACGGTCGCCTGTTGGATAATAATCTCCAGCATCGCTTTGGTTTCCAGCCCCTGGTTGGAGCCGATAGGCGCGCCGAGCGGCATCACCGCCGCGCAGCCCACGTCTTCCAGCCGCTTGCACAGTACCGGATCCGCACCGCAATAGGGCAGCACCACAAAGCCCTGTTTCACCAGCGCTTCGGCAGCTTTTAGCGTTTCAATTGGGTCCGGCAATAGCCAGCGGGCATCCGGGTGGATTTCTAATTTCAGCCAGTTTGTGCCCAGCGCTTCACGCGCCAGTTGGGCGGCGAAAATCGCCTCTTCAGCGGTTTTCGCTCCGGAGGTGTTAGGCAGCAGCGTCACGCCCGCGTCGATAAGCGGGGCCAGAATGGCATCGTTATGCTGGCGCAAATCCACGCGCTTCATCGCCAGCGTCACCATCTGGCTGCCGGAGGCGCGAATCGCCTCGACCATCAGCTGCGATGAGGCAAATTTTCCGGTACCGGTGAACAGATGTGAATCAAACGTTTTGTCGGCAATACGTAACATATCAACCCCCTGCAATAACCTGAAAAAGCAGGATCTGGTCGCCTTCCTGCACGATTTGCTGCTGCCACTGCTCGCGCGGCAGGATCTGCTGATTGAGCGCCAGCGCCGCGCCCGGTTTGAGCTGATTAAGCTCGGTGAGCAGCCCGCTGACGGTTTGTCCCTCGGCGCACTGCATCGGCTCATCATTGAACTGAATCTGCATGTTGCCCTCCGCATACCGGGCAGCCATTGGCCCGACGCAGCGCAAGGCTGCGCCATTGGCTGGTTTTACCGTCAAACAGGCGTAACTCGCCGCTGGGCGTCGCAATGCCGCTAAGCAGTTTGATGACTTCCAGCGCCTGCAAGGTGCCCATCACGCCGACAACCGGGCCGACGATACCGGCTGTACGGCAGTTGCGTTCAGGCTCTACATCATCCGGCCACAGGCAGCGGTAACAACCTTGCTCCCACGGTGGCGTGAGCACCATCAACTGGCCGCCGAAACCGACGGCGCTGGCGGTAACCAAAGGTGTATTCAGCGACACGCAGGCGGCGTTAATTTCCTGACGCGTGGCCATGTTGTCGGTACAGTCGAGCACCACGTCGGCCCGCTCGACAGCGTGCCGCAGCGCATCGCCCGTCAGCCGCTGTTCAAGGACAACCAGCTCGCTGTCCGGGTTAAGACGCGCCAGATGGCGTTCCGCCGCCAGCGCTTTCGGGCGAGCAATGTCGTCGGTGGTGAACAATATTTGCCGTTGCAGATTGCTCAGATGAACGTCGTCATCGTCCGCCAGCGTCAGCGTACCGACGCCCGCTCCCGCCAGATACAGCGCGGCAGGCGAGCCTAATCCGCCCAGACCGACAATCAGCACATGGCTGTCGAGCAGCTTTTGTTGGCCCTCAATAGCGATATCGCCGAGCAGGATCTGCCGGCTGTAGCGCATAAAGTCGCGGTCATTCATCGCCGACTCCCGCTATGTCGAGCAGCTGCGCCGTGGCTGCCTGCCAGTCAGCCGCCTGGGTAATGGCGCTGACCACGGCAATGCTGCCAACACCGGTCGCCAGCACCGATGGTGCACGTTCCAGGCTGATGCCGCCGATGGCGACGGTCGGGTAATCGGCCAGTCGGTTAATATGGCTTGCCAGCTGCGTCAGCCCCTGCGGGGAGGAAGACATCTGCTTGGTTTGCGTGGGGAAAACGTGGCCGAGTGCGATATAAGAAGGCTTAGCCGCCAGCGCGACGTCGATCTCCATATCATCGTGAGTGGATACACCCAGGCGCAGCCCCGCCGCCTGAATCGCCTTCAGATCGGTGGTTTCAAGGTCTTCCTGGCCCAGATGCACGCCGTAAGCGTTGTGCTTAATCGCCAGCCGCCAGTAGTCGTTGATAAACAGGCGGGCGTCATAGCGACGCCCCAGTTCAATGGCGGCCATGACGTCGGCTTCGACCTCTTCATCACGCTTATCTTTAATGCGCAGTTGGATCGTGCGTACGCCCGCCTGCAGCAGGCGTTCAATCCATTGCACGCTGTCCACCACCGGATAAAGCCCGAGGCGGAACGGCACGGTCGGGAAATCAGGCTGGTACATTATGCCTCCTCTTTTTTGAGGTAGATTTCACCGCCTTTGGCGCGGAAGTTCTCCGACATATCTGCCATTCCCACTTCAATAGTTTGCGCGGCGGCGTAGTCGCGTACTTCCTGGCTGATTTTCATCGAGCAGAACTTCGGCCCGCACATGGAGCAGAAGTGGGCGACTTTGCCGGACTCCTGTGGCAGGGTTTCATCGTGATAGGCGCGGGCGGTGGACGGGTCGAGTGCGAGGTTAAACTGGTCTTCCCAGCGGAATTCGAAGCGCGCTTTCGACATCGCGTTGTCGCGGATCTGCGCGCCCGGGTGCCCCTTCGCCAGGTCGGCGGCGTGAGCGGCAATCTTGTAGGTAATCAGCCCTTGCTTCACGTCTTCTTTGTTCGGCAGGCCGAGGTGCTCTTTTGGCGTCACGTAGCACAGCATCGCGCAGCCAAACCAGCCGATCATTGCCGCGCCAATGCCGGAGGTGAAGTGGTCATAGCCCGGCGCGATATCTGTCGTCAACGGCCCTAAGGTGTAGAACGGCGCTTCGTGGCAGCTCTCCAGTTCTTCGGTCATGTTGCGTTGGATCATATGCATCGGCACATGCCCTGGGCCTTCAATCATCACCTGCACGTCGTATTCCCAAGCGATTTTGGTCAGCTCGCCCAGCGTATGCAGTTCGGAGAACTGCGCTTCGTCGTTGGCATCCTGAATCGAACCCGGGCGCAGGCCGTCACCGAGAGAGAGCGAGACGTCGTAGGCGGCGCAGATTTCACAAATTTCGCGGAAATGTTCAAACAGGAAGTTTTCTTTGTGATGCGAGAGGCACCATTTCGCCATAATTGAACCGCCGCGCGAGACAATTCCGGTCAGGCGTTTAGCGGTCATCGGCACGTAGAGCAGCAGTACGCCCGCATGGATAGTGAAGTAGTCGACGCCCTGTTCGGCCTGTTCCAGCAACGTATCGCGGAACGCTTCCCAGGTGAGATCTTCGGCGATCCCATTGACCTTCTCCAGCGCCTGGTAGATCGGTACGGTGCCGATCGGCACCGGGCTGTTACGCAGGATCCACTCGCGGGTTTCGTGAATATAGCGACCGGTGGAAAGGTCCATCACCGTATCTGCGCCCCAGCGGGTCGACCACACCAGTTTTTCGACCTCTTCTTCGATAGAGGAAGTGACCGCCGAGTTACCGATGTTGGCATTCACCTTCACCAGGAAGTTGCGGCCGATGATCATCGGCTCGGATTCCGGGTGGTTGATGTTGGCGGGAATAATCGCCCGGCCCGCAGCGACTTCATCACGCACGAATTCCGGGGTGATATTTTCCGGCAGACGAGCGCCAAAGTTCATCCCCGGATGCTGGTGGCGCAGCACTTCACTACGAATACGCTCGCGGCCCATATTTTCACGGATGGCGATAAACTCCATTTCTGGCGTGACGATCCCCTGACGGGCGTAGTGCAGCTGGGTCACGCGCTTACCGGCTTTGGCGCGCTTTGGCGTCAGTAGGCCGCTGAAACGCAGCTCGTCCAGGCCATCGTCGGCCAGGCGCTCTTTGGTGTAAGCGGAGCTGCGGTCGTCTAATTCTTCGCTGTCGTTACGCGCCGCAATCCACGGCTGGCGCAGTTTCGCCAGGCCCTGCTGGACGTTAATCGCCACGTCAGGATCGCCATACGGCCCGGAGGTGTCGTACACCGGCACGGCTTCGTTGTCTTCAAATTGCGGGTTGTCTTTGCTGCCGCCAATCAGCGTCGGGCTCAGCTGGATTTCGCGCATCGGAATGCGGATATCCGGCTGCGAACCGGTAATATAAATGCGTTTTGAGTTAGGGAAGGCGGTCCCTTCCAGGGTATCGATAAAGTGTTGGGCTTGCGCGCGCTGTTCGCGGCGTGATGGTTTAGTAGTGGCAGACATAGCTCATTCCAAAAAAGTAAGGACGTGGCTTGTCAGACGACGGATGAAGCAAGAGAGGCGATCGCCCAAAGGCGAACGGTTGTAGATTGACTCTTGTTCCCTTCGCAGGTCTTAACCTGATCAGGTTCCGCGGATCCCGAATTAACGGTCTCAGCCTTTTCCACGTCATCCTTCGCGCTGCCTCTTTGTTGGCTTCGTCCGCTCACTCCAGTCACTTACTTAGGTAAGCTCCTGGAGATTCACTGACTTGCCGCCTTGACGCATCACGAATGCTTTTGTGGAAAATAAGCACTCCGACAAGAAGTAACCTCTATCTTAGAGGTAATGAATGTAAACTACGCGTTAATGCGACAAATCTCAAGCAGGACGTTTGAGAGTGCCACTCTCGTGCATCGCATCAAATACCAGCATGATCAGCTTATCTTCGAGCACGAACCGGGCTTCCAGCGCTTCGCCGAGATCCGATAAAACCTTTTGAAACTCAAGGAAGTTATCATGATCAATCGCAGTTTCCAGGCTGGAGTCATAGTAGTCCATGATCAGCTGCGTATTGGCTTCCAGCAGCGGCCAAATTTTTGTGGCTTTTAAAAGCTGCCCGTTCCCTTCCAATTTATGGAGAATACGTTCATAAATACTGAAGTGTCCGGTGGAGAGGTAATCGACCAGGCTCTGACAAAAATCATCCAGCGCCTTTTCATTGAGTCGCATGTACGATTCTTTGCCAGGCTTAATGCCAACCAGATTGTAGTAAGCCACGAGCAGGTGCTTACGTACATGTAGCCAGCGATCAACCAGTTTATTACTTCCTCCGACGTGCTCCGTCAGGCTTTCCAGCTGGTTTAGCATGATTGACTCCGCAAGATGGTGTTTAGGAACTGCTCACCCGTAAATGTAAAAATAATGTAAACAACATGCCTGTGAAGCAAAGGTTGCGCAAGAGATATGGATCGTATAATTGAAAAATTAGATAGCGGCTGGTGGATTGTCAGTCATGAGCAAAAGTTATGGTTACCTCATGGCGAGCTACCTTATGGCGACGCAGCCCGTTTTGATCTGATTGGTCAGCGCGCGCTGCCAATAGGCGAGTGGGAAGGGGAAACTGTCTGGCTGGTGCAGCAGCAGCGTCGACACGATATGGGGTCGGTGCGCCAGGTCATTGACCAGGACGTTGGCCTGTTTCAACTGGCCGGACGAGGCGTACAGCTGGCGGAGTTTTACCGCTCGCATAAATTCTGCGGTTACTGCGGCCACCCCATGCATCCGAGTAAAACGGAGTGGGCGATGCTCTGTAGTCACTGCCGCGAACGTTATTACCCGCAAATTGCTCCCTGCATAATTGTCGCTATTCGCCGAGATGATTCCATCCTGCTCGCCCAACATGTTCGCCATCGCAACGGCGTGCATACCGTGCTGGCGGGTTTTGTCGAAGTGGGCGAGACCCTCGAGCAGGCGGTGGCGCGTGAAGTCATGGAAGAGAGCGGCATTAAGGTGAAAAACCTGCGTTATGTCACTTCTCAGCCGTGGCCGTTCCCACAGTCTTTGATGACCGCATTTATGGCGGAGTATGATAGCGGCGAAATCGTCATCGACCCGAAAGAGCTGCTGGAAGCGAACTGGTATCGCTATGACGATTTACCGCTCTTGCCCCCGCCGGGTACTGTCGCGCGTCGATTGATTGAAGATACTGTGGCAATGTGTCGGGCTGAGTACGAGTAAAGAGCGAGTGGTGATACACTGATGGACTGACGCAATAAGGAACTGCAAAAATGACCGAACTGAAGAACGATCGTTATCTGCGTGCGCTGCTGCGCCAGCCCGTTGATGTCACTCCGGTATGGATGATGCGCCAGGCAGGCCGTTATCTACCGGAATACAAAGCTACCCGTGCCGAAGCGGGCGATTTTATGGCGCTGTGCAAAAATGCCGAGCTGGCCTGCGAAGTCACGCTGCAGCCGCTGCGTCGCTATGAACTTGATGCCGCGATCCTCTTCTCCGATATCCTGACGATCCCGGATGCGATGGGACTCGGGCTGTATTTTGAAGCAGGAGAAGGTCCACGCTTCACCTCTCCGATTACCAGCAAGGCTGACGTCGACAAACTGCCGATCCCGGACCCGGAAGATGGGCTTGGATACGTGATGAACGCGGTGCGCACTATCCGCCGTGAACTGAAAGGCGAAGTGCCGCTGATCGGCTTCTCCGGTAGCCCGTGGACGCTGGCGACCTACATGGTTGAAGGCGGCAGCAGCAAAGCCTTCACCGTGATTAAAAAGATGATGTATGCCGACCCTAAAGCGCTGCATCTGCTGCTTGATAAGCTGGCGAAGAGCGTCACGCTGTACCTGAACGCGCAGATCAAAGCGGGCGCGCAGTCGGTGATGATTTTCGATACCTGGGGCGGTGTGCTGACCGGTCGCGATTATCAGCAGTTCTCCCTGTACTACATGCACAAAATCGTCGATGGCCTGCTACGCGAGAACGAAGGTCGTCGCGTACCTGTGACCCTGTTTACCAAAGGCGGTGGTCAGTGGCTGGAAGCGATGGCGGAAACCGGCTGTGATGCGTTAGGTCTCGACTGGACCACTGACATTGCCGATGCGCGTCGTCGTGTAGGTCATAAAGTGGCGCTACAGGGCAATATGGATCCGTCCATGCTGTATGCACCGCCAGCCCGCATCGAAGAAGAGGTGGCGACAATTCTGGCCGGATTCGGTCAGGGCGAAGGGCATGTCTTTAACCTGGGCCACGGCATTCATCAGGACGTCCCGCCAGAACATGCGGGTGTCTTTGTGGAGGCGGTACATCGTTTGTCCGAACAGTACCACCGCTAAGGAGTCATTATGGATCTTGCGTCATTACGCGCGCAGCAGCTTGAACTGGCCTCTTCATTGATCCGCGAGGATCGTCTGAAGAACGATCCGCCGGATCTGATCGGCGGGGCGGACGTTGGGTTTGAGCAGGGTGGCGAAGTGACGCGAGCCGCGATGGTCTTACTGAAGTATCCCACGCTTGAACTGGTTGAATACAAGGTGGCGCGTATCGCCACTACCATGCCTTACATTCCCGGTTTTCTCTCCTTTCGTGAAACCCCCGCGCTGATGGCCGCCTGGCAACTGCTCTCGCACAAGCCAGATCTGCTGTTCGTTGACGGGCACGGCATTTCGCACCCGCGCCGTCTGGGCGTGGCCAGCCATTTTGGCCTGCTGGTGGACGTCCCAACGATTGGTGTGGCGAAAAAACGGCTGTGTGGCAAGTTTGAACCGCTCGCTGCTGAATCCGGTGCGCTAGTGCCATTGCTGGATAAAGGCGAACAACTAGCATGGGTCTGGCGCAGCAAAGCGCGCTGTAACCCGTTGTTTATCTCTACGGGCCACCGCGTGAGTATGGACAGCGCACTGGCGTGGGTACAACGCTGTATGAACGGCTATCGTCTGCCGGAACCAACGCGCTGGGCAGATGCGGTGGCATCCGAACGCCCGGCTTTTACGCGGCTTGCAGCAAAAGCGCCCCATATCGGGTAAACTGCGGCTAATTTCCGTATTTGAGAACTCATCATGTTACAAAATCCGATTCACCTGCGTCTGGAGAAGCTGGAAAGCTGGCAGCACGTCACATTTATGGCCTGTCTGTGCGAACGCATGTACCCGAATTACGCCATGTTCTGCAAGCAAACTGAATTTGGCGATGGACAGATTTACCGCCGAATTCTGGATCTGATTTGGGAAGCGCTGACGGTTAAAGACGCGAAAATCAATTTCGACAGCCAGTTGGAAAAGTTTGAAGAGGCCATTCCTTCTGCAGACGATTACGATCTGTACGGCGTTTATCCGGCGATTGATGCCTGTGTGGCATTAAGCGAACTGATGCATTCACGTCTTAGCGGTGAAACGCTGGAGCATGCAATTGAAGTTAGTAAAGCTTCGATTACGACGGTAGCGATGCTGGAAATGACCCAGGCTGGTCGCGAAATGACCGATGAGGAGCTCAAAGAGAACCCTGCCGTTGAGCAAGAATGGGATATTCAGTGGGAAATTTTCCGACTTTTAGCCGACTGTGAAGAACGCGATATTGAGCTGATAAAAGGACTGCGTGCAGACCTGCGAGAGGCTGGCGAGAGCAATATTGGTATAAATTTTCAGCAATGACACCACAAAACGTGATTTAACGCCTGATTTGTCGTGCCTGAAGGCTTCCCATCCGCCCCCGGTCTGGTCTACATTTGGGGGGCGAAAAAAAGTGGCTATCGGTGCGTGTATGCAGGAGAGTGCTTTTCTGGCATTTCCGTCGCACTCGATGCTTAGCAAGCGATAAACACATTGTAAGGATAACTTATGAACAAGACTCAACTGATTGATGTAATTGCAGACAAAGCAGAACTGTCTAAAACACAGGCTAAAGCTGCTCTGGAATCCACTCTGGCTGCTATTACTGAGTCTCTGAAAGAAGGCGATGCTGTACAACTGGTTGGTTTCGGTACCTTCAAAGTGAACCACCGTGCTGAGCGCACTGGCCGCAACCCGCAGACCGGTAAAGAAATCAAAATTGCCGCAGCTAACGTACCGGCATTTGTTTCTGGTAAAGCACTGAAAGACGCGGTTAAGTAATTCGCGTGGCAGTGAACAGTTTTAACGAAGGGGCGGTTTCGCCCCTTTTGTCCATCTGGCGTCATACGCTTTGGCTTTCAGGTGTTCTGTTACTGTCTGCCTGCGGTAGCCATTCTGAGCTTCCTCCGTTCACGGCCAGCGGCTATGTTGGCGATCAGGGGGCGGTACGCATTTGGCGTAAAGACTCCGGTGACGATGTTCACTTGCTCTCGGTATTTAGTCCGTGGCGAAAAGGCGAAACTACTACCAGTGAATACCGCTGGCAGGGTGATTCGCTCTCTCTGATAGAACTCAACGTTTACAGTAAACCGGCTGAACATGTCCGTATACGCTTCGATGACCGGGGCGAACTGAGCTTCATGCAGCGTGAAGTCGACGGGCAAAAGCAGCAGCTTTCCAGCGATCAAATCGCGCTTTACCGCTATCGCGCCGATCAAATTCGCCAGACCAGCGATGCGCTGCGTCAGGGACGGGTGATATTGCGTCAGGGACGTTGGCATGCGGATAACACGGTCACAACCTGTGAAGGTGAAACGCTGAAGCCAGACCTGGAGTCGTGGGCGATAAACCATATCGAGCGCCGCCAGAAACATTCATCCGTAGAGGTGAGTGTGGCATGGCTGGAAGCGCCCGAAGGGTCGCAGATACTGCTAGTCGCCAATGAAGATTTTTGTCACTGGCAGCCTACAGCCAAAACTTTCTGAAAACCTGAAGACAGGTAGTCAGCAGGCCTGCACCGTATGGCGTCATCAGGCATCAAGTCTTTTACCAGTGACCCATTCCCATATGGCCGCCGCCGCGATGGTTACCGCCACCGCCGCATCCGCCGTAGCCCATTCCCGCGCCACGTGGCACGCCAGCCTGCGCCATTGCGACATCGCGTTTAACGCGCTGCTCGTCCAGAGACTGATTCAACGCTTCCATCTCTTTTGCAACGGCATTAATTTTTGCCGTGTCCGGCGAGCTGGCCGTTAATAGTGCATTGTACTCATAACGTTTGGATGTCAGCTGTTGGCGCAACGCGCTGGTCTGGGAGTAGTAATCATCATAGATTTTCTGCGCGGCAGCCTGCTGCTCAGCGGTCATTGGAGTACTGCCCCGTTGCTGCATTCCATCACCATATCCCCAGTGATTCTGCGCCAGTACCGGGGTGGAGCCCAGTGCGATAAGAGAAAGTGCAATCAGTGCCAGTTTGTTGTTCCGTTTCATCGTTCGTTCTCCTGTTGGTTAGCTTACATTCCCTTTTGCATCTTCCGTGCCAAAGCGGTAATCCCAGTCCTGCGGGCGTTGTACCCGCCGTCTTTGCAGGAAAACGAGTAAAAATGACTCGCCAGAACGCGCCAGCGAGTCATTTTTACCCGGTACTTTCAGCTGTTTGTGTCTGAGGGCAGGGTTATCAGGGGGAAAAAATGGCATGATTTCTGCTGTATACCTGCAACGATGAAAGGAACAAGTGGGGTAAAGGGAGAGCGTATGCGTCTTTATAAGGATACGGTGGCAAAGTGGTTGAGCCGACTCTTGCTGGCGGCAATCCTGATTTTGGTCGGCTGGTTTTCGATTATGACTATTCGGGACTATGGGCGGGAAAGTGGCGCCGCGCGGCAAACGCTACTGGAAAAAGGCAGCGTGCTCATTCGCGCTCTGGAGTCTGGTACGCGTGTAGGCATGGGGATGCGCATGCATCATGCCCAGCAGCAGACGCTACTGGAGGAAATGGCCGTACAACCAGGCGTGCTATGGTTTGCCGTCGTCGATGAGCATGGTGTCATTATTACTCACAGCAATGCCGCGATGGTCGGAAAAACGCTCTATTCACCGGATGTCCTGCGACAGCTTAGTCCTGGGGAGCAAGAAAGCTGGCGGAATATTGAAATTCCAGCGAGGGATGGTGAAAAAACGCCGGCCCTGGAAATTTATCGCCAGTTTCAGCCGATGTATGGTCCAGGACGCCACGGCATGGCGCGCTGTGCCAGCAATGACGGGCAGCTTATCACCCCAGCGCAAACCATATTTATCGCCTTTGATGCCAGCGATCTGACAGCGACTCAGGCAAGAGAGTGGCGTAACACACTGATAGTCCTCTGTGCGCTGGCGGCTGTGTTGCTGGCCACCGTACTGACGTTCTTCTGGTATCAGCGCTATCAGCGCTCGTACAAAGAACTTCAGGATGCGATGAAGCGTAAAGAAAAACTGTTAGCGCTCGGGCATCTTGCGGCTGGAGTGGCGCATGAAATTCGTAACCCGCTTTCATCGATCAAAGGTCTGGCGAAGTATTTTGCCGAGCGAACCCCGGCAGGAGGCGAGTCGCATGAGCTGGCACAGGTGATGGCGAAAGAGGCGGATCGTTTAAATCGGGTGGTGAGCGAGCTGCTGGAGCTGGTGAAGCCTGCACATCTGACGCTGCAACAGGTGGATCTCAATGAGGTTATCACCCACTCATTACACCTGGTGGGTCAGGATGCGGCAAGCAGGGAAATCCAGCTCCGCTTTTCGGCCAATTCTACGCTGCCCGCTATCCAGGCCGATCCTGACCGACTGACTCAGGTTTTGTTGAATCTGTATCTGAACGCCATTCATGCGATTGGTCGTCAGGGCACGATCACGGTTGAAGCGAATGAAAGCAGCGGCGATCGCGTTAAAATTGTGGTTACCGATAGCGGGAAGGGAATTGCAGCGGAACAGCTGGAGGCCATTTTTACGCCTTACTTTACAACCAAAGCTGACGGAACCGGCCTCGGGCTGGCGGTGGTGCAGAACATTATCGAACAGCATGGTGGCACCATTCAGGTGGTAAGCGTTGAGGGCAAAGGTGCGACCTTTACTCTTTGGCTGCCGACCAAAGCGAAACAACAGGATTAACAAGGATGACGCGCGGAAAAATCAATATTCTGGTAGTAGATGACGATATCAGCCACTGCACCATTTTACAGGCGCTGCTGCGCGGCTGGGGTTATGAGGTCGCGCTGGCCTATAGCGGGCGAGCGGCGCTGGAACAGGTGCGCGAACGCGTATTTGATTTAGTGCTGTGTGATGTACGCATGGCGGAGATGGACGGTATCGCAACGCTGAAAGAGATTAAAGCGCTGAATCCGGCGATTCCGGTCTTGATCATGACGGCGTTCTCCAGCGTAGAGACCGCCGTTGAGGCGCTTAAAACCGGGGCGCTGGACTACTTAATCAAGCCGCTGGATTTTGACCGTCTGCAGGAGACGCTGGAAAAGGCGCTGGCGCATACGCGGGAAATGGGCGCTGAATTGCCGTCAGCGTCGGCTGCGCAGTTTGGCATGATTGGCAGCAGTCCGGCGATGCAGAAGTTGCTCAATGAAATCGCGATGGTTGCGCCCTCAGATGCGACAGTGCTCATTCACGGAGACTCCGGCACGGGCAAAGAACTGGTGGCCCGGGCGCTGCATGCCAGCAGCGCCCGTCGCGATAAGCCGCTGGTGACGCTCAACTGCGCGGCGCTTAATGAATCGCTGCTGGAGTCCGAACTTTTTGGTCACGAGAAAGGGGCGTTTACCGGGGCGGATAAACGCCGGGAAGGGCGCTTTGTGGAAGCCGATGGTGGCACGTTATTTCTTGATGAAATTGGCGATATCTCACCGCTGATGCAGGTGCGTTTGCTGCGGGCTATCCAGGAGCGAGAAGTACAGCGGGTTGGCAGCAACCAGACTATTGCGGTTGATGTCCGGCTGATAGCCGCTACGCATCGCGATCTAGCAGAGGAAGTCAGCGCCGGGCGCTTTCGTCAGGATCTCTACTATCGTCTGAACGTCGTCACCATTGAAATGCCAGCGCTGTGCCAGCGCCGGGAAGATATTCCGCTGTTAGCCGAACATTTTCTCCAGCGTTTTGCCGCGCGTAACCGTAAAGCGGTGAAAGGCTTTACTCCACAGGCGATGGATCTGCTGATTCACTACGACTGGCCGGGCAATATTCGTGAGCTGGAAAATGCGATTGAGCGCTCGGTGGTGCTGCTGACGGGGGAATATATTTCCGAACGTGAACTGCCGATGGCGATTGCCGCGACGCCGATAAAAACGGAATGCAGTGGCGAGATCCAACCGCTGGTGGATGTCGAAAAGGAGGTGATTCTGGCGGCGCTTGAAAAAACGGGCGGCAATAAAACGGAAGCCGCCCGTCAGTTAGGCATTACGCGTAAAACGCTGCTGGCGAAAATTTCGCGTTAGCGTTGCTCGCGTTCAATGGCGCGCCAGCCGATGTCGTTACGGCTGAAGCTGCCATCCCAGCGGATGTCGGTCATCAGGGCGTAAGCGCGTTTCTGCGCTTCAGCCACGGTGTTGCCCAGCGCGGTGGCGCACAGCACGCGACCGCCGTTGGTCAGCACGCGATCGTCAGCAGACAGTTTGGTACCCGCGTGGAACACTTTACCGTCAGCGACGTCTTCCAGCGGCAGACCGTGGATCTCATCGCCGGTATTGTAATTACCCGGATAACCTCCGGCGGCAATGACCACGCCCAGCGAGGCGCGTTCGTCCCACTCGGAGGTTTTCTCATCCAGCTTGCCGTCACAGGCGGCGAGGCACAGCTCCACCAGATCGGACTTCATGCGCAGCATGATCGGCTGGGTTTCCGGATCGCCGAAGCGGCAGTTAAACTCGATAACCTTCGGGTTGCCCTGCTTGTCGATCATCAGGCCCGCGTACAGGAAACCGGTATAGGTGTTACCTTCCGCCGCCATGCCTTTCACCGTTGGCCAGATGATGCGTTCCATGGTGCGCTGGTGGACTTCGTCAGTCACTACCGGAGCAGGGGAGTAGGCACCCATCCCACCGGTGTTCGGGCCGGTATCGCCATTGCCCACGCGCTTGTGGTCCTGGCTGGTGGCCATCGGCAGCACGTGCTCACCGTCGACCATGACAATAAAGCTCGCTTCTTCACCGTCGAGGAACTCTTCAATCACGATGCGGTGGCCCGCGTCGCCAAACGCGTTGCCGGCCAGCATGTCATGAACCGCGGCTTCGGCTTCCTCCAGCGTCATCGCCACGATAACGCCTTTCCCGGCAGCCAGACCGTCAGCTTTGATAACGATCGGCGCGCCTTTCTCGCGCAGGTAAGCCAGCGCAGGTTCGATTTCGGTGAAGTTCTGATATTCCGCCGTCGGAATCTGGTGACGGGCGAGGAAATCTTTGGTGAAGGCTTTGGAGCCTTCCAGCTGCGCGGCACCTTCGGTTGGGCCGAAGATTTTCAGACCGGCGGCGCGGAACGCATCGACCACGCCAATCACCAGCGGCGCTTCCGGGCCAACGATGGTCAGATCGATCTTCTCGTTCTGGGCAAAGTCCAGCAGCGCCGGGATATCCGTTACGCCGATGGCCACGTTTTGCAGCGTGGGTTCCAGCGCGGTGCCCGCATTGCCCGGGGCGACAAATACTGTTTCGACTTTTGGCGACTGCGCCGCTTTCCACGCCAGGGCGTGCTCGCGCCCGCCGTTGCCAATCACTAATACTTTCATCGTCTGCTCCGTGGATTAATGGCGGAAGTGGCGCATATCGGTAAATACCATCGCAATGCCGTGTTCATTGGCGGCGGCAATCACTTCGTCATCGCGAATAGAACCACCCGGCTGGATCACGCAGGTCACACCGGCGGCAGCAGCGGCATCAATCCCGTCGCGGAACGGGAAGAAAGCGTCAGAAGCCATTGCAGAACCTTTCACTTCCAGGCCTTCGTCGGCCGCTTTGATCCCGGCGATTTTCGCGGAGTACACGCGGCTCATCTGGCCTGCGCCTATGCCAATAGTCATGTTCTCTTTGGCATAAACAATGGCATTGGATTTCACGAACTTCGCCACTTTCCAGCAGAACAGCGCATCGCGCAGTTCCTGCTCGGTCGGCTGGCGTTTGGTCACTACGCGCAGTTCAACTTCGCTCACCATACCGAGGTCACGGTCCTGAACCAGCAGGCCGCCGTTAACGCGTTTAAAGTCCAGGCCCGGAACGCGCTGCGCCCATTGGCCGCAGACCAGCACGCGAACGTTCTGCTTGGCAGCGGTAATTTTCAGTGCTTCTTCGGTGGCGGATGGGGCGATGATCACTTCCACGAACTGGCGGGAGATGATCGCCTGCGCGGTTTCAGCATCCAGCTCGCGGTTAAAGGCGATGATGCCGCCGAACGCGGAGGTCGGGTCGGTTTTATAGGCGCGGTCGTAAGCGTCAAGAATAGAGGTACTTACTGCTACACCACACGGGTTCGCGTGTTTGACGATCACACAGGCTGGCTCGTTGAATTCTTTCACGCACTCCAGCGCCGCATCGGTATCGGCGATGTTGTTGTAGGAAAGTGCTTTGCCCTGTACCTGCTGCGCGGTGGCAACGGAGGCTTCTTTAACATTCTCTTCTATATAGAAGGCAGCCTGCTGGTGGCTGTTCTCGCCGTAGCGCATATCCTGCTTCTTAATGAAGTTCAGGTTCAGCGTACGTGGGAAGCGACCGGCGGCTTCTTTGCTTTCACCGTGGTAGGCCGGAACCATGCTGCCGAAGTAGTTGGCGATCATGCTGTCGTAAGCGGCGGTGTGTTCGAAGGCTTTAATCGCGAGATCGAAACGGGTGTCGAGGGTCAGAGAACCGTCGTTGGCATCCATCTCTTTAATAATGGCGTCGTAGTCGCTGCTCTTCACAACGATAGCTACATCTTTATGGTTCTTGGCAGCGGAGCGCACCATGGTCGGGCCGCCAATATCAATGTTCTCTACCGCATCTTCCAGAGAACAGCCTTCGCGGGCGACGGTCTGGGCGAATGGATACAGGTTAACAACCACCATATCGATAGGCGCGATACCATGTTGTTCCATTATTCCGTCATCCTGACCGCGACGACCAAGAATGCCACCGTGGACCTTCGGATGCAGGGTCTTCACGCGTCCATCCATCATTTCCGGGAAGCCGGTGTAATCGGAAACTTCGGTCACTGGCAGACCTTTCTCCGCTAACAGGCGCGCAGTGCCACCTGTAGATAGCAGCTCCACACCACGTGCGGAAAGTGCCTGAGCGAATTCGATGATACCGGCCTTGTCAGAAACACTGAGCAGAGCGCGGCGGACTGGACGACGTTGTTGCATGGTAAATCCCCTGGATTTGACTATTACAGAGAGCGTTAGGTGAATTCTTGGCTAAAAACTCAGCTAACGCCCCTTACGGGGCATCCTTGTTGTGCGGGGGCATTGTAACGAAAACGTTTGCGCAACGCTCGCGAATTTTTAATTTTCGATTTTGACCCTCGTTTCGAGCGCTGAAGATCGCACATATACAGAAAGGATCGCAGAAGTAATGGGTGGGTTTGTGGATAACTCTGTGCGTAAATAGGTATAAGGCGGGGTTTTGCTGTGGAATGCAGCAGTCAGTCATTTTTCTGTCATTTAAGGGTTGCGGGCCACAGGAAACT
>NZ_JAOWEE010000043.1:0-117019 GCF_030334295.1 Citrobacter sp. Cf088
CTGTGTAATGGTTTGCTGTCTTTACGCCCGTCGTACTGCAGTCTTTCCACGCCATACTCTTCGCCAAAATCCCCCATCAGATATTCACCTCCTTCCACAAATACCTGCTCTGACTTTATCTGCGCCACAAATTCCTGCAGCCGGGCCTGGTCTTCCGCACTGTGCAAGGGTGTGACTGAGGCAGCTTTTTGATCGCAGCCAGCCATCGCGCTGACAGCCAGACTCAGGAGTAATAACGGGTATTTTATCTTCATGACCATTCCTCAGAATTTGTGCCAGACAGCGGTGAAAATGTTCCCATACGCGGATAAAAGGGGTTATCCGCCGTCGTTAAGCGATACGCAGTGGTATTGTTCATCGTCAGGGCATATCCCCAGGCAGGCGTCGTTCTTAATCTTTTATAGATAAGATCCATTTCACTGACTTTATCGAAACCTTCCTGGAGAAAACGCCTTACCGCGTTCATTGAATTTTGCGCCTCCATATATTTCAAGGCAGAGTTACCCTCTGCCATGTCACTTCCACTGGCATTAAATCGGCTAAATATCTGGAACCACTCCCGCTGCGTCTGAATGGATTGCAACACAACAATAATCGCCTGCTTGCGATCCTGATAAATATCGATGAGATAATCACCGCGATTATCAAAATCAACATGATCTGCGGCACCATGGCGGGTAAGCAGGTAGAGTAATATTCCTTTGGCCTCAGGGGTACGCATCAGAAGTAAATCGGGGCTCTTAATAATATTTGCTGCTAACTGATTTCTTCTTTCAGACTCATCAAAGACGGATTCAATATTTTCAATTAAGGAGTTAAATTTCTCCCCTATTGACTTGACCGTTTCACTGCAAGCTGATAATCCATTTTTAATTGAACCCTCTATATCCGAAAGCAACAAAACACTGACCTGGGTAAATGCTTCAAAAGCTTTCTGTGCCACTATTTCGAAAAAGGCGTAGTCTAATCCATAAAGCTGATAAATGAGCCATTTTGAAAATTCATAAAATTTGTCAAAATCCACTTCTGCTTCAAAACTGCCTTTTGCCCCAATCCCGACACAGAGGCTGGCGGCGATTTTGAAACAAAACTTACCGTTAACAAAATCACACTGAAAAGTACCACCAATTCCGGCGCCGGCCATTCCGACCAGGCTTTCAGTAAAGGTACAAAAATCGGCGAACTCGTTAGCTTCTTTGGCATCGTCTCCGGTCTTGCCCTGGCGTACGGTAAGTTCCGGCGGCTGCAACCACTGTACTCCACCTGCGAGCTTTAGTTCTGCGCGCGCGCCGCCAAACGCTTCTGCGCTCACTTTGGCGCCATCTTCGTTTTCCTCTCTAGCCTTATGAAAAGTCGCTCCTGTCACATGCCGTTCACTAAATCTCGGTAGACGCCCGGCGCTGTTACCCATAATCATTTGCTTACCGCCATAGGTGGTAATCTGCAACTGCGCTTCTGCCTGGGCAGAGGCTCCCACAAAGCCAATCAGTGAGGTTTTCAGATAGACTCTGAGCATTCCCATTTTTAATGGTTCAGTTCGATTTTCAGGTTGAAATGTCAGGCTCCAGCCAATACGATCCGGAAGATAAAATGTCGTTTCAACAATGCCAGAAGCCAGAGAAAGCGTGGCCTTGAACTCACCTTTGATAGCCAACTCGCCGGTTGCTGGATCCCATTCCGCTGAAGCCGCCAAATTAGACGAGCAGCGCATAAACTGTGCGCCAGCTGAAAAATCGATAAACTGACCAATTTCTTTATGCGAAACCAGACTGTTATTCCAGCTATCTGCCCAGCCCGTTAACGTCTCATCTATTAGTTTTTTATCGATTGGTTCAAAAATATTTATGCCTTTATTTTCAAACTCCAGATCTTTAATTTGTTTTTTTAATTTAGAAACTGAAATTCCTGTGATGTTACCATTTTCTCTCTTTAGGATATTATCCGCATCAGATTGTTTAAATTTTACTTTATGTCTGACTCCCGCCCCCAAATTATCAACATATCCTTTCTTTGCAAAAGCATAGCGTTTCTTAGTACCAGCGCCACCATTTTTTCGAGAGATGGGGATGAGTTCAACAACATCCTCATAACCTGCCCCCTCAGACGAAAATTTTCCCATAATCTTTTGTAAAGCATCTCTTTTTTCACTCAAATCAGCTTCTTTATGAGTGACATTACTCTCTTTGTCAGTAAGAGCGGCACTTTCCTCTATTTTCGAATTTAAAACACCAAATTCCTCAACAGCTTTAGAGTATTCCTCGTTAGCCTGATGGAATTCATCAACTGCCGTCATTATTTCACTGGCATGCTCATCAAGATTTTTCGCTGCTGCCGTCGTTAGGAATAATAATTCCTGATTTTCGGTGCAATAATAAATATCACATGATTCATGTGATATCTGTACGGTGTTATTTTCTTTTTTACTTAATTGATTCTCTGCTACGGGTAATCTGGATGTATCGCTCATGATACCAACCTGGTTTTATTCAAAGAATAACTTCATAGTCTGAGGTTCAAGGCCGTAATGAGATTGGGTATATCCATTCTCATCAGTCACACCACGAATAGTTTCACCACTTTCAGTTTCAATACGATATTTAATGTACGGTTTAGGCTTACCATCCCCTTTATCAACGATCTGAAAAGAACCATTCATAGGGTATTTATATTGCGGGTCAGAAACAGTCATCGGCTTAAGCGCTTTTTCCAGGATACCTACTCCGCCCCACTGGATATCAGGACTTTTTAGCTTAAGACTCCCCGGTGCGCCAAGCTCGATGGATCCATCTTTGATTTTTATATACGCTCCGCCAGTGCTGGTAAGCGTAATTCCCTGTTGGGCGTTTAAAACAATGTCACCATTAACGCTATTAATATTCATCGTTTTATCTGACTGCAATCGCATGGCATCAGTTTGTGCCTGAATATCGACCATTCCTCTGGCGGCAAAAATTTTCATCCCCATTTTTTGGGCAAACAAACTGATTGCCTCGCCAGCGGCAACGGTCAGACGTTTAAACAACGTCAGATCTGCGTTCTCACCTGTCGTTACGGTTAGAGAATGACCCGCTGTTAGCTGAATATTTTTGGGTGTGGCCGCACCTATACCAGCAGGTGCATTCAGTAACAAACCCGCCCCTTTTAGTTGCGCCAGCGTTTTCGTCAGTTCTTGCTGCGAAGCAATATCAGCATCAAGTGAACCTGATACTTTGGCGCTGTTCGCTAAAGCTGTAACCAGCTCGAGTGCATTTTGCAACTCAGCTATTGCAGCACGCATATCCAGCATCTCTCCCTGAGCCTGCGGCTGGTTATAGGCACTAATTAAAACCCCTTTCCCGCCGCGTACCGCCACCCAGTCATCTGTGCGCAGCTCGGCTCCCTCGCCCCGCAGCGCACGCTGTGCATCCACATTATGCCCCAGGTTCAGCTGCGTCTTGCCGCCGTACTCGGTGCTGAGCTTGACGTGCTCCTCGCCCCGTTTGTCTTCCATGCGCAGCTTGTTGTTCGCGGGTGTGCGAATGACGTTGCGGGTGTGGTTTGCCTGTGTCACGTGGTCAGGATGCCGGGAGTCGTGCAGCGCGTGGGCTATATAGGGCCGGTCCGGGTCACCTTCATGGAACGCCACCGCCACTTCTGTGCCCTGTATCAGCGGGAAGTGAATCCCGTAGGTGTCGCCGCCGTAGGGTTTGGCCAGGCGCAGCAGCATGCTCTCGTAACCCTGCTGTTTGCTGTCCTGGTCTGCATCGAACTTCACCCGGTACAGCCCCTCCGCCGTCTGATGCGCGTAGATATCCCCGCTCTTCGGGCTGCTGACCCGTGCCGTCAGCGTGCCGCTAACCTTCGGTCTTGCCTTCAGCGCCGGACGCCAGCACTGCGTCTCACTGTACGGCACCGCCGCCAGCGTCACCCTCAGCGCATCCTTCCTGCTGCCGCTGAAACCGGCCCGGATGACCACCACCGGCTGCTGCAGCACGCCCGGCAGCGTCGACGGCACGCTGTTGTCGGTTATCGTCAGCACCTGTCCCGGACGTAACCCCGCATCCGTGCTGAAACCCGTTATCAGCGTCTGCTCCGCCAGAAAACGCTCGTGGTCCAGTCGCGCCCAGAAGTTCCCGGTTTCCGCCGCCGGATCGAATGCATCCCCGGTTTCAAGATGGCGCGGTTTGTAGTGATACACCTCGCCATAGCGCATTTCCTCGCCTTCGCCGCCGGTGATATCCGCCCTCGCCGACTGCAGCACCTTCTGCGCTTCGCGGTGGTTATAGTCTTTTGTCGTCACTCCCGCCGGTGCCACCTGGTGCAGGATGTTCAGTCCCCAGACGGAGTCCGCCCCGCTGTCGCTCATTCCTGACGGGCTGTTCAGCGCCAGCCGTTTATCAAACTCATAGGCGCTCTGCTGGTCTGCAAAATGCACCACTTCCGTCCGGGTGTCCGGCTGCAGCGTGAAGAAGTAAAATATCCCCACTTCCGCCAGCAGACGCTCAATAAACGCCAGGTCGCTCTCCTGGTACTGATTTATCTGTTCACGCTTCGGATAACTCTGTGTCAGCGTGAATTCATACTCCCAGCCATGCAGGGCGTGCTCCTGCAGGATTTCACTCACCACTTCCGGGACCGATTTGTTTATGAAGAAGCGGTGCGTGCGGAACTGTTTATCCAGCAGGGAGAGATAAGGCTCAATGATGATTTCATGGCTGACCTGGTCGCGCGACCCCGTCAGACGCCGGAAATGGGTCACCACGCCGTGGACGAATTTCACGGGCAGGGCATGCAGTAATTCCCCGCCTTTCATGGTCAGCAAAGCCGGCTGGTTCAGGAACATACCGGCAGTCAGCTCTGAAGCGCTGCAGGTAAAACGGACTGAATAATGGTAACGGACACTTAACTGCTCCAGCCCCTCAAAACGTTCCACATCCAGTTCATGCGGGCATGAAGAAACCGATAAACTGTAGCGGTTAAGCGTGGGCCCTGATGCTATTTCCATATTCATAGCGTTAACTCCGTTTAATAAACTATAATTACGCGTTTATAAACCATAATAAAAACTGAATAAAACAGTTTTCCATTAAATAAAAATCACAGATAATCATCCCAATTACTACGTACGTGAGGCCAGCCAAATTTCATCATAAAATACCCAAAAACAATCAATAAAAAACCTCCCGCGCCCCATAAATATCTAAATCCATCGTCAGAAATAAAGAAGAACCAAATAGAAAAGGCAATACCAAACATACATAAGATATTACCAGCCAGATATGAAAAATAATACATTAAATATCTGGCTATTTCTCTAAACTTCCCAAGCCGTCCAGAAAACATTGGCAAACCTCATTAAAAAAAACTAAATTTGCATTGTGAAATTCAATTGCTTTTTCAAAAGGTGAAACAAGATCTTCTATCAGAAAATAAAGCAGATCCAGGTCCCCCATATCCTTCAATTTTTGATAATGACCTGGACTCCTTGCAGCCAGATAGCGAGATGTATAGATTGCTCTGGATACTTCCGCTCCCAGCGTAAGAAGCGAGCCTATAGCAGCACCTGAAAAAAATACCGTGACTAGCCGATTAGAAATAACAGCCCCAATTTTAACGCCAGTTAGCTCTGAGAAAATCATCCTTCCAGCACTATTTCCAGCTATTTTTTCTGCCATTAAAGCAACATCCAGTCGAGAAGAAAAATCATCAATAAAAACTCCAACAACCTGACCTACCAGCTCCTTATTAAATCCCACCTTATTAATAAGTCTGGCAAACCTGTATTTGTCATCTTCATTCGCTCTGCGATGTTCTGTGTCCATAAAATCATAGGCCAAATACCCCATACTAACAGGAAATGATATAAGCCCTTTTACCAAAGCAGCAATAAATCCAGAATCATCAACATTAATAGCTTCGAGCATATCTTTTGCAAGATCTTTAGCACCATCCATATTTAGTCCTTTAGCGCAACGCATATCCCGATACAAAATAAAACCCAGCGCTAGTCTTTTCACTGGGTTTTATTTTTCACTTGCTATCAAATATCAGTTCAATTCCCTCTTCATCACGCCAACTTAAAGTAAGTTGCAGAGGTTTTTGCTGCCGGGAAAGATACGTTAACAACTGCTGGCTGAGCACTGGCAAGATTTGTTGATTCAGCAGGCTGTCAATATTCCTCGCCCCCGTATCCGGTAGCAGGCAAGCGGCGGTCAGGGCATCAAAAAGGTTCTCGGATATCGTCGTGGTGATACCGTAGTGGCGCTGCAATCGCTGGCTAACCTGATCCAGCTTCATTTGTACAATGGTGCGCAGCGCTGGTTCACTGAGCGGGTGATAGATAATGGTCTGGAAACGTGCCAGCAGCGCCGGCTGAAAATGGTCGCGCAAAAGCGGGCGCAGTAGTTCATGCAGATCGGGCTCTGCCGCTTCCGGCTGTTCTTCCAGCAGCTGCATCACGGCATCGCCGCCAAGATTGGAGGTCATCAAAATAACGGTATTGCGAAAATCAATTTCACGGCCTTCGCCATCGCGCATGAAACCACGGTCAAATACCTGATAAAACAGGTTCATGACGTCGCGATGCGCTTTTTCGACTTCATCCAGCAGTACCACGCTATAGGGGCGCTTTCGCACGGCTTCGGTCAGGATCCCTCCCTGACCATAACCCACGTATCCCGGAGGCGAGCCCTTGAGCTGGCTCACGGTGTGCGGCTCCTGATATTCAGACAGATTAATGGTGATCAGCGATTTTTCACCGCCAAACAGAATCTCGGCCAGCGCCAGCGCCGTCTCCGTTTTCCCGGTACCGCTTGGTCCGGTAAGCAGAAACACACCCTGCGGGCCGTTTTCCGGCGTAAGACCCGTTTTTGATGCGCGCAGTCGTTGCGCGATGGCATTCAGCGCATAATCCTGCCCGACAACGCGTTTTCCCATCTGAGTTTCAAGCGTCAGCAAGTCTGTCTGGGAGTCCTTCATTAATGAAGATAATGGTACACCAGTCCAGTCGGCGATCACCGTTGCGACAGTGCGCGCGTCTACATCCGGAAACAGTAAAGGATGACCCTGCTGAAGCACACTAAGCTGCTGCTGCAATTCAACCGTCTCCGCCTGACGGGAAATATCACGGCGGCTGGCCAGCAGTTGCTCAGTGAGCGCTAATTCCTGACCGTACTGGGTTTCGCGTTCATCTAACTCGACAAGCAGACGATTTTCATGCTGTTCAATGCTCGCCAACCTTTCACCATGCTGACCATTTCCTAGCGCGAGATCGGCAAGCAACGCCTGCTTTTCAATTTCAAGCGCAGTTATCTCCGACTTCAAACGCGTCAGTGGTTCCGGAACGGTATCAAGGCTCATCCGCACTCTTGCACCTGCGGTGTCCAGCAGGTCGACGGCTTTGTCGGGTAATTGCCGCCCAGTAAGATAGCGGCGAGAGAGCGTAACGGCGGTTTTAACCGCGTCGTCGGTGATGTGAACGCCATGGTGTTCCGCATAGCGTGATTTCAGACCGCGCAGCATTAAACAGGCAGTGTCATCATCCGGCTCATCCACTTTCACCATCTGAAAACGCCGCTCCAGCGCAGCATCACGCTCAAAATACTGTTTATATTCGCTCCATGTGGTCGCCGCAATGGTTCGTAATTCTCCTCTGGCCAGAGCGGGTTTTAGCAGGTTGGCTGCGTCTGCGCCTCCCGCCTGATTACCGGCCCCAATGATGGTGTGTGCTTCATCGATAAAGAGCAAAATCGGTATTGGTGATTGTTGAACGGCATCAATGATATTTTTCAACCGCTGCTCAAACTCACCTTTCACTCCAGCCCCCGCTTGAAGCAGCCCAAGATCCAGCGTGCGTAACGTCACCGCTTTCAGGCTATCCGGCACGTTACCTTCCGCAATACGCAGCGCCAGCCCCTCCACCAGAGCGGTCTTGCCGACGCCGGGTTCCCCAACCAGAATGGGATTGTTTTTTCGCCGACGGGACAGCACATCCACCATTTGACGAATTTCATTATCGCGACCAAATACCGGGTCGATACCGCCGGCATGCGCTTTCGCGGTAACGTCCTGCGTAAATTTATCGAGCACGCCTTGTAATGCTGGCGACAACATCGATTCAGCCGGTCCAGGACGCGGTTCATCATCAAAGGAAACCTGCGCCAGAGCGGCTTCTTGCTGTCTTTCCGGCCGCTCATCAGACTGGACATTTAATAGCGGCAGGAGGCGTTCCAGTTGAGTATGTCCTGCGCTCAGAAGAGGCCACAGGCCATCGCACTTCAGCAATGACGGCTTGCCTACCAGCGCCATCAGCAAGTGCACACCCCGTATCTGCGAATTTTCATCCGTTGCGGCGCATAGCCACGCTTGTTGCATTAAAGAAAGAAGCGCATCAGACAACTGCGGGCGGCTTTTCACGGAACGAGGCTGAACATCCAGATGCGCCAGCAGCGACTGCCAGAGATTGTCGATATCCCATTCATAGCGACGAGCGATGACGGTAATATCGCCCTCCCCCTGCTCAAGCAACTTCAGTAACCAGTGTTCAGGCGTGATTTCTGCATGCGCGCGCGTCTGGCATAACGATGCTGCCGCTTCAAGCGCCTGAGCGCAGTAGGGGTTGAGACGACGTAATAACACTGCTGACTGGTGTTCCATTTGGTTCCTGACTCCCTGTATTCAGGCATGCTACCGCCCGTGGCCGTAATCCAATGCCCATAAGGTAATAAGTGACGTTGATACTCTCTGCTTAACCCCCACTCCGGACGCTCAGCAGAGGGCATAAAAAAACGGATGAGGAAATCCTCATCCGTTAGTGCATTACGCGGTGGTACGCTCGTTCCAGGCGTCAGAATGGATAATGTTGCCATCCTTATACGTCCAGACGATCTTCTCGTAGCGCAGTTCAATCTGCTCCAGGTGGTTGTGCTTCTCTTTAGCCGGATCCTTGATGTCGTACATCACAGGGTTTACTTTCACCACTTTCACGTTGTGCAGAGTGGTGTTGAAGTATTCCACTTCCTGACCCGCATCATTAATGCGATACCATTTGAACTCTGCCTGGCGCAGGGTCTGACCGGTCGTTACAGCCTTATACAGATACGGGCTGGAGGCATCGATTTCCTTCGTGAAAAGGAATGGGGTATGGATACGCGTCCCGGTCAACTTACCGGTGTTGTTATCGGTAGGGATGTACAGGTTATGTTCCTGAGCCACTACTTCGATACTGCCCACACGGTCTTTCACGTCAACAGAGCCTTTGATATCCGCACCGCCGTCGTCTTTCAGCCAAAGGTAGACTGGAATTGCCATAACTTTTTCTCCATTTTTACTTCGCTAATGCGTCACCGCCTTCCGGTGACGGTTCCTTCATTCCCGGTACCCGACAGGCATCAGCCTGCGGTACCAGACTGATCTCTACACGGCGGTTGGCAGCCCGCCCCTCCGGCGTATCGTTGGTTTTGTAGGGACGTGATTCACCGTAACCCTGAACGGCAAAGCAGCTCTCTGCGACGTCACCGGTATCACGCATCCAGTCGCGAACAGATTCCGCACGTTTGAGAGAGAGCTGTTGATTAGATTTATCGTCACCCACATCATCGGTATGCCCGGCGATGACTATCAGCCAACCGGGTCTGGCTTTGATATTGACCAAAGCTCGAATGAGTACTTTTGTTGAACCCGCTTTTAGCGCCCATTTGCCCGTATCAAACAGCGACATGCTGTTGAGACGCACGGTTTGCGGGGAGATCGCTTTTGGTTTTTCAGGTGGCAACCAGTCGCTAATTGCGGCCTGCAAAGGTGGGATCAATCTCATCCCCTGGTACAATCCCATTGAAAGAGAAAGGGGTTCGCCGCGCTGATACCAGCGATCAAGCCGCTGCGCATCCCGACGAAGTTGATCCTGAGCCTGAATCTTTGGCTCGACAGGGTTGCCGCTAAGATGGCGGTATAGCGTCAGATGATCGTTTGTGATCCTGATGAGATGCTGGTTATTGATAAAGCTGCATGCCATCGCCAGTCCGACAAAAATGCCGCATAGCAGACCACTTATACCCAACGTTCGTTGAAATGCTGTCAGCGCCCGGCGGCGGGATAAAAAAGGCAATGCTAAATCAGGAAAAGGCAGCAGTTCGGACGCTGCAGAAACCGCAGGAGAAATCGTTGTCCGATCGGTGATATGCCGTTGCCACAGATTATTTTCACAGACCGCTAATGAGGTGAAACACACAACCCGTAAAGCAGAGAAAAGTGGCGGAACATGGCGCTCGGCGTCGCCCTGCTCCTTCTTCAGCCAACCCAGTAAAGTATCTAACCACACTGCATGTGTAAGATGAGAATGGCGAGCAGAGTGCTCTTGCGATGAGAAAGGAACACAATCATCTAATCCTGTAGCCGACTGCACTTCAGCATCCTGAGGGGTGCGAATAAACCAACGTACAGTCTCATTGCATTGAGGAGAATTCAGCCAACAACACAGCCAAAATGGCGGTATACCAGATAACCAACGCCGACTCTGGGTCACCACCCGCCGCCAACTGAGCAGCATGTGCTTAAGCGCATCTTCATCATTATGCCGTTCCGGGATTAACGCCAGCATCACGGAGACACGCATAAGAAGCCCCGGACGCTGCACAGCTATCTGACGAACCAGAGCACTATAATGCTCTGGGGATTGAACAGATAAATACCAGCCCTGTGAACTCTCGCAGGAATCGCCACGTCCGGCAAACAAGGGGGCAGTATCGCCACATACCAGCACAACAGGCCCACTGAAACTCTCTGGAGGGAGCGGAACGTCATGAGCAGACGTCAGCCGACCATACTGGCGCCAGCCATAAACGATTCCAGGAATGGAAAGCAGTAAAATAAAGACGGTAAGACCACTGCGAACACCTGCACTTAACGGACTGAATCCCCAGACCAGCAACAAAGCCAGCACGGTCGCCAGTACATAGTTCACGATCCCTCGCAACTGAGCCATGTCTTAACCCTGCCCAATAAGCTGAGCAATCTGCCCTTGTAAGACATGAGAAAATGTGAGCCATAAAGCACCTAACGCCAGCGCGCCGACAAGCCATGCCAGCCACCAGCGGCGCTTACCGCCAGAGAAGCCGGAAGCCCGCATAATTACCGGCGCATCGTGCTTTAATTTAAAAGGCATCGCCTGAGTCGCCAGCGCCTCAAGAACATCTTCGCGACGTTCGTCACCTTGCTCACGATAGCGCCCCACAAATCCGAGCGTGATTGCGCGATAAAAGCAGGTTAATACGGCGGTATCAGGAACGGGCTCGCGCAGAACGGTGCGAATACGCTCCCAAAGTTCTTCCCCGGCATTGGTGGTGTTGAAATAGCGGGCCTGTAAAGGTGTCGCAAGCCAGGTGATATAACCGCTATCCTGACGGTTGCGGTTCAACACGCTTTCATCCAGTAATGCACATTGCGTATAGAGCATGTGCTCAACGCTGTGTTCGCTGTATCCCATATCACGCAAGGCCTCACGTGCAGAATCAATCCATTGGCAGGCCTGGCGATAGAAAGCAGCCCCATCGTCAACTTCCGGCCCATCGCGTAATTGGCTTACAGCAAGCCAGGTTGGCCAGAACACCTGATCAATATCCTTATTCATTTATTTCAATCCCTTAATACTGCAAAGAGCTCAAGTTGAATCTCTCCCAACGTTCCCGGCACATAGAAAGCGCAATTACCGGCGTCCAGCATGGACTGGGCGGCTGGATGATTAATCTCAAGAGCAAAATATTGATTTTCGAGTCGTAGTGGGATAGCGGCGGGTACATGCGTCAGCGGTTTTAATGGAATGCCGCTGAGTGCCACATTGACGACATCTGACACATCAGCCCGACTTCCTGCTTTACACAGCTGTGGAAACTGCGTCAGGAGGACATGCGCAGGAAGAGGCGAACGAACGGAAAGATAAAAATCAGCGCCTTCACGCAGCCGTGCATCCGACAGAGCGCCATACCAGAACTGTCGCTCCTGCGTCAGTTCAATCGCGACAACGCGAGATGGCAGGCTGGCTTCCAGTAGTTCCACCAGCAGTGCAAACAGTGGCGGGAATACCTGCTGCGGATTTGCGTGCTGGTATGGAGGTACAACGCTGACATCATTTTCTAATGAAAAGGTCAGCAGGCTGCCGGCTAACCGCGCCAACTCCCGCCACAAAAGCTCGGGGTGACGACCTGGGTTTTGCAGCATTTCTTTCAGAACAGGCTCCGAGCTATTAAGCGCATTCAGCAGCCAAAACAATGAAACGTCTGCTACCGCAAAATCCGCCATTCGTTCATTACTTTCACGGCGCAAGGCCATCAGACGGCGGCAACGGGCCTGGATACGGTGTACCAAATCACCGAGCGAATTGATTAATGAGGGGCTCGCTGAGAGTGAAAGCGAGGGTGGTAAAAAATCGTGCCCTAATTCCCATTGCCCCTGAGCATTACGAATAAGGCAAGCTACCGGACAGGTGAGATAAGCGCTGTTATCGTCGTGGGCATACCGGAGGGTAATAGCATGCCGCAGCACCGCCATATCAGTCTGCTCCTGGCCTGCGAGATCCTGCACTGGCAGCCATTCCTGCTGCCAGCGACACGGGCGGCTAACGCCGTTGCCTGATGAAAGGTTACCGCCATTAGCCGAAAGCAGCGGCAATGCCAGCACGATATCAACGCTGTTGTAACCAGTAAGGTGCGATAAATCACACGCCGGAGGCAGGTTATCTGAAATACCTGTATCCACTAACGTACCGTCAGGGAAGCGCACCACCAGATTAACGGGATTCAAACGGGAAACCGTTAGCGCACTTTCGTCAAACTCCGCGCTGATGACGCCCCACGGTGATGAAAGTGACATGTGAGCCACAACGTCAGCGACATAGGCATCCCAACGAGTCTGTTGCTGAAACTGCTGGGGAGCCAGAAAGGCCCCCTCGCTCCATAACGGACGATAGATCTTCATCGCACCTCCTGTGCGCTGCGTCGTTAAGATTTCGACTTAGGCATTTGTGAAACTAACGACAGACTGACGTCCATACCTTCAACCTGGAAATGCGGAATAGCGTACAGGCGCACGCGGAAGAAACCGGGGTTATCCTCAATGTCCTCCACCACGACACGCCCATCACGCAGCGGGTGTGATGCCTGTAAATCATCGCCAGGATCGGTCATTTCGGTTACCAGACTGCGCAGCCAGTTGTTAAGTTCAAGCTCAAGCAGACGGCGATCTTTAGTCGTGCCAATGTTTTCTCGCTGCAGGATTTTCAGGTAGTGAGCGATACGAGAAAGCAGGAAGATATACGGCAGACGTGAGTTAATCCGACTGTTAGCCGTCGCTTCCGGAGTATCAAACTGTGCAGGTTTTTGAGCCGAGTTAGCAGAGAAGAAGCAGGCGTAATCACGATTCTTATAATAAGAAAGCGGAATAAAACCGAGGTTGGCGAATTCAAACTCGCGGGTTTCCGGAATCATTACCTCAGACGGGATTTTCACCTGATTACCTGTACCTAAATCGTACAAATGGATAGGCAAATCTTTAACCGCGCCGCCCGCCTGTGGCCCACGGATCTGGACGCACCAGCCATTCTTGATAAAACTTTTCACCATGTTCACAGCGAAAGAGAAAGAGGCACTGGTCCACAAATATTTTTCGTGATCCGGCCCCTTAACTTCTTCAACATAGTTAAAACTGCGTACCGGCACCGTATCTGGGCCATACGGCAGGCGACCCAGCACACGCGGCATAGTCAGCCCGATGTAGCGTGAATCATCGCTATCACGAAATGCTTTCCACTTGATGTATTCAGCACGTTCGAAATAATCATTGATGTCTTTTATGGCCGCGACTTCTTCCATATTTTCTTTCAGGAAGAATTTCGGCCCAACGGCACCAATAAACGGCATATGGCAAGCAGCCGACACGCCAGAAATATTGCGCAGCAGTGCAATATCCTGCGGACTGTTATCAAATTCGTACGCTGAAATCATTGCCGCAATGGGTTCGCCGCCTGGTTGATCATATTCTTCAATATAAACATGGCGGTATAACCCACTCTGGATAAGCTCCGGCGCGTCGTCAAAATCATCACGCAGCGCATCCTTGCTGATATCCATCATTTCTACACGGACATTTCGGCGAAAATCGATGCCGGTGATCATCGAATGCAAACCACGCCAGAGCGATTCTTGTTTTTGAAATTCAGCATGGTGCATAACTTCATTAACCTGGTCGCTAATTTGCTTATCCAGGCGAGCAATCTGCTCATCGAGCAGCGTTTTATCCAGGCGCTCTACGGGCTGTGCAGCATCCGCCAGACATGAAACCAGAACCTGAATCGCAGCGGTCACGCGTTCAGCCGGAGCGGCATCAGATAGCGCTTCATCGCTCTGCCACGCATCGACGTTTTTTAATGTCGAAACCGGGGCAAGATTAATTTTGTCAAAGAGGGATTGATAAACGCTACGTTCACTGGTCGTGGTGGTCGCGACTGAAGAGGTATGTTCCTGAACAGACATCAACATATTCCTTTTATGATCCTTTACTATTCCTGCCGATTTAGCGGAGGAAACCCTGTATAGCCTTAAATCTCTTCCGGCATCATCGTTGCCAGTTCATCACGCAATTCCTGACTCAAGTCCGGATCTTTAAGGATGATTTCCAGCTCGCGACGAAAAGCGGCGTTATCGAGTAAGTTAGATTTCAG
The DNA here is from genome assembly GCF_030334295.1 of Citrobacter sp. Cf088. Lineage (NCBI taxonomy): Bacteria > Pseudomonadati > Pseudomonadota > Gammaproteobacteria > Enterobacterales > Enterobacteriaceae > Citrobacter > Citrobacter sp. Cf088. The sequence continues at coordinate 14,690 of NZ_JAOWEE010000043.1, forward strand.
GTCACGCAGTAAGTTACGCATAGCTAACAAAACACGTAATTGTGGGATATTTCTTGCGACCTGTTCGGGTTCGAAATCGCGGATATTTTTAAAGGTAAGGTTAATATCGTCCTTTCTGTCATCACCAGCCAACGTATTTTTAACACTCAAATTAACCACTGGTGAGAACTTAGCTAACACATCATTAAAATTATTCTTATTAATATCAACCTTTTCGCGCTCCGATAATGGTCGTTGTTCTCTACCATTACTGAAATCCCCCACGGTCAAAAGTTTTAACGGCAATTCAACCTTTTTTTGCACGCCTCCGGTATGTAAATCTAACTTAATATTAACGCGTGTTGTCGGCACTTCATTCTGAAAACTGTCACCCATACGTCCCTCTCAGACCGGCGATTCCTGCCGATATTGTGCATTTCCTGACGGAGCATTTTCTAATCGCTCAACGTGTTTCTTACAACGTCATTTCTGTGGGCAGTCAATAATGACTGTTAATGACAATTAATGATTATAATTAGTACGCAGTCGGAATCCGATATATTCCACGGGAGAAAACTTGATCGATATCACTAATCAACCAAATAACACATTAGTGTTTATTATTTAAAATTAAAATCAATAAAATATTTATCTGATACAAGCGACGAAAATTAATCATTGGTGAATATATTCATTAAACGAATGCATTTAAGTTATAAGACATTAATCTTAAAAATATTTACGCCCTTATATATACATCACGAAACTTATTTAAAGTTAATCAGCACCAATTTAACTATAAATAAAAAAGCCGGAGATATACTCCAGCTTTTCGTATTTCAATCAAGAACATGCCAAAAGATTACTCTTCCTTCACCACTATCAGCGGCTCGATATCGCTCTCTTTCTTAATCACCAGCGACTCATCGCCGCGCAGGCAGGTACCGCCGTAGTTACCGCCTACGGTGAAGGTACAAACCTGAATATATTTACCGGCAATGTTTGGCAGACACCAAAGCTGCTGATAAATGTTCTTCTGCTCGGCAAACTTACCGCTGGTTTTATCCAGCAGCTCTTCCTGATGACTCACCAGATCGATGTTGCTGCCACAACGTCCTGCAATAGGTTTCACCGCATAACCGGTTTGCGCCAGCTCATCATTAACAGTGAAATCGGTATCAAGCAGATAGCGGTGGTGCGGGAACAATTGCCACAGAATCGGCAGAATCGCTTTGTTGCCAGGGATCACCGTCCACAGAGGTTCGAAGACCAGCACTTCCGGGCGCAGCAACACGTCGATTAAACGCACTTCCTGATTCGTATGCCCGGTACGAATTGGTACCGCGGCGTACTCTGTTTCGCTGACCTCTCGCACCTGCTCAATCGCGGTTTCCCACGCCCAGGTTTTCCAGACACAGTTCACCAGGCGACCGTCACCGTCAATCAGTTGACCAGCATCATCCCAACGTAGCTCATCGAGGCCACGCAGAATTTTGCTGTCAAACCCGGCCTGACGCAGCGCCTGCTGCATAAACTGCGCGTGATAGTTTTCTTCGATATCCTTATCCTGCATGATGTGGACAAACGGACGTGCGCGGCTGTGCTTCCAGGCACCCGCCAGTTCGTTGATCAACCCTTCAGCCGGGTTGTGTCCCTGCCCTGTGTAGCCACGCTCGGCCCATCTTTCGAGAATCAAGCCAGCTTCGGTATGGCACGAGGCGGAATCGGCGTTGTACTCATACACCTTCAGTCCACGTTCATCCATACAGAAATCCATACGACCCGTAATCATATGATGCCGACGACGCTGCCAGGAAAGGCGCAGGCGCGGCCAGAGGATTTTCGGAATATCGAACAGCGCCAGCAAGTTATCGTCTTTCAGCACCTTGTCGGTCGCGTGCAAGTACATCAGGTGCAGCTCGTTAGTGGCTTTGATCAGCTCCTGCTCGGCACTTTCGGTAATGGTGAAGTACTGATGCGGATCCTGATTAATCACATGCCCATTCGCCAGCACGTAGGCTTTTTGCAGCGGATCCTGTTCATCCAGCCATTTACCGTCAAACTGCCCGTTATCTTCCAGTCGCGCGCCGCCAATTTTCAGTGAGTCACTGGCGATCTCCGGCTGCGGCAGGCTGTAACGAGTATCCTCGGTCTGGATCATCCAGCCAAGGATGGTGGTGTCGTCAAAGGTATCCCTCAGGGTGTAGCAACCGTTTTCAACCACCATCTCCAGCTCGCGGGTCCACTGCTGTCCGGGAGGCAGCGGCGTATGGAGCACGTTCTGTTCGGCAATACGGATTTTGTTTTCCAGCAACTGGGTGACGACCGCCACATGGCCGGTATCTTTAAATTCGCCGCCTTTTTGCCAGATAAGCAACGCGCCTGCTACCGGTGCGCGGGGTGAACCATTGGGAAATGCCTGTAACGGCAGGATATTGTCATTCACCACTTCACGTAGGAAGCGTAAGGAGAAGATCTCCCAGGCCATGCCTACATCGGTGAAGACCACGCCATAGTTAAGGAAGAGAAAGCGGCGTGCGAACTCTACGCACTGCCATTTGTGGCCCATGTATTCGTCGTCGATATAGCTGCGAAATGCCGCATCATCGTCGTAGTCCCGTGGGTCGAGGGAGCTGTAATCTGAAGAGTAGATTGCTACGCCACCTGGGGCGTAGCCCAATAATGTCCCGAATGGGGCATCCTGACTGGTCGTTCCTTTGCTCATGCACCTTACCTCAAAACAATACAGCCTGAGCAGGTTGGCGTGAATTTTTCGCTCTGATTGCCTGCTCTGCGACACTAACCGGACAGAGGTCGACATCATCATACACCTCAACGCAGCGACTGGCGCTCAGAGGCGAAAAATTCACAACAGGAACTACACCTGGGTAAGGATTACCGGCACGCTTTTATAGGCCGGAGTCAAACTTTGTGTATCCACCGCATCCAGCGACAGCAGGACATTCGCTTCCGGCAAATACGCGCCAATTGAGCCCGCCGCCATGTTGTAAATCACCACCGTTAAGCCGTACATGATGCGATCCGCGCAGGACTGACCGTTGTCGTCCAGCGCCTGAACGTTGACCACATCACCCTGGCTCAGACCGCGGCTCATCGCTTCTTCGGCGCTTAAAAACACCACATCCCGACGACCGGTAATGCCGCGATAGCGATCGTTCATACCATAAATCGTGGTGTTGTACTGATCGTGGCTGCGTAGCGTCGCCAGTATCAGCGTATCGGCAGGCTGATTTTCCCGCTCTACCGCCCGCTGATGGCTGACGATAAAGTTGGCTTTGCCATTCTCCGTTCGCCATTCACGGCGCGAAGCAGGCGTATCCATACGAAATCCGCCCGGCTCGGCAATACGGGCGTTGTAGTTGTGGAATGCGGGGATCACGGCTTCAATGGCGTCACGGATCAGAGCGTAGTCCCCGGTTAACGCTTCCCAGTTGATCGGCGAAAGCGGCAGCGTTGCGCGCGCCATGCCCGCCACAATCGCGGGCTCGGATTTTAGCCAGCGGGAAGCCGGCTTCAGCGCGCCACAGGACGCGTGGACCATCGACATTGAGTCTTCGACGGTCACAGACTGAATGCCCGTCGCCTGCAGATCGCGCTCGGTTCTACCCAACGCGGGGAGCAGATAGTTATGTTTTGCCAGCAGCAGGTGCGATCTGTTCAGTTTGGTCGCCACATGGACCTGCAGATCCAGATTTTTCATCGCCGCAAAGGTACGCTGCGGCTGGGGCATCGCCACCGCCAGATTGCCGCCCATGCAGATGAGCGCTTTTGCATCGCCCCGCTCGATGGCCCGAATACTCTCCACGCTGGAACGGCCATGATTACGCGGAACACGGATAGAAAAATACGTCTCAAGGCGTTGCAGGAAATCTTCGGACGCCGCTTCGTTGATCCCCACAGAACGATCGCCCTGCACATTAGAATGACCGCGTAACGGGCAGATTCCCGCCCCAGGCTTACCTATATTGCCTTTCAGCAGCAGCAGGTTTACCAGTTGCTGGACGTTCTCAGTGCCGTTTTTATGCTGGGTGATGCCCAGGCCGTAACAAACAATCGTGGCGCGGGATTTACTGTAGCTGTGCGCCAGATCTTCCATCTGACTGCGCGTCAGGCCTGAGTCCTGTTCCAGCTCCGCCCAGCTACGCTGGCGTAAGTCATCATACAGCGCGGCATATCCGGCGGTGTGCTCATCGATAAACGCATGATCGAGCGTTGGCTGCTGATCCAGTAAGATCCGCGCTTCGTCCATTTCGATCAGCGCCTTCATGATGCCTTTGAGCAGCGAGGCGTCACCGCCCATTTTTACCTGGTAGTAGTCGTTGCTCAGCTCCGTCGCCTGGGCGGTGAACATCTCTTTCGGACTTTGCGGGAAGCTAAAGCGCTCAAGCCCCCTTTCGTTCAGCGGATTAATGGAGATAATTTTAGCCCCGCGTTTGGCAACGTCGCGTAAGGTGGTCAGCATGCGCGGATGGTTAGTGCCTGGGTTATGCCCGATACAAATCACCAGATCGCAGTGGTCAAAGTCCTCAAGTTCAACGGTTCCTTTTCCAAGGCCAATGGCCGGCGTTAGCCCTGCGCTGGTCGGTCCGTGGCACATGTTTGAGCAATCAGGGAAGTTGCTGCTGCCATATTCGCGGGCAAACAACTGATACAGGAACGCTGCTTCATTTGACGTTCTGCCGGAGGTGTAAAACTCAACCTGCTGGGCTGAATCATAACTGCGCAGACGCTCGCCGATTTCCTGGAAGGCGATATCCCAATCCACCGCCTGCCATGTGTCTGACGCGGCATCGTATTTCATCGGCTGCGTTAAACGACCGATGTTTTCCAGCTCATAATCGCTGTAATGCCAGAGTGTGGAAACCGGGTGACGGCTGAAAAATTCTGGTGACGCTTTCTTGTTGGTTGTCTCCCAGGAAACCGCCTTAACGCCATTTTCGCACAGCTCCATCGGTGCCCGATGGCCAGGGTCCGGCCATGCACAGCCCGGACAGTCGAACCCTTTCACCTGGTTCATTTTAAACATCGCGATAATGTCGCGGGCGACAGCCTTTTGCGAAAACAGCGAAGCAGTGACGGCTTTTACCGCGCCCCACCCACCCGCCGGGCCCTGATAACCGCTTACTCCTGGAACACCCTTTTTCATTATTACTGCTTATTCACCGCCAATTTTTGATGGTGAATACGGTAGCAATTTCCGTGCAACAATGATTTCCTCTTCATGGAGTACGGGCCAGATACAATGAACGGGTTAGATTTATCTTCCCCTTTCAGCACAAAACGGCATAAAGTCCCAATCTGTTAAATTGAGTTCTACCTGGCTGCTACACTGCATCAAACAACCACTCAGAAGGCAGGTCACTATGTCAGACAATACCTATCAGCCCGCGAAAGTCTGGACGTGGGAAAAATCGAACGGCGGCGCATTCGCCAATATCAACCGCCCTGTTTCCGGCGCTACACACGAGAAAACGCTGCCGGTTGGCAAGCATCCGCTGCAGCTCTATTCGCTGGGTACGCCAAACGGGCAGAAAGTGACGATTATGCTGGAGGAGTTGCTGGCGCAGGGCGTGAAGGGCGCGGAATACGATGCCTGGATTATCCGCATCGGCGATGGCGATCAGTTTTCCAGCGGCTTTGTTGAGGTGAATCCGAACTCGAAGATCCCGGCACTGCGTGACCACTCGCAAAACCCACCGGTTCGCGTATTTGAATCTGGCGCAATCCTACTCTATCTGGCGGAAAAATATGGTTATTTCTTGCCGCAGGATTTGGCAAAACGTACTGAAACGCTAAACTGGTTGTTCTGGTTACAGGGTGCTGCCCCGTTCCTCGGCGGTGGCTTTGGTCACTTCTATAATTATGCGCCGGTTAAAATTGAATACGCGATTAATCGCTTCACCATGGAAGCCAAGCGCTTACTTGACGTGTTGGATAAACAGTTAGCGCAGCATCAGTTTGTCGCCGGAGATGAATACACCATCGCCGATATGGCTGTCTGGCCGTGGTTTGGCAATGTGGTTCTGGGTAACGTGTACGACGCGGCAGAGTTCCTTGATGCAGGAAGCTACAAGCACGTGCAGCGCTGGGCAAAAGAGATTGCGGCGCGTCCGGCGGTTAAGCGTGGTCGTATTGTGAACCGTACCAACGGACCGCTGAACGAGCAGCTTCATGAACGCCATGACGCCAGCGACTTCGATACCCATACCGAAGATAAGCGCCAGGGTTAACGTAAGATGCCGGATGGCGGCGCAAACGCCTTATCCGGCCTACATATAAGGCGCGGGCCTGATAAGCGCTGCGCCATCCGGCATAAAATCACGCGCTGGTGACGTCGTACTCCATACGGCGAAGTGCGTCTAACGTGGCTTTAGCTTCATCTTCATCAATGATGCTCATGGCGAACCCTACGTGCACCAGCACCCATTGCCCGACCAGCTCAGCCGTATCACCTTCACAAATCAGGGCAATATTGACATCACGTTTGATGCCGCACACTTCAACCTGCGCAAGCTGGTGAATATCTTCACCAACGGCCAGAACCTGACCAGGGACTCCAATACACATATCTGACTCCGCCCCATAGCAACCTATGGGTTATTCGACTTCAATACTTTTCACTTTCAGTGAATCGCCCGCATCAACTCGCAGACGATCCCCCTGGCAATGTGGACACTGCGCATCATGCTGGGTGATTTCCACAACCTGACTGCAATCCCAGCACCATGCCTGGGCTGGCTTGTAATCAATATGCAGCTCACACCCTTGCGCCAGCGTCCCCTGACAGACGATGTCGAAACTGAAACGCACGGCGCTCTCTTCAACGCAGGAGAGCGCCCCGATTTCCAGCCAAACGCCGGTTACACGTTTGACACCGTGCTGCTCTGCCTGCTGTTGAACAATCTCAACCGCGCTCTGACAAAGGGACAGCTCATGCATTTTCGCAGTTCCGACGACCCAGCAGCAGCGCGCGGCGATTGAGCTGCGGCGCATTTGGATCGCTCACCGGCAGCGATAACAGCATTCGCGCACAATCGTCAGTCAGGCGCACTCCTTCTTGCGCAGACATGCTGTGCGAAAGCGGCGACATCAGTGAACAGGAAAGGTATTGTGATACGCCCTCCAGTTCACCAACGGTAAAGGTCATCTCGCCATACGGCAGACGCAGCCCGATTTTTTCGCTGACTTTACGTACCGGCCAGACCTGGTCTGGTCCAGGGAAAATCAGTGCGCTGAGCATCCAGGGTGTGATAACACACCCCGTCCACTGCCCTTCAAACAGCGTAAAATCAGAGACATATACCGGCATGTTCGGATGCAGAAAAGAGAGATCGTGCATCGAACGCCGGGCAACCTCTTCAAACGCTGCCTGAATCTGCATCTTCGGGGCCGTCTGAAAACCGACAAACTCCTCAGACATGAGCCGCCTCCCGAGGGATCACTTCAACACCTGATTCGCGAAGCGCGGCAAGAACCTGCTCAAGCGCAGGTTCAATCATCGCTTCGACCGTTGGCGTTAGCCCGATATGCGGCTCCAGTGATTCCGGAATAATGCCGACTAACGTCAGCTTTTTCGGAAACTCGCCGGTGAAACGCAGGGCCGACAAAACGTCGGCCAGGCCAAGCTGGTGCGGTGAGATTTTGTTGGTAAACAGCGCCGGGATCTCTTCATCCCGCAGGACCATCATCGTTCCTGGCGTGTTTTTCTTCGACACAATGGCATCAGCAATGATCAGATGATCTCTGTTCGCCATATCGCCGAGAAGCTCCATCCCAGCCGTACCACCGTCCAGAACATCAACAAAGTCTGGCAGGATGTACCGTTGCTCTAATGCCTCAACGATACGTACCCCGATGGCTTCGTCGGTCAGCAAAATATTGCCGACCCCTAAGACTAATATCCGCATTACAGAACCTTAACTGAGACCACTTCGTTCCCGTCAACGTCCACCACATGCACCGCACATGACATACAAGGGTCGAAGGAGTGAATGGTACGAACCACTTCCAGCGGTTTGTTTGGATCGGCAATCGGCGTACCTACCAGCGAGCGCTCATACGGTCCCACTTCATCATTAAAGTTACGTGGGCCAGAGTTCCAGGTTGACGGTACAACCGCCTGGTAGTTGCTGATAATGCCATCTTTAATCACCATCCAGTGAGACAGCATACCGCGCGGCGCTTCGAGGAAACCAACACCTTTGAATTCGCCCGTTGCCGGAATATCCGGTTTCACGAAGGTGGTGTGGTCGCCTTTACCGATGTTCACGATCAGCGCGTTGTACTGATCCTGCAGAACGTTCTGCAGTTCACAGCAGTGAACGGTACGGCCAATAATACGACCCAGCGTAGAGTGCAGCTGAGACACTTCGATAGTTTTACCGGTCAGCTTGGTGTAAATCGCGATGATTTCATTCAGCTTGGCATGAGTAGACTCGCGTTTGGCCGCCAGTTTACACAGCATGTTGGCCAGCGGACCCACTTCAACCGTTTTACCATAGAAGGTCGGTGCTTTAACCCACGAGTACTTGCCGTCATCTGACCAACCGGTGTAATCAGGAACCGTTGTGCCTTCCCACGGAGCCTGCGGCGCTTCGTCTTTGTACCACGCGTGTTTCGCACTCTCCTGAATCCCTTTGATCAGGTACTCATCGGAGTGAGAGGTGATCGGACGATAGGTCGACAGATCTTCATTAGTAATGTAACCACCCGGGAACAGGAAGCTGCCGTTTTTACCGTCAGTCGGGAATTCCGGCGCGCTCAGGTAGTTAACCGCGCCCTGACCACGTTCCAGCCATTCAGGGTAGAACGCAGCAATGACCGCGGTATCAACCTTGTAAACCTGCTCAACGAAGTCGCTCAGCTTATCAATGAAAGACTTGATGTACATCAGGCGTTCAAGGTTCAGCACGCCAAGACCGTCGAGGTTAATCGGGTTAGCAACCCCACCTACCGCCAGGTTCTGGATGTGCGGCGTTTTACCGCCCAACAGCGCCACAACGCGGTTGGCATCACGCTGGCATTCCAGCGCCTGGAGATAGTGAGCGACCGCAATCAGGTTCACTTCCGGCGGCAACTGCATTGCCGGGTGACCCCAGCAACCGTTAGCAAAAATGCCTAACTGACCGCTGGCAACAAGATCTTTGATCTTGTTCTGAACCTTGGTGAACTCTTCTGCGCTGTTCAGGTGCCAGGAGGACACGCCGTTCAGCATGGCAGATGCTTTCGCTGGGTCAGCTTTCAGGGCAGAGGTGATATCCACCCAGTCCAGCGCAGACAGCTGATAGAAGTGAACAATGTGGTCATGCGTGGTGTGCGCGGCCAGAATGATGTTACGGATATACTGTGCGTTCACCGGAACATCAATATTCAGCGCACTTTCTGCTGCACGAACGGAAGAGATAGCGTGAGTGGTCGTACAAACGCCACAGATACGCTGCACAATCATCCAGGCATCGCGCGGATCGCGGTTTTTCACGATCTCTTCCATGCCGCGCCACATGGTACCGGAAGCCCATGCTTTAGATACCACGCCATTTTCGATTTCGCAGTCGATGCGTAAATGACCCTCAATACGGGTTACCGGATCAATAGTAATTCTCTGGCTCATGCTTTGCTCGCCTCATGACGATTTTGATCGTTTTGTTTTAAAGGAGGAAGTATCGGCAGTAGACGAATGAGTACGATGTATGCACAAATCTCAATAGCCACAAAACCAATAGAAATCAACAGTTCTTCCCAGGTCGGGAAGTAGTGGTAGCCACCACCAGGATTGAACGCCACCAGCGAATAGGACAGACGCCATGTTGCACAACCCAGCAATGCGCTCAGCGCAGACAGATACAGCATGCGCGAGTCATTACGCAGCTTAGTGACGCGCAGCACCACCAGCGGGAAGACCATCAGCACGACCTCAAGCCAGAACATGGCTGAGTAGAAATCGCCTGCAAACGCATACGACAGCTTGTCGCGATAGATCAGTTCGCCAAAGCGCAGAACCACGAAAATCGCCAGCAGCACGCTGATGGTGTTCGTCAGCTTGATGAACAAACTTTTCTCGTCCGGACCGTTACCTTTCAGCCCCGCTTGTACCAGTGAGCCTTCAAAGATGACGATCGAGAAGCCCATAATAAAGGCGGTTAATACCGAGAAAAGCGGCAACATTTCATAAGCTTGCCAAAGCGGATGCACCTTATAACCCGCAGAAATCATCAATGACCCCATTGAAGACTGGTGCATGGTTGGCAGCAGCGCGCCGAGGGCAATAACAAAGAACATCACTTTATTCAAACGCTTGAGAGAAACTTTCCACCCCAGACGTTCAAACAGAGCCGGAGCAAATTCCAGCGCCATGATGCCGATATAGATGGTCATACAGACCGCCGTTTCGAACAGTACCGAATTCACGTTGAAGTGGCCCGGAATGTAGAAATACGGCAGGTTCCAGTAACGACCGACGTCGATGGTGATTGACAGACCACCCAGCGAGTAGCCAAACAGGCTCGCCAACAGCGCCGGACGTACCAGCGGATGGTATTGTCCTCTGTTGAAAACATACACCGCCCAAGCCAGCGCCCAACCGCCGCACGCAAAGCCAGTACCAATCAACAGGTCAAACGCGATCCATACACCCCATGGGAAACCGCCGTTCAGATCGGAGACTGAGCCCAGTCCGAAGACCAGACGTTTCACGATCAGGAGCATACACAGGACGATAAGCGGCCCAAAAATAATGACCGGTTTGCTGATTATTTTTCCGCCCAGCGGTTTAGGATCATGACTCATGATCGTCTCCTCCATCGTGATGGTCGTTTTTCGTGTTACGACGAACCAGCACGGTTAAGCCCGCCAGCGCAGCCAGGGGTAATATCATGCCCTTGTACAGGGAATGTTGAACATGTTCGGAACGCGCACCAGTTGAAAGATCATCCAGCTTCGGCAGATCCAAATCCTCGTAAGGAACACCCGTCAGCACCATAACCTGCGTACCACCACCTTCTTTCTCACCGTACAGGTGTGGGTAGTACTTCGGTACCGTATGCAGATAGGTATCGCCTGCTTTCACCGTTTGACGCGGATAGTGGTATTCGCTGCCAGGCTTCAGCGCGAGACGTTTTTTCGCCTCAGCCATCAGCTCTTCACGGGTACCAAAAATCACCGCACCGGCTGGGCACACTTCAACACAACCCGGCAAACCGCCTTTGTCCAGACGCTCAACGCCTTTCTGGTTACACAGTTCACATTTGTGAAGCGCACCAAACGGGTTGTTGTAGTCGTACTTAGGCACGTTGTACGGGCAGGCGACCATGCAGTAACGACAGCCCGTGCAGACGTCTTTGTCATAATGGACGATGCCGGTTTTCGGATCTTTCTTCAGCGCGGAGACCGGGCAAACGGAAACGCAGTTCGGATCAACACAGTGCATGCACTGTTTCTTGATGTATGCGTAGCCATTTTCTTCCTGGTCTTTGTTCACGCCTGTTCCGCTACGCCACACCTGGATGATGTTATTGGTATACGGAGACAGTTTGTCGTTGTTCGACCAGGTTTGCTCGCCTTCCGGGTTACGGGCCGGGAAGTTGATATCCTGACACTTGGTGACACAGGCCTGGCAGCCTACGCACAGCGTCGAGTCATAGAGCATCCCAAGAGAACCCGGGATCGGCGGACGGTTTTCTGCAGCCGCATGACTGATGGACGGCGCTGCGCCCAACAGCAATGCCCCGCTGGAGGCTGCTTTAATAAAGTTACGTCTGTTCACGGTTATTCTCCCCGTGAGTCAGCGTTATCTTTCTTTTGCTGACGCCCCAGTTCACGTACCGCCATCACGCTGACGCCGGCAACCAGTCCTACTACGCCACCCAGCAGTCCAATCGCTCCGGCAGATACATTACCGCCTTCTTTCATATTGACGTCAGGCTTCTCGGAACGCGGCGTTTGGTTTTCCACATGAGCAAGCTGGTGAATACCTTTATGGAAACCGACGCCTTCTTCGTTACAGCCGTAGCAAGGGTGACCAATAGCCACCGGCCACACGCCGCCAACGTCGCAGAATTGCAGCGTTGAACAGTTGCCGTAGGTTTCTGGCCCTTTACAGCCCAGATGGTAGAGGCACCAACCTTCACGGTGGCCTTCATCGCCAAACTCTTTCGCAAAACGACCAGCATCGAAGTGCGGGCGACGTTCGCAGTGCTCGTGAATCAAACGGCCATAGGCGAATGTCGGACGGTTTTTGGTATCCAGCTTCGGCGGCTTACCGTAAGTGATGATATGGGCGACCGTTGCGAGGAAGTTATGCGGGTTCGGCGGACAGCCGGGGATGTTGATGATGGTTTTGCCTGGCAGAACTTCTTGCAGGCCGACGGCACCCGTTGGGTTAACGCCAGCGGCAGCAACACCACCCCACGCGGCGCAAGAGCCGATGGCAATGATAGCGGCTGCGCCTTCTGCGGCCCGGCGGATGTGATCCACGATCGGCTCACCGGCAACCATGCAGTAAATGCCATTATCTTTCAGTGGGATAGAACCATCCACTACCAGAACATATTGCCCTTTGTACTTCTCCAGAGCGTTATGTTTGTTCTCTTCAACCTGATGGCCGAAGGCGGCAGAGAGCACCTCATGGTATTCCAGAGAGATTGTCTCCAGAACGAGGTTTTCCACTGTAGGGTGTGTCGCGCGAAGCAGCGATTCAGTACAACCCGTACACTCCTGAGCACCAATCCAGATAACCGGTGGGCGCTGAGGACGAGAAACTGATTCGGCCATTTCTGCGGCGGCTTTGCTACTGAGCCCCATGGTAGCGGCCAGTGCTGCACAAAGCTTCATGAAATCACGGCGATTAATGCCGCTCGAATTGATGAGAGAGTTATCTCCAGTCATTTTATAGTTATTCCGTTGCGAAGACCTGGCTTTTTATTTTGCACCATTCGCATGTTGCATATTGCGATCGGCGCGCCATTTACCACACTTTTTATATGGTTATGTGCGATATATTACTTCGACGGAGCAACAAAACGAAGGTGTTGGTCAATAGTGTAATTAATTAAAGCAACGGAATACCCCTTTCGGATCAAGCTTCGAGCCGATAGCCAGCCATGAAAAACCGAATTGTCGTACTGGACTGGTTCTCTTTAAAGAAATCCATCACCATCTCTTTATCCAGGCCATAGCGGCGCGTGAGGATGCCCGCCTCCCACGCACTAAGCTGTCGATCGCCCGTTTTTTCAAACATGCGATGTGAAAATCCCAACACAAAACCACGCTTATAATCCGCACAAAAATTCGCCACTGAGCGTGCGCTGTCCGCACTTGAGGCGTTTAATCCGGCCATCAGGCCTTTTCCAAAATGGTTGTCCATGCATAACCTCCAATCTCTATATAATAAATTATATAGCGATTTTTTGAGCAAAGACCAGAGGTATCACGAACTTTTTATGCCAGCTTAAAAGGACACCCATTCATCCGTTTTAGCTGCCGCAGACGTTTTGCTGTCTGCTGAAGGGGAAGCAGTATTAGCAGCGGCGTATTGCACATCATTCGCTGAGAGGCGGAACTGTTGCACCGAGCGTTGCAGTTCCTCTGTTTGTCGTTCCAACGCCACGGCAGCGGCGGAGACTTGCTCTACCAATGCAGCGTTCTGTTGCGTTACGCTGTCCATCTGCGTGATCGCCACGCTCACCTGCGAGATGCCCTTATTCTGTTCTTCCGAGGCTGAGGCAATTTGCTTCATTATGACCGTCACTTCGGTGGCACCGCGCAGAATTGCCTCCATGGTTAATCCCGTTTCTTTAACCAGACGAGCCCCCTGATCGACACGACGAGATGACTCGCCAATCAGCGTCTCAATCTCTTTCGCCGCCCCAGCGCTGCGACTGGCAAGGTTGCGTACTTCACCGGCAACGACGGCAAAACCGCGCCCCTGCTCGCCTGCCCTGGCAGCTTCAACTGCGGCGTTCAGCGCCAGAATATTGGTCTGGAAAGCAATGCTATTAATAACTGACGTGATTTCCGCGATCTGTTTAGAGCTGGCGGCAATGCCGTCCATCGTCTCAACCACTTCTGAAACCAGCGTGCTGCCTTTACCTGCCGTTTCTGTAGCCGTATCGGCAAGCTGGCTGGCTTCACGCGCATTTTCAGCGTTCAGTTTTACCGTTGCGGTCAGTTGCTCCATGCTGGCAGCGGTCTCTTCCAGCGCCGCGGCCTGCTCTTCAGTACGTGAGGAGAGATCGTTATTACCGGTGGAAATTTCCGTCGCCCCTCGCCAGATGTTGTCACTACCTGAACGGATGGTACTGACGGCTTCGCGCAGGCTGTCCTGCATCGCGCACAGTAACGGCACCAGTTGGCCCACACAGTTACGACCAAAATCTTCAATGGGATGGCTGAGATCGCCCTGCGCAATCTGCTGGAACTGCTGACGGATGCGTCCCAGAGGTTTCACCATCATGGCGACGAGGTAACGGTCGGTAAAGAACAGTAGGGCAATACCGAGGATAACGGCAGTAATAATTAACGTCCGGATGATAGACGTTTTGCCATCGACCATCACGCGGGTGGTATCAAGCCGCTCTCCTGCCGTGGCGTTAAAACGTTCGGCACTGGCGCCAAATTCACGGCTCAGCGCTGGCGTTATGGTACTGGCATGTTCCGCAAAGGCCGTGAGCGTGCCCTGCTTTGCCAACTGCATTTGCGGGATCACGCCATTGTCCAGCAGCGCCTGCCACTTCGTCAGTACCGCCGCGGCAACTTCCGGATCCATGGGGCCTGGAGACAATGTTTTCATCTCCTGGAGTTTTTTACTCATATTCTCCAGGGACTGCTGCGCCGGCGCAAAATCAGGCGTTCCGCCGCTCATTTTGACATCCATGGCGCGACTTAAGCGCGTTACGAAGCGAAAGTACTGATCGTTACCCTGACTGAGAACCGTCATCTGATGGACAAGATGGCGGTCAATATCATTGCCTTCAGATATTTTTGATAACGAATGAAGACTGAATAAACCCACGCCCGACCAGAGCAGGCAGAAAAGTCCCAGTATTGCCAACATGACAATACGAATAGTGAAGTTTTTCAGCAAACGCATAATAATTTCCTTGCCGTTGATGAGGAATTCGCCATCAGGCGATACTTATCCTTGTTATCGGCAGGCAGTAGAGAAGATATAATGCGTTCTTTATTTTTTTACTTTCTTAAGTACATCCACTATCTCTCCGCCCTATATCAATATGAATGCTAATGAAATTAGGTAGCATTATTATTCAGGTAATTAATTAAAAGCATTAAATAATCTATTGTTTTCTATCGCAAATATTTGTCAAACCACGCAAGAGTACGTTCCCAGGCTAAATCAGCGGTAGCTTTATCATAACGGGGGGTAGAATCATTGTGAAAGCCATGATTAACACCGGGGTAGATATATGCTTCATAGACTTTCTTATTCGCCTTTAGCGCCGCTTCATATGCAGGCCATCCCTCATTAATTCGGGTATCTAATTGCGCATAGTGCAGTAATAAAGGCGCGCTTATTTTAGGGACATCTGATGCAGGAACCTGACGCCCATAAAAAGGCACCGCACAGGCCAGTTCAGGGAAAGCCACAGCTGCGGCATTCGACACACCACCACCATAGCAAAATCCGGTGATACCTACCTTTCCTGTCGTCCCTGAATAATGCTGCATAAATTCAATGGCGGCAAAAAAGTCGTTCATTAACTTTACGGGGTTAACCTGCTGCTGCAATTCCCGACCTTTATCATCATTGCCTGGATATCCCCCTACCGAACTTAACCCATCAGGCGCGAGTGCCATAAAGCCCGCCTTCGCCACCCGTCGCGCCACATCTTCAATATACGGATTCAGCCCACGATTCTCATGCACAACCACCACCGCCGGAACTTTCCGCGTCACCTTCGTTGGTTTAACCAAATACCCCCGCACATCACCATGTCCTTCAGGCGAGGGATAGGTAATATATTCCGCCAGAATATCGGGATCGGTAAATTCTACCTGCGTTGCGAGAGCGTAGTTGGGTTTCAATAAATTGAATAAGGCCAATGCCGTCATGCCACCCACTGCATATTTCGCTGCCATATTGAGAAACTCGCGTTTCGTTATTTTGCCATGAGCGTAATAGTCATAGTAGTCGAGCAGTTCTTGCGGAAAATCTTTGGCAGTCAAACGCGGCATCGTCGCACTCCTGATTGATGTTTTTTTAAGCAAAGCACAGTGACCTGTTTTTGCCCAGTTTTTCATCTCAGTGTGACCTGGTGAACGGGATATTCACCGTGAACCCGCTAGAATAGAAACGTTGTTTCGAAATTTACCTGCACTAAGGAGATCTCATGGCCTGGTTTGCCAATCCTGAACGTTACGAGCAGATGCTCTATCGCTACTGTGGGCACAGCGGTTTGCGCTTACCCGCGCTATCGCTGGGTTTATGGCACAGTTTTGGGCACGTTCAGGCGCTGGATTCACAGCGAGCCCTATTGCGTAAAGCATTTGATTTAGGCATCACGCATTTTGATTTAGCCAATAACTATGGGCCGCCACCAGGCAGCGCAGAAGAGAATTTTGGCCGATTACTGCGCGAGGATTTTGCACACTATCGCGATGAACTGATTATCTCCACCAAGGCAGGCTATGACATGTGGCCAGGGCCATACGGTTCTGGCGGTTCGCGCAAATACCTGCTCGCCAGCCTCGATCAGAGCCTGAAACGCATGGGCCTCGACTATGTCGATATCTTCTACTCGCACCGCGTCGACGAAAATACGCCAATGGAAGAGACCGCCTCAGCCCTGGCCCACGCCGTACAGAGCGGCAAAGCGCTGTATGTCGGCATCTCATCCTATTCGCCAGAGCGTACGCAAAAAATGGCCGAGCTGATGCGGGAATGGAAAATTCCCCTGCTGATCCACCAGCCGTCTTACAACCTGCTTAACCGCTGGGTAGACAGCAGCGGCCTGCTGGATACGCTGGAATCCAATGGCATGGGCTGCATCGCCTTTACGCCACTGGCTCAGGGACTACTGACGGGGAAATACCTCAACGGCATTCCGGAAGGTTCACGCATGCAGCGTGAAGGGAAAAAAGTTCGTGGGCTGACGGAAAATATGCTGACGGAAGAGAATCTTAACAGCCTGCGGTTGCTCAATGAGATGGCGCAACAGCGTGGACAGTCGATGGCACAAATGGCCTTAAGCTGGCTGCTAAAAGACAACCGGGTGACTTCGGTATTAATTGGCGCCAGTCGACCGGAGCAACTGGAGGAAAACGTTCAGGCGTTGGCGAACCTGACGTTCAGCACCGAAGAACTGGCGCAGATCGATAAGCACGTCGCGGACGGTAAGCTGAACCTGTGGCAGGCCTCATCTGACAAATAGCCGTATGTAACATCGTGCCGGGTGGCAGCGTTAGCCTCCCCGGCACGTAATACGGGCCAAACAGTCCCCTTCACACCTCTTCCGCTTTGATCTCCGGGCGTTGATACTCCGGCCACACCAGCGCGACAAGCGCGGGATAAGCCTCCAGACTGAACTCCCTAAAACACTGACGCAGGTTGAGCACGTCCAGGTCGGCATGCGGGACCTTCTCACCGCTCAAACAGCGCTTTTTAATATTGTCGTAATATTTATACACCGCAGAGTTGAGATCGCTACAACGCCGCTGCGCATCAAATAATCCAGGTGTCTCATTCAACTCCACCATTGTCATCCGCTTGATCGTGGAGTGGATAAAATCGATATATTCGTGATTAACGCGCCAATACCAGACCGGCGTAATCGAATTCATCAATACCGAGAAATGGTCCTCGCCTTCTTCTTTACTCAGCATTTCCGGCTGGTTTTCAGAGTGCCCATTTTCGGCATGTCGGTTTTTATTTGCACTGCGCATTAACAAAAGTACCCCGCAGGTCAGCAATAGCAGGGTAATAACAGAATAAAATATACTGTTCATATACTGGCTCCATTTTTTTTGATTTTAAAATTACGCCATGCTATTGTCAACGCGGCCTGGTTTATTTAAAACAACATATCATTGGCATCAAAGGATATTTCAACATGCTTCCCGAGCATCTTGTTCCCTCGCACTTTCACTTATCCAGCCCCGCTACCAATACCAATCCCGTAGATAATAGTGAAAATTTGACTCAGGGAAAGAGAACATTAAGCGATTACGAATCCGATATTTTGATTAGCTCAACAGCTACCGGTCAGTCACGAAATATGCTATTTGAAGAGTGCGATCGTCATTTAAAAGAGCGTCTGTTTCGTGCAGCAAAAATTGAGTCATTCTCTCGCCTGCTCAATTCACTACAAGCAGAAGGCGATATTAACGCACAAGAATTAAGTAAAATTTTGACTCAAAAAACAGCCATCATAAATGAACAGGGCAACAAAATTTGGCTTAATTTAATTACGCGTGAAACCAGCGACCCTATTTTTTATTCTCTGGAAGAGAAATAAAATGAAAGATGTTGAGGATAACAATGTTTATTTGGCTTTAGATAACCATAAAAGCGATGAGTTTGTCTTAAAGCAAAATTTAGCCGTGTTGATTGCCAATAAAAACGCGACGCTGGAAAGCGTTGCTCAGGAGATAGTCTCTATTCCCGCTGCACTGGTGCGGATGAAATGGCAAAATCGGCGTGAAATTTACACGCTACAGGCTAAAGAAGAGATCTACGGTGCCGCGATCGAAGCCATTATGGAGCAGCAACCAGAACTGCGGGACAAAATCATGGCCCGACTGGAAAGCACCTACCAGCATATACTCGCGCGGGAAACAGCCACCTTACGCCTGACACGAAAGCTGTCTGAAGGGAACTACGAACCCACCAGGATAACCACGGTCGCGTTAGACGAGAACAGATAAGAACAGGTATGCGAGAGAGTTGAATCAGGAGAGGCACGCCGAGTAAGGCGACAACCATTACCCGGCAATGAGGAGGATTACTTCGCTTTCACAGTCTCTTCGCCAACCAGACCAATCTTCAGGAAGCCCGCCTGATGCAGCGTATCCATAACCTTCATCATGGTTTCATAATCAACGGTTTTATCTGCCCGGAAGAAAATGGTGGTGTCTTTCTTCCCATCTGTCAGTGCATTTAACTCGCTAATCATGGTGTCATCCGTCACCTGATTGTTGCCAATAAACATACTTTTATCGGCTTTAACAGACAGGTAAACCGGTTTTTCCGGACGCGGCTGCGGCGTGCTAGTGGAGGCAGGAAGATTCACTTTCACATCCACCGTTGCCAACGGTGCGGCCACCATAAAAATGATCAATAAAACCAACATAACGTCGATAAACGGCGTCACGTTGATTTCATGCATTTCACCGTTATCATCCAGGTTTTCATTAAAGCTCATTGCCATGGAACATTATCCTACACGTAATTTCTGCGCTGCACGTACCGGATGCGCGGATGCGCTTGCGTTCAGGTCCAGATCGCGACTTTGCAGTAACAGCACCTGTGCCGCGACGTCACCCAGCATCGCTTTATAGCTGCCAATCTGACGTGCGAAAATGTTGTAGATAACAACCGCTGGAATTGCTGCGACCAGACCAATTGCGGTCGCTAACAGCGCTTCTGCGATACCCGGCGCAACAACGGCCAGGTTGGTCGTTTGAGTTTGTGCAATCCCGATGAAGCTATTCATGATGCCCCATACGGTACCGAACAGACCGACGAATGGAGAGATAGCCCCGATGGTGGCCAGGTATCCGTTACCACGCCCCATATGACGACCTACTGCCGCGACGCGACGCTCCAGACGGAAGCCGGTACGCTCTTTAATGCCTTCGTTATCGTCACTGCCTTCTGACAGTTCCAGCTCGTTTTGCGCTTCGTTAATCAACTGTGCGCCCAGGCTTTTGCCATCGAATCCTGCGGCAATCTCACTTGCCTGATCTAAAGAGCGGGCTTCCGCCAGCAGTTGCTGTTCACGCTTAAGGCGGCGTTTCTGAGTAAAGAACTCAAGGCTCTTACTAAAGAAGATAGCCCAGGTGACCACTGACGCCAAAATCAGCCCAATCATCACGCACTTAACCACGATATCGGCGTGCTGATACATACCCCAGACGGAAAGATCCGTCTGCATCAAATTATTACCCACTCTGTATCTCCAGGACGCAAATCACAAAATCTGAGCGTAATGATATCAAAACGACGTCGAATTGATAGTCGTTCTCATTACTATTTACATATTGCCGCACCTTTGGTTTCTTTTCCTTGCGCTTACGCAGTAAAAAAGTCACCAGAAGCATTTTGAGATTATTTTCTACTGTATAACCGTTCTGCAGGATGCGTCATCTTTGATTCATGGTAGTTTAGACATCCAGACGTATAAAAACAGGTAAGACAACATGGCAGATAAGCAACTTGAAACCAAGCTCGTTCACGCAGGACGCAGTAAAAAATACACGCTGGGCTCGGTAAATAGCGTGATCCAGCGCGCTTCTTCGCTGGTGTTTGACACCGTGGAGGCCAAAAAGCAGGCCACACACAACCGTGCCAACGGTGCGCTTTTCTATGGACGTCGCGGAACCCTGACGCATTTCTCTCTGCAGGAAGCGATGTGCGAACTGGAAGGCGGCGCGGGTTGCGCCTTGTTCCCTTGCGGTGCGGCTGCCGTTGCCAACACCATCCTCGCTTTTGTGGAGCAAGGCGATCATGTGCTGATGACCAATACCGCCTATGAACCCAGTCAGGATTTCTGCACCAAAATTCTCGGCAAGCTCGGCGTGTCCACCGGCTGGTTCGATCCGCTGATTGGCGCCGATATTGTGAAGCACATGCAGCCGAACACCAAAGTCGTATTTCTGGAGTCGCCCGGCTCTGTCACCATGGAAGTGCATGATGTTCCGGCTATTGTTGCCGCCGTCAGAAGCGTAGCACCTGACGCAATCATCATGATTGATAACACCTGGGCTGCCGGGGTGCTGTTCAAAGCGCTGGATTTTGGCATCGATATTTCTATTCAGGCAGGCACCAAATATCTGATTGGCCATTCCGACGGCATGGTCGGCACGGCGGTCTCTAACGCCCGCTGCTGGGATCAACTTCGCGAAAATGCGTATCTGATGGGGCAAATGCTGGACGCCGATACCGCCTATATGACCAGCCGTGGGCTGCGTACGCTGAGTGTACGCCTGCGTCAGCACCATGAAAGCAGCTTAAAGGTCGCCGAGTGGCTGGCCAGCCATCCGCAGGTCGCCCGCGTGAACCACCCGGCACTGCCCAGCAGTAAAGGGCATGAATTCTGGAAGCGTGATTTCACCGGCAGCAGCGGCCTGTTCTCCTTTGTATTGAATAAGAAACTCAATAATGAGGAGCTGGCCGCGTATCTGGATCACTTCAGCCTGTTCAGCATGGCCTACTCCTGGGGCGGTTTTGAGTCGCTGATTCTCGCCAACCAGCCGGAACACATTGCGGCAATCCGTCCGCAAGGCGAGGTGGACTTCAGCGGAACGCTCATCCGTTTGCATATCGGTTTAGAGAACGTTGACGATCTGATTGCCGATTTGGCCGCAGGATTTGCCCGAATCGAGTAAAATTGCCATAGATGGACATATATGCAGACACTTCTGGTGGAAAAGTCTGCAATTGTTGCGTCCGGGATCAAGGCATCCCGGACAATTCAGGAGTACAATCCACACATAAACGCTGTTCCACAGGAAAGTCCATGGTAGTCATTCAAGATATTGTCTCCGCGCTCTGGCAACACGATTTTGCCGCACTGGCGGATCCACACGTTGTGAGCGTGGTGTACTTCGTCATGTTCGCCACACTGTTTTTAGAAAATGGCCTGCTGCCCGCCTCCTTTTTACCCGGAGACAGCCTGTTATTGCTGGCAGGGGCGCTGATCGCTCAGGACGTGATGAGTTTTTTACCTACCATAGCTATTCTGACTGCCGCCGCCAGTCTGGGTTGCTGGCTGAGCTACATTCAGGGACGCTGGCTGGGCAACACGCGCACGGTGAAAGGCTGGCTGGCGCAATTACCTGAAAAATACCATCAACGCGCTACCTGCATGTTTGACCAACACGGGTTGATGGCGCTGCTTGCCGGGCGTTTCCTGGCGTTCGTCCGTACCTTGCTACCAACGATGGCGGGCATTTCAGGGCTTCCTAACCGTCGGTTCCAGTTTTTTAACTGGCTGAGCGGACTGCTGTGGGTCACCGTCGTCACCAGCTTCGGCTATGCGCTGAGTATGATCCCGTTCGTCAAACGTCATGAAGATCAGGTGATGACCTTTTTAATGATCCTGCCGATTGCTCTGTTAACCGCAGGTCTGTTGGGAACGTTGTTCGTGGTGATTAAAAAAAAATACTGTAGCGCCTGAGTATTAGCCGTATGCCGGAGTCACTCCGGCATTTCATTGATGGCGCACAGCTTTAAAGCCGACAAGAAATCAACTCCCCTGCATCATACGAATTCTTGCCGCATCTTCCCCCGGCGTTACGCCAAAGAAACGTTTGAACTCCCGACTGAATTGCGATGCGCTCTCATAGCCGACGCGCATTGCAGCCGCACTGGCCTTCATTCCATCGTGGATCATCATCATCCGTGCTTTATGCAGGCGATAGCTCTTCAGATATTGCAGCGGCGAGGTACTGGTCACCGCTTTAAAATTATGATGAAACGCCGATACGCTCATGTTCGCCTCTGCCGCCAGCTGTTCTACATTGAGGTTTTCGGTGTATTTGGTTTCAATCCGCTTGAGTACCCGGCTTATCAAACTGAAATGCGTCTGGCGACTTACCAGCGCAAGTAACGCGCCACCGCGCGGCCCGGTCAGCACATGGTAGAGGATTTCGCGAATGATCTGTTTCCCCAGAATACGCGCATCCAGCGGTCGCTCCATCACATCCAGCAGGCGCTCAGCAGCACAGAGAATTTCGTCTGAGAGCGTCGCAGAGTTAATCCCACTGGCAGCCATAGCGGGCTGGAACAGCTCGTCTTCCCCAATGTCCATCAACAGCTCCTGCAATTGCAGGATATCGACATTCAGGTAAATACCGGCCAGAGGAACCTCCGGCGTCGCATACGTTTCACATTCGAAGGGTAAAGGTACGGTTAGCAGCAGGTATTCGTTGGCGTCATAGCGAAAGACGCGCTCATTAATGTAACCAATTTTATGTCCCGAAAAGAGAAATATGATGCCTGGCTGATACATGACTGGTGTACGCGCCGCCGGCTCCGTACCGTGTAGCAGGCGGACATCTGGCAGCAGTTCGTTGAGTTTATTTTCATTGTTTTTCAGCTGCTTAATTTTATCTGTCAGCAGAAGGCAGATCTCATCACGGTTCATGGGGCACCATTTCATTATCGTTTTTCGACCCTGACATAATGCGCAGATTTATCCGTTTTCTCCAGCAGTCTGTAGAAATGGGCAAGACATCGGCAGAAATGAGCATTGAGAGCAACGCGGCGGGCGACCACAATGTTCATCATCCGGCAGACACTCTCCTGCCCTCTTTTATTACCCACCAAAGGGAACGAGCAATGAACAACTTTAATCTCCATACCCCAACACGTATTTTGTTTGGTAAAGGCGCGATTGCTGAGCTGCGCGATCAAATTCCTCAGGACGCTCGCGTGCTAGTTACTTACGGCGGCGGCAGCGTGAAAAAAACAGGTGTCCTGGCACAGGTTCAGGACTCGCTGAAAGGCCTGGACGTGCTGGAGTTTGGCGGTATCGAGCCAAATCCGTCTTATGAAACGCTGATGAACGCGGTAAAAATCGTGCGTGATGAGAAAGTGACGTTTCTGCTGGCAGTAGGCGGCGGTTCCGTGCTGGACGGCACCAAATTCATCGCGGCTGCTGCACAGTACGCGGACGGCGTAGACCCATGGCGTATTCTGGAAACCCACGGCAATGACGTAACAAGCGCCATCCCGATGGGCTCCGTATTAACCCTGCCCGCAACCGGCTCTGAATCTAACTCCGGCGCGGTAATTTCGCGTAAAACCACCGGCGATAAACTGGCCTTTATGACCCCGTTTGTGCAGCCAGTATTTGCCGTACTGGATCCGGTTTACACCTACACCCTGCCGCCACGTCAGGTTGCAAACGGCGTCGTGGATGCGTTCGTTCATACCGTTGAGCAGTATGTGACTTATCCGGTCGACGGGAAAATTCAGGATCGCTTTGCCGAAGGCATTCTGCTCACACTGGTAGAAGAAGGTCCGAAAGCCTTGCAGGAACCGGAAAACTACAACGTGCGTGCGAACGTCATGTGGGCGGCAACCCAAGCGCTGAACGGTCTGATTGGCGCAGGGGTACCGCAGGACTGGGCAACGCATATGCTGGGTCATGAACTGACTGCAATGCACGGTCTGGATCATGCTCAAACACTGGCCATCGTTCTGCCAGCGCTGTGGAATGAAAAACGTGATACCAAGCGTGCCAAACTGCTGCAATACGCAGAGCGTATCTGGAATATCACCGAAGGAAGCGATGACCAGCGCATCGACGCCGCCATTGCCGCAACCCGCGCTTTCTTCGAACAAATGGGCGTACCGACTCGCCTGTCTGACTACGGTCTGGACGGTAGCTCCATCCCGGCGCTGCTGGAAAAACTGCAAGCGCATGGCGGTACGAAGCTGGGCGAACATCAGGACATTACGCTTGAGGTCAGCCGTCGGATTTACGAAGCTGCCCGCTAAGGTTTTTTAACCTCCGCCTTTCGTTTTTGGGTATTTATACCAGACTTAAGTCACACCTATGTCACCGGAATATGTTCCGGTGACAGTCATTAAGGGGAGGAATTATGACCACTCCAACCATTATCAAACTACAGGATGGTAACGTCATGCCGCAACTGGGCCTGGGGGTCTGGAAGGCAAGCAACGAAGAAGTCATCACTGCCATTCATAAAGCGCTGGAAGTGGGGTATCGCTCAATTGATACCGCGGCAGCGTACAAAAACGAAGAAGGTGTCGGCAAAGCAATACGTGACGCAGGCGTGCCACGGGAAGAGTTATTCATTACCACCAAGCTATGGAATGATGACCAGAAACGCCCCCGGGAAGCCTTGCTCGAAAGCATGGAGAAACTCCAGCTTGATTACCTCGATCTATACCTGATGCACTGGCCAGTTCCGGCGATCGACCACTACGTTGAAGCGTGGGAAAACATGATCGACCTGCAAAAAGAAGGGCTGATTAAGAGCATCGGCGTGTGCAACTTTCAGATCAACCATCTCCAGCGACTGATGGATGAAACCGGCGTACCTCCGGTGATTAATCAGATAGAACTTCACCCGCTCATGCAGCAGCGCCAGCTGCACGCCTGGAACGCCACACATAAAATCCAGACCGAATCCTGGAGCCCGCTGGCGCAGGGCGGCAAAGACGTCTTCGATCAAAAGATAATCCGTGACCTCGCAGAGAAATATGGCAAATCACCGGCGCAGATTGTCATCCGCTGGCATCTGGATAGCGGCCTGGTGGTGATTCCGAAATCGGTCACCCCTGCGCGTATCGCAGAAAACTTTAACGTCTGGGACTTCCGCCTGGATAAAGATGAATTAGGCGAAATCGCGAAACTCGATCAGGGCAAGCGTCTGGGGCCAGACCCGGACCAGTTCGGCGGTTAACCCCTTCCCTCCAGCCCGACACTCTCGTCGGGCCTTTACTGATTTGAAATATCAGGAAACAATTCACGCACATATATTGTTGTATTTCTTGCAGTCACTGGAGCAGCATTGCGCAACATAACCTGTTAATTATTAAATAAATATATTTATTTGATGAATACATTCACCATATCCATAGGTGCGTAACCGTGACTGAGAAAAAAGGTAATGGAGTCAAATGGCTCCCATTAATTCTTATAACATTCATTTCTGCCGGGCTGTGGCAACTTACCCCTCCATCCGGGTTAAGTGCGCCAGCCTGGCATTCGGCAATTATCTTCGTTGCGACGATTGCTTCTATCGTGGCAAAAGTTTTACCCATCGGCGCGGTCGGCATTATTGGGATTACGGTTTTTGCACTCGCCTATGCGGCCGGGGATAAAACCGCCAGCGGCGCTATCACCACGGCACTGAGTGAGCTGAACAGTTCACTTATCTGGCTTATCGTCGTGGCTTTTATGATTGCCCGCGGTTTTATCAAAACTGGCCTCGGACGACGCATTGCGCTGCAGATGATCCGTCTGCTCGGCAAGCGCACGCTGGGACTCGCCTATGGTCTGGCTTTTGCCGATCTGATCCTCTCCCCGGCAATGCCGAGTAATACGGCACGCTGCGGCGGTGTCATCTATCCGATTGCCGACTCTCTGGCACGCAGTTTCCATTCGAACCCGGAAGATGAGTCCCGCAGTAAAATCGGTACCTTTCTTATCACCTGCATTGGCAACGTCAACGACGTCACCGCCGCGCTCTTTATGACCGGTTATACCGGCAACCTGTTGGCGGTGAAGTTGGCGGCCAATGCGGGCGTCACGCTGACCTGGGGCAGCTGGTTTATGGCGGCGCTGCTGCCATGCCTTGTGTCCTTACTGCTGGTTCCACTGCTGGTCTACTGGATCGTGCGCCCGGAAATAAAGCACACGCCAGATGCCCCGAACCTGGCGCGCAAAGAGCTGGCTGAAATGGGCAGTATGTCTCGCGGCGAATGGCTGATGCTGGTTACCGTCGGCGTACTGCTGGTGCTGTGGATTTTTGGCGATACGTTGGGCGTCGACGCCACTACTGCCTCGTTCGTGGGACTGTCCATTTTATTGCTAAGCGGCGTTCTGAGCTGGGAAGATGTGAAAAGCGAGAAAGGCGCATGGGACACGCTGATTTGGTTTGCCGCGCTGCTGATGATGGCGAACCAGCTGAAAAAACTAGGTTTCACTACCTGGTTTGGCAATCTGATCGGCGATAGCCTGAGCAGTACTATGCACGGTACCAGTTGGGTGATCGTCCTGTTGCTGCTGAATGCCGCCTACTTCTATACCCACTACTTTTTTGCCAGCGGTAATGCACAGATTGCCGCGCTGTACGCCGTTTTCCTCGGCGTCGGCCTGCATCTGAATATCCCCGCAGCCCCCACGGCGTTAATGCTGGCCTTCACCAGCAGTTTGTACTGCTCGCTCACCCAGTACACCCACGCTCGCGGTCCAATCCTGTTTGGTGCCGGGTACGTTCCAACGGGCGTCTGGTGGCGCACAGGATTTATCATTAGCTTGTTTAACCAGGCGGTGTTTATCACCGTAGGTCTGATGTGGTGGAAGGTGTTGGGTCTGTACTAAACTAACTGCGCCCTGACGAATCACCTTACCTGCGGAGAAAAGGAATGACCTGTATTTTCTGTCAAATTGTTGAAGGTAAAGCACCCTGCCATAAGGTCTGGGAAGACGAGCACCATCTGGCTTTTCTGTCGATTTTCCCGAACACCGACGGTTTTACCGTGGTGATCCCGAAAAAGCATTACCCCAGCTATGCCTTCGATATGCCGCCGCAGGCGTTGGCTGACCTGATGATGGCAACCCAAAAAGTGGCTAAGAAACTGGATAAGGCTTTCCCGGATGTCAGTCGTACGGGGATGTTCTTCGAAGGTTTCGGCGTAGACCATGTGCACAGCAAATTAAGCCCCATGCACGGCACTGGCGATCTAACTCACTGGAAACCGATTGAGTCGCGGCAGACCAAATTTTTCGAGCAATATGAAGGGTATCTGTCATCACACGATCATGAACGGGCGGATGACGAAAAGCTGGCCGCATTAGCGGCCAGCATTCGTGAGGCATAAATACTGAGCACTTCTGCCGGATGGCGGTGCAAGCACCTTATCCGGCCTACAAAACTGTGCTGTTCGTAGGTCTGATAAGCATTTCACCACCGAGCAAAGCAAATTAACGTCCCGCTACTTTCCCGCGTTTTTTGTTTGCGGCAGGGGTCTGGCGCTGGTGCGCCACCGGAGTGTGCTTGGTCAACGCCGGACGGGTATGACGGTTCTGGCGACGTGCTTCGCGCATCTCTTCCAGGGTAGGCGCCGGAACCAGACATTCACGACGACCGCCGATCAGATGCTTTTTACCCATGTCTTCCAGCGCCTGGCGGATTAACGGCCAGTTAGCTGGATCGTGGTAACGCAGCAGGGCTTTATGCAAACGGCGCTGCTTATCACCTTTCGGCACCACCACGTCTTCACTCTTATAACCAATTTTACCCAGCGGGTTTTTCCCGGTGTAATACATGGTTGTGGAGTTCGCCAGCGGCGATGGATAAAAGTTCTGCACCTGATCCAGACGGAAACGACGTTGTTTCAGCCACAGCGCCAGATTCACCATATCCTCGTCACGCGTACCCGGGTGCGCGGAGATGAAGTACGGGATCAGGTACTGCTCTTTACCCGCCTGTTTAGAGTAGGTATCGAACAACTCCTTAAAGCGATCGTAGCTGCCCATCCCCGGCTTCATCATCTTCGACAGCGGGCCTTCTTCAGTATGCTCTGGCGCAATCTTCAGATAGCCGCCAACGTGGTGGGTCGCCAGCTCTTTGATATAGCGCGGATCTTCAACCGCGATGTCATAGCGCACACCGGAAGCAATGAGAATCTTTTTAATGCCTTTCAAATCACGCGCCCGGCGATAAAGGTTAATCGTCGGTTCGTGATTGGTGTCCATATGCGGACAGATATCCGGATAGACGCATGACAGACGACGGCAGGTCTGCTCCGCACGCGGTGACTTACAGCGCAGCATATACATGTTCGCCGTTGGGCCGCCGAGGTCCGAAATCACGCCGGTAAAACCTGGAACGGTGTCGCGAATGGCTTCGATTTCATTGATGATCGAGTCTTCAGAGCGGCTCTGGATGATGCGGCCTTCGTGCTCGGTGATCGAACAGAACGAACAGCCGCCAAAGCAGCCACGCATAATGTTGATCGAGAAACGGATCATCTCATAGGCCGGAATGCGGCTGTCGCCATACGCCGGGTGGGGCACGCGCTTGTACGGCAGCGCAAAGACGCTATCCATCTCTTCGGTAGACAGCGGAATAGCTGGCGGGTTGATCCAGATGTAGCGATCGCCGTGCTTTTGCATCAGCGCACGCGCGCAGCCAGGGTTGGTTTCGTGGTGCAGGATACGCGACGCATGCGCATACAGCACTTTATCGCCCTTCACTTTTTCAAAGGACGGCAGCAGCACGTAGGTTTTTTCCCACGGTTTCGGACGCGGCGGCTGTACGGTTACCGCTTTCGCTTCCTGCTTTTTCGGTGCGACCGGTTTGTTGTCAGCACACGGCAGATCTTCGCCGTACGGATGCGGGATCGGATCAATCTTGCCCGGCGTGTCGAGACGCGTGGAATCCACCCCACTCCAGCCCGGCAGCGCTTCTTTAACCATAATCGCGGTGTTACGCACGTCGCGGATCTGATCGATGGTTTCGCCCATCGCCAGACGATGCGCCACTTCCACCAGCGGACGTTCGCCGTTGCCGAACATCAGCATGTCGGCTTTGGAATCCACCAGAACAGAGCGACGAACGGTATCAGACCAGTAGTCATAGTGCGCGGTACGGCGCAGGCTGGCCTCAATGCCGCCGAGAATAACCGGCACATCTTTCCATGCTTCTTTACAACGCTGGGTATAGACCAGCGTGGCGCGGTCCGGGCGTTTACCTGCTACGTTGTCTGGTGTGTAGGCATCGTCATGGCGCAGTCGGCGATCTGCGGTGTAACGGTTGATCATCGAGTCCATGTTGCCTGCGGTCACACCAAAGAACAGGTTCGGTTTACCCAAACGCATAAAATCGTCTTTGTTGTTCCACTCAGGCTGGGCGATAATCCCTACACGAAAGCCCTGCGCTTCCAGCATACGGCCGCATATTGCCATGCCAAAGCTGGGATGATCGACGTATGCATCGCCGGTAACCAGAATGATGTCGCAGCTATCCCAGCCAAGTTGGTCCATTTCGTCGCGTGACATCGGCAAAAACGGTGCCGGGCCAAAACAGGCAGCCCAGTACTGCGGCCAGGAGAAAAGGTCTCTGTCCGGCTGGATCAGGGATATTGCGCTCATAATGCTTCCAAAAATGGTAAAAAAATAATCAAAGGCCGGGGATTATACGCTGTATGTCGACAAGAAATGAAGTGGAGTCTGAACCAGGGCAGTAGAAAGTTATATAAATTGTTAAATTTTACGACGCTCATTTTTATCAATCATAATTAACACCATGCCGGCCAGCTGAGATAACTCTTTTTCGGCGGGGGATTTTTCATTGCGACTCAACGATTCACTGCATATTTCCCAGTTACGGGTTGTTGTTCACCTGTGTGGGTTTCTGGTTCTTCTCTACAGCTTTTCTATGCTGCCACCGATGGCCATCGCTTTGTTAAACAAAGAGCGGAGTTTGTTCGCTTTTTTCAGCACATTTATGACTTTCTTCACCCTCGGCGGCGGAGCGTGGCTGGCAACCAAACATGCGGGTATTCAACTGCGAACACGGGATGGTTTCGTTATTATCGTCCTGTTCTGGCTGTTGTTTTCGTTTATCAGCGCGATGCCGATGTGGATGGACGATGGCTTAAACCTCTCCTTTGCGGATGCCCTGTTTGAAGGGGTTTCCGGGATTACCACCACGGGCGCAACGGTAATTGGCGACGTCAGCGCCATGCCGAAGTCGTATCTCTACTATCGGGCTCAGCTCAATTTTATTGGTGGCCTGGGTGTTATTGTCCTCGCCGTGGCGGTATTACCGCTTTTGGGTATCGGCGGCATGAAGCTGTATCAGTCTGAAATGCCGGGCCCTTTTAAAGAAGAACGCCTCACGCCAAGACTTGCTGATACTGCACGTACGCTGTGGCTGACCTATGTCATTCTGGGTCTTATCTGTACCCTGGCCTACTGGGCTGCCGGGATGTCGTTCTTCGATGCCTTATGCCACGGGCTGTCGACGGTTTCTCTCGGCGGATTTTCCACTCGCAGTGAAAGCATCGGCTTCTATAACAGCCATGCGATCGAGCTGGTCGCTGGGGTGTTTTCCCTGCTGTCTGCGTTTAACTTCACCCTCTGGTACGTGGCTATCGTGAAACGTACCTTCAAACCCTTTCGTCGTAATGCCGAACTGCGTTTCTTTTTGCTTATTGCGTTGGTTGTCACTCTGATCGCCACCTGGCAAGTTTGGCGGGCAGGCATGTACGGATTAACGGACAGCCTGGTGCATGCTTTTTTTCTGGCCAGTTCGATGCTGACAGATAATGGCCTGTCGACGGCGGATTACGCGCAGTGGCCTTCGCACACGATCTTCATGCTGCTCAGCGCCAGTTTCTTCGGCGGTTGTGTGGGATCGACCTGCGGGGGGATTAAGGTGCTGCGTTTTTTGATTATGTTCAAGCAGTGCCGTCAGGAGTTACACCAGCTCGCGCATCCCCGTGCCCTGCTGAACATTAAAGTGGGCAATAGCGTGGTAAGCGACCGGGTGGTGCGTTCAGTATGGAGCTTTTTCTTTCTCTACGTTTTGTTCACCAGCTTTTTTATCTGGGCGCTCAATCTGATGGGCTACGATCTCTTCTCCTCTTTTGCCACCGTCGCCGCCTGCATCAACAATATGGGGCTAGGATTTGGCGTCACCGCCACGACATTTGGCACCTTAAATGAGGAAGCAAAGCTACTGATGTGCGCGGCCATGATCATGGGGCGTCTGGAGATTTACCCCATTCTGATCCTGTTCTCGCGCATGTTCTGGCGGGCATAACGGAAATCCCGGCGCATTACGGCGCCGGGTTCACCAACATCTGTCCGATTGAGCCACGATCTGCCATTTCCAGCGTCTGGCTATTAAAGTAGAACGGGAAATGGGCCCAGGAAGGCTGTCCGTAATAAACCAGTAATTCAACCTGGCCGTCAACCCAGACAGTATCTTTCCAGCCTCTGTCTTCCGGGAACGGCATCGCGCCATTCACATTACGGATCAGGAACGAGACGCCTTCAATATGGAAGGACTGGGGCATATCCGCCCGCACAGTCCAGCGCTCCCAGGAGCCCTGCTGAGCGGTAATATCCATACGATTGACGTCCCACAGCTGACCGTTGATGCCAGGGTCATCGTCCAGGCTGATATCACGGCTGCGAATCGGCGAACCGCTGAGGATTTCCGTTGGCAGCAGGCGCATTGGCAGGCTGTCAGTCACCAGCGGCAGAAGCCCCGTTGGACGCAGAGTCAGCACCAGCGTGGAGATGAGAATACTGGAAGGCTCAAAGAACCCACGGATCCTGTCGACAATACTGGCTGCCTCGCCACAGGTGATAGAGACCTCATTACCGTTCGTCATATCCACCAGGATCTCACGACGCTCGCCAGGCGCCAGCGAGAGCTGTTTCACCGAAACGGGCGCAGGTAAAAAGCCCTGATCGCTGGAAATCACATGCAGCGCACGGCCATCGCTCATTTGCAACTGGTAACGACGCGAGTTTGAAGCGTTCAGTAAACGCAAGCGCACCCAGCCGCGGGAGACTTCGACATACGGGCTTTGCGCCCCATTGACCAGCAGCGTATCACCGACAAAGCCACCGCTGCCGGGCTCGCTGTATTCCGGCGTGCCAAAGTTGTCCAGCCGCTTGTCCTGGATAATGACCGGAAAATCATCCACGCCATAGTGGTTGGGAATAGACAGTGATTTACTCACTTCATCTTCAACCAGCCACATCCCGGCAAGGCCGTTATAGACCTGCTGAGCAGTACGATTTGGCGTATTGGCGTGATACCACAACGTGGCGGCATTCTGGCGAATCGGTAGCACCGGCGCCCAGTCAGCATTCGGGGACATCATGCGCGCCGGGCCGCCCATCAGCGGGCCTGGTACCTGTAACCCGGCGACGGTCATCGAGACATTCTCAGTCAGACGGTTGCTGTAGATAAGCTTGACGTCATCCCCTTTCCAGACGCGAATTGTCGGTCCCAGGTAGCGGCCGTTAATTCCCCAGACAGGTGCGCGCGTGCCTTGTGTAAAGGACCAGTGCGCACGTTGCAGCGTCATAAATAGCGGCTGCCCCCGGCGGGATTCCAGCAGCGGAGGCACAGGTAACGGTTGTTGCTGACCGGCAGCATTAGCCTTCAGCGGAACAGCACCTGCACACAGTGCGATCCCCGATGCCTGAATGAACTGACGCCGACTGAATGACATATAAACTCCATAAAAAACTGGCTATTAACACGCAGGAAGTCATTTCCTGTAAAAAACCCGAATTGCGCGGATTAAACCTTACCGGCGGCTTCCCGCTCAGCAACTTCTTTATCGAGCTCTGCGATTTTTTGTTCCATCAGCGTGCGGCAATGTGCTGCCAGTTCACGAACCTGATCTTTGCCAAAGTGGCTAATATCCACCGGCGGCAACATCTCGACAATCGCCAAACCATTATTGAGTCTGTTTAATTTTATCTTGTTCGAGGTTGTGGAAACGCATACCGGAATGACCGGGACACCAGCAGCAATCGCAGCATGGAACGCGCCGGTTTTAAACGGAAGCAGACCGCGACCGCGGCTACGCGTTCCTTCCGGGAACATCCAGATAGAAATGCGGCGTTTTTTGAAATGATTCACCACGGCAGCAATGGTGCTGTGCGCTTTTGCGCGGTTATTTCTGTCAATCAACAGGTTACCGGTTAACCAGTACAGCTGCCCGAAGAAAGGGATCCACAGCAGGCTTTTTTTACCCACCGTCACCGTCGGCGGTTGAACGATATTCGCAGCAGTAACCATGTCATAGTTGTTCTGATGGTTACAAATATAGATAGCATTACCATAGTTCTGCGCGTCTGCCGGCATGCGGCACTCGACCTTCAGACCATAAAGGGGAGCCAGGCGGCCAAACATATGACCGAACGTTGCAACGTGTTTTGGATTTCGCGGGCTGAACAGACAGTATATGCAACCGAAAATACAGACCAGAACGCAGTAAATAACAGTAATAATTAAACGAAAAATATATAGCATAACAACCTCTAAGGCCTAAGAGCCTGGCATTTTACGTCACCTGATTCATCACGCGGTATCAGGTTAGGGCTTTGTTAAGGGCGGCTCTCTGGAAAAGCGTATTGTTAATCGCAACGCACGAATAAACAACGGTTTCACGGGAATTTTTAACGTTGGCTCTCCCTGGGCTTTAACAGGGAGAGCCGGACGGTAGCGTTATTCTTCGCTGTCGCCGTGATTGGCGCGTCGAGGCGAGTCAATCTCAATGCTGTCGATACGCTGCAGACCACGCATTAGCGTGCCGCGACGGCCGCGCTCGCCGGTCACTTTCTGCAACTCTTCGGGACGCAGTTTGATTTTGCGCTTACCGACGTGGATAGTCAGCGTGCTCTGCGGCGGCAGCACGTAAAGTTGCGCCAGACCATCCTCGCCTTTCGCCGCTTCCGCTGAAGGGATATTAATGATCTTGTTCCCTTTGCCTTTCGACAACTGCGGTAAATCGCTCACCGGGAACATCAACATGCGACCAGCCTGAGTAATCGCCAGCAGCATATCGGTTTCATCTTCAATCACCACCGGCTGCATGACGCGCGCATTCTCTGGCAGCGTAATCAATGCCTTACCTGCACGGTTACGTGCTACCAGGTCATTGAAGGTGCAGACAAAACCGTAGCCCGCATCCGATGCCATCAGCAGTTTCTGATCATCGCCCTCCATCAGCATGTGCTCAACCGTCGCGCCCGGCGGCAGAGTGAGCTTCCCGGTCAGCGGTTCACCCTGACCGCGCGCCGACGGCAGCGTAATCGGATCGATGGCATAGCTGCGACCGGTCGAGTCCACGAACACCACCGGCTGATTGCTCTTACCCTTCACTGCCGACTTAAAGCTGTCGCCCGCTTTATAGCTTAATCCCGGCGCATCGATGTCGTGGCCTTTCGCGCTACGCACCCAGCCACTCTGGGACAACACAATAGTCACCGGCTCAGACGGCAGCATGTCGTGCTCGCTCATCGCCTTCGCTTCTTCGCGCTCCTGCAGCGGAGAACGACGATCGTCGCCATAGGCCTCAGCGTCAGCCTGCAGCTCTTTCTTCAGCAGGTTATTCATTTTACGTTCAGATGCCAGAATGGCCTGCAACTGATCGCGCTCTTTCGCCAGTTCATCCTGCTCGCCGCGGATTTTCATCTCTTCGAGTTTGGCAAGATGGCGCAATTTCAGCTCAAGGATGGCTTCAGCCTGGGTTTCAGAAATACCAAACCGCGACATCAGCTCTGGCTTAGGTTCATCTTCATGACGAATAATTTCGATTACTTCGTCAATATTGAGGAACGCCACCAGCAAGCCTTCAAGAATGTGCAGGCGCTTGAGCACTTTTTCCAGACGATAATTCAGGCGGCGGCGCACGGTATCGCGGCGGAACGCCAGCCATTCGGTGAGGATCTCCAGCAGGTTTTTCACCGCCGGACGACCATCAAGACCGATCATGTTCAGGTTTATGCGGTAACTTTTTTCCAGATCGGTGGTGGCAAACAGGTGGTTCATCACCTGCTCCATATCCACGCGATTGGAGCGCGGGACAATCACCAGACGAGTCGGGTTTTCGTGATCCGATTCGTCGCGCAGGTCGTCTACCATCGGCAGCTTTTTATTGCGCATTTGAGCAGCGATCTGCTCCAGCACTTTTGCCCCGGAAACCTGATGTGGCAGCGCGGAAATCACCACCGCGCCGTCTTCTTTCGTCCATACCGCACGCATACGTACGGAGCCGCGTCCGTTTTCGTAAATCTTACGAATCTCCGCGCGCGAGGTAATGATCTCCGCTTCGGTCGGGTAATCCGGCCCCTGCACGATATCCAGCAACTGATCCAGCGTCGTTTTCGGCTGCTCAATCAGAGTAATCGCTGCTTTTGCCACTTCACGCAGGTTGTGCGGCGGAATGTCCGTTGCCATACCAACGGCAATACCGGTCGTACCGTTGAGCAGAATATTTGGCAGACGCGCAGGCAGCATCTTCGGCTCCTGCATGGTGCCGTCAAAGTTCGGCACCCAGTCCGACGTGCCCTGACCGAGTTCACCCAGCAGGACTTCCGCATATTTAGACAGGCGGGATTCGGTATAACGCATCGCCGCGAAGGATTTCGGATCGTCCGGCGCCCCCCAGTTCCCCTGCCCGTCAACCAACGGATAACGGTAAGAGAACGGCTGCGCCATCAGCACCATCGCTTCATAGCAGGCGCTGTCGCCGTGCGGATGGTATTTACCCAGCACGTCACCGACGGTACGGGCGGATTTTTTAAATTTGGCGCTGGCATTCAGCCCCAGTTCGGACATCGCGTACACGATGCGACGCTGAACGGGTTTCAAACCATCGCCAATAAACGGCAACGCCCTATCCATGATGACGTACATGGAATAGTTCAGATAGGCGTTTTCCGTGAATTCATGCAGCGCCAGGCGCTCTGCCATATCGCTCATTAATCGTGGTTCCTCAACTTTGTACCCCTCTATTGAAGGGCAATATTGCCGCAGATACTACCCTATCTGGCGTGTTGAGTCACAAAGAAAAGGGCCGCGGACGCGGCCCTGATGGGGATTACTTAGCAACTTTGGTAATCTGTTTCACGTCGATTTCAACGGAGTTCCAGTCTTTATCCACTTCACCCTGGATTTCAACCACATCCTGCGGTGTGACGGTTACGCCGTTCCAGCGCTTGTGGTCGATATCCACATTCACCGTGCCGGTCGCATCTTTAAACACATACAGGTCGTCGGAAATACGCTCAACGATGTTCCCGCGCAGGGTAACCCAGGTGTCATCACGCAGTGATTTGGCGCTTTCTACTGTCGTGCTGCTACCGTTCGGGCCGACAAATCCGCCGTTTTGGCTCTGCGTAGTGGTTGTCGTTGGCCCAGAGAAGCCGCCCTGCTGAGCTGCCAGAACAGGTGCGGAACACAGTGCCATTACGGCAACCATTGCAGCTAATTTTTTCATCGTCATGTCTCCCTTTCATGTTGGTTTACGACTATTAAATAAGTTAATCCTTAACAAGTTCTTAAGGCAAAAAAAGATACTTTTTTTACTGTACAGAGACTGTAGCCACAGGTTTACTGACTGCAAATGAGTTATCGCAGGGAAGAACATATGCGTATTTTACTGATCGAAGATGACACGTTGATTGGCGATGGCCTGAAAACAGGTCTGAGTAAAATGGGTTTCAGCATTGACTGGTTTACCGAAGGTCGCCAGGGGAAAGAAGCACTCTACAGCGCACCTTATGATGCGGTAATCCTCGACCTGACACTGCCAGGCATAGACGGACGGGACATTTTGCGCGAATGGCGAGCTAACGGGAAGCAGGAGCCGGTACTGATTCTGACCGCTCGCGACGCGCTGGCGGAACGCGTTGAAGGCCTGCGCCTGGGCGCAGATGACTATCTGTGTAAACCCTTTGCGCTGATCGAAGTTGCTGCCAGACTGGAGGCGCTGGTGCGTCGTGCCAGCGGCCAGGCCAGCAACACATTGCGCCATGGCCAGGTAACGCTCGATCCCGGCGCGTTGGTCGCCACGGCGGCGGGTGAACCTTTGTCACTCAAACCTAAAGAGTTCGCACTGCTGGAACTGTTGATGCGCAACAAAGGTCGCGTCCTGCCCCGCAAACTGATTGAAGAAAAACTGTATACCTGGGACGAAAATGTCTCCAGCAATGCGGTTGAGGTCCACGTTCATCACTTACGCCGTAAGCTCGGCAGCGACTTTATCCGTACCGTGCATGGCATTGGCTACACCCTGGGTGACGCATGAAACTCACACAACGCCTCAGCCTGCGCGTCAGGCTAACGCTTATTTTTCTGATTCTGGCATCAGCCACCTGGGCCGTATCCAGTTTTGTGGCCTGGAGGCAGACTACCGATAATGTCGATGAGCTGTTTGATACCCAGCTGATGCTGTTCGCCAAGCGGCTTAGCACGCTGGATATCAGCGATGTCACCACCTCAAGCAATATGGCCCGCACGCCAAAGAAACTGAAGCATGGCCATATTGATGACGACGCACTGGCGTTTGCCATCTACTCCACCGACGGCAAAATGGTGCTACACGATGGCGATAATGGCCAGGATATTCCCTACAGCTACAGCCGGGAAGGGTTTAGCGACGGCCAACTCAGGGGCGACAGCGATTCCTGGCGCTTCCTGTGGCTGAATTCCGCTGATGGAAAATATCGCATTGTGGTGGGCCAGGAGTGGGAATATCGGGAGGATATGGCGCTGTCGATCCTTACTGCACAATTAACCCCGTGGCTGGTTGCGCTGCCGCTGATGTTGCTGATCCTGGTGGCCATGCTGAGTCGCGAACTCAGGCCGCTAAAAAAACTGGCGCAAGCTCTGCGCTGGCGCGCCCCGGAATCAGAAGAGCCGCTCGACCCGAAAGGTGTGCCAAACGAAGTGCGCCCGCTGGTTGAATCGCTAAATCAGCTGTTTACCCGCATCCACTCAATGATGGTGCGTGAACGCCGCTTCACTTCTGATGCCGCCCATGAGCTGCGCAGTCCGTTGACCGCGCTGAAGGTGCAAACCGAAGTGGTGCAACTGTCAGACG
The DNA here is from genome assembly GCF_030334295.1 of Citrobacter sp. Cf088. Lineage (NCBI taxonomy): Bacteria > Pseudomonadati > Pseudomonadota > Gammaproteobacteria > Enterobacterales > Enterobacteriaceae > Citrobacter > Citrobacter sp. Cf088. Next base: position 53,205 of record NZ_JAOWEE010000043.1, read on the forward strand.
ACGACCCGCAAACGCGGGAAAAAGCGCTGGCGCAGCTACATGCGGGAATTGAACGCGCCACCCGACTGGTCGATCAGCTCCTGACGCTTTCGCGCCTCGACTCCCTCGATAATCTTCAGGATGTGGCGGAAATTTCATTGGAGGAGCTACTGCAATCCGCGGTGATGGATATCTACCACCCGGCCCAGCAGGCGCACATTGACGTACGTTTGCAGATTAACGCACACAATATTATGCGCACAGGACAGCCGCTGTTGCTGAGCCTGATGGTACGAAATCTGCTGGATAATGCCATTCGCTACAGTCCGCAGGGGAGCATTGTGGAAGTGACGCTCAACGCCCGCAATTTCAGCGTCAAAGATAATGGTCCAGGCGTTGCGCCGGAGGTACTTACACACATCGGTGAACGTTTTTATCGTCCACCAGGACAAAGCGTGACCGGCAGCGGTCTCGGCCTGTCAATTGTCCGCCGTATCGCAACACTGCATGGAATGTCAGCCTCGTTTGGCAACGCTTCGGAAGGTGGCTTTGAAGCTAAGGTCAGTTGGTAACTGCATTATTATTGCTCAAATAGCAAAAGACTTTGCACATTTTGCTAATTTCACCGCACCGCTGGTGGGGGTAAAATCGTCCTCAAACGTATTTTCTTGAGGACACAAAATGAGCAACATTCTGATTATCAACGGGGCGAAAAAATTTGGCCATTCTAATGGTCAACTGAATGACACCCTGACCGAGGTCGCGGACGGTATCCTGCGCGACCTCGGGCATGATGTTAAAGTCGTACGCGCGGACAGCGATTATGACGTAAAAACAGAAGTGCAGAATTTCGTCTGGGCCGATACGATTATCTGGCAGATGCCTGGCTGGTGGATGGGCGCACCGTGGACCGTGAAAAAATACATCGATGACGTGTTTACCGAAGGTCACGGCACGCTGTACGCCAGCGATGGCCGCACACGTTCAGATGCCTCTAAAAAATATGGCTCCGGCGGGCTGATTCAGGGCAAAAAATACATGCTGTCCCTGACCTGGAACGCACCGATGGAAGCCTTCACTGAAAAAGACCAGTTCTTCCATGGCGTTGGTGTTGATGGCGTCTATCTCCCGTTCCATAAAGCAAACCAGTTCCTGGGAATGGAAGCGCTGCCGACCTTTATCACCAATGACGTGATTAAAATGCCGGACGTCCCGCGTTATATCGCAGAATATCGCAAGCATCTGACCGAAATTTTTGGTTAACTGGTAACCTGGAATTAGAAGGAGTTAACCATGCTTACCGTTATTGCAGAAATCCGTACACGTCCAGGTCAACATCACCGCCAGGCGGTACTGGATCAGTTTGCTAAAATCGTTCCGACCGTACTGAAAGAAGAAGGCTGCCACGGCTATGCGCCGATGGTGGATCATGCCGCAGGTGTGAGTTTTCAGACCACAGCACCAGATTCAATCGTGATGGTTGAGCAGTGGGAAAGCATCGCGCATCTTGAAGCGCATTTGCAGACCCCGCATATGAAAGCCTACAGCGAAGCCGTGAAAGGTGACGTGCTGGACATGAATATTCGTATTCTGGAGTCGGGTATTTAAGGTTGTCGATTTGCCGGGTGACGCTTTGCTATCCGGCATATAATCGCTTCGTCAGATGAGAGCCGGATAAGGCATTTTACACCCTCTCCGGCTTTTCTACATGCAATTAGCCTTCGAGATCCGCCAGGTCGCCTTTCTCTTGCAACCAGTTACGACGGTCTTCAGAACGCTTCTTGGCCAGCAGCATATCCATCATTGCGTTGGTACGCTGATCGTCTTCATCATCGATAATGAGCTGCACCAGGCGACGGGTGTTCGGATCCAGCGTGGTTTCACGAAGCTGCATCGGGTTCATTTCACCCAGTCCTTTAAAGCGCTGCACGTTCGGCTTACCTTTCTTGCGCTTTAACTGCTCCAGTACGCCCGCTTTCTCTTCTTCCGTCAGCGCGTAATACACCTCTTTACCGAGGTCGATACGGTATAACGGCGGCAGCGCCACGTACACGTGACCGTGTTTCACCAACGTGCGGAAGTGCTTCACAAACAGTGCGCACAGCAGCGTGGCGATGTGCAGACCATCGGAGTCCGCATCCGCCAGGATACAGATCTTACCGTAACGCAACTGGCTCAGATCGTCGCTGTCCGGATCGATGCCGATCGCCACCGAAATATCGTGCACTTCCTGCGAAGCCAGAACTTCATCGGAAGAGACTTCCCAGGTATTAAGGATCTTACCTTTGAGCGGCATGATCGCCTGATATTCACGATCGCGCGCCTGTTTGGCGGAACCGCCTGCGGAGTCACCTTCGACGAGAAACAATTCGGTGCGATTAAGATCCTGCGCGGTACAGTCCGCCAGTTTACCCGGCAGCGCCGGACCACTGGTCAGCTTTTTACGCACCACTTTTTTCGCCGCGCGCAGACGACGCTGGGCGCTGGAAATCGCCATCTCAGCCAGCAGTTCGGCGGACTGTACGTTCTGGTTCAGCCACAGGCTGAAGGCATCTTTCACCACGCCAGAAACAAACGCCGCACACTGACGCGAAGAGAGGCGTTCTTTGGTTTGTCCGGCAAACTGCGGATCCTGCATTTTTACCGACAGCACGTAAGCACAGCGATCCCAGATATCTTCCGCCGACAGCTTCACGCCACGCGGCAAAATATTGCGGTATTCGCAGAACTCGCGCATCGCATCCAGCAGACCCTGACGCAGACCGTTGACGTGCGTCCCGCCCTGCATAGTTGGGATCAGGTTCACATAGCTTTCGGTCAGCAGCTCACCGCCTTCCGGCAGCCAGAGCAGCGCCCAGTCCACTGTCTCCGTCTCACCGCTGAAATTACCGATAAACGGTTTTTCCGGCAGAGTCGGTAGGCCATTCACCGCTTCGCTCAGATAGTCATTCAGACCATCCTGGTAGCACCAGCGCTGTTCGCTGTTGTTGACCTCATCCTTGAAGGTGATCTCAACGCCCGGGCACAGTACCGCTTTGGCTTTCAGTACGTGCGTTAAGCGCGAAACAGAAAAACGCGGGCTGTCAAAGAAGCTTTCATCCGGCCAGAAGTGCACGCTGGTCCCGGTATTGCGTTTGCCGCAGGTACCGACAACCTGTAAATCCTGCACTTTATCGCCATTCTCAAACGCGATGTTGTATACCTGCCCATCGCGGCGTACGTTCACTTCCACACGTTTGGACAGGGCGTTAACAACGGAGATCCCCACACCGTGCAGACCACCGGAGAACTGGTAGTTCTTGTTGGAGAACTTGCCGCCCGCGTGCAGACGACAGAGGATCAGCTCAACCGCCGGAACGCCCTCTTCAGGGTGAATGTCTACTGGCATGCCGCGTCCGTCATCAATGACTTCCAGAGACTGGTCGGCATGTAAGATCACGTCCACGCGTTTCGCGTGGCCCGCCAGTGCTTCATCCACACTGTTATCAATCACTTCCTGTCCAAGATGGTTCGGACGGGTCGTATCGGTGTACATCCCAGGGCGACGGCGTACCGGCTCAAGCCCAGTGAGTACCTCAATGGCATCAGCGTTATAAGTTTGCGTCATGGTTTAAATAAGCAATTCGAATTGATCGTCAGAAACTGTGCAGTCCAAGGAAATCGACAATCGGGTTGAAATAATCTTCGAAGCCCGTGAATGCGTGGTTTCCGCCCTCAATAACTGTCTGACGGCAGGAGGCGTAATACGCCACCGCCTGGCGGTAGTCCAACACTTCATCGCCCGTTTGTTGGAGCAGCCAGATCAAATCCGGCGCTTCCAGCGGGTCAATCTGCATGACTTTAAGATCGTAAATATGGCGTGACTCTAGCACATATTGCTGCCCCGTGTAGGGGTTCTCGTTTTGACCGAGATAGTCGACCAGCAGTTCATAAGGCCGTACAGCAGGGTTCACCACCACTGCCGGCAGCATAAAACATTGCGACAGCCAGGTGGCGTAATAACCACCTAATGAGGAACCGACAATCCCCAACGACTCTCCGCCATGTTCAAGAATGATCGATTCCAGCATCTCTGCGGCCTGGGCCGGATACGGCGGCAACTGCGGTACGATCATCTCAACGTGCGGATGGTGCTCCGCCAACCAGTTTTTCAGCAAACACGCCTTCGCCGAACGAGGAGAGCTATTAAATCCGTGAAGATAGAGAAGCGTAGACATCAGTAGCCTTCTGAAGCGGTATCAGGGTGGAACCGATTACCCTGCAGACGACGTACCTGAGTCTGCAACGTCCCGTCAGCAAAAAGCTCCAGCGTCCGCCAGCCGGGGCTGATGGTATCCAATGTGAAGTTGGAACAGTGCGGCTTAAACTGCACGCAGGTCGACGGCGTCGCCAGCAGACGGCGTCCGTTCCAGTCCAGATCCAGTTCCTGATGAATATGCCCGCACAGCAGATACTTCACGCGTGGATAGTTCACCAGCACGTTATCCAGCTCAGCGGCATTGCGCAGGCTATGCTGATCGAGCCAGCTACAGCCCGCAGGCAGAGGATGATGATGCAGAAGCAGCAAGGTATTACGCTCTGGTGCATCAGCAAGTTTACGCTCCAGCCATTCGAGCTGGAATTCACTTAATTCACCGTGGGGAACGCCGAACACCTGGCTGTCGAGCAGCAAAATTTGCCACTGTTCGCCGATGAAAACACGCTTGGCAGGGGAAATTCCCGCATCCTGCAGCGCGCTGTACATTGCCGGCTGAAAATCGTGATTGCCCGGTAGCCAAACGCAGGGCGCACGAAAGCTTGCGATGCCCTCAGCAAAATGCTGATAGGCCGCAGCGGATTGATCCTGCGCCAAATCACCCGTCGCGACGATCAGATCGTACTCAGGCGACTCTGCATGTATGGCATCCAGTACGGATTGATAACTGTCCCAGGTATTCACACCCAGCAGCGTTTCATGCTTTTCGGCAAACAGGTGAGTGTCTGTAATTTGTAAGATCCTGACTCTGGCCTCACCAGCCAAAGGAAGGGTTAACAGGCTTTCCAAATGGTGTCCTTAGGTTTCACGACGCTAATAAACCGGAATCGCCATCGCTCCATGTGCTAAACAGTACCGTAGCCAGTCGGCCAGAAACTGATTAATTTGATGCTTTTCGTCGCGTTGATGCAACTTTTTATTTGGATAATCATACCGCGCTTTGAAGCGAAAGATCTGCTGACTTGAACACACTTCAGCCACCCTCGCGTCATGATACAGGCGCACGGTCAATGACGGCAGGCTCCAGTATGTGACGGCCGGCGCCGTTTGTTCGATCGCGACAAGCGTAGTGTATCGGGTCGATTCAACGATCGTTAACCGATATTGTGCGTTTGCTACCTGATAGCTCACTGTTTCACCGGCTGCATCATTACGTGGCAGCAGGCGGCGCAATTGCGAATAGTTGGTTTCGCACAGGCGCATCATTTCAGGGAAGTCAGGTGTGTAACGCTTCATTTTTTCCACTCAGTTTTTAACTCTTGATAGTGCAGCTGTAACCATTGCAAGGCGATGACAGAAGCCGCGTTGTCGATTTTCCCCTCTTCTACCCATTGATAAGCCTGCTCCCGGCTCACCACATGAACACGAATATCTTCGTTTTCATCAGCCAGACCATGAATTCCGCTCGCGGTCGTAGCGTCCACTTCGCCAACTAAAATAGACAGGCGCTCACTGGTGCCGCCAGGGCTTGCCAGATAGCTCAGAACGGGTTTCGTACGTTTAACGTCCAGTCCGGCTTCTTCCATCGCTTCACGACGGGCCACATCTTCAACGGTTTCGCCCTCTTCGATCATTCCGGCTACCATTTCCAGTAGCCACGGGCTTTCGCTGGTATCAAACGCCGCGATACGGATCTGCTCGACCAGTACAACTTCGTCCCGCTCAGGGTCAAAGGGTAGCAAGACTGCCGCGTGTCCGCGCTCAAAAATTTCGCGCTTTACCTCACCGCTCATACCACCGTTAAACAAGCGATGGCGGAACCGATAAAGATCCAGTGAAAAAAAACCGCGGTATAGCGTTTCTCGTGCAATAATTTCTACATCATTTTTAGTGAAAGTCATTGGCAAGTTGTCTGGTTTACGCATTGTGCTGTCCTGAAACCAATAGTGATTAAAATGTGAATTTCAAGGTCGTTTGACTGATGTTTGAACGCCCTTGTGTTAAATTGATGCAAATTAACGCCGTATGGCACGTAACGCCAACTTTTTGCAGTGGCGGATTCTGCTAGAATCAGCAAATATTTTTACAATTTGATCAGCGCTAAATACTGCTTCACAACAAGGAATGCAAATGAAGAAATTGCTCCCCATCCTTATCGGCCTGAGCCTGTCGGGGTTCAGTACTTTGAGCCAGGCAGAAAACCTGATGCAGGTTTATCAGCAAGCACGCCTGAGCAACCCGGAATTGCGTAAATCCGCCGCCGATCGCGATGCTGCATTCGAAAAAATTAACGAAGCGCGTAGTCCATTACTGCCGCAACTGGGTTTAGGTGCCGATTACACCTACAGCAATGGCTACCGTGATGCAAACGGCGTCAACTCCAACGCCACCAGCGCGTCATTACAATTGACTCAGACGCTGTTCGACATGTCTAAATGGCGTGCCCTGACGCTGCAAGAAAAATCAGCGGGCATCCAGGACGTAACGTATCAGACCGATCAGCAAACGCTGATCCTGAATACCGCTACGGCCTATTTTAACGTACTGAACGCGATTGATGTGCTGTCTTACACCCAGGCACAGAAAGATGCGGTTTATCGTCAGTTAGATCAGACCACTCAGCGTTTTAACGTTGGTCTGGTCGCCATCACTGACGTGCAGAACGCCCGTTCACAATACGACACCGTGCTGGCGAACGAAGTGACCGCGCGTAACAATCTGGATAACGCGGTAGAACAGTTGCGTCAGGTGACCGGTAACTATTACCCGGAACTGGCTTCGCTGAACGTTGATGGTTTCAAAACCAACAAACCGCAGGCGGTGAATGCGCTACTGAAAGAAGCGGAAAACCGCAACCTGACTTTATTGCAGGCGCGTTTAAGCCAGGATCTGGCGCGTGAGCAGATTCGTCAGGCACAGGATGGTCACTTACCAACGCTAGATTTAACCGCCTCTACCGGGGTATCTGACACCTCGTACAGCGGATCTAAAACCAACAGCTCCCAGTATGACGACAGCAACATGGGCCAGAACAAAATCGGTCTGAGCTTCTCGCTGCCGCTGTACCAGGGCGGGATGGTTAACTCGCAGGTGAAACAAGCGCAGTACAACTTTGTTGGCGCGAGTGAACAACTGGAAAGCGCACACCGCAGCGTGGTGCAGACCGTTCGTTCTTCATTCAACAACATTAATGCTTCTATTAGTAGCATTAACGCGTACAAACAAGCGGTTGTCTCTGCTCAAAGCTCATTGGATGCGATGGAAGCCGGTTATTCCGTAGGTACACGTACCATTGTGGATGTGTTGGATGCCACCACCACGCTGTACAACGCCAAACAACAATTGGCTAATGCGCGTTATACCTATCTTATCAATCAGTTAAACGTCAAATCTGCGCTCGGTACGCTGAACGAGCAGGATTTGGTGGCACTGAACAATACGCTGGGTAAACCTGTATCCACAACGCCGGATACCGTGGCACCGCAAAATCCACAACAAGATGCCGCCGTGAATGACTTTAACGGCACTGGCAATTTGCCTGCGGCTCAGCCGACAGCAGCACGTTCAACCAGCAGCAACGGCAACAATCCGTTCCGTAACTGATGCTGATGACGGGGCTTCGGCCCCGTCTGAACGTAAGACAACGTAAAGATCCGCCCCTTCCTGCGCATTCTCGCCTCTTCCCGCTTCAATTTCGACCAGTCATCCTCTATCCTGAGCATTATTTACTGTGTTTACCACTGGGTCCTGGAAGACAAAAATGAAACGGACAAAATCTATACATCACGCCTCGTTCCGCAAAAGCTGGAGCGCGCGCCATCTGACTCCTGTCGCCCTGGCAGTTACCGCAGTGTTTATGCTCGCGGGCTGTGAAAAGAGTGACGAAACGGTTTCGCTTTATCAGAACGCTGACGACTGCTCTGCAGCGAATCCAGGTAAAAGCGCCGAATGTACTACCGCGTTTAACAATGCGCTGAAAGAAGCTGAACGTACCGCACCAAAATACGCCACTCGTGAAGACTGTATCGCTGAATTCGGCGAAGGCCAGTGCCAGCAGGCTCCTGCGCAAGCAGGTATGGCGCCGACCGGTGAAGGTCAGGCTCAGGCGCAGAATCAAAGCAGCGGCAGCTTCTGGATGCCACTGATGGCAGGCTACATGATGGGCCGACTGATGGGTGGCGGAATGGGCGCTCAGCAACCGCTGTTTAGTTCGAAAAACCCAGCCAGCCCGGCTTACGGCAAATACACAGATGCCAGCGGTAAAAACTACGGCGCAGCAACGCCGGGCCGCACCATGACCGTACCGAAAACCGCTATGGCACCGAAACCAGCCACCACCTCTACCGTAACCCGCGGCGGATTTGGTGAGTCTGTGGCCAAACAGAGCACCATGCAGCGTAGCGCAAGCGGCACCACCACACGTTCAATGGGTGGCTGATCGTCATGGAAAGAGTCAGTATTGTTGAGCGCCCGGACTGGCGCGATAAAGCCACCGAATACGGTTTTAATTTTCACACTATGTACGGCGAGCCGTACTGGTGTGAAGACGCGTACTACAAACTCACCCTTGCTCAGGTTGAAAAGCTGGAAGAGGTCACCGCAGAGCTGCATCAAATGTGCCTCAAAGTGGTGGAAAAGGTCATTGCCAGCGATGAGCTGATGACCAAGTTTCGCATTCCGAAGCATACCTGGGGTTTTGTCCGCCAGTCCTGGCTGACACAGCAACCGTCGCTGTATTCACGTCTCGATCTGGCGTGGGATGGAACCGGTGAACCCAAACTGCTGGAAAACAACGCTGATACCCCAACCTCGCTGTACGAAGCTGCGTTTTTCCAGTGGATCTGGCTGGAAGATCAGCTCAATGCGGGCAACCTGCCGGAAGGCAGCGATCAGTTCAACAGTCTGCAGGAAAAGCTGATCGAGCGTTTCACCGAGCTGCGTGAACAGTATGGTTTTCAACTGCTACATCTGACCTGCTGTCGTGATACGGTGGAAGATCGCGGTACGATCCAGTATCTGCAGGATTGCGCGGCCGAAGCAGAGATCGCTACAGAATTCCTCTATGTAGAAGATATTGGTCTTGGTGAAAAAGGCCAATTCACCGATATGCAGGATCAGGTGATCGCTAACCTGTTCAAGCTCTATCCGTGGGAATTCATGCTGCGTGAAATGTTCTCCACCAAGCTGGAAGACGCTGGCGTTCGCTGGCTGGAACCCGCCTGGAAGAGCATTATTTCCAACAAAGCACTGTTACCGCTGTTATGGGAAATGTTCCCGAATCATCCGAACCTTCTGCCAGCATATTTCGCCGAAGACGACTACCCGCAGATGGATAAATTCGTTGTCAAACCGATCTTCTCGCGCGAGGGAGCTAACGTCTCCATCATTGAGAACGGTAAAACGATCGAATCCGTGGAAGGACCGTACGGTGAAGAAGGCATGATCGTGCAGCAGTTCCATCAGCTACCGAAGTTTGGCGACAGCTATATGCTGATTGGCAGCTGGCTGATCAACGATCAACCCGCAGGGATCGGCATTCGTGAAGACCGTGCGTTGATCACGCAGGATCTTTCACGTTTCTATCCGCATATTTTTGTCGAATGATTGAGAGTGCCGGGTGGCGGCTCCGCCTTACCCGGCCTACGGCACGAACTTAATGCCCGATAAGCGTAGCGCCATCGGGCGTTCATCACCCAACCTGCACCGACAACATACTTAAACTTCCCATCTCGATACCATCTACAGGGATCGTAACAGACTCTTTACCATCCCATGCCCCGAGAACATACAGCAGCGGCAGATAGTGATCTGGCGTCGGGTTCGACAACGATCCACCTTCATGATCGAGATAGTTCACCAGCGGGTGCTGCTCAGCCGGTCCCTGCCAGGTCAGGTTAGCCTTAACATAATCATTGAATGAGGTTGCCCACGGATATGGCGTGTTCTCACCGTGCCAACGCGCAGTACGCAGGTTATGCACCACGTTACCACTGGCCACCAGCATAATACCCTCATCACGCAGTGCCGCCAGCTTGCGGCCCATCTCAAAATGCCAGGCCGCCGGTTTTGTACTATCGATGCTTAACTGCACCATCGGGATGTCGGCATTCGGGTACATCTTGATCAGTACGCCCCAGGAACCGTGGTCAAAACCCCACGCCTCTTTGTCTAACGCGACGGGTACAGGAGCAAGTAAATCAACCAGGTGCTGCGCCAGTTCAGGCGAACCGGGCGCTGGGTAATGGGTGTCATACAGCGCTTGCGGAAAACCGCCGAAATCGTGGATCGTTTTAGGCGCTTCCATCGCTGTCACACCCGTTCCACGGGTGAACCAGTGCGCCGAGACCACCACAATGGCTTTCGGACGCGGCAACGTTTCCCCCAGTTGCTGCCAGGCACGGGTATAAACGTTATCTTCCAGAACATTCATCGGGCTACCGTGGCCCAAAAACAATGCTGGCATACGAGTTGAAGACATGATGATATCCTTACTGAGGGAGTCATTTTGATACCATTACAATACGCTTATTCGGTTGATGAAGAACTCAGATAACCATGATGAAGATCATCAGTTATTTTGACGATCCAGTCCGGAAAGCAGATTGATAAGGAGTTTTATTTGTCGATGTCAGTACCTTTACTTCTGACTTTACTGGCAGGTGCCGCCACGTTTATCGGCGCATTTCTCGGCGTGTTAGGGCAAAAGCCTTCCAACCGCGTTCTCGCCTTTTCTTTAGGCTTCGCTGCCGGGATTATGCTACTGATCTCTCTAATGGAAATGCTACCTGCTGCGCTGGCCGCTGAAGGCATGTCGCCAGTTCTGGGCTACGGAATGTTTATCGTCGGCTTGCTGGGCTACTTTGGCCTGGACCGTCTATTGCCGCATGCGCACCCTCAGGATCTGGTACAAAAAACAACGCAGCCTCTACCCGGATCCATTAAACGCACCGCGATTTTATTAACGCTCGGCATCAGCCTGCACAATTTTCCGGAAGGGATTGCGACGTTTGTTACCGCCAGCAGCAACCTCGAGCTGGGCTTTGGTATTGCGCTTGCCGTCGCATTACACAATATTCCTGAAGGATTAGCCGTTGCAGGTCCGGTCTATGCAGCAACGGGCTCCAAACGTACGGCGATATTCTGGGCCGGGATCTCGGGCATGGCGGAAATACTGGGCGGCGTACTGGCGTGGTTAATTCTGGGGAGTCTCATCTCGCCTGTGGTGATGGCGGCAATAATGGCGGCAGTCGCGGGTATTATGGTGGCGCTGTCAGTCGATGAATTGATGCCACTGGCAAAAGAGATCGACCCAAATAATAATCCCAGCTATGGGGTCCTGTGCGGAATGTCGGTGATGGGGTTAAGTCTCGTCATCCTCCAGTCCATGGGAATCGGATAATCCAGAGGGCGGATGCCACCCTGCTATTTTACAGCATCCGCTCATCCATAGCAGAACGTGAAGGACTATTCCTGTTCCTTAATCACGCTGTTATCTTCACCAGAACGTCGGAAGAGTTTGTTTCGCGCCTCAAGCAATGCGTCCCTGTCTTGTCGGAATGCCCGACAATAACGCTTCATATGGCAATAATAACCCAATGCAACGAGTGCAATTAATACGATCCAATACCAGGCAATAAACATTCTTTTACCCTTAACATTTAACATCATTAAACATTTAACGTTAAAATTTTACATAAACTTATTCTGACATACCCCTATAGTGGCATATTTCAGAAACAAATATATGATTTCGATCATATAAACCAGCAGCTATGCCAATAGCTAAAACAGTTATAAAAAATAAAACTCTGTCGACGAGATCACACTAAGCAATAATAAACATTGTCCTTAAAATACCTCACTCATACTATCCAGAAAACAATAAAAATTAGATTTTGTAGAATAATACACTTCATCAATATTTATATACCCACAATAAAAGTGACATCAGTAGTACCATTTTCATTTTTAGCCATATCGTAAAAACATAATATATTCAGTGGAATTATATTTAAAGTTAATATAAGGAGATATATCCATGTTTAGACAATACCGAAAAACACTTCTCGCTGGCACACTCGCACTGACGTTTGGATTAACCGTTGGAAATTCGTTTGCTGCAGGTTTTCAACCCGCCCAACCCGCAGGGAAGCTGGGCGCTATAGTCGTTGATCCTTATGGAAACGCCCCGCTTACCGCACTGGTTGAATTAGATAGTCACGTTATTTCAGATGTTAAAGTCACCGTTCATGGCAAAGGCGAGAAAGGAGTTCCTGTTACTTATACAGTTGGCAAAGAGTCGTTAGCAACCTATGACGGCGTGCCTATTTTTGGTCTTTATCAAAAGTTTGCTAATAAGGTCACCGTTGAATATAAAGAAAATGGCAAAGCCATGAAGGATGATTATGTGGTGCAAACGTCCGCCATCGTTAATCACTACATGGATAACCGTTCTATTTCCGATTTACAGCAAACGAAAGTTATTAAGGTAGCGCCTGGTTTTGAAGACCGTCTCTATCTGGTGAATACCCATACTTTCACCGCACAGGGGGCGGAATTCCACTGGCATGGTGAAAAAGACAAAAATGCCGGCATCCTGGATGCGGGTCCTGCGGGCGGGGCATTACCCTTTGACATTGCCCCCTTCACCTTTATCGTCGATACGGAAGGTGAATACCGCTGGTGGCTGGATCAAGATACCTTTTACGATGGCCATGACATGGATATCAATAAGCGCGGTTACTTGATGGGTATCCGGGAAACGCCGCGCGGTACCTTCACAGCCGTTCAGGGTCAGCATTGGTACGAATTCGATATGATGGGGCAGATTCTGGCCGATCATAAGCTACCGCGCGGCTTCCTCGACGCGTCGCATGAATCGATCGAAACAATCAACGACACCGTGTTGCTTCGCGTGGGCAAACGCGATTATCGCAAAGAAGATGGCATCCATGTGCAAACCATCCGCGATCAGATAATTGAAGTAGACAAGTCCGGTCGTGTGGTTGATGTGTGGGATCTGACAAAGATACTCGATCCGATGCGTGATGCGCTTCTGGGTGCACTGGACGCAGGCGCGGTATGCGTCAACGTTGACCTCGCTCATGCCGGTCAACAGGCGAAACTGGAGCCAGATACTCCTTACGGTGACGCCCTCGGAGTGGGTGCAGGTCGTAACTGGGCGCACGTTAACTCCATTGCTTATGATGCCAAAGATGACTCCATTATTATCTCTTCCCGCCATCAGGGCGTCGTCAAAATCGGTCGCGATAAACAGGTGAAATGGATCCTCGCTCCGTCGAAAGGCTGGAATAAGGCGCTGGCAAGCAAGCTGTTAAAACCGGTTGATGATAAGGGCAACGCGCTAAAATGTGACGAAAACGGTAAGTGCGAGAATACTGATTTCGATTTTACCTACACCCAACACACCGCATGGATCTCGAGCAAAGGGACATTAACCATCTTTGACAACGGCGATGGTCGTGGGCTCGAACAACCGGCATTGCCGACGATGAAATATTCCCGTTTCGTCGAATATAAAGTTGACGAGAAAAAAGGAACCGTTCAGCAAATTTGGGAATACGGCAAAGAACGCGGTTACGATTTCTATAGTCCCATCACCTCGGTTATCGAATATCAGAAAGACCGCGACACCATGTTTGGATTTGGTGGTTCTATTAATTTATTTGACGTTGGACAACCAACCATCGGCAAAATCAACGAAATTGACTATAAGACTAAAGAAGTCAAAGTCGAAATTGATGTCCTTTCAGATAAGCCAAACCAAACGCACTACCGCGCATTACTGGTTCACCCACAACAAATGTTTAAATAATATCGTTAGATTAAGGATTAATTATGTCATCTAAATGGATTACTTCATTATTTAAAAGCGTGGTATTAACCGCCGCACTTGCCTCGTCGTTTGCCGCCTCAGCTTTTACAGAAGGCACTGATTATATGGTTTTGGAGAAACCGATTCCTAATGCTGATAAGACGTTAATAAAAGTATTCAGCTACGCCTGTCCGTTCTGTTACAAATATGATAAAGCCGTGACTGGCCCGGTTTCTGAAAAAGTGGCCGATCTCGTCACCTTCACACCATTTCATCTTGAAACCAAAGGGGAATATGGTAAACAGGCCAGTGAAGTTTTTGCAGTAATGATTGCTAAAGATCAGGCAGCAGGGATTTCATTATTTGATGCCAAATCACAGTTCAAAAAAGCGAAATTTGCTTATTACGCTGCTTACCACGACAAGAAAGAGCGCTGGTCAGATGGTAAAGATCCGGCCGCATTCATTAAAACAGGCCTGGATGCTGCAGGCATGAGCCAGGCAGATTTTGACGCCGCGCTACAAGATCCCACCGTTCAGCAAACGCTGGAGAAATGGAAAGCGGCATATGACGTCGCCAAAATTCAGGGGGTTCCGGCTTACGTCGTTAACGGTAAATACCTGATCTACACCAAGAGTATCAAATCCATTGACTCCATGGCTGAGCTTGTCAGAGAGCTGGCGACAAAATAAACAGGGACGAGGCTATGGTTTTCATAAAAGGATGGTGGCGGGACTTACGTACCACGCCGGTTGATACGCTGGTGAGATGGCAGGAACGGCGCTTTCTGTGGCTACTGATGGCCTGCGCGATGGGCGGGTTAATAATATTGGCCCACTCGTTTTTCCAAATCTATCTCTATATGGCCCCCTGCGAGCAGTGTGTCTACATTCGCTTTGCCATGTTTGTGATGGTTTTCGGTGGATTGATCGCGGCAATAAACCCTAAAAATGTTGTTCTGAAGCTTATTGGCTGCATTGCGGCATTTTACGGCAGCATCATGGGCATTAAGTTCTCGCTCAAACTCAATGATATTCATCATGCGGTACATAGCCCGGATTCGCTGTTTGGCGTCCAGGGGTGTTCCACCGATCCGACATTCCCTTTCAATTTGCCGCTGGCAAACTGGGCTCCGGAGTGGTTTAAACCCACTGGAGATTGCGGCTATGATGCCCCCATAGTGCCTGATGGCGTGGCACTCAGCAGTACGCAAAAGTGGTTTATCGATCTATACCAACAGTCTGAAGGCTGGTATCTGCTTCCACCGTGGCAATTTATGAACATGGCGCAGGCATGCCTGCTAGCCTTTGGCTTATGTTTATTACTGTTGGTGATAATGAGCGGCGCATGGGCATTGAAACTGGCCAGGGCCAAATAACCTGAATGGAAAAACCAAAGCAGAAGTCTGTATTCAGATTTCTGCTTTTTTTACGATGGTTATACAATCCTGCTGCTTGCTTCCCTTCGGTTCAAATCATACAAAACGCAAATTATTTGGCGCAAACAATAATAAATCAATATTTATACATTCTGATTTGCAGAAAAAACTCATCTAAATCACAGTTTTACAATAATCACCTTAAAGCCAACACCACGAAAATAATAATAAAACACCATTCATTTCCTCATCAAATGCAATGCAAATTGCAACATTGAAATATATATACACCAAACTTAATCAATGCCGGGTCAAATTCCGAATATCACGCAAAAACAAAATATCCTGGTGATATAATATTTTAAAAAACCTATTATTTCGACTTAAGCATAAAGGATATTGTATATTACTAAAGGAATGATTGTATGAAACTAGGCAAAGAAACGTTATTAGCAGTGGCTATCGCCACATTAACTACCACCAGTGCCTTCGCCGATGTTGACGGTGGTAGCGGCAAAATAACCTTCACGGGTACCATTATTAATGCCCCTTGCGCCATTGAACCTGACGATATTGACAAGCAGGTTGAGCTGGGTGAAGTTCCTGCCAGCTATATCAATACTAACGGACATTCTGATGCGGTTGACTCCAGCCTTCACTTAGTCAATTGCGATCTGCCACACTCAAATAATGGCAGCGATGTACCTGTGTCCAAAGTTGATGTCACATTTAACAGTGACAGCGTTACAGCTGAAGATACCAGCCTGCTTAGCAATACTTTTGCCAGTGGTGCAACAAATGTTGGCGTACGCCTTCTGGACAAAACAAGCACGAAGATTACTCTGGGGACCGCAAAAACCATTGATCTAAGTGCAGGATCAGCGACTCAAATCCTTCCATTCCAAGCCTATATGGAAAAAATTGGCGCAACGGATGTCACCGTGGGCGCTGTCGCCGCGACGGCAACCTACAGACTTACCTATAAGTAGTCACATTATGGTGGCCGGATGGCCACCCTATAACACTTGCAACGCTTGGGTATAGGTAAGGATTGCCATGAATACCTGCAAGGTCGTGGCCTATGGATGTGGGCTACTGTTGTCATTTTCCACTCTGGCCGTCGAATTCAACCTGAATGTACTGGATAAATCCATGCGTAGCAGTGTGGATCTCTCACTACTAAAAGATGATCTCTCAATTGCCCCTGGGAACTACTTTGTCACAATTGCTGTGAATAAAAACCAAATCTCCTCTGGCCGCCAACTGAGCTGGGGGAAAAAAGGTGAAGGTGTTGCAGTCTGTATTCCTACCGATCTTGCCGAGCAATTGGGGTTAAAAGAGAAAATTTTACGTTCCCTGCCAATGCAGAACAATTGCGTAGATTTCACCGCATACGCCGACATTGCGTTTACGCTAGACATTGCGAATCAACACCTGGATATTAGTATTCCGCAAGTATTAATGGCATGGAAATCAGAGAGCTGGATGCCGCCATCCACCTGGGATCACGGCGTAAATGGCTTGCTCTTCGACTACAACTTATTTGCCAGCACTTATCGCCCCGATCAGGGCGCAAGTACAGAAAATATAAACTCATACGGTACTTCGGGTCTGAATATGGGCGCGTGGCGCTTACGTAGCGATTACCAAATCAGTCAGAACCGCAATGAAAAAAACACCCAAACGACACGGAGCATTTCGCGTACCTATCTTTTTCGCCCTCTCCCTTCTCTGGGCGCCAAACTCACACTGGGAGAAACTGATCTAAGTTCCAATATCTTCGACGGTTTTTCCTATAATGGCGCTGCACTGGCAAGCGACGATCGCATGCTGCCGTGGGAATTACGTGGCTATGCCCCACAAATCAGCGGTATCGCACAAACCAATGCGACCGTCACCGTCAGCCACTCCGGTCGCGTTATTTATCAAACAAAGGTTGCCCCTGGCCCCTTTGTCATTACCGATCTCAACCAATCGGTACAGGGTACGCTAGATGTTAAAATCACCGAGGAAGATGGCAGAACCAATACATTTCAGGTTTCTGCAGCATCCACGCCCTTCTTGACCCGCGAGGGGCAGGTCCGTTACAAAATCGCGGCAGGCCGTGCACGTCCGGACATCTCGCATTATGTGATCGATGAGACCTTTGCCAGTGGAGAAGCCTCGTGGGGAATATTGTCCAATACCTCGCTGTATGGCGGGATCCTCGCAGGAGGCAGCGATTATCGCTCTGCGGCACTCGGCATTGGGCAGAATATGCTATGGCTGGGCGCACTTTCATTTGACGTTACACGTGCCAGCAGCACTTTCGATGATGGTCATCAAGAAAACGGTCTCAGTTACCGACTGAACTACAGCAAACGCTTTGATGCGACAAACAGCCAGATTTCACTTGCGGCATATCGTTTCTCCGAACGTGAATTTCATAGCTATGCCAACTTTATCGCCCATCAGTACAACAATGCTGATACGCAGGACGAAAAGCAGACCGTAAGCATCGCCTTCAACCAGCCGATCGATCCTTTGCGGATGAATTTGTACGTCAGCGCACTACGCCAGCAATGGTGGGATGGCGACAGCTCTACTACCGCATCCGTAACTGCCGGATTTAATTTCGATATCGGTGACTGGAAAGGTTTATCGCTATCGACATCCTTCAGCACAACGCATTACGAAGAGAGTGATAACGATAAGCAGGTCTATGTTTCGCTCTCCGTTCCCTTCGACTTTGGTCGGCGGTTGAATTACGACATGCGCAATAGCAGCAACACCACTAACACTCTCTCATGGAATGATTCCTCCGATCCCCGTAATACCTGGGGCGTTTCCGCAGGAACCGTCACCGACAAGCCAGATAACGGCGCGCAATTCAGGGGCAACTACCAGCATACTACCCCTGCGGGCGAACTACAGTTCTCCGGAAGCTATGCTGCCAGCGACTACACCTCTGTCAGCGCCAGTTGGAGCGGTTCAATGACCGCCACGGGCAAAGGTATTGCCTTGCATCGTCGCAGTTTTGGTAATGAACCTCGAGTTATGATCGGTACAGATGGCGTGGCCGATATACCTGTTCAGGGAGATAGCAATCGCACCAACCGCCTCGGCTATGCGGTTGTACCGATGATATCCAGTTATCAACCCTCAACCATCGCCGTCAACATGAACGATCTCCCTGACGGCGTTACCGTTGATGAAACGATCACCCGCCAAACCTGGACGGAAGGAGCTATCGGTTACAAAGCGCTGATATCCCGTGCAGGCAAAAATATTACCGTCGCCATCAGAATGGAAAATGGAGACTACCCGCCACTTGGCGCGATCGTTCGGCATATTGCCAGCAATACCGAAGTAGGAATGGTCAGTGAAGAAGGTCATGCCTGGCTTGGTGGTGTCGACAGTGGGCAACACTTTACAGTTCAATGGGGTGATAAAAAGGCATGCACCTTCGCATTACCAGACACATTGGATATCACCACGCAAAACCTTATTTTACCTTGTCATTAATTAAGGATGAAAAATGACATTATTTAAAAAATTGCCAATAGTACTACTCGCCTTATCACTCACCTCTCAGGCGGCAATTCAACCTGACAGAACGCGGATAATATTTAACGGCAACGAAAAGGCCAGCAGCCTGAAAATCGAAAACCAGAGCGAGCAGCTGCCCTATCTGGCCTATTCATGGATTGAAGATGAAAAAGGTAATAAGGACGACACCTTTCTGGTTGCCCTGCCTCCAATCCAACGCTTAAATCCCAGCGCAATTTCACAAGTGAGGATCGTTAAGCAGGATAAAGCTCGCTCACTACCTCAGGATCGGGAAACGCTGTTCTATTTTAATGTCCGTGAAATTCCGCCTGCGCCAGAAAATAAGGGAAGCAATGCCATTGTGCAGATGGCCCTGCAATCTCGATTGAAATTGTTCTGGCGTCCAGCGGCTTTGAAGAAAAAGCCGGGTACTGAAGTTGAACTTCAGCTCAAAGTTAGCCAACAGGGAAATACGCTGTTGGTTAATAATCCTACCGCCTACTACATTACGTTGGCTTTTTTTGGCAAAGACAGCAAAAGCCAATTGTCAGGCTTTAGCAGTAAGATGATTGCCCCTTTTTCCTCTGTCACATTAAATGCCGGCGGTTATAACGGAAATGCGTTCGCACTAGGATATATGGATGATTATGGCGGACTGCGCATGCTGAACGTGAAATGCCATGGTCAATGCGATCTTATCGTGCCGGAGGCCAGAAAATGATCCGCACGCTACGGTTATTTCTGCTGTTAATATTCATCGCGCTCCCTTTTCGTTCAGCGCTGGCGGTTCACTGCTATCTGGGAGCCACCGGAGGTCCTGTTGAAGGTTATACCGCTATCGAACCGTTTGCAGTCCCTAACAACGCCAAACCCGGGGACAAAATATGGGAAAGCAACGATATAAAAATTCCCGTGTACTGTGATAACGCCACTTCCGATGATGGATATAGCGGTGAAAACGCCTATGCCTGGGTTAACCCCTATGCTTCTGTCAATGATACCTACTACCAGTTAGGTGTCACCTACGAAGGCGTTGATTATGACGCGACGCAAGGTGCTATCAGTATTGATACCCACCAGTGTATTGATAATCAGAAACTGAAGATCTATAACCCGGCGCAAATCAAAGCCAGCGGTTGGGAACATTATCTTTGCTCAGGTAATGCGGAAGATACACACTACTCGAGAACGTTTATCGCACGAATGCGCCTGTATGTAAAAGTCATCTCTATGCCTCCCCATGACTACACCAGTAGTATCGGCGATTATATTCTTGTGCAGTTTGATGGTGTTGGTGGTATCAACGTCAGCCCGGATGCCGCTAACCTGAAATATCATGTCACTGGATTAGATCAAATTCGAGTACTGGACTGTAGCGTAAAATTCAACATCTATCCGGAAAATCAGACCATTGACTTTGGCACCTTTAATAATATGGAAATTAATGCCAAAACCATGACCAAAAGTTTCTCCATCAAGACTATAAAGAATTTAAATGCAGACAGTGGATGTACTGATACATTCAAAGTTTCATCTTCATTCTATACTACTGAAGAATTAGCAGAAGATGATACTTCACTGAGAATAGGGAATGGCTTGCAATTAAAAATCCGTAATATGGAAGATAATACACTCTCCACCTACAACGCGTACGCAGAGTATGCCGAATTTGATACGGAATTATTGACCAGAGAGAAAAGTTATCAAGCAGAGTTAAGTCAAGTCGCTGGCGAGGCCGTTCAGACCGGACCATTTGAAACGGTAGTGTTATTTAAAATTAACTACAACTAAACAAAAAAAGCCGATGGCATTGCATCGGCTTTTCTTCACCATGGCACTGTACGATTAGCTGGCTTTGCGCTCGTGCGCCTGACGGTAAGCCACCAGGTCTTCGATAGTCACCACCGCCATATTATGCTTGCCGGCAAATTCGATGCACTCTGGCGCACGCGCCATGGTGCCATCATCATTAGTCAATTCGCACAGCACCCCCGCTGGTTTAAACCCAGCCAGCGTCATCAAGTCGATGGTCGCTTCAGTATGACCACCGCGGGTCAACACACCACCAGCTTGAGCACGCAGCGGGAACACGTGCCCCGGACGGTTCAGATCGGAAGGTTTAGCGCCATCCTTAATTGCCGCACGCACCGTAGTAACACGGTCTGCTGCGGAAACGCCGGTGGTCACGCCTTCTGCGGCTTCAATGGTCACGGTAAAACCGGTACCGTAAGCGCTGGTATTATTTTCCACCATCATTGGCAGATCGAGCTGTTTACGTCGGTCTTCAGTGATGCAAAGGCATACAATACCGCTACCGTGACGGATGGTCAGCGCCATCTGTTCTACGGTCATGGTTTCTGCCGGGAAAATCATATCGCCTTCGTTTTCACGGTCTTCGTCGTCAAGCACCATTACACCGCGTCCTTCACGCAGCGCAGACAGCGCATGTTCAACACGTTCGAAAGGCGTACCAAAAGAGGAAAGTAGCGTCTGATTCATGGTAAAAAAAACCTCACTAAAATTATGGTTACCAGAATCAGGGCAGTCTTAGGAGTACCGTCTAAGCGGCAAAAAAATAACGTGAGCGGGTCCATGCCCGACTGGATCGTTACTCTCTCCCATCCGGACTCTAACCGTCGGCCCCGGAATTACACCGGATCTGCTGACCTTTTTGCCGTAACAAAAAGCGCTCGCGGGCTTTCAACATCAGTTGATTTACCGCCGGTGGGGAATTTCGCCCCGCCCTGAGAATAAGCGAGTTAACTATAACGCTATTGATTACCTTCATCAACGCCTTTACTCGTCTTAGCTTCACACAATTCTGGTTTATGCCTGTGCCAGTTCGCACTACAATAGGCAGCAACACGTACCAGTTCAGGGAAACCACAATGATTGACCCGAAAAAAATTGAGCAGATTGCTCGTCAGGTTCACGAGTCGATGCCGAAAGGGATCCGCGAGTTTGGCGAAGACGTCGAGAAGAAAATTCGTCAAACGCTGCAGTCACAGCTGACCCGTCTGGATCTGGTAAGCCGTGAAGAATTCGATGTACAGACTCAGGTTTTATTGCGCACACGTGAAAAGCTGGCGCTGCTTGAGCAACGTCTGACTGAGCTGGAATCGCGTGAAAAAACGGCAGAAGTTAAACCTGCCCCCGCGATCCCGTCAGTCGATCCGCAAGAGTAAAACAACAACGGGCCGCAAGGCCCGTTTTTCTGTTAGTGTTCCAGTTCTAGCTTCCTGGCTTCCGTCGCCTGCTGGCAGTACAGCGCATAGCGTTTGCAAAACCAGCTACGATGTTCTTCATCCATGTTCCCGGTTATCGCCTGGATATCAACGGGATGGCCCTCAGCCTGCATTCTGGCAAAACTACGGGCCAGGAAATCGAAATTGTTCATTGAATACATATTGCTGTTCATGAGCATACCCTCCAGTTATTGAATATCTGCTAAGGCCATATGCTTTTTCTAATTTCAGTATTTCCCTGGATACGAAGTTATTCTGTACATATTGTGCGCAAAAAAACCGCCTGCTTCACAGTTTCCTACAAAATCTAAGAGGGGGATGAGCCCCTTTTCGGATTAAAGACCAGGGTAACGCATGTTATTGTAACGTCATGTAAAAGTAAGAGGTAAAACCATTACTTTTGACACGGACAGGGAACGCAGTAACAGGAGGAAACAACTTGGTATTATTCACGGATTATAACAGCCCCTACCTGTTTGCTATTTCATTTGTACTGTTGATTGGCCTACTGGAAATCATCTCTCTTATTTTTGGCCATTTTCTTTCAGGTGCGCTTGATGCTCACCTCGAACATTACGATGCCCTGACTTCCGGCAATATCGGCCAGGCGCTTCACTATCTCAATATCGGGCGGATCCCGGCACTGATCGTGCTGTGTTTACTCGCTGGCTTCTTTGGACTCTTCGGTATCCTCCTTCAGCATGGCTGGGTCACGCTGTGGCAAGCACCGCTCAGCAACCTGCTGCTTGCTCCGGTGAGTTTTATTCTTGCCGTCTTCGCCGTGCATTACAGCGGAAAAATCATTGCTCCCTGGCTTCCGCGGGATGAAACCACCGCCCTCGCTGAAGATGAATTTATCGGCAGCATGGCGATTATTACCGGCCATTCCGCAAGTGCCGGAACCCCCTGCGAAGGCAAATTTACCGATAAGTTCGGGCAGACTCACTATGTGCTGCTGGAGCCTGAAGCGAGCAAAGAATTCAAAAAAGGAGACAAGGTGCTGATTATCTGCCGACTCTCCGCAACGCGTTACCTGGCCGAGCTAAACCCCTGGCCAAATGTTTTGTAATTTTTACTTTAAGGGAATAACACAATGGATGATGTTTTTGGCATGTTACCTTCATGGATGTTTACCGCCATTGTGGCGGTGGTCATCTTAGTAATTATCGGGATTATCTTTGCCCGCCTGTATCGCCGCGCGTCAGCTGAACAGGCGTTTGTGCGTACCGGCCTTGGCGGACAAAAAGTGGTGATGAGCGGCGGCGCAATTGTCATGCCTATCTTCCACGAAATTATTCCTATCAACATGAACACCCTCAAACTTGAGGTGAGCCGTTCAACTGTCGACAGTCTCATCACCAAAGACCGTATGCGCGTGGATGTCGTCGTCGCCTTTTTCGTGCGTGTAAAACCGTCTGTTGAAGGGATTGCTACCGCCGCACAGACGCTGGGACAGCGAACACTGTCACCAGAGGATTTACGTGTGCTAATAGAAGATAAGTTTGTTGATGCCCTACGTGCCACTGCGTCGCAGATGACCATGCATGAACTGCAGGATACGCGTGAAAACTTCGTTCAGGGCGTACAAAATACCGTCGCGGAAGACCTGTCCAAAAACGGCCTGGAACTCGAGAGCGTTTCACTCACCAACTTTAACCAGACCGAAAAAGTCCATTTCAACCCGAATAACGCCTTTGATGCCGAGGGTCTGACCAAGCTGACCCAGGAAACAGAACGCCGTCGTCGCGAACGTAACGAAGTCGAGCAGGACGTAGAAGTTGCCGTTCGTGAGAAAAACCGTGATGCGCTGTCGCGCAAGCTGGAGATCGAACAGCAGGAAGCCTTCATGACGCTCGAGCAGGAGCAGCAGGTGAAGACCCGCACGGCCGAGCAAAACGCCAAAATTGCCGCCTTCGAAGCCGAACGTCATCGTGAAGCTGAGCAGACGCGCATTCTTGCCGAACGGCAGATTCAGGAAACAGAAATCGAGCGCGAACAGGCGGTGCGATCCAGAAAAGTCGAGGCCGAGCGTGAAGTTCGCATCAAAGAGATCGAACAGCAACAGGCAACGGAGATCGCCAACCAGACCAAGTCCATCGCCATTGCCGCCAAGTCTGAACAGCAGTCTCAGGCTGAAGCACGCGCTAACGATGCGCTAGCCGAAGCGGTTCGCGCCCAGCAGAACGTAGAAACCACCCGCCAGACCGCAGAAGCGGATCGTGCCAAACAGGTGGCGTTGATTGCCGCAGCGCAGGATGCAGAAACCCAGGCGGTTGAACTGACCGTCCGGGCAAAAGCGGAAAAAGAAGCCGCAGAATTGCAGGCGGCGGCAATTGTGGAACTGGCCGAAGCCACGCGGAAAAAAGGTCTGGCGGAAGCCGAAGCCCAGCGTGCGCTGAACGATGCCATCAACGTGCTTTCCGACGAACAGACCAGTCTGAAATTTAAGCTGGCCCTGCTGCAGTCCCTGCCAGCAGTCATTGAGAAATCCGTTGAGCCAATGAAGTCTATCGATGGGATCAAGATTATCCAGGTTGATGGTCTGAATCGTGGCGGCGCCGTCGGTGAAGTGACCGCAGGTAACGTAACCGGAGGGAATCTGGCTGAGCAGGCATTATCCGCCGCCCTTGCCTATCGTACACAAGCGCCGCTGATTGACTCGCTGTTAAATGAAATTGGTTTGTCCGGCGGTTCGCTGTCGGCACTGGCCGATCCGCTGAAAAACAGTCCACAGCCTGTTGAGAAAACGACTGAAGAATAAGAAACAGAAATGCCGGATGGCAACGCTTACGCGTTTTATCCGGCCTACAACCTCGTAGGCCGGACACCGCCATCCGACAAACATTCCAATTGTTATTTATCGCTGTCTTTCTGGATCTTCTTGATGATATTGGTCGTTGAGCAGCCATCTTCGAAGTTCAGCACCAGCACTTCACCGCCGTTCGCCCATACCTCTTTGCTACCCGCAATATCTTCTGGCTTATAGTCACCGCCTTTGACCAGCAGATCCGGCAGGATGCCGGCGATCAGACGCTGCGGTGTATCTTCTTCAAAAGAGACCACCCAGTCGACGGATTCCA
Source organism: Citrobacter sp. Cf088 (assembly GCF_030334295.1). Lineage (NCBI taxonomy): Bacteria > Pseudomonadati > Pseudomonadota > Gammaproteobacteria > Enterobacterales > Enterobacteriaceae > Citrobacter > Citrobacter sp. Cf088. The sequence goes on from NZ_JAOWEE010000043.1 coordinate 78,445, forward strand.
GCGCGCCCAGCACGATCATGCGCTGTTCCAGCGGGTTGACCGGACGCGTTTCTCCTTTCAGACGTTTGGTCGACGCATCGCTGTTTACCGCCACGATCAGGCGATCGCCCAGCTTGCGCGCATTTGCCAGATAGGAAACGTGGCCCGCATGCAGGATGTCGAACACGCCGTTAGTCATCACCACTTTCTCACCGCGCTTGCGGGCGCTGGCAACGGCCTGTTTCAGCTCAGATTCGCTCATCACGCCAAAACCAGTATCAGCCCGACCACGCACCGCGTTTTCCAGTTCAATCGGAGAAACGGTGGAGGTTCCCAGTTTACCGACCACAACACCGGCTGCAGCGTTGGCAAAATAGCACGCCTCTTCCAGTGTGTTACCCGCCGCCAGCGTCGCCGCCAGCACGCCGATTACCGTATCGCCCGCACCGGTCACGTCATACACTTCCTGCGCCTGCGTCGGCATATGCAGTGGCGATTTGCCCGGTTGCAGCAACGTCATCCCCTGTTCTGAACGGGTAATCAGCAGTGCGGAAAGGTCGAAATCAGCAATCACTTTCATACCGCGCTCAACCAGTTCATCTTCGCTTTTGCATTTACCCACTACCGCTTCAAACTCAGACAGGTTGGGCGTTAGCAGCGTTGCGCCGCGGTAACGTTCAAAATCGGTCCCTTTCGGATCGATAAGTACCGGCACGCCAGCCTTACGCGCCAACGCAATCATCTGCTGCACGCTTGCCAGCGCGCCTTTGGCGTAGTCGGAGAGCACCAGAGCGCCAATAGAACCCAGCGCCTGGTTAATACGCTCGTGCAGCGGCTGCGGATCCACGCCTTCAAAACCTTCTTCAAAATCCAGACGAATCAACTGCTGGTTGCGGGAAAGCACGCGCAGTTTGGTGATTGTCGGATGCGTCGGCACGGACACGAAATCGCATTTTACGTTCACATCCGCCAGCGTTTTGCTCAGTGCACGCGCCGCGTCGTCGATACCGGTCAAACCCACCAGACGGGAATTTGCGCCCAGAGAGGCAATGTTCATCGCCACGTTTGCTGCGCCACCGGGACGTTCTTCGATGGTATCGACCTTCACCACCGGAACCGGCGCTTCAGGTGAAATACGGCTGGTAGGGCCGTACCAGTAGCGATCCAGCATCACATCACCGACAACCATGACTCCTGCACGTTCAAACTCTGGCAGCGTTACTTTCATTCCTGTCTCCTGAGAGATTCTCTGAGGGTCTTAAAATTTGCGCGCGATAATAGCACACTTCACTCGGCAACCAGCCACTTCTGCCAGCTGTCACGCACCAGCGTACGTTCAGCGTCAAAGTGCTCCAGCGCCACATGGCCCGGAAGTTCCTGCAACGCAAGATGGTGAAGTTCATCACGCAACGTCGTATAAGCACGGGTAAGCGCCAGCGCTTCCTGCTCGTCCATAATGTCGTTTTGCGCCAGTAATTCCAGAATGCGCACATTATCCGACCAGCGCGTCAGCTTCGGTTTTTCATGCGCATAGCGCAACACCAGATACTGCGTAATAAACTCAATGTCTGTGATGCCACCCTCATCCGCTTTAATATCAAAACGATCCCGATGCTTATTGCCCAAATGGGCGCGCATTTTCTCACGCATTTCACGCACGTCGGTCTGCAAGGTTTTCCCATCACGGACGAGGGTCATGATATCGCGACGAATCGCATCAAACTGAGAGGTCAACTGCGGGTCGCCATATACCACACGAGCACGCACCAGCGCCTGATGCTCCCATGTCCAGGCTTCGTTGCGCTGGTAATCGTCGAAAGCGTCGGTTGATGTCACCAGCATTCCCGCCGCGCCGGATGGACGCAGCCGCGCATCCACTTCGTACAAAATACCGGACGAGGTGCGGGTGCTGAAAAGGTGCATAATGCGCTGCGACAGACGCAGATAGAACTGTCGCCCGTCAATCTCACGCTCACCGTCCGTCATCACGTCCATCGGACAATCATGCAGGAAGATCAAATCAAGATCCGAACTGTAACCCAGTTCCCAGCCGCCCAGTTTGCCATAGCCGACGACGGCAAAACCGCGCCCCTCACGTTCGCCAAGATGGGTAGGTTGGCCGTAGCGAGCAACCATCTGCGTCCACGCCTGCTGGACTACCGCATCAATAATCGCTTCCGCCAGCCAGGTTAAATGGTCGCTCACCTTCATCACCGGCAGCGTGCCGGCGATATCAGCCGCGGCAATACGCAGTAGCTGCGTTTGCTTAAACTGGCGCAGTGCCTCCAGTTGCTGCTCTTCGTCATCTTCCGGCACGCGCAGCAAATACTGGCGCAGCTCATCACGGTAGGCGTCCGTCGCGGTAGGTTGATACAGGGTATTCGGATCCAACAGTTCATCGAGCAACAACGGATACCGCGCCAGCTGGCTGGCGACCATCGGCGAAGCCGCACAGAGCGAAATCAAATGCTTCAGCGCCCCGGGGAATTCGCTCAGCAGTTCCAGATAGGTCGTGCGAGTCACAATACCCACCAGCAGCGGTGTAATGCGTGACAGCGGGACTGAGGCGTCGTCACGCGTACAGACATCGCTCAGCAGATGCGGCATTAAATGATCCAGCACCTGTCGTCCGCGTGGGCCAATAGTGCGTTTATCCAGCTCTTTGCGGAAATCAGCAATCAGAGACAGCACGCGCCGCCGATCGTCATCCGCCAGATGCGTCAGCACTGGCGTGGTGTCATCTTCCTGTAAGGCATCCTGCCACAATTCGCGCCACTGTTCTGAGAGCGACTCTTCCTGGGTTTCGGCCTCGTCATCGCCAATCAGCTCGTTAAATACCCGGCGTACGTTGTCCATATGATTGGTCAGCACATCGGTTAACTGCTGCCAGTCATCAACGTTCATCCCCCACGCTAGCCGCGCGCGATTCAGTTCATCACCCGGCAGCGTCTGAGTCTGCTCATCATTGATACTTTGCAGCAGGTTTTCCAGGCGGCGTAAATAGAGATAGGCTGCGCGCAGTTGTTCCGCGTCGGTATCAGAAAGCAAGTGCAGCGCATTGATGGCGCTAAGCGTCGGTAACAGCGAGCGGGATTGCAGCGATGGCTCGCGCCCACCGCGAATCAGCTGGAATACCTGCACGATAAATTCGATTTCACGAATGCCGCCCGCCCCCAGCTTGATGTTGTCTTTCAGGCCACGACGGCGTACTTCACGCGCAATCATCCCTTTCATGTTACGCAGCGACTGGATCACGCTGAAATCAATATAGCGACGGAAGACAAAAGGCCGCAGCATGGCACGAAGCTCGCTGACGTATGTGCCGTCGGCATCGCCCATAATGCGGGCTTTAACCATCGCATAGCGTTCCCAGTCGCGCCCTTGTTCCTGATAATAATCCTCCAGCGCGGAGAAGCTCAGCACCAGCGGGCCGCTGTCGCCAAACGGGCGTAAACGCATATCCACCCGATAGACAAACCCATCCATTGTGGGCTGATCCAGCACTTTGATAAGCCGCTGGCCCATACGGGTAAAGAACTGCGCGTTATCCAGCTCGCGGCGCCCACCCTGTGTACTGCCGTGTTCCGGCCAGGCAAAAATCAGGTCGATATCGGAGGAAAAATTCAGCTCGCCGCCGCCGAGTTTCCCCATGCCTAAAATCAGCAGCGGCTGCGCAACACCTTCAGGATTACACGGCGTACCCCATTCGCGACAGCAGGCTGCGTACAACCAGTCGCGCGCGGCGACGATCAACGTTTCAGCCAGATGACTTAGCTGCTGCAAAATACTCTCTTCGGTCACCAGCGACAGCGTCTGTGCCCAGGCGATACGCACCATAATGCGACGACGAAACAGGCGTAACTCACGCATCAGTGTGTTTTCGTCACTAACGTCAGCCAATGCTTGCTGTAACCAGTTGGCATAGTGTTGCCATTCATCCGCCAGGGGCGGAGTGCTTTCCAGCTCAGCCAGCCATTCGGGATGGGCAATAATGCTGTCACGGACAAAATCACTGAATGTAAGTACTGACTTCGCCTGAACGCTAAGCGAGGACTCAGATATTGCTGCTGGCAGCCGCTCAACAACGGTCGGCCAGTACTGCTGTAACGGTGAAGAGAGCTGCTTCATTTACGGGTTATCCTTTGAATGGTGCCGGATGCGTCTTTTCGCCTTATCCGACCTACATGACAGTTACACACATCGCGTAGGCCTGATAAGCGCAGCGCCATCAGGCATCCCGGCCTCGGCCCTGATTATCGTTTTCCGCTGTGCAGCCAGAACGGTTCCAGCGCGATCGCCTCGTTGCGGAAGTGTTCAATTTCAATATATTGGTTGGCCGCAATGGCGCGACGTAAGCCCTGCCAAGTAGCGATCCATTCTGATGCGACATTTTCGTCGTAGTATCCCGCCAGCATCAGCATGCTATCAATGTTGCGCGTCAAACGTGGAAGCTGATCGGCGTACTGATCGCCCAACGGCTGCGCAAAAGCGGTTTTCAGCTCAGCGGCATGCCGTGAAAGATGGGTATCAGAGAAGCGCTTAAAGGAGTCGGCAATTTTGCCCTGCGCCTTCGCATCCAGGAACGGCTGCCATCCTTTGGTCACCAGCCATTCGGTCAGCGCCAGCTTGGCCATTGCCGTTTGCGTACTGTAAACCGCCGAAATAGCAGAAACGTCCGACGCAATGATCGCTTCCGATTGGGTCAGCAAATCACGTAAGTGAGCGCTCGCTTTTCGTGGCACATTACCGCCAAACAACATCAGAATGTGACGCACCAGCCCCATTGCCGCCAGCACCTCGGCTTTCGCCCCTTTAACGCCGCGTACCCACAGCTCTTCGTGGTACTGCCACTGTGATAATGCCAGCTCCAGCGCCGCTTCCAACCCCTGCTCAATGCTCGCCTTCGCCGGAACCTTCAAAATCCGCGTCGGTTTGAGTTCGCGCGGCGCATTCCCCAGGGCCAAATGATAACCGCGCGCGGCTTTGCTCAAACTGCCCTGGCGTAAACCGGTTTGCGAAACCAGCTGGTTTGCCAGCTTCAGTACCGCACGGGTATCGCCGCTTAGCAGTTCAAGTTCAAGCTCACAGATAGGTTCTGCAAACTCGCCCGCTTTCACTTCCCCCACATCGAGGGCCATTTCAATCCGGCTGCCATCAACATCAACCAACCATTTCTCACGGAAAAAATCGGTGCTGAACAACGGCTGCACTTGAGAAGCAAGTTCAGCGGGCAGTTTGCCATCAGGCCAGACTTCCGTTGGGAACAAGGCGAGATCCAGCTCAGGCGCGTCCAGCGCAACGTTAAATTCCGGTCGCTGATGCAGGCCGCCCGTCACGCGTCCGGCAATTTTCATGGTCATTTCGTAATGACCGTTTTCACCGCGAATACGCAGCCCCATATCGTGACCACGCAACCACGCATCCGGCGTTTCGTAGTAAATATTCAGCAACTGGCTGGGTGCATGATGCTCTCCCCCCAGCGTATTCAGACGTTCACGTAGCGCATCGACAGCGTCACTATTAACGATAAATTTTAATTCGATTTCCTGGGCCATGGTCTTGTACTTATGGGTTATGTCACAGTTGAGAAAACTGACTGCGAACTAAGTTCGTTCTTTATGGTCAGTAGATAGTATTTTGCGCCAAATTGCCATGCAACGAGCAATTTGACGGGCGTAAAAGTTTCGAGTGGTGGCAAAAAGGACACAGATGATTCCGATTGATGTCGAATGCTTTGCGTAGAGACACTGATGCCACTACTATCGTTCCACTTTCTATGACAATAACGACAGCCTGATGCCAAAATTACGCCTGATTGGATTAACTTTACTCGCACTTAGCGCCACTGCAGTCTCTCATGCCGAAGAAAAGCGCTATGTCTCTGACGAACTGAACACCTGGGTCCGCAGCGGTCCGGGAGATAATTATCGCCTCGTGGGTACGGTTAACGCCGGCGAGGAAGTCACGCTATTACAGACTGATGCCAACACCAACTACGCCCAGGTGAAAGACAGCACCGGACGTACCGCCTGGATCCCACTGAAAGAGCTGAACAGTACGCCGAGCCTGCGTACCCGCGTTCCCGACCTGGAAAACCAGGTTAAGATCTTGACCGATAAGCTCAATAATATCGATACCACATGGAATCAGCGTACCGCCGACATGCAGCAAAAGGTAGCGCAGAGCGACAGCGTGATTGACGGGCTGAAACAAGAAAACCAGAAGCTGAAGAACGAACTTATCGTGGCGCAAAAGAAGGTGAGCGCAGCCAACCTTCAGCTTGATGACAAGCAGCGTACTATCATCATGCAATGGTTTATGTATGGCGGCGGCGTGCTGGGTCTTGGTCTGCTGCTCGGTCTGGTTCTGCCACACATGATCCCAAGCCGTAAACGCAAAGATCGCTGGATGAACTGAATCGCCTTCTCCGCCACACTGACATATGATTAAGGGATGTTTTTTTCAAAAGGAAAGTGGCGTGAAGATTTATCTGGTCGGTGGTGCTGTTCGGGATGCGTTATTAGGGCTACCGATTAAAGATAAAGATTGGGTCGTTGTCGGTGCCACGCCGCAAGGAATGCTCGACGCGGGTTACCAACAAGTAGGCCGCGATTTTCCCGTGTTTCTGCATCCGCAAACCCGGGAAGAGTATGCGTTGGCGCGTACTGAACGTAAATCAGGTTCGGGATATACCGGATTCACCTGCTACGCCGCGCCAGATGTGACGCTGGAGGCCGATCTTCAGCGGCGCGACCTGACCATCAACGCAATGGCCCGCGATGACAACGGGGAGATTATCGACCCGTATAACGGACGCGATGATCTGGAAAACCTCCTGCTGCGTCATGTTTCCCCGGCTTTTAGCGAAGATCCACTTCGCGTGCTGCGCGTAGCGCGCTTTGCTGCCCGCTATGCGCACCTTGGCTTTCGTATTGCCGACGAAACCATGACGCTGATGCGCGATATGAACGCCGCTGGCGAGCTGGAACACTTGACGCCAGAGCGCGTGTGGAAAGAAACGGAAAGCGCCTTAACCACCCGCAACCCACAGGTATTTTTTCAGGTCCTGCGCGACTGCGGCGCACTGCACGTTCTGTTTCCTGAAGTGGATGCTCTGTTCGGCGTTCCCGCGCCCGCGCAGTGGCACCCGGAAATTGATACCGGTATTCACACGCTGATGACGCTGTCGATGGCAGCCATGTTAAGCCCGGAGGTCGACGTGCGTTTTGCCACGCTGTGCCACGATCTTGGCAAAGCATTAACGCCTAAAGCGCTATGGCCGCGCCATCATGGCCACGGTCCGGCGGGCGTTAAGCTGGTCGAGCAACTGTGTCAGCGCCTGCGCGTGCCGAATGACATCCGTGATTTAGCCAAATTGGTGGCCGAGTTCCACGACCTGATTCATACCTTCCCGATCCTGCAACCGAAAACCATCGTTAAGCTGTTTGATTCCATCGATGCATGGCGCAAACCGCAGCGCGTGGAGCAAATCGCCCTCACCAGCGAGGCCGACGTGCGTGGGCGAACCGGTTTTGAAGCGGCGGATTACCCGCAAGGCAGGCTGTTGCGTGAAGCCTGGCTGGTTGCACAGGCGGTTCCCACGAAAGATGTCGTGGAAGCGGGATTCAAAGGTCAGGCAATTCGTGAAGAACTGACCCGGCGTCGCATTGCGGCGGTGGCCAACTGGAAGGAGAAGCGGTGTCCTAAACCCACCGCCTGAACGAATATCACCCGTAGGCCGGATAAGGCGAAACGCCGCCATCCGGCACCACGGTAAGTCATCAGAAGAACACGACGTAAACGGCAGCCGCCACAATAAAGCGGTAAATCGCAAACGGAATGAACGAAATACGCTTAATCAGTTGCAGGAAGGTTTTGATCGCGACCAGCGCCACGATAAACGCCGTCACAAAACCGACTGCAAACATTGGGATATCTGATGCGCTAAGGAACGACCAGCTCTTGTAGAGATCCAGCGCCGTCGCGCCCATCATCATCGGCACCGCCAGCAGGAATGAAAACTCAGAAGCCGCATAACGGCTCACGCCCATCAGCATACCGCCAGAAATCGTCGCCCCTGAGCGAGAAAAACCCGGCCACAGCGCGAGACACTGAAAACAGCCAATCATAAACGCCTGGCGATAGGTCATATCATCCAGACCCGGCGCGCGCGGCTCTTTCGGCTTCAGGCATTCTGCGGCAATCAGCAGTACACCACCCACCACCAGCGCATACATCACGTTGATCGGGTTAAACAGCGACTTGATGGTGTCGTGGAACACCAGTCCCAGTACAACCGCCGGAATCATCCCCAACAGGATATGCCCCAGCGTCAGCCGACCTTTGCCAGTACCTTCATGCGGGGCCTTGCCGAAGTGAATGCCGATCAGGCCAAACAAACGTCGCCAGAACATCACCACCACTGCCAGAATAGATCCCAACTGGATCACCACCTCGAATGTTTTTGCGGTATCACCCTCAAAACCCAACAGGTGGCCAACAATAATCATATGGCCGGTACTGGAAACGGGTAAAAATTCCGTCAATCCTTCGACCACACCCAAAATTGCCGCCACCAGCAGCGAGTGCATATCACTCATTAATAAACCCCTAGATAGAGAAAACACGGCAAAAAAGAGCCGACGAAAGGACTCTTTTATACCCGTTTGATTTAGAAATTATTAAATTAATTATTTTCTTTCAGATTATTGCCACGCTCAATGACGACCCCGACGTTTGCCGCACGGGCTACCGCGCCAGGTTTGCTGAGTTTGATCCGCACCCACGGTGAATTAAAGCGGTTAAGTAGCAAATCCGCCACCTCTTCCGCCACACGTTCTACCAGCGCAAAACGCCCACCTTCCACATGATTAACAACCGCTTGAGCAATATCAGCATAGCTCAGGCAATCAGCCACATCATCGCTTTTAGCTGATTTGCGGTTATCCCATGCCATTTCGATATCGAACACCAACCGTTGTTCGATCGTTTGTTCCCAGTCGTAAACACCAATAGTGGTGATTACAGAAAGTTGCTCTATAAATACAATATCCATCACGACCTGCCTGCTTTTTGGCTAACCCGGATACCACTTCCGGCGAAATATGCGTATTATCCACAGAAGTAGCGTTTTACACGACATTTTCAAAACGGAACAGCTTATGAGTGCAATCGCGCCTGGAATGATTATCTTCGCGTACCTCTGTGGCTCAATTTCCAGTGCTATTCTGGTATGCCGCCTTGCTGGATTGCCGGACCCGCGCGACAGCGGCTCTGGGAATCCGGGCGCGACAAACGTGCTGCGCATCGGTGGCAAGGGAGCCGCCGTCGCGGTACTGATTTTCGACGTCCTGAAAGGTATGTTACCCGTCTGGGGTGCCTATGCGCTAGGCGTCAGCCCCTTCTGGCTGGGATTGATCGCAATCGCCGCCTGTCTGGGACACATTTGGCCGGTATTTTTCGGCTTTAAAGGTGGAAAAGGCGTTGCCACCGCCTTTGGCGCAATTGCGCCGATTGGCTGGGACTTAACCGGCGTGATGGCCGGAACCTGGCTACTAACCGTCCTGTTAAGCGGCTATTCGTCGTTAGGCGCTATCGTCAGTGCGCTGATCGCCCCTTTTTACGTCTGGTGGTTCAATCCCCAGTTCACTTTCCCGGTGTCCATGTTGTCGTGCTTAATTCTGCTTCGTCACCATGACAACATTCAGCGTCTGTGGCGTCGTCAGGAGCCGAAGATCTGGACCAAGCTAAAGAAAAAACGCGAAAAAGACCCCGAGTGATTTTATTGTCGGATAGCGACGCGTCGGCGTCTTATCCGGCCTCGGGGATGTGATACCCCTCCACCGGTTTGCCTAATCGGTTCTGACACCACGTCGCCAGAAACTCCACGCACACGCGAAGCTTCACGCTGCGATACAGCGGCTCCTGATAAACCGCCCAGATATTAGCGCTCTGCGCATAGTCCGACAGCACACGCACCAGCTCGCCGCTGGCCAGAAACTGTTGTACGTCCCATTCAGAACGCAGCATGATCCCTTTTCCCTGTAGTGCCCACTGCAGCACAATCTCACCGCTGTTAGAAGAAAGATGTCCCGCTACCTTAACCGACTTTTTCTCCTGACCGTTATCCAGTTCCCACACCCCGTGAGTCATATCCCGTTCTTTGGTGACCAGACAATCATGCCGAATTAATTCCTGTAACGTCGTCGGCTCACCGTATTTTTGTAAATACGTCGGTGCTGCGCATAATATCCTTTTATTTTTCGTTAACAAATGCGCAATATAATAATCAGGAATTTCATCATTGATACGAATATCCAAATCGATATTATCCTGCGCCAAATCAATTTGCCGATCGTAAAGTTCAAAATGTACCTGTAATTCAGGATAGCTGTGCATCAATTCTGTAATTGCCGGTGCAATATAACTGCGCCCAAAACCAAAGCTACAGCCGATACGAATCATCCCTGCCGGACGCGTTTTGAGTTGCGTAACGTCATCGACCAAATGTTGATAACCTGCGAGGATCGCTTGCGCGTGTTCATAGCAACGTTGGCCACTCTCCGTTAGCGCCACGCCGCGCGCCGAGCGGCTTAGCAACGTAGCCCCTAGCGTGGACTCGAGGATCTGAATGCGCTTCGTCACAAACGCTGGCGTCTGGCCCAGCGTCGCAGCGGCGGCGCTAAAGCTGCCGCTATGAACAATTTCAACCAGCACCTGTAGGTCTTTCGCCAGGGGATACGTATTCAGCATGATCGGTAATCCGTAATGTGATTAACCGCAGTGTAATTCTCCCATACGTATTAAACCCTGCCCTGGCGCAATTTTTATTGCCTTATCTGGACATCATTCACGAACTGTTAATTAGATATTCACAGTGCCAAATAATATAAAACCACATTTTTAGTGGTAGTTTGTGGCGGAGAATTTATTTCCAGACAAATAAAAGAACTGGAGTTAATAAGATGAGCAATCAAAATAACCAACATGCGATAACTACGCTGACGAACATTGTCGCCGACTTTACCGCCATGATTTCTACCCGCATGCCTGACGATGTTGTGGATAAATTAAAACAGCTGCGTGAAGGCGAAACCTCGCCGATGGGTAAAATCATCTACCACACCATGTTTGACAACATGCAGAAAGCTATCGACCTGAACCGCCCTGCCTGTCAGGACACCGGGGAGATTATGTTCTTCGTGAAGGTCGGTTCCCGTTTTCCGCTACTTGGCGAACTGCAAAGCATTCTGAAGCAGGCTGTTGAAGACGCCACGGTAAAAGCGCCGCTGCGCCATAACGCGGTCGAGATTTTTGACGAAGTGAACACTGGAAAAAATACCGGTACCGGTGTGCCGTGGGTCACCTGGGACATCATCCCTGATAACGATGACGCGGAAATCGAAGTCTACATGGCAGGCGGCGGCTGTACGCTGCCGGGGCGCTCGAAAGTGTTAATGCCTTCTGAAGGCTATGAAGGCGTGGTGAAATTTGTCTTCGAAAATATCTCCACGCTGGCAGTTAACGCCTGTCCTCCGGTGCTGGTGGGCGTGGGTATTGCCACCTCTGTAGAAACCGCTGCCGTGCTTTCTCGTAAAGCGGTGCTGCGCCCAATCGGATCACGCCATCCAAACCCAAAAGCGGCAGAACTGGAACTGCGCCTGGAAGAAGGACTTAACCGTCTGGGCATTGGGCCGCAAGGGTTGACCGGGAATAGCTCAGTGATGGGCGTACATATCGAATCCGCCGCGCGCCACCCGTCGACTATCGGCGTTGCCGTCTCTACCGGCTGCTGGGCGCATCGTCGCGGCACGCTGTTGGTTCATGCCGACCTCTCCTTCGAAAACCTGTCTCACACCCGGAGCGCGTTATGAAAAAGATCCTCACAACCCCGATCAAAACCGAAGATCTGGCAGACATTCGCGTTGGCGATGTCATTTACCTGACCGGCACGCTGGTGACCTGCCGCGACGTTTGCCACCGTCGCCTGATCGAACTGAAGCGCCCGATTCCTTATGACCTGAACGGCAAAGCCATTTTCCATGCGGGCCCGATCGTCCGTAAGAACGGTGAAAAATGGGAGATGGTCTCCGTCGGCCCAACTACCAGCATGCGTATGGAAGCGTTTGAGAAAGACTTTATCGAGCAGACGGGCGTCAAGCTGGTGGTCGGCAAAGGCGGCATGGGGCCGCTGACGGAAGAAGGCTGCAAACAGTTCAAAGCGCTGCACGTCATCTTCCCGGCTGGCTGTGCGGTCGTGGCGGCTACTCAGGTTGAAGAAATTGAAGAGGTACACTGGACCGAACTCGGCATGCCGGAATCTCTGTGGGTATGCCGGGTAAAAGAGTTCGGCCCGCTGATCGTTTCCATCGATACTCACGGTAATAACCTGATTGCCGAAAACAAAAAGCTGTTCGCTGAACGTCGCGATCCTATCGTCGAAGAAATCTGCGAGCACGTGCACTACATCAAATAACCCTCCCGGAGGGGCGAACGCCTCTCCCTCTTCGCAGGGATACAACAATGGCACCTTTAGCTGGTTGGTGGCGATACCTGGCTCCGCTGGTGGTCATCGCCATTATTGCTGTTCTGCCCGTCCCCACCGGTCTTGAGAGTCACACCTGGCTCTATTTTGCCGTCTTTACCGGTGTGATTGTCGGGCTTATTCTGGAACCTGTACCGGGCGCGGTGGTGGCGATGATTGGCATTTCGATCATCGCTGTCCTTTCACCGTGGCTGCTGTTCAGTCCGGAGCAACTCGCGCAGGACGGTTTTAAATTTACCGCCAAATCGCTGTCGTGGGCGGTATCTGGATTCTCAAACTCGGTCATCTGGCTGATCTTCGCGGCCTTTATGTTTGGTACCGGCTATGAGAAAACCGGCCTTGGTCGGCGAATCGCGCTGATGCTGGTGAAAAAGATGGGGCACCGGACGTTATTTCTCGGCTATGCGGTGATGTTCTCCGAACTTATCCTCGCTCCCGTCACGCCTTCCAACTCCGCGCGCGGAGCCGGAATAATCTACCCGATTATCCGCAACCTGCCGCCGCTGTATAACTCGCAGCCCAATAGCGCCAGTTCACGCTCCATTGGCTCGTACATCATGTGGATGGGCATTGTCGCTGACTGCGTTACCAGCGCTATTTTCTTAACGGCGATGGCACCGAACCTGCTGTTGATCGGCCTGATGAAAGGCGCGTCCCATACGGCGCTGAGCTGGGGCGACTGGTTCTTAGGCATGCTGCCGCTGAGCATTTTACTGGTGCTGATCGTGCCGTGGCTGGCGTACCTGCTGTATCCACCGGTGCTGAAATCCGGCGATCAGGTTCCACGTTGGGCGGATACAGAGCTAAAAGCGATGGGACCGCTCTGCGCTCGCGAGAAAAAGATGCTGGTACTGATGGTCGGCGCGCTGGTGCTGTGGATCTTCGGCGGCGACTACATTGACGCCGCAATGGTCGGATACAGCGTGGTGGCGTTGATGCTGGTACTACGCATCATTAGCTGGGATGACATCGTCAGCAATAAAGCCGCATGGAACGTCTTTTTCTGGCTGGCCTCGCTGATAACGCTCGCCACCGGGCTCAATAACACCGGTTTTATCACCTGGTTCGGCAAACTGCTGGCGGGAGGACTGAGCGGCTATTCGCCGATGATGGTGATGGTGGCGCTGATCGTGGTGTTCTATCTGCTGCGCTACTTCTTTGCCAGCGCCACGGCGTATACCTCTGCCCTCGCGCCGATGATGATTGCCGCCGCGCTGGCAATGCCGGAAATCCCGCTACCGGTCTTCTGCCTGATGGTCGGCGCCGCCATTGGTCTGGGCAGCATTCTGACCCCGTACGCCACCGGTCCTAGTCCTATCTACTACGGCAGCGGTTATTTGCCAACGGTGGATTACTGGCGACTCGGCGCTATTTTTGGCCTGATTTTCCTCGTGCTGCTGGTGATCACCGGTCTGGTCTGGATGCCCCTCGTTTTGCTGTAATCTCCCTTGGGCGGCGTATTGTCGCCCCTTTATCCATAAGCTTCTCATATGATCGATTTCCCGATGCGCTGAGGCATACTTTTTTGTATGCAAACACCCTCATGCTGATAGGGGAAACGCTCTGGACACGGTTGCGCACGAGACACTCACACGAGGCTGGCAGGCCGAACTGGAACTGCATTTTACCTGCTCCGGGCACAAAACGGTGCTCGCCTCGGCGCGTCATCATGGTCCATTGACGGTTCAGCGTCCGTTTTACCCGGAAGAGGACGTCTGCCACCTCTATTTGCTGCATCCACCTGCGGGGATCGTTGGCGGGGATGAGCTTCATATTGCCGTCACACTCGACGAAAACAGCCATGCGTTAATCACCCAGCCCGGCGCGGGCAAGTTTTATCGCAGCCGAGGGCCACAAGCGCTGCTGCGCCAGCATTTTACCCTCGCCTCGCACGCCACGCTGGAGTGGCTGCCGCAGGATACGATCCTCTTTCCCGGCGCCAACGCCGCTATTCAGACCGTCTTTCATCTGACATCCGCAAGCCGCCTGCTGGCCTGGGATCTGCTGTGTCTTGGCCGACCGGTTATGCAGGAAACTTTCAGCCACGGCATGCTGCAAAATCGCCTGGAAGTGTGGCGAGATGGGCAGCCGCTGCTGATAGAACGCTTGATATTGCAGGAGGGGAATCTGAGCGGCGTCGCGCATCATCCCTGGGTCGGCACGTTGCTGTGTTATCCGGCCAACGAACACATGCTGGAGGGCACGCGGGAGCGGCTTATGGCGCTTGGCGATTACGCCGGGGCAACACTTAACGACTCGCTGCTGACAATCCGTTTTCTTGCTAACGACAACCTGGTTGTTCAGCGCGTTATCCGTGACATCTGGCAATTTTTGCGCCCGCTGCTGACACATAAAACGCCTGTACTACCGAGAATCTGGCAAACCTAAGAGAACCCTTATGGAACTGACCCCCAGAGAAAAAGATAAGTTGTTGCTGTTTACCGCCGCGCTGGTGGCGGAACGTCGCCTGGCCCGCGGGCTGAAGCTGAACTACCCGGAATCGGTGGCGCTGATTAGCGCTTTCATCATGGAAGGGGCGCGCGACGGGCAAACCGTGGCCGCGCTGATGGAGGACGGGCGTCACGTCCTGCGCCGCGATCAGGTGATGGAAGGCGTACCGGAAATGATCCCGGATATTCAGGTTGAAGCCACCTTTCCGGACGGATCGAAGCTGGTCACTGTCCACAATCCGATCGTCTAAGGAGCGGCAATGATCCCAGGTGAATATCAGATCGCAAAAGGCAGTATCGCACTTAATCAGGGGCGAGAGATCTGCACGATCGTGGTGGAAAATCATGGCGACAGGCCCATCCAGGTGGGATCGCACTATCACTTTTTCGAAGTGAACCCGGCGCTGCACTTTGACAGGCTGGCCGCACGCGGCTTTCGTCTGAACATTGCTGCGGGCACAGCGGTGCGTTTTGAGCCAGGACAAAAACGCGAAGTCGAACTGGTGCGCGTTGCTGGCGCACAAAGGATCGTGGGTTTTCGCAGCGAAGTGATGGGCGCGCTGGAGGCAGATAATGAGTGACATTTCCCGGCAGGCGTACGCCGACATGTTTGGCCCAACCACCGGCGATAAAGTGCGCCTGGCGGATACTGACCTGTGGATCGAAGTGGAAAAAGACTTCACCACCTACGGTGAAGAGGTCAAATTCGGCGGCGGAAAAGTGATCCGCGACGGCATGGGCCAGGGGCAAATGCGCGCCGAAGCATGTGTGGATCTGGTGATAACCAACGCGCTGATCGTCGATCACTGGGGGATCGTGAAAGCAGATATCGGTATCAAAGCCGGCAGGATCTTCGCCATCGGCAAGGCAGGTAATCCCGATATTCAGCCCAACGTTACGATCCCGATAGGCGTGGGAACTGAAGTCATCGCCGGGGAAGGCAAGATCGTCACCGCAGGCGGCGTGGATACGCATATTCACTGGATCTGCCCACAGCAAGCGCAAGAGGCGCTGGTTTCCGGCGTGACGACGATGATCGGCGGCGGCACCGGTCCGGCCGCAGGCACTCACGCCACCACCTGTACGCCGGGTCCGTGGTACATCGCACGCATGCTGCAGGCGGCAGACACGTTACCAGTTAACATCGGTTTACTGGGCAAAGGTAACGGCTCAAATCCTGACGCCTTGCGCGAGCAAATCACCGCGGGCGCAATTGGCCTGAAAATCCATGAAGACTGGGGTGCCACGCCCGCCGCTATTGACTGCGCACTGACCGTGGCCGACGAGATGGACATCCAGGTCGCGCTGCACAGTGACACGCTCAATGAGTCCGGTTTCGTGGAAGATACGCTGGCGGCGATTGGCGATCGCACCATTCATACTTTTCACACCGAAGGCGCGGGCGGCGGTCATGCGCCGGATATCATCACCGCCTGCGCGCATCCGAATATCCTGCCCTCCTCTACGAACCCGACGCTGCCCTATACCATCAACACCATCGACGAGCATCTCGACATGCTGATGGTTTGCCACCATCTCGATCCGGATATCGCCGAAGACGTGGCCTTTGCCGAATCACGCATTCGCCGGGAAACGATCGCTGCCGAAGATGTGCTGCATGACATTGGCGCCTTTTCCCTGACCTCGTCCGATTCACAGGCAATGGGGCGCGTGGGCGAAGTGATCCTGCGCACCTGGCAGGTGGCACACCGTATGAAGGCGCAGCGTGGACCTTTGGCAGAAGAAACCGGCGACAACGACAACCTGCGCGTTAAACGCTACGTCGCCAAATACACCATCAATCCGGCGCTAACCCACGGTATCGCCCATGAAGTCGGCTCCGTTGAGCCTGGCAAACTGGCCGATCTGGTGCTGTGGTCACCGGCCTTCTTTGGCGTAAAACCAGCGACGATCGTTAAAGGCGGGATGATCGTCTGTGCGCCGATGGGCGACATCAATGCCTCGATTCCCACCCCACAGCCGGTGCATTACCGCATGATGTTCGGCGCACTTGGCGCAGCGCGGCATCACACCCGGCTGACCTTTATTTCGCAGGCCGCTGATGCGCAAAACATCGCGCAGCAGCTCAACCTGCAAAGCGCCATCGCCGTCGTTAAAGGCTGCAGAACAGTGAAAAAGGCCAACATGATCCACAACGACCTGCAACCCAATATCACCGTCGATGCTCAGACCTACGAGGTGCGTATTGATGGCGAACTGATTACCAGCGAACCGGCAAACGTTTTGCCGATGGCACAACGCTATTTTCTGTTTTAGGAGTGACGATGATCTACCTGACCCAACGCCTTGACCACGCTCACCGCGTCACCGCAAGCGTCACGCTACCCATTGATATGCGGGTAAAAAGTCGTGCCAGAGTGGCGCTGAACGACGGTCGCGAAGCCGGGCTGATGCTACCGCGCGGTTTGCTGTTACGCGGTGGCGACCTGCTGACCACCGACGATGGCAGCGAGGTGATCGAAGTGATCGCCGCGCCGGAGTCGGTTTCCGTGGTGCGCTGCGCCGATCCTTTCCTGCTCGCCAAAGCCTGTTATCACCTCGGCAATCGCCACGTTCCGTTGCAAATTCTGCCCGATGAGCTGCGCTACCACCACGATCATGTGCTGGACGCCATGCTGCGCCAGTTCAACCTCGAGGTGACGTTCGCCCAGTTGCCGTTTGAACCGGAAGCAGGCGCTTATGCCAGTGAATCACACGGGCATCATCACGGCCATGCGCACTGATGCATAACACCCAACAACTGCGTCTGATGCAGCTCGCCAGCAGCGCACTCCCGGTGGGATCGTTTACCTGGTCCCAGGGTCTGGAGTGGGCGGTGGAGATTGGCTGGGTGAAAAGCATCGATGACTTCTCTGCCTGGCAAATTCAGCAGATGGAGCAGAACTTTTTTACCGTCGACCTACCGCTGCTGGCGAGACTGTATCGCGCCTGCGAGCAGGACGATCTCGACGCCGCACGCCGCTGGAGCGCTTACCTGTTGGCCTGCCGGGAAACCCGCGAACTGCGGGATGAAGAACGCAGTCGGGGCGCGGCGTTTACGCGGCTGGTCACCGACTGGGAGGCGGATTGCTCGCGAGAGTGGCGCACTCTCTTCGCCGACAGCCAACTCTGCGGCATGGCCTGGCTGGCCGTGCGCTGGAGAATTCCCCTGACCGAACTGGCGTTAAGCCTCGGCTACAGCTGGATTGAGAGCGCTGTGATGGCTGGCGTCAAGCTGGTTCCTTTTGGACAACAGGCGGCCCAGCGTTTGATTATTGCGCTCTGCGATCGCTATGCGCAGGGGCTGGCACAGGCGCTGGCGACGCCTGACGCCAGTCTCGGCTCCGCAACGCCGTTGGCCGCTATCGCGTCTGCCCGGCATGAAACCCAATATTCCCGATTATTCCGCTCCTGAGGAGAAAAAATGAGTAACTACAAGCATCCCCTGCGTGTGGGCGTTGGCGGCCCGGTCGGTTCCGGCAAAACGGCGCTGCTGGAAGCGTTATGCAAATCCATGCGCAGCAGCTATCAACTGGCGGTGGTGACCAACGATATCTACACCAAAGAAGATCAGCGCATTCTCACCGAGGCGGGCGCACTGGAGCCAGACAGGATCGTCGGTGTGGAAACCGGCGGCTGCCCGCATACTGCTATCCGCGAAGATGCGTCGATGAATCTGGCTGCCGTAGAGGCGCTGAGCGAGAAATTCGGCAATCTGGATCTGATTTTTGTGGAAAGCGGTGGCGATAACCTGAGCGCCACCTTCAGTCCGGAATTAGCGGATCTGACGATCTATGTGATCGACGTTGCCGAAGGCGAGAAGATCCCGCGTAAGGGAGGGCCGGGGATCACTAAATCCGATTTTCTGGTTATCAATAAAACCGATCTGGCCCCTTACGTCGGCGCCTCGCTGGAGGTGATGGAACGCGATACCCTGCGTATGCGCGGCGAGCGTCCGTGGACGTTCAGCAATTTAAAATCCGGAGAGGGTCTGGAAAAAATTATCGCGTTTCTGGAAGAGAAAGGAATGCTGCGGATGTAGCGTCTTGCCCGGTAACATTGCGCCACCGGGCAAAAAATCACGCCGCCGGTAATTCCGCCAATGGCCAGCGTGGGCGCACGGTTACGCCAAGATCCGCCGTTGCGCCTGCTTTAAAACGTACCATGCCCGCGTAGGCGATCATCGCCCCGTTGTCGGTACAAAATTCCGGACGCGCGTAAAATACTTCGCCACGACGTTTTTGCATCATCTCGGCCAGTTTTGCGCGTAGCGTACGGTTAGCGCTCACGCCCCCGGCCATCACCAGACGTTTAAAACCGGTTTGATCCAGCGCGCGTTTGCACTTGATCATCAGCGTATCAACTACCGCATCTTCAAAGGCACGAGCAATATCTGCGCGCGTCTGATCGTCATTTTCGTTATTACGAATAGTATTCGCGGCAAAGGTTTTCAGCCCGGAGAAGCTGAAATCCAGCCCCGGACGATCGGTCATCGGGCGCGGGAAGACAAAACGTTTTTCAACGCCTTGCGAGGCCAGCTTTGACAACATTGGACCGCCAGGATAATCCAGCCCCAGCAGCTTGGCGGTTTTGTCGAACGCTTCGCCAGCAGCATCATCAATCGATTCGCCGAGTAATTCATACTGACCGATACCGGTGACGCTGATCAGCTGCGTGTGACCGCCGGAAACCAGCAGCGCGACGAACGGGAACGCAGGGGGATTATCTTCCAGCATTGGCGCCAGCAGATGCCCTTCCATGTGGTGCACAGGAATTGCCGGTACGCCCCAGGCGAACGCCAGCGAACGTCCTACTGTTGCGCCAACCAGCAGCGCGCCAACCAGACCAGGACCTGCGGTATACGCCACCGCATCAATCTCTTTTGCAGTCAGTCCCGCCTCTTTCAGCGCGGCCTGGATCAGCGGTACGGTTTTACGTACGTGATCGCGCGAGGCCAGTTCTGGCACTACGCCGCCGTAGTCAGCGTGTAATTTCACCTGACTATACAATTGGTTGGCTAAAAGACCTTTTTCATCGTCGTAAATGGCGATGCCGGTTTCATCGCAGGATGTTTCAATACCCAGTACACGCATGACTTGTTTTACCTCGCTCTATTACCGCGCAGTGTAGGACCAATGCGGGTTGATGTAAAACTTTGTTCGCCCCAGGAGTTCCGCTCGTGTATACTCCTTGTCCTTATAAAAGTCCCTTTCAAAATCGCGTCGGTGCTTTACAAAGCAGCAGCAATTGCAGTAAAATTCCGCACCATTTTGAAATAAGCTGGCGTTGATGCCAGCGGCAAACCGAATTTATTAAAGGTGAGAGTTACATGCCGGTAATTAAAGTACGTGAAAACGAGCCGTTCGACGTAGCACTGCGTCGCTTCAAGCGTTCATGCGAAAAAGCAGGTGTTCTGGCGGAAGTTCGTCGTCGTGAGTTCTATGAAAAACCGACTACCGAACGTAAGCGCGCTAAAGCTTCTGCTGTGAAACGTCACGCGAAGAAACTGGCTCGCGAAAACGCACGCCGTACTCGTCTGTACTAATCCATTGAGAGCCAAAGCTCTCAATTCAGACTGAGTTGTAGTTGTAAGGCCGTGCTTCCGGAAGGAATGCGCGGCTTATTTTCGTTTATACACGTCATCATTCAAGCTGCCTCAGTGTTGGCTGCAGTCGCTCACCCCAGTCACGTACTGCTGTACGCTCCTGAGGATTCGCTTCCTTGCCGCCTTGATGCATCCTGAATGATTTTGTGTATATGAGTCATCAAAAAACAGGGGCTTATGGCTGGACGAATTCCTCGCGTTTTTATCAATGACCTGCTGGCAAGAACCGACATCGTCGATCTCATTGACGCGCGGGTAAAGCTGAAAAAGCAGGGCAAAAATTATCACGCGTGCTGTCCGTTTCATAACGAAAAAACCCCCTCTTTCACCGTAAACGGTGAAAAACAGTTTTATCACTGCTTTGGGTGTGGCGCGCATGGCAACGCCGTCGACTTTCTCATGAACTACGACAAGCTCGAGTTTGTGGAAACCGTCGAAGAACTGGCCGCAATGCACAACCTTGAAGTGCCCTATGAAGCAGGCAGTGGCCCCAGTCAGATAGAGCGCCATCAACGGCAAAGCCTTTATCAATTGATGGATGGCCTGAACACTTTTTATCAACAGTCTTTGATGCAACCCGCCGCTACCCCTGCGCGCCAGTACCTGGAAAAGCGAGGATTAAGTAGCGACGTTATCACCCGTTTTGCTATTGGTTTTGCGCCCCCCGGCTGGGACAACGTCCTGAAACGGTTTGGCGGCAATGCTGAAAATCGCAAATCGCTGGTTGATGCGGGGATGTTGGTCACCAACGATCAGGGACGCAGTTACGATCGCTTCCGCGAACGGGTGATGTTCCCCATCCGCGACAAACGTGGTCGGGTCATTGGTTTTGGTGGACGCGTGCTGGGCGATGCCCTGCCGAAGTATCTGAACTCCCCGGAAACCGATATTTTCCATAAAGGTCGCCAGCTGTATGGTCTTTATGAAGCCCAGCAGGATAACGCCGATCCACAGCGCCTGTTAGTGGTAGAAGGCTATATGGATGTGGTGGCGCTGGCACAATACGGCATTAACTACGCCGTGGCATCCCTTGGGACGTCGACCACCGCCGATCACATCCAACTGTTGTTCCGCGCGACGAACAACGTAATTTGCTGTTACGACGGCGACCGTGCCGGACGTGACGCAGCGTGGCGCGCGCTGGAAACCGCACTGCCCTATATGACAGACGGACGCCAGCTACGCTTTATGTTTTTACCTGACGGCGAAGACCCCGATACGCTGGTGCGTAAAGAAGGGAAAGAGGCCTTTGAAGCCCGGATGGAGCAGGCGCTGCCGCTCTCCGCGTTTTTATTTAACAGCCTGTTGCCGCAGGTGGATTTGAGTACCCCAGACGGACGCGCACAGCTCAGCACGTTGGCATTACCGCTGATTACTCAAGTACCAGGCGAAACGTTACGCATTTATCTGCGACAGGAGTTGGGAAACAAGCTCGGCATTCTGGATGACAGCCAGCTTGAACGTTTAATGCCAAAACTGGCAGAAAATGGGGCTTCCCGCCCTGTTCCACAGCTAAAACGTACGACCATGCGTATACTTATAGGGTTGCTGGTGCAGAACCCGGAGCTCGCCCCGCTGGTTCCACCGTTAGGCGCACTGGATAGCAATAAGCTGCCTGGACTTGGCTTATTCAGAGAACTGGTCAACACTTGTCTGGCTCAGCCAGGTCTGACCACCGGGCAACTTTTAGAACACTATCGTGGCACAAATGATGCTGCGACCCTTGAAAAACTGTCGATGTGGGACGATATAGCAGATAAAGATATCGCAGAAAAAACCTTCACCGACTCACTCAACCATATGTTTGATTCGATGCTTGAACTGCGCCAGGAAGAGTTGATAGCTCGTGAGCGCACACACGGTTTAAGTAGCGAAGAACGCCGGGAACTCTGGACGCTGAACCAGGAACTGGCCAAGAAATAAGAGAAAGACAAAACAAAGACAAAATCATTCGCGTTGTATCAAGGCAGCAAGTAAACGAACGCAGCTAACGCAGAGACAACGTGAAAGATGAAGTATTTAACGGCTTAACTGCCGAATATCGATCGGGAAGCCCCCGACAGCCGCACGGAGAGGCAGCGGCAAAATATAAGTATGCCCTCGTTTTGCCGTTGGCGGTTTTACCGCCCAACACCAATCAAACGAATTAAGTGTGGATACCGTCTTATGGAGCAAAACCCGCAGTCACAGCTGAAGCTTCTTGTCCAACGTGGTAAGGAGCAAGGCTATCTGACCTATGCCGAGGTCAATGACCATCTGCCGGAAGATATCGTCGATTCAGATCAAATCGAAGACATCATCCAAATGATCAATGACATGGGTATTCAGGTGATGGAAGAAGCACCTGATGCCGATGATCTGCTGCTTGCTGAAACCTCCAACAGCACCGATGAAGACGCGGAAGAAGCGGCTGCCCAGGTTCTGTCCAGCGTTGAGTCCGAAATCGGTCGTACAACTGACCCGGTCCGCATGTACATGCGTGAAATGGGTACCGTTGAACTGTTAACCCGCGAAGGCGAAATCGACATCGCTAAACGCATCGAAGACGGGATTAACCAGGTTCAATGCTCCGTTGCCGAATACCCGGAAGCTATCACCTACCTGCTTGAGCAGTACGATCGCGTAGAAGCTGAAGAAGCACGTCTTTCCGATCTGATCACTGGCTTTGTCGATCCAAACGCGGAAGAAGACATGGCGCCAACGGCGACCCACGTCGGTTCTGAACTCTCTCAGGAAGAGATGGATGACGATGAAGACGAAGATGAAGAAGATGGCGACGACGACAGCAGCGATGATGACAACAGCATCGACCCTGAGTTAGCGCGTGAAAAATTCGGTGAACTGCGTACTCAGTACGAAATCACTCGCGACACCATCAAAGCGAAAGGCCGCAGCCATGCTGCCGCGCAGGAAGAAATTCAGAAGCTGTCCGAAGTGTTCAAACAGTTCCGCCTGGTGCCGAAGCAGTTCGACTACCTGGTAAACAGCATGCGCGTCATGATGGACCGCGTGCGTACTCAGGAACGTCTGATCATGAAGCTCTGCGTTGAGCAGTGCAAAATGCCGAAGAAAAACTTCATCACCCTGTTCACTGGCAACGAAACCAGCGAAACCTGGTTCAACGCGGCAATCGCGATGAACAAACCGTGGTCTGAAAAACTGCACGATGTGGCAGATGACGTTCACCGCGGCCTGCAGAAACTGCAGCAGATTGAAGAAGAAACCGGCCTGACCATCGAGCAGGTTAAAGATATCAACCGTCGCATGTCCATCGGTGAAGCGAAAGCCCGCCGTGCGAAAAAAGAGATGGTTGAAGCGAACTTACGTCTGGTTATCTCTATCGCTAAAAAATACACCAACCGTGGCTTGCAGTTCCTGGATCTGATTCAGGAAGGTAACATCGGTCTGATGAAAGCGGTTGATAAGTTTGAATACCGTCGTGGTTACAAGTTCTCCACCTATGCAACCTGGTGGATCCGTCAGGCGATCACCCGTTCGATCGCGGATCAGGCGCGTACCATCCGTATCCCGGTACATATGATTGAGACTATCAACAAGCTCAACCGTATCTCCCGTCAGATGCTGCAAGAGATGGGCCGCGAGCCTACGCCGGAAGAACTGGCTGAACGCATGCTGATGCCGGAAGACAAGATCCGTAAAGTGCTGAAGATCGCTAAAGAGCCTATCTCCATGGAAACGCCGATCGGCGACGATGAAGATTCGCATCTGGGTGATTTCATCGAGGATACCACCCTCGAGCTGCCGCTGGACTCTGCGACCACCGAGAGCCTGCGTGCCGCAACGCACGACGTTCTGGCTGGCCTGACCGCCCGTGAAGCGAAAGTTCTGCGTATGCGTTTCGGTATCGATATGAACACCGACCACACGCTGGAAGAAGTCGGTAAACAGTTCGACGTTACCCGTGAACGTATCCGTCAGATCGAAGCGAAAGCGCTGCGTAAACTGCGCCACCCGAGCCGCTCTGAAGTACTGCGTAGCTTCCTCGACGATTAATCGTTTCTGTTATTAAGAAGCTCCCTCCGGGGAGCTTTTTTTTTGGGATTTTCCGCAGTGTACAAAAATTAGTAGGGGGCATTGCCTATATATGCAATTGTAAATGATATTTATTTTCATTATCATTTTTCTTTTCGTAAACAACTGTAAAGAAAAATGACATGAATTTAAAAACATTAAAAAATCAGTCCCTCTGCGCGCTTGCGATTTCACTGGCACTTTATGCCGGTTCAGCCCTGGCAAAAGACTTTACTGAGGATCAGTTCGCCTCTCAGACGCTTGGTCATGGCGTTTACGAACTGGCTTATGACGCCGGACAACAGGCTATCTATGCAGCCTCTGCCCCCTCTTTCGACAAAGATAAAACCGCCGGTGAAGTGTTCCTGTTTTCAACTGAATCATTAAAAGTCGATGAGCGGATCGCCACCGAACGCCGTCCTTTTGCGGTCTCACTGGATGAACCTAACCACATTCTCTGGCTAGGTAATGCGCTGGATGGCTCACTGACCCTGCTGGATACCCGTACCCATAAAGAAGTGAAAATGCTTCAGCTTGCAGACGAAGAAAATAAAGCCCACGTTCGTGAAGTGGTGCTCGACAAGAAGCACCACCGTCTGTATGTCTCCGGTATTGGCAGTGAAAATAAAGGTGTGCTGTGGGTTGTCGACACGTATAACCAGAAACTATTACACGCCCTCAAAGGGATGGATCCGGTCGGTTTCGCCGTTGATGAAGCTGGCGATAAAGTTTACGCCGTCACTGGCAAAGGCGAACTGGTTACCCTGGATGGCAAAACGTCGCAGGTTCTGTCGCGTGTGAAGGTTGACCCCTCCGAGCCGAAGCATTACTTCCTGAACATCGCGTTGAACACGGCCAAAGGCGTCGGATTTATCGCCGATACCAACACCGCCGACGTGCTGGTAGTCCAACTGGGCAGCGGTAAAATTGTTCACCGCGTTCCCACGCCAAACTCTATCGCAGCGGTCTATAACCCTGCCCGCAACGAAGTGTATGTTACCCATCGCAATGCCCGTCAGATTAGCGTTATCGATGCCAACACTTACAGCCTGAAGCACACCATCAAAACGGCAGCAATGCCAAACAGCATGGTGCTTTCTCCTGACAGCAAAACGCTCTTCGTTAGCGTGAAGCAGGATGAAAAAGCCAACAAGGCTGACTATGTACTCAAGCTCGATTTAACCCAGTTCTGAGGAATGCGTTGTGATTAACCAGACTCGTACCGCGCTGGCGATTTCGCTCGCCCTTGCCAGCCTCCCGGCGACTGTTTTCGCCGAAGAAACCACACCAGATAATGAAGATCAACTGGTGGTCACCGCCACCGGTTTCGCACAGGAACGCCGTGAGGCACCGGCGACCATCTCCGTCGTCGGCGAGAAAGAACTGAACACCCGCTCTAACCAGAACGTCACCGAAGCCCTTCGCGAGATGCCCGGCGTATTGGTGGGTAATGGCAACGGTAGCCTTGCCACAGGCGATGTGCAGATGCGCGGCATGGACTCGACCTATACCTCCTACATGGTCAACGGCATCAAACAAGGCACCCGCGAATCGCGTCCTTACGGACACCATATCGGGACAGAGGCTGCCTTTTTACCGCCGCTTGCTGCTATCGAGCGAATCGAGGTGATTCGCGGACCGATGTCCTCACTGTATGGCTCTGACTCCATCGGCGGCGTGGTCAACGTCATCACCAAAAAAGGCTACAACCTCGATAAATGGACGGGTGTGCTGGAAGATAACTACTTCCTGCAAGAGAAGAGCGAGTACGGTAACACCAACCAGACTAATGTCTTCCTGATGGGGCCAATTATCCCCAGCAAGCTCGGAGTGAGCGTAGCGGCGGATTATCTTGATCGCCGTGATGACGACAGCATCTCCGATGAGCGCTTTGTGAAGCACCAGGCTGGCAATCTGGATGCCACCATCAACATGTCGCCGACCGACACCCAACTGTGGGATTTGAACGTCGTCAAAGGGCATCAGGTAAAATCACACAATGATAAAGCCTGGCAATGGGACTTTGACCGCGATGCCGCTTCACTTGCGCAGCATGCCTGGTACGGCGACGATCTGCTGGAAGTGAAGAACTTCATCAGCTACGAGAACGCTAAAACCGAGTATCGTGTGCCGGGCATGAGTTCGCAATTCATTAAGCAGAAAAACTATGAAGCCAACAGCGCGAACACCTTTACGCTGGGCGACCACAAGCTGACGCTGGGGATCAACTTCACTCGTAATGAGCTGGACGACACTTTCGGCATCGAAAACAAAGAAGTGCCGGGCATAACGCCGGTCAGCAAGATCACCCGTGACGGCTGGGCCATCTTCGCGGAAGATGCCTGGATGATGGTTCCGGACTTCACCCTCACCACCTCGGCGCGTCTCGATCACGACAGCTACTTTGGCTATCACGTCACGCCAAAACTCTACGGTAACTGGACGATTGACGAAAGCTGGGCGCTGAAGGGCGGCGTATCGGCGGGCTATAAAAAACCGGACCTGCGTGAGAACAATGAAGGTTTCACCAGCGTCTACGGTTCGTATCCGTATTCCTTCATTGGGATCGGTAACGATGACCTGAAACCTGAGCAGAGCGTCAACACCGAGCTGGGCGTCTACTGGCAACAGGACACACTGGCACTGGATGCAACCGTGTTCTTCACCAAATTCAAGGACAAGATCAGCGACTACACCATCTGTACCGCAACGGCCACGCAGAAGTGCATTTACAACGGGTATGAAGCGGAAGAAGTCTCGCAGTATTTCAACGTCAGTGACGCGGAAATCTATGGCCTGGAGCTGAACGGCGACTGGCAGGTCACTACCGCGCTGAAAGCGAACGCGAACTACACCTATACCCACAGCGAGCAAAAGAGCGGTCAGTACAAGGGAGAGGCACTGAACGAGTTCCCGACGAGCATGGCCAACCTGTCTCTGACATGGAATGCACTTAACGATCTTGAACTGTGGAGCAAAGCCAGCTGGCGCAGCAATACGCCTGACATCGGCAAATCAACGTCAACCGACGCCTATGCGCTGGTCGATTTAGGGGCACGCTACCATCTCAACAAGAGCATCACATTGATGGCGGGGGTTTATAACCTGTTCGACGTGAACCCAATCTACAAAACGTCCTATAACCAGTCTTCCATCCTGGAAGGACGCCGCTACAACATGGGCGCACGCTTCGAGTTCTGACAGTGACGCCGGAGCCTAAGGCTCCGGCAGTTACAGGCCGCGCGCCTTCAACGCCACATTCACTTCCCGATACGCCTCTACCAGTTTATCCAGCGTGATCCGGCTTAACCCGCTGGGATTCGGCAATACCCATATTTGCGTCGCGCCAATGGTCAGCGTCTGTTTTCCCCACTGCGCCCCACGCTGGCTAAGCCCCTGCTCAAATGCCTGCTTCCCGAGGATAGCGAGCGCGGCTGGCTGATACTCTTCTATTTTCTCAATAAGCAGACGACCGCCGCTACGCATCTCTTGTAGCTTTACCTCATTGGCTTGCACCGTTGGTCTGTCGACAAACTTAGTCACGCCGCAGCGGAAGTCCAGCAGATGCTGTGCCTCTTCAGGTTTAAGCTGGCGATCGGTAAACCCCGCCTGATGGATAACCTTCCAGAAGCGATTCGCGGGATGCGCAAAGGGGAATCCTGTACCTGCGGAAGATAACCCCGGATTGATGCCGCAAAACACCACCCGCAGCCCCGGTGCCAGTATGTCCTTAACCATAATTACTCCGAACAATACATCAGAGGAACAAGTATAACGGACTGAAAATACATTGTTTATAAAAACAGCATCCGTACGCTTATGTCTGGATTGCAACGCGGAGTTACTTTATAATCCACCGCCACGGCCCCTTAGCTCAGTGGTTAGAGCAGGCGACTCATAATCGCTTGGTCGCTGGTTCAAGTCCAGCAGGGGCCACCAGACTTCAAGGACTTGCGAGAAATCGCAGGTCCTTTTTGTTATTGGAAATATATGCAATTGTTGGCAAAGCCAATAATTGGATGGCTCTGAATGCGTAGCGGGGGATGGCGAGGGAATAAGGATATATCATGCGATACGCCAGCCCATATCGCTGGCATTCCATTTGGACGCCGCCATCCCGAGATGGAAACGTCCGTTAGAGTTTGATTCGATAGTCAGCTCACACTAGCTCTTTGAGCTGCTCCTGCATATAGGTTGAAAAATACTCTGGGTTCTTGATAAGGATGCGGTTACCGGAGGCGACTTTTTCTGCCCATCCGGCCACTTTTTTCGTGAACTCGGGATTCCATCCCTCCTGCTCACCCCGTGCCATCACAACTTCCGGACTCGCTGGCACACCTAAGTCATGCAAATACTTTAAGATTCCCTTAGCGGTGCTTTCATCCATTGAATGGGGTACTGACGCCGAAGTGTTCATACCACCAATAAAATCCAATGCTTTCTCAATTGCTGTTGGCATGCTCTTATCCTTAAAATTAACCACGTGAGAGACACATTTATACTATGTACCCAACTCCGCCGGGATATCAAAGAGAACATCGCCTTTATTTGACTTACCCCGCAGCTAAACGCTTGCGCGGCTGTTTTCTGCGCTATTTTTTTGCATCTCCGGCTAAAACCAGTCCAGTTGCCACCGCATTACGCGGCCCTTCGGTACCTCGAATATTGCCCTGCCCGGCGACAACGCCGTAATGCGCCAGCGCATCGGTGATCATCTGCGGGATTTCGAAATCCAGTGAAGAACCGCCTACCAGCACCACAAAAGTCATATCGCGAATAGATCCACCGGGTGACACCTGGCGTAACGCGCGCAGGCAGTTGGTCACAAAAACCTTCTCTTTGGCCTGTCGGCGCACCAGACGTATTTTTTCCAGCGAGGTCTGGTTATCTACCGGGATCAGCTCGCCCTCTTTCAAATACACAACTTTGGCAAACACCGACGGGCTGAGCGGTTCGCGGAAAAACTCTACCGCGCCGTTCTCATGGCGAATGCTGAACAGGCTCTCCACTTTTGCCAGCGGGTATTTTTTAATTTCCTCCGCCAGAAATGCATCGCTTAAGCCCAGCTCTGTTTGAATCAACAGGCTGACCATATTCCCCGCCCCGGCCAGATGTACCGCTTTCACTACGCCATCGCTATTGATGACGGCTGCATCGGTAGATCCTGCGCCTAAATCGAGGATTGCCAGCGGCGCAGCGCATCCAGGCGTTGTTAACGCACCCGCTACAGCCATGTTGGCCTCCACGCCACCAACCTCAACCAAAGTGTTTAACCGGGCGCTCAGCTCACTGGCGATGGCCTGCATCTGTAAGCGATCGGCTTTCACCATCGCCGCAATGCCCACGGCGTTCTCCATTGAACACTCTCCGGCGATGCCGCCCTGCACCTTACGCGGAATAAATGTATCGACCGCCAACAGATCCTGAATATGCACCGTGTTCATGTCATGACCGGTCAGCGAGGCCATCACCTTTCGCACCCGCTCCAGCATGCCGCCTGCGTGCGTACCAGCTTCCCCAGCAATATCGCGCACGGGCGCGCAGGCGCTCATCGCCTGCATAATGGCCTGCGCGCCTTGCGCTACGTCGGCTTCACCGCCACGCTTTTCACCACGGATAAAGATCTTACCCGCCGGGATCACTCTTGATTGCACATCGCCCTGCGGGGTTTTCAGCACCACGGCGGAACGGTTGCCAATCAGCGCTCTGGCGATGGGGACGATAGTTTGCGTTTCCTCGGGCGTCAGGGCAAAGAAGGTCGCAATGCCGTAAGGGTTCGACAGCACCCGCACCACCTGTCCTGGGGCCGCCACTTCCACCGCCGCCAGAACACCTTCCGGTACCTTCTCCAGCAGAGTGACTTCATCAACCACCGGCATTGGCCGATGCAGGCGATTATTCACCAGCACGCCATCATCTTTTTTCAGGATGGCCGCCACCACATTGACGCCGCGATCCAGCGCTTCATTGATAAACCAAACCGCCTCAAGGAAATCCATCTCCTCACCTACCAACGGGATCCAGCCCTGGGCAAATCGATCCTCGCTCAACGCCGCCAACTTCTCCACGGCGATGGTGGTTCCCATGCCCACGCCAACGCCACCGGGCGTTTGCGGGTTATGACCAATCATCGTCGATTCGGTAATGATGGTTTCAGTGATGGTTTCCATCGCCACATCGCCAATCACCGGTGCGGCCTCGTTGATGCAAATTTTTGCTACGTCCTGCAGCGACCACGGCGTGTTATTCAGCGCCTGCTGCAGGGACGCGACTACCCCGGCGATATTATCCCGCGTGCCTTTCATACCGGTCGTGGCGACAATCCCGCTGCCGATAAACCGGCCATCCTGCGCCAACGCCACTTCGGTGGTGGCGTTGCCGATATCGATCCCTGCAATTAACGGCATGCTGCCTCCGTCACTGGCTGCCTTTACGCAGCTTATTTCTCTGCTGATATACCTCTGCCGATTCGCGGACAAACCCGGCGTTCACCGTGGCATGCCATGTGTGTTCCAGTTCATCGGCAATGGCCTGCAACTCGGCGAAAGAAGAACGAAACGGTCGCAGCGCGTTGTAGATCTCCAGAATGCGGGCATCCGGAATCGCAATCAGTTCTGCCGCACGACGAAAATTGCGCGCCACGGCATGACGCTGCATCTGCTCGGCAATCTGCGCCTGGTACTCCAGCGTTTGCTGAGAAATACGCACATCCTGCGGTCCTACGCGGCCCGCCAGCACATTCTCAAGAGTAATGTCGGTTAGCGGCTTGCCGGTAGGCGTCTGGATTTTCTCCGGGCAGCGGGTCGCTAATGGGTAATCCTGCGCAGTCATGATGTTGTCGTTCATGGTCATTCCCTTACCAGTGCAATATGCAACGTGACAGGCGCAGCATCCTGCACCACGTGTTTGGTTTCTTTGATATGAAACAGCGCGGCCTTGGCCATAAATTTAGGGCGCACCATCTGGTCATTGACCACTGGCACCGGCGAAGGCGACTCTTTGCGTGCATATCGCGCGGCGTTTTTACCAATCTGACGATAGGTTTCCAGCGTCAGCAGCGGAGCCTGAGAGAACAGCTCGAGGTTGCTTAACGGCAGCAGATCGCGCTGATGAATCACCGTGGTTCCTTTCGACTGGATGCCAATCCCGATGCCTGAGCCGCTGAGGTTTGCCGCATCCCATGCCATAAAAGAAACATCCGAGGTGCGCAGGATCCTCACTACCCGCGCATGTAATCCCTCTTCTTCGATGCCAGCAACCAGCTCTTTCAGAATCGCGTTGTGAGGCATATCAATCAGGGTTTTATGCTGGTGCTTGCCAAAGGCCGGGCCGACGCCAATCACCACTTCATCCACGCGTTCATCCGCGTTAGCCGCCTCGCCTTCGCTCACTTGTAAGGTGAAAACCGGCTTACGTTCAGTTGTGCATTCCACAGTGTTCCGCCTTATTCGATCGAGCCGGGCTGAACCACGCCCGCAATATTTTTAATTTCCGCCCAGCGTTCGGCACTGATGCGATAGCCGGTACCAGGTCCCTGATAATCATTGATGTCGTTGACGGCGCTGACGACGTCGAACTGGCGATCCAGAATGGCCGACGTTTGCAGGTAATCACCAGTAACACGCTGTCTCAGCATATTGAGGATATTGCTGGCGATATCTTCAAAACCGCTGCAACTCAACGCGCCGACGATATCCAGCCCGGTGATATTACGCTTCATCATCTCTTCCACGGCCGCCAGATCCTCCACTACATTGCGCGCAGGCATATCTTTGCTGCCGTGAGCATAAGTAGCGGCTTCCACTTCTTCATCGCTAATCAGCGGCAGGCCCAGTTCGCGGAACACCGCCTGAATGGCGCGTGCAGCCTTATTGCGTATAGCGATGGTTTCTTCTTCAGTCACCGGACGCAGACCGCCGTCAACCATCAGATCGCGTTGCAGGATGTTGTAATCATCGAAGTCTTCAGCGTCGAAGTTCGACCCGGCAAACATGTTGTCGTAGTTGGGTACCGCGCTGTAACCAGAGAAAATAAAGTCGGTACCCGGCAGCATCTGCATCAGGGTGCGGGCAGTACGGCGAATATCGGAGTGAGAAAAGGTCTGGTCATTGGCGGAGGCCACTTCAAGGTCGAGCATTGAGGCAATCAGGTTTTCCGCCAGCACCGCGCGGATCCCCGAAGGCACGGCGCCGGTCATGCCGATGCAGCTGACCGCACCGTTTTGCAGCCCCTGTACGCCCGCGCCTTTAGTGATAAAAATGCAGCGCGACTCCAGATATAGCATCGATTTACTTTCGGAATAGCCCATCAGCGCTTCCGAGCCAGTGCCGGAGGTGTAGCGCATCTTCAGGCCACGCGATGCATAAGCCGAGGCGAGAAACGCTTTGGACCACGGAGTGTCATCACCGTCGGTAAACACCGATTCTGTGCCATACACCGACACAGTTTCGGCATAACTGGTTAGCCCACGCATGCCCAGCTCCAGCTCCGTGGCCTCTTCAACAGAACATTGCGTCAGCACACCAGGACGACCGCACTGGGAACCCACCAGCAGCGCCAGGGCGTTAAACGGCGCGTAGCGGGCGATGCCAACCGTCGTTTCCTGCTCGGAAAAGCCACGGATCCCCGCTTCAGCAGCGTCGGCGGCAATCTGTACCGGGTTATCTTTCAGGTTGGTCACGTGGCACTGGTTGGAGGGCGTGCGTCTGGCACGCATTTTTTGCAGCGCCATCATCATCTCCACCACGTTCATTTGCGCCATCACTTCCACCGCTTTCGCCGGGGTGATGGCAGTGGTAATGGCAATAATATCTTCCCGACTGACGTGGATATCCACCAGCATTCTGGCGATCTCCAGCGCGTCGAGCTGCATGGCGTGCTCGGCCTCAGCCACGTTAATGGCGTAGTCGGCAATGAAACGGTCGATCATGTCGAACTCGGCGCGGCTCTTACCGTCCAGCTCAACAATACGACCATTTTCCACCTTCACCGACGACGCTGGATCGTAGGGGCTTTCCATGGCGATCAGCCCCTCTTCAGGCCATTCGCCAATCAGCCCATCCTGATTTACAGGCCGCTTCGCAAGTACTTCGAATCGTTTTGATCTTCTCATGATTTATTGACTCAAAAGATAAAAAATAGGGACGCCGGGCCGCATTGCCGGGGACACAACACCCGTCATTCGCCTTTCATCAGCAATGGTCGAACTCTAAATGAGCAGAACAATAAAAAAATAAAATTAATTTCGTTCCAATTTGGTACCTAATAAAAACGCATCGTTTCATATTGAAACGCAATTCAGGAATATCCATCGTGAATTGTGACGAGGTTAAATGATCATTATCAATAAACGCAAAACCGGGAAGGTGAATTTAATATCTTTGAAATTTTCGCCCTATTGACTTAATAACGTGCGGCGAGAAAATAAGGTAAAGCCAATGATAAAAATAGCTGTTGCGCGATATGTTTCGTGACCTCAGCCCTACAACATTTTCAGGAGAAACTGTGAATAAGAGCCAACAAATTGCCACCATTACGCTGGCGGCTGCAAAAAAAATGGCGCAGGCCGTTGAGGCTAAAGCGCTTGAGATCAGCGTTCCGGTGGTCTTTTCCGTGGTGGATCGCGGTGGGAATACGCTGCTAATGCAACGCATGGACGATGCGTTTGTCACCAGCTGTGATATCTCTCTTAATAAAGCGTATACCGCCTGCTGCCTGCGCCAGGGTACCCATGAAATTACCGATGCGGTACAACCTGGTGCTTCGCTATATGGTTTGCAGCTTACCAACCAACAGCGCATTGTTATTTTCGGCGGCGGTTTACCTGTCATATTAAACGGTAAATTAATTGGTGCCGTTGGCGTTAGCGGCGGCACCGTGGAACAAGACAGATTATTAGCAGAAACCGCACTGAATTGTTTCTCTGAATTATAATTTAAATCTAAGAAGGTATATTATGAGCTATCGTATGTTTGATTACCTGGTGCCAAATGTGAACTTCTTTGGCCCCAATGCTATTTCCGTTGTCGGCGAACGCTGCAAACTGTTAGGCGGTAAAAAAGCGCTGCTGGTTACTGATAAAGGTCTGCGGGCCATTAAAGACGGCGCGGTAGATAAAACCCTCGCCCATTTACGTGAAGCGGGCATTGACGTGGTGGTTTTTGATAGCGTTGAACCTAACCCCAAAGACACCAACGTGCGTGACGGTCTGGAAGTCTTTCGCAAAGAGCATTGCGATATCATCGTTACCGTCGGTGGCGGTAGCCCGCATGACTGCGGTAAAGGCATCGGTATCGCAGCAACTCACGAAGGCGATCTCTACAGCTATGCCGGGATTGAAACCCTGACCAACCCGCTGCCGCCGATCGTTGCGGTGAATACCACTGCCGGTACCGCCAGCGAAGTCACCCGCCACTGCGTGCTGACCAATACCAAGACCAAAGTGAAGTTTGTGATTGTCAGTTGGCGTAACCTGCCGTCGGTCTCCATTAACGATCCGCTGCTGATGCTTGGCAAACCCGCCCCGCTGACCGCCGCGACGGGTATGGACGCCCTGACCCACGCCGTGGAAGCCTATATTTCCAAAGATGCCAACCCGGTCACCGACGCTGCCGCTATTCAGGCTATTCGCCTGATCGCACGCAACTTGCGTCAGGCCGTAGCGCTGGGCAGCAACCTGAAAGCTCGCGAGAACATGGCCTACGCCTCCCTGCTGGCAGGTATGGCTTTCAACAACGCCAACCTCGGCTACGTTCACGCGATGGCGCATCAGCTTGGCGGTCTGTACGACATGCCGCACGGCGTGGCGAATGCCGTACTGCTGCCGCACGTGGCGCGCTATAACCTGATCGCTAACCCGGAAAAATTTGCCGACATTGCAGAGTTTATGGGCGAAAACACTGACGGACTTTCCACCATGGATGCCGCCGAACTGGCTATTCACGCCATTGCCCGTCTCTCTGCTGACATCGGCATTCCGCAGCATCTGCGCGATCTGGGTGTCAAAGAAGCCGATTTCCCGTACATGGCGGAAATGGCGCTGAAGGACGGCAACGCCTTCTCTAACCCGCGCAAAGGGAACGAGAAAGAAATTGCCGAGATCTTCCGTCAGGCATTCTGATAGTACAGGGGGCGCAATGTCACTTTCATCACCGGGCGTACATCTGTTTTATCACTCACGCTGGCAGGATACTCGCGTGCTTGATGAGCTGTGCTGGGGACTGGAAGAGCAAGGCGTCCCTTGCCGGGCAATCTGTTGCGACGAGCATGACTGCGCACTGGCATTGAGCAAACTTGCGGCCAAAAGCTCAACGCTACGTGTCGGTCTGGGTCTTAACGCCACGGGTGATATTGCGTTAACCCACGCCCAGTTGCCCGAGGATCGGGCGCTGATCCGTGGTCATATCCGCGCCGGTGCAGCCCGGCTCCGCGTCCTCGGTGCTAATGCTGGTCAACTGGTCAAAGTGCTTCCCTTCAGCGAGATAAAATAAATGTACCGCATCTACACCCGAACCGGCGATAAAGGCACGACCGCACTGTTTGGCGGCAGCCGTATCGACAAAG
Source organism: Citrobacter sp. Cf088 (assembly GCF_030334295.1). Taxonomy (NCBI): domain Bacteria; kingdom Pseudomonadati; phylum Pseudomonadota; class Gammaproteobacteria; order Enterobacterales; family Enterobacteriaceae; genus Citrobacter; species Citrobacter sp. Cf088. The sequence continues at coordinate 114,617 of NZ_JAOWEE010000043.1, forward strand.
ACGACATCCGCGTTGAGGCCTATGGCACGGTGGATGAACTGATTTCCCAACTTGGCGTCTGCTATGCCAGCACGCGTCAGGCCGGGCTACGCCAGGATCTGCACGCCATACAGAAAATGCTGTTTGTTCTGGGTGCGGAACTCGCCAGCGATGAGAAAGGACTCGCTCGCTTACAACAGCGTATTGGTGAAGAGGATACTCAGGCGCTGGAGCAGCTTATTGACCGTAATATGGCGCAAAGCGGCCCGCTCAAAGAGTTTGTTATTCCGGGGAAAAATCTCGCATCGGCACAGCTACACGTTGCGCGAACCCTGACGCGCCGACTGGAGCGGGTCCTCATCGCGATGAGCAGATCGCTAACGTTACGCGATGAACCCAGGCGTTATATCAACCGACTGTCAGACGCGCTGTTCTCGATGGCGAGAATTGAAGAAACTAGTCCAGATGCTTGCGCTTAAACTGGCTGGCATCAATGTCGTACTGCTTCATCTTGCGCCACAAGGTAGTGCGACCGATATTCAACAGTTGCGACATCTCCTGCACGCGCCCGCTGGTGACGCGGGCAGCATGGATAATCGCCTCTTTTTCGATAGCGGTAAACGTCAGACTAGCAGGCAGCAGTGAAGACGCCGTCTCCAGACCTGGACGTTCGGCAAACAAATAATCCGGTAGATTGCTCAGCCGAATATGGCCGTTATCACTGCTGATGGCGATGTTTTCGATAATGCTGTTCAGCTCAAAGTCATTGCCCGGCCACGAATAGGCCACCAGTTGCGCCAGCGCGTCGTCGTCGATCTTCAAACTGTATGAAAAGCGTTTTTTCAGGCTATTCAGCCGCGTATAAATCAGCGAGGGAATACTACTGCGCCGCGCCCGCAGCGGTGGGATCACTATCTCAAAAGAGTGCAGCGCATAATACAGCTGACGGCTAAAGCGGTTTTGCTCCACCAGATTGGCGAGATCAACCGTGGTGGTGGCGATCACTTTGACATCCACCGGAATCAGCCGACGGGCATCCAGGCGGGTTAACACCCCCTGTTTGATCACCTGTAACAGCGCGGATTGCAGCTCCGGTGCCAGATATTCAATTTTTTCCAGAAACAGCGTGCCGCCGTTCGCCAGTTCAAGACGGCTCAACCGGCCATTTTCATCGTCGGTGGGCGCACTGCCCATAAAATCCTGCCCCAGTACGCTGTTGGCATACAACTGACAGTTCACGGCGATATACGGCCCGCTGGCGCGCTCGCTTTCATTGTGAATGGCCTGACTCAGCAGTTCTTTACCAACACCCTCTTCCCCACACAGCAGGATCGGGAAACTCCCCCTCGCTGCCTGGCGTCCAAAATGGATCAAGCGGCGGGTTTCCGGATCGTCAGTCGACATCTGCTCAAAGGTGTGGCTCACCTTGCCGAGCTGGCTGGTCATCAGTTGGCGCATTTGTTCCACTGGATGCAGCAGCAGAATAAAGCTGTTGCCCTGCTCCTCAACAATCGGCTTCAGGGTAATGACGGCATCAACAAACTGATGCTGGCTTTCAAAGGTAACTTCGACGTGATTCAGACCGCGGGCATGTTTGATCGCCCGGCGCAGCAGCATGGGGAGATTGAGCAGATCGTGAATGTTTTTCCCCTGACTGGCCTGCGCATCGAGATGCAAAAGCAGCGCCGCTCGCGCATTGATGAACTGCAATACGCCCTGTTCGTTCCAGGCCATCACACCATCATCCATACTCTCCAGCAGCCCGTACATCTGGTTCAGATGGCGGTTGGATTCAGCCAGCAGGCTGTCGGTCAGCAAAGAGTTGCCGACTTCTCTGGCAATCGCCAGCGTCAGGGATAAATCAGAAACGCACTCATGCTCCACCAGACAACATAGCGAGATGGAGCCGAACAGTCGACCATGGTTATCGAAGACCGGCGTCGAGCAGAACGACCACGGATGCAGCGCCTGTTTAAAATGCTGCTCGCCAGAGGTTTTTGTCGGCTGGCCCGGCATCGTCGCCAGCGACAGGGCACAACTGCCAATGATGCTTTCTGCACAGTAGCTGCCGTCACGAAACCCAAGCTCCGCCAGCTGTTCTACCGTCTGCGGATCGCCGCAACGGCTGAGAATACAGGCTGATTCATCCAGAATCAGCAGCGCGCACGGGCGGCCGTCCATAAACTCCCAGGCATCTTCCAGCGCAGCCTGAGCAATCGTCAGCAACGCCGTCTTGCGACGACAAATCGACTCAAAGGTCAGTCCCTGCGCCTGATGCGGCGCCTGCCAGGTTTCCCGCTGCATAAACTTGCTGCAACGATGCCATGACTGGGCAATGACTGAAGAGACTTCCTTCCCGATGCTATGCGTGTGCGCCGTCATATCCCTTTCCGCTGTTTAACCATAGACAACCCCTCCGGCAGA